>CAMYMC010000033.1 GCA_947259365.1 uncultured Acidimicrobiaceae bacterium | reverse complement strand
CGATGAAGCCATTGACGAAGTCGAGCACGTTGCCCCGGTCCATTCGGAACACGCCGCCGGTCCCGGCACAGTTGCCGTTGAGACCGAACGACGTCACTCCCGCAACGACCTGGCTGTCGCCGAGGAAGTTGGGGCCGCCGCTGTCACCGAAGCACGTCCCACCGGTTGAGTGGTTGTTTGACAACAGCAACGAGAAGTCCCCGGTGAAACCGGGCGTGTTGATCTGGATGAGGCGTGGGTTCGCAATCATCCTGACCCGGTCCGCCTCGATAAACACGGGGTTGATCTTCTGCAGTCCGTAACCGACCGCCGTGAACGTCGTGTTCTGCTTCCCCCTCCGGGTCTTCATCACGTCGAGTGAATCCACCCCCGGCAGAACGCCGAAGTCTGTGGCCGCCACTCCGGGGACCGGGGCTACGAGATGGACAACCCCGACGTCGTTGACGAAGAAGGGGGCGGTCTCGTAGTCGGGGTGCGCCGCCCAATCGTCAGCTTCGACGCTGTCCCCCGGTCCACCAAAGGGGTAGGTGGGTGCGTCAGCGTCGACGTCAGACTCGTAGAACACCCTCATCCCCGTGTACGGGTCACCAGGGAAGTTGTTTGTGCAGTGGCCTGCTGTCAGCAGAATCTGCGGGGCGATCATCGTGCCGGAACACCGGAACGCTGGTTGACCTCCGACGTCCATCAGCAACAGGACAACCTCAGGGTGATCGTCCCCGGCGAGTTCGCCGTCGGTGATCGCCGACGCCGGTGCGAGCATCACGACGAGCAGCGCCATGACGAAGGCGAGCACAGCGACTCGTGCGAATCTTCTCATTCCTCTCTCCATTCCCTCAGTCTGTTGGCAGGCTGAACTTGCAGGTCAGATTGATGTGCCCGTTCGGCGTAATCACCGCTTTGCCTACGCCGGGTCTATCCCCGAAATAGAAGGGCAAGAAACAGACGCCGCCCTGTAGCCGGACGGCCTCGTCAGGTGCCTGGGAGAGATCATTGATCATCCCGTGGCAGTGGAACTGGCCACTGTCAACGGGGGTCTTGACCTTCTGAGTCCGTAACCCAGTAGCCCAATAGTCACGTACCGGGAAGAAGCAATCCTCGGCACGATCAACATGTGCGCCGTCACCAGCAAAGGCCGGAACGGCAGGAGCAGCTATGAAACTCAACAAGACAACAACCAGAAGCATCCTTCGCATAGTCACCTCCTCACTTGTGTGCAGAGTCGGTGGGAAATCGGAGAATCGGAGGTACCCATGGGCACGCGATTCCCCAGGGCAGTACCGGTCGTCAGGATCCCGGCTGACGACCGGTAGGTGTTGCCTGCAACTCGACTAGGGGACAAGACAAACGAGTGTGGCGTTTCCGCTCGCCGACACCGTTTCGTGCCAGTGGGTGGTTAATCCTCCGAAAGTGCCACAGACCAAGTCGGTGCTGGCATTGTCATAATGCACGGCCTTCCCTGTGCTGTTGGCCACACCTTTGACCTTGCAGATCAAGACCGTGTTGCCTCTCGCGTTGTTGGTCAACACCGTGTGGTCGGAGGTGGCCGACACGACGCCACCATCGCCGTCAAGCAGACCACACCCTGAGTCGTTGATCACGATCGCGGGTGTCGCTGAGGCCATCGGCAAGGCGACCACCAGCCCGACCAAGGCAAAGATCACTACAAAGAGTATGAGTACGCGTTTCTTCATGGGTCTTCTCCAAACGTGAGAAGAAGGAAGTGGGGGGCGTTTCATCCCGCCGTCATCGCAGCCATTCAGGACGCAACGTCACCCCCTGTCGGTCGGGGGAGATGCGGACTGTCAGAACGGCGAGCGTCATTGCTCCGCCGATGGTGGGGTCCGCTCCCGGGATGCAAAGCATCCGAGTCTCCGTTTTGCCTCTGCAGCGGAACCTACGCGGACGGCAGTCCGACTGATAGACGTTCAGTGGCTTTCTTTTCGCGTTCCCTCGTCTGGGGACCCCGCTGGTTCGGGTAGATTGACTGGTCGACCGGCCCGGTGGTTGGCTTCGCGTTCTCCGTTTTGCCTCGGAAACCGCGCCCAACACGCCGGGCCGGTTCTAGGGGCGTGTCCTCGCCAACGACCAGCCGCTCCTCGTCACTGGGACACCCGGCATCCCCCAGATCTGACTCACATCGAGGCGGACTGCGTGAGGGTTGTGACGGTTGTGAAGTTTTGAGAATGTGTGAGTGGGATGGAGAAGTCGATTTCGTGTTCTGGTTCGGGAACTACCTCGACCGAACCGTCACAACCCTCACAACTGTCACCGGTGATCACTCGTGGCGTCGAAATGGGCGACCGCATCGGCCCGGAGTGGGCTCACCTCGGTGGCGCAGCGGTGAGCCCACGTGCGCGAGGCTGGGGGTGGTCCCCTATGGACGGCCCAGGCCTCGCGGCTGTACCTTCGGGTCATGGCGTCTCATAGAGAACCTGATCGTGCTGCCCTCGGTTTCGTACTCTTGATGCTGTCCGCAGTCATGACCGCCATTTCGCTTTTCGGACTCCTCATCGCCGTCCCATTTGCAGGCGCCGCAGGCGAGGAACTCTCCGGAGGTGGCTGGTTGCTGATCCTCGGTTGGATGAGCCTCTGGGATAGTTGAGTGCCGTGAACGACGGTCGACACGCTGTGGTTTTGAACGGCAGTAGCGCGGATTGTCTTGCTGAGTTGCCCCGGACCGCTCGGGTCCATCTCGATACACTTCTCTTGTATGTCCAGCCTCGACACGACCATCGCAGAGGTGCTTGATCGCGCCGAGTCGGGGTCGATGAACGAGACGAATACGAGGGTGCTGCTCATTGAGCCCGTTCTCGATGCACTTGGATGGGACACGCGGGATCTGGAGTCCGTAACCCGCGAGTACAAGGTCTACGACGGGTCGTTTCTCGATTACGCGCTCATGATTGGGGGGAAGCCGACCCTGTTCGTTGAGGCGAAGGCCCTGGGAAAGAACCTGACGGACAGCAAGTGGGTTGCCCAGGCGATCAACTACGCCAACAACGAAGGCGTGACGTGGTGCGCCCTTACCGACGGACTCCGATACCAGGTCTATAAGACGAATGAGCCCGTCGACATGAGCCAGAAGCTTCTCTTCGAGGTCGACATCGCGGAGACGAGTGCAGACGACGAAGACCTAAGCGTGATGAGGCTGTCGCTGCTGTCGAGAGAATCCATCATGCGAGGCGATCTCGATGCGCTCGGCGTGCGCCTCTTCGACGATGCCCGGGTCAGGGACACACTTGAGAGGCTGTTTACAGCTCCGCCGTCCCGTTTCGTTCGGCTAGTGCGGGACATGCTCCCGGAAGCCGAGCGTCGACTATCGCCCTCGAAGATCCAGGAGTCATTGCAGCGGGTGGGGCGTTCGTTCCTCCGAGCTGATGCTCCGACGATCGAGACCGCCCGGCCTGTTCCGGCAGAGCCCAAGGCGGAGAAGCCCCGCCGCGGCCGGACGTACACGTACGAGCGCCATTTTGGAGATAAGCCTCAGGTGATTGTCGATCTGTACCGGCAGCTTCACGAGCGCATCACGGGCCTCGGGGAGGACATCGAGCGCGTCTACCGGGCGCAGTACGTGGGTTACCGGATCGGCAAGAAGGTGATGTGCAGCGTCATCCCGCAGAAGCGTCGTCTCCGCCTGGTGTTGCCCCTCGATCCGAACCGCTATTCGCATCACCCGCTTACCCGGGACATCTCGGAAGTCGGTCACTGGGGTGTGGGCAATACAGAAGCAACCCTGGAATCCGAAGATCAGATGGAGCAGGTGATCACCTGGATTCGCGAGGCTGCAGAACTGACCCGGAGCTAGGGGAGAGGTTTCCTCCTTAGGGGCGTGGGCGTGGTCACCTGACGATGTCGCCCGCGCTCGGCGTCTACGGAGGCTCCCGTGGGGCCCCTGGACGATTCGGTGGCACCGCGACTGTGGGTTTCATGCTTCTCGACGGACCGACGCGTACGCGCCGTTGCGGTTCCCCATCTGAGAACGCCGAGACGCTCGGGGATGGTCCGCTTGACGGCCCACTGCGAATCAGGCATTGGGCTGGGAAACGGCTTCCGTTTAGTGATTCATCGAGTCCCCGGAGATGGATCGCTACACGGTGCAGAAGAAGCCGGGATCGAAGCTCGTGGTCGGCAGGCTGGCAGGTGTGGGGACCACCGAACAGCACGGGTGTCGCTGAGCGAACTGTTCTCTCTCCAACTCCACACCAGCCCCACAGACGGGCGAGTCGCGGCGAGTACGGCTGCTTGTCAACAACGGCTGAAAGTTGACCCCTTTGCACCGTTTGAAAGTTGACCCCTCTGGTCGGGTCGTGGTCACTCTGTGTTGTCGGTTGGCACTCTCCCGAGGTCGCGGTCTTTGAGCCGGTAGGAGTCTCCTTTGAGGGAGACGACTTCTGCGTGGTGGACGAGCCGGTCGATCATGGCTGCGGCGACGATGGGGTCGCCGAAGACTTCTCCCCATCGGCTGAAGGGTTTGTTGGAGGTGACGATGACGGAGGCTCGTTCGTAGCGGGCGGAGACGAGTTGGAAGAACAGGTTGGCGGCTTCGGCTTCGAAGGGGATGTATCCGACTTCGTCGACGATGAGGAGGGGGATGCGCCCGAGGCGGGTGAGTTCTGCTTGGAGACGACCCTGGGCGTGGGCTTCGGCGAGACGTGCCACCCATTCAGAAGCGGTGGCGAAAGCGACTCGATGCCCGGCCTGGCAGGCTCTGATCCCTAGACCGGTGGCGAGATGGGTCTTGCCGGTGCCGGGTGGGCCCAGGAACACCACGTTTTCTCGAGCCAGGATGAAGTCGAGGGCTCCGAGGTGCAGGAGGGTGTCTCGTTGCAGTGACCGTTGGAAGGAGAAGTCGAAGTCTTCGATGGTCTTCCGTGCCGGGAACCGGGCCGCTTTGATGCGGAGCTCCCCGCCGTTGGTCTGCCGGGCGGCGACTTCTCGCTCCAGGCAGGCAGCGAGGAACTCTTCGTGGGTCCATTCTTCTTGTCGGGCCCGTTCGGCGAGCCGATCGACTGCCCGGCGCATCGACGGGGCCTTCAAGGCTCGACACAGGTAGGCGATGTCGGATGTCGGTCTGGTCTGGGTCATCACGCCACCTCCACCAGCTGGTCGTAGACACCCAGGTCACGTTCCTCGACGGTCACCTCAACCGGTCTCGGTTCGGCGGCTTCGGCTCTGATCTGGCGAAGGATCCGTGCATGATCGGCGGTGAGCAGCGTCTGATGCTTGGCCACACAACGACGATGCCGTGCGATCTCGGTGCCGTCACAGGTCACCACGATTTCGTTGAGGGTCACGACGACGTCGACACGACGACCCACATACCGGGGATTGACCGAGTAGTCGTTGGTGTGGACCCGGACGTAATGGTCTCGAGGCAACCGGGTGGTGAACCGCAACCCAGGGTCGGGGAGCACCGGCGGGAAGCTCATCATCGCTCCCCGGTCTTCGAGGATCGCCTCCGACGGGCGAACCCGGGTAGTGCCGTGGATCCGCTGGTTGGCTCGTCGCAGCCACACCGTCAGCTGCCGGTTGAAATCAGCGACGTCTTCGAAGCTGCGGCCCGGCAGGAAACTGGTCTCCAGATAGCCGTTGGCTCGTTCCACCAGCCCCTTCGCCTCCGGATCATTGGGCCCGACCAGCACTGCTCCCATGCCCAGCGTGCCGCGGAAAGCTTGGAACTCGGCGGTCAGCACCTGACGGCCGCCACGGATCCGACCGATGCAGCCCTCCTGATCCCACACCGCTTTGCGGGGCACCGCGCCGAACTCGCCTATCACATGAAGCATTCCTCCCAAGACGTCATGAGCGGCCCGGGAAGGAACCATCACCGCACCGATCAGCCTCGAGTACCCAGACACCCCGACGACCGTCCACAACTTGGCACACTGCCCGAATCCCACCGGGATCTCCACATCGGGCTGCCACAGGTCGAACTGGGCCAGCTCACCAGGCCGATACCAGGTGCGCTGCGACGGATCCGGAGACACAAACAAGGGCCGCAGCTCCCCAATCCTGTCCCGCAGCACCGTCATCCCCCGCTCCCAGCCGATCCGCTCTGCGATCACCGTCGCCGGCATATCCGGAACATCCCGCAACAACTCACGGATCGCAGGCTCCACCGGATCCACGATCGACCCCTGCGACCTCCGCTCATACCGCGGCGGCGCCTCCGAACGCAACGCAGCCCGCACCGTGTTACGCGCCACCCCCAACCTTCGGGCGATCGTCTTGATCCCCAACCCCTCAGCTCGATGCAGCCGACGGATCTCGGCCCAATCCTCCACGTCGATCAATCTCCAATCCTCCCGACCGGAATCCAGCCAGGATCGAACGTTCAGCACTATCCGTGGTGGACCCATCCAGAAGGGGGTCAAAATTCGGGCGGTGACAAGGGGTCAGTATTCACCCGGTGGCGACACATATCACTCATGGTCGTGCAGCGAATTCAGACGGCACCAACTGAGCTCCGGGGGGCGCCGCTGCCACCCGGAAGACGCACAATGCTGCAACAGCTGCGGACGAGATGCGGGAGGCGGGAGTTGAGCCGCTGGAGCCGTACCCCGGACGACAGAAGCCATGGCGGTCTGAGTGTCTGTCGTGTGGGGCCGAGGTGACCCCTACGCTGCACAGCGTCCGGCAGGGGCGTGGTGGGTGCCGGTTGTGTGGTGTCAAACGACGTGCAGCGGCGAGGCGCGAGGATCCGGATCGTGCCGCTAATGAGATGCGCGAGCCCGGGTTTGAACCTCTGGAGCCCTATTCGAACACCAATCACGCCTGGAGCGTCCGCCACGACGACTGCGGGTCTGTCGTAACAAAAGCTCTCAGCCAAGTGAGGGCCGGAAAGACGAAGTGCCGGTTGTGCATCCCGAACGCGCCGCTCGATCCCACAGAAGCCACCGCCTTCATACGAACCGCGGGTCTCGAGCCGCTAACGGAGTACCCCGGGTCAATGAAACCGTGGCCGGTACGGTGCCTCGACTGCAGCCACGAATACGCGCCCGTCTACAACAGCATTCAGCAGGGGCGGGGTTGCCCATTCTGCGCTGGGAAACGGGTGGACCCCATTGAGGCCGAAGGCGTGATGCTCGATGCCGGGCTGATACCACTTGAGCCCTACGTGAAGTCACACGCGCCGTGGCCGTGCGAATGCTCCGCCTGCGGTCAGGAGGTGGCTCCGTCGTATCACAACATCTCGACTGGTGCGACGGGAGGATGCGCCTTCTGTGCAGGACGGCAAGTCAACCCCCCAAATGGCGGAGGCACTGATGCGGCGCATGGGCCTCGAACCCCTTGCCCCATACCCAGGGGCCACAAAGCCGTGGCGATGCCGCTGCATCAACTGCGGCGAGGAGGTCCATCCCCGATACAACAACGTCGCTTCGGGCCAAGGCGGTTGTTCAAACTGCGCCCACGGGTTCTCCGAAATCGCCCCGTCAATCGTGTATCTCATCTGTCACGAGCTGTATCAGGCCGTGAAGGTCGGCATCGGTAACGTCGGGAACGACCGGGTGGGCTGGCATGAACGCAACGGATGGGAACTCCTCGCCCTGCGATCCACTGACACCGGGTCCGACGCTCGCGCAATCGAGCAGCGCGTCCTTAAAGCGTGGCAAACGGCGGGCTATCCAGCGGCTGTCGATTCGTCGGATATGCCTGGGAGCGGACACACCGAAACCGCCGTGGACAGAGCCGAGACGAGGGAACTTGCGCTGGGGCTCATCGACCGATTCCGCACCGCCAGCAATGACCATTCAGCCAGGTGGTGACGGGCCCCTCTATCTGGGTTTCGGCCAGCGGTTGTACCCCACAGCGGGGTCGTTCGCACGATGCTCCCTGATCAGCTCCACCTCCCGCTGCCGGACTTCGGAGTCCGTGGCCGTCTCGGACTCCCACAGGATCTCCTTACGGATCGTGAAGTCCCGCCGCTGCTCACGAGTGAAATCCGCCGCAATCAGGCTGCTGTCCATGGTCCCGAGGTAGTTGACGGTGTCGGTGAGGTCCATCCCGACGTAGATCTTCCCGTTCGGGTACGTGACCTTGTACACGACCTTCATCGGCGAATCTTGGCGGATTCGACCTCGCCGTGCGGGACGCTGCTCCGGGGCGTCCGAGTTCGACCGCGCCCGACTTCAGTCCCAGATCGCCAACCGTCGACACCCACGACGAGCCGGTTCTCGATCTCGTGGATGTCGGTCGCCACCCCAGCACCTCAATCGCTCGACGACGAAGATAGCGATACCAGGTGAAGGAGCCGCCACTCGTTGTCATGCAAATAGGCGGCGTCGCCGTGGGGAACGTCGTCGATGCGGCGCCAAGCAACAGCGAAGACCTCGGCTGCGGCGTCGTGGGCGTCCCATCGCGATACGCGCCGCATGCAGTAGGCGAGCACATCGACGCGATGCGCCTCGAAGAGTCCTCGCAGCCTGATGTCGCTGCGGGCCCCTTCACCCAGCTCGTCGGCTGTTCCCATCGCCTACCTTGTGTCCGGGCCGATAAGTTTCGTGACCCAGTCCTCACGATGCCTACCAGGAGCGCGACCGTCCACTCCCCCGACTCCGAGCCCGTTCCACTGCACTGGTCCCGAGGCTCTTCGGCGGCAGCGATCAGTCACACGACAAGAACCTCGACTGCCCCAGTCCCGCACGTACCAGCCAGATCTGCTCGATAACCGGCGCGTACCCGAGGCGGAAACGGCACGAATGTGCCCTCCCTCGCTGCAGCACCGACGGTGCGACGCGGTCGCGCGTTCTCGGCGGCCGGCCACCGCGTCTTCGGTGAGCGCAAGCCAACGCCACTTGCCGGTTATGGGCGGTCGCGGTGATTCAGGGTCTGGTGAGCCCATGGAGGCGGATGGTGATCGGGTCTCGGTCTCTTGGTCCCGGCGGCACGCCCGTACTATCGGTTGCCTTTGGCGCGATTGTGGGTGACACAGAGCATTTGGCAGTTCTCAGCTGAGCTTGTACCGCCTTTGCTCCACGCGGACACGTGGTCCGCGTCCATCTCGGCGAACCGCCATATCTTGCTCTTGTTGGCAGCATGGCCGACTGCGCAAAGCGGGCAGTTTGATGCGCCACTCTCTTCGGCCGTATTCGTCTGATTGGCATAAACAGACTTCTTGGTCGCTTCGTCGAACACACGCACATCGAGGAGCCTTGACTCCTGTTGGCCGCCCAGAATGTATTCGAAGATGCCGTTCCCGTCCGATCAGGATGATCTGGCGGACCGTCTCGACGCCCGTCACCGTGCCCTGCCGCGATCTGATGTGGACAGAATGTGGACAGGCGGTGGACAGGAGCCCATCGAGCTCGGCGGCTGACCTGGCAGAAACCCAATAGAACATTGGGGTCTTGAGAGCTCCGGGGGTGGGACTCGAACCCACAACCAACGGATTAACAGTCCGCTGCTCTGCCGATTGAGCTACCCCGGATCGCGGCTCACGATAGGCATGGATCGGGAGCCGGACGATGGTATCACGGCACACCGGGCCGGCATCTGCGCCGGATGCAAGAATGCCCGCCATGAAGTTCACCACCGGAGCCGTCGTTGGGTTCGCCGTCGGGTACTACCTCGGGACGAGGGCTGCGCCCGAACACCGTGCACGCATCGACGAGACGGCGCAGCGGATCGCGGCCAACGAGCAGGTGCAGTCGATGCTCGAGGCCACCGAGCCCCACCGCACCGCGGCGCGCTCGATCCTCAGTGGAACGTTGCGGTTGACGAGCAGGGGTCTTCGGGCAGCCGGTACGGCCGGGACCGGCCGCACCTAGACAACGACGGAACGCTACGGCGCGATCCGCGGCGGTGGTCGCGCCGCCTCGGGCGGACGGAGACGGAGACGGCCCCGCGGCGACTGCGGGTCGATGGTGAAGCCGTGGCCGTGGATGGCCACATGGTGGTGATACCAACACAGCGTGGTGAGGTTGTCCGGGTCGGTACGGCCGCCTTCGGAAAACGGAACCCGGTGGTGGACTTCCAGCCGGTACGTCGACACGCAACCCGCGACCGTGCAGCCGTCGTCCCGGGCGAGCACGTGACGGCGCAGCCGGGGCGGAATGGTCCGGGAGCGGCGGCCGACGCCGAGCGGGGAGCCGTCTCCGGCGGTGGCGGTGACCTCGACGACAGCGTCGCACAGGATCGCCTCGAGCGCGTCCGGCCCGATGCGGGGACCGGAGACGAGGGCGACACCCGACTCGCCGTTGCTCGGCGTCGCGTCGGCGGCATCCACGTTGACGATGACGGCCGGCGCCTCGCCCCCGCCGGTGCCCGCCGAATCCGTCACGAGCGACACGAGCGCGTCGGCGCGGCGCTGGGACACCGGTGCCCGCGTTCCATCGGGGAAGGGCGGGAACTCGTCGGCGCGAGCATCGACGGCGGCCTGCAGCTCCTTGCCCATGGCACCGGACAGCACGCCGCTCAGCCGCACCGACGTCTCATCCAGTGCCGGCTGGAACGCCAGGTAGCGCTCGGCGTGAGCCCGCCGCTCATCACCGCGGGTCATGCGGCGCTTCCTGGCGCGGAGCCGGCGGAAACCCGCGATGTCGTGCTCGTACGAGGAGAGCAAGACGTCGAGCTCGTCGTCAGCCGTGGCGCCCTTGGCGACCTCGACCGTTCGGTCCCAGGTGACCTCACCGTGGCTCACCGAGCCGGTGAGGTGCGGCAGGGAGACGAGGGCCCGGGCGGTCGCCACCAGCCGCTGCGCGGTCTCGGGCGCGACGTCGAGTCGCCCCGACACCCACTCGACCGTGGACACGCACCCTGCGGCGGCGGCGGCCTGCCGGCGTTCGAGCTCGCCGATGCGAGCCGCCTGCCTCGCCCGCGCCCGGGCGATGACACGCTCGTCGGCATCGAGCTGCAGCCGCAGCTCCTCGGTGGGGACCTCTGCCAGGACATCCATGGCCGGGAGCCTATAGGGCGCATGTGACAGAAAACGAGTGAACTGACCCCAACAGGCGAGGGAGCTCAGGCGCCCTCGAGATACCCCTCGAGACGCTTGGCGCGGGCCGGCTGACGGAGCTTGGCGAGCGCCTTCGTCTCGATCTGGCGCACCCGCTCCCTCGTCACCCGGAAGTGGCCACCCACCTCCTCGAGCGTTCGCACCTTTCCGTC
The DNA here is from genome assembly GCA_947259365.1 of uncultured Acidimicrobiaceae bacterium. GTDB lineage: Bacteria > Actinomycetota > Acidimicrobiia > Spongiisociales > UBA5794 > CAMYMC01. Next base: position 35,882 of record CAMYMC010000033.1, on the reverse strand, counting down.
GGCGAGTCCGAAGCGCATGATGAGCACCTGGCGCTCCCGCTCGTTGAGGCCCTCGAGGGCGAGCCCGAGGTACTCCTGGAGCAGCTTGAACGACGCCGCCTCGACGGGGACCTCGGCGTCGGTGTCCTCGACGAAGTCGCCGAGCGTCGAGTCGTCCTCCTCGCCCAGCGGCGTCTCCAGCGACACCGGGTCCTGAGCGATGCGCCTCAGCTCGGAGACGCGACCCGGCTCGATCTCCATCTCGGCTGCGATCTCCTCGATGCTGGGCTCCCGCCCCAAGTCCTGCATGAGCACCCGCTGGGCTCGGGCGAGCTTGTTGATCGTCTCCACCATGTGGACGGGCACTCGAATCGTCCGCGCCTGGTCGGCCAGCGCCCGAGTCACCGCCTGGCGGATCCACCACGTCGCATACGTCGAGAACTTGAAGCCCTTGCGGTAATCGAACTTCTCCACGGCCCGGATGAGACCCAGGTTTCCCTCCTGGATGAGATCCAACAGCGACAGGCCGCGCCCGACGTACTTCTTCGCGATGGAGACGACGAGGCGCAGGTTGGCCTCGACGAGGCGCTTCCGGGCCCGGTCGGCGAGACGTGACGACCGCTCCAAGATCACCCTCGCGCTCGTCGGCAATGCCGGGCCCTCCACCCGGAGCTGCTCGTCGGCGCGGGCCCCCGCCTCCATCTGCATCGCCAGCTCCACCTCCTGTTGCGGGGTCAGCAGCGGGTAGCGGCCGATCTCCTGGAGGTACATCCGCACCGAGTCCGACACATGGACGAGCTCGTCGCTGGTCAGGGCGGTGGCGGCGAGAGTGTCGTCCGAGTCCTCCCTGATCGCGATCGCTCTCGCCCGCAGGCCGAGGAACACCTCGTCGAACGCCTCGGCGGGCGCCTCGGCATCCTCGAGCTCCTGCTGGATCTCGCTCATGACGAGGAAACCGCGCTGGTTCCCGCGCTTGGCGAGCTCCTCGAGGACGGCGGCTGCGGTTTCGTTCACTCGGCGCTCCGTAGATCCCGACGTTTGCGCTCCAACGCTATCAACTCGCCGAAGCGCTCGGAATACGCCTCGGTGTCACGCTCGGGGTCGAGCCGTCCGAGTTCGCGACGCACCATGTCGATTCGGCGCTCGACCCCCGCCACCTTGAGCCGAATGAGAACGTCGGTCGCGTCGGGCAGCGGGAGATCGACCATAGCCAGCTCCCGGAGCAACGCACCCGCTTCACTTGCGTCGTCGCCGATGGCGGCGCCGAGGTCCGGGGTGACGCCGGGGGCGAGGGCGAGGACCACCGGACCGATGCGCTCGAACGCGCGCATGTGGAGGTCGGTGACGAAGAGCTCGGCGTCGAGCTCTTCGCGATCGAGCCCGGCATCGTTGGCGAGCAGCAGCCGGAGCAACTCCCGCTCGGCGCGCTCCTCGCCGGTGAGGCGCTGCGGGGGCTCGTCGGGCGCCGGAGCGGCGCTCACCCGAGCCGCCGTCGCCCTCCGCAGCGCTCCCTCGACGACGTCGAGGTCGACACCCGTGCGGCGGGACAGCAACACGGCGTACTCGTGGCGAACGACGGCGTCGGGGTGGGTGGCGATGATCGGGACGAGCGCCCCGACCGCCCTCCCCCGGGCCTCGGCTTCGTCGAGGTCGAAGCTGCCGAGCTCCCGCTCGATGCGGAACTGGAGCAGGGGCATCGACTCCTCGACCGACTTCAGCATCATCGACTGCTCACCGGCGCCGACGAGGTCGGCCGGGTCCCTGCCCGCAGGAAACGTCGCCACCCGGAGGTCGAGGTCGCCCGGCACGGAGCGCTCGAACCCGCGCAGCACCGCCCCGGCGCCGGCCTCGTCTGCATCGAAGGCGAGGACGATGCGCTCGGTGAACCGGCGCAGTGCGCCGAGATGGTCCTCGCCGAGGGCGGTGCCGCACGTCGCGACCGCAATCGGCGCACCCGCCTGCTGAAACGCGATGACGTCGGTGTAGCCCTCGACGACGACCGCCTCTCCCCTCCTGACGACCTCCGACTTCGCCCAGTTGAGCCCGTAGAGCAGACGCGACTTGTGGTAGATCGGAGTCTCCGGCGAGTTGAGGTACTTGGGCGGCTCGCCCTCGAGCTGGCGGGCGCCGAAGCCGACGGCGTCGCCGCGCACGTCGAAGATCGGGAACATCACCCTGCCCCGGAACCGGTCGACGACCCTCCCCCGTCTCGCCCGACTCGCCAGACCCGCGGCGACGATGACCCGCTCCGAGAACCCCTTCGAGGTGAGGTGCCGGGTGAGGGCGTCCCACGAGTCCGGGGAGAACCCGAGGCGGAAGTGCTCGACGATGTCGACGTCGTAGCCGCGGCCGCGCAGGTAGGCGCGGGCGGCGGCGGCATCGCTCGCCGTCTTCAGCCGCTCGTGGAACCACTCGACCGCCTCGTCCGTCGCCTCGATCAGGCGCTCCCGCTCCGACCGTCGCTTGCGGGCACCCGGGTCCTGGGTGAGGGTCACACCGGCGCGGCGAGCGAGCAGCTCGACGGCGCCGGCGAAGTCGACGGTCTGGGTCTCCTGCACCCACTGGAAGACGTCGCCGCCCTTGCCACAGCCGAAGCAGTGGTAGAGGCCGCGTTCGCGGTCGATCGACAGCGACGGTGTCTTCTCCTGATGGAAGGGGCACACCGCCATCACGGAGCGGCCGGTCTGTTTGACCTTCGTGACCTCAGTGGCGAGCTCGACCAGGTCGGTGAGCTCCCTCACCTTGTCGATGTCGTCTCGGGAATAGGCCACTTCGGGCGAGTGTACCGACGCCGCGGGCTGCGCCGGGTCGGGCCCGGTGGTTCAGGCGCCGTAGACCGGCGAGCCCTCGTTGAACGCCGCCCAGGCGAACCAGAACTCGTTCTGGTGTAGCGCCATCTCGAGACGGGTGCCCGCGAGCGGGCCGGCGACGGCCTCGCCGAGCAAGGTCCACGTGCTCGACGTCTCGGCGTCGGTGAACGTGACGGGGCCGGCCGGCGAGAACGTCAGAACGAGATCGTCGACGACGCGGACGAAGGCGATCCCGGTGCCGATCGCCTCGCCTTCGCCGACGAACTGGCCGGAGAAGTTGTCGGCTGCGTCGCTGTCACCCCACCACACCGCGATGGGAAGCCCCTCGACCTCGTCGTTGACTGACCGCTCCGCTGCGATCACGCTGAACGGGTAGGCCTTGGCGGCGTCGCCGACCCGGATCCCGACGACCCGTTCCAGAGCTGGGAACCGGTCGTCGAGCGGGTCGTCGAAGAAGCTGCCGAACGGCGCCGCCCGGTTGGAGTAGCCGACGTAGCCGTTGCTGCCGTAGTTGAAGCCGAACCCGGTGTCCTGGGACAGCGTCACGCCGGCGGGATGGCGCTGCTTGAAATCGTCCCACGTGACGATCGCCGACGGAATGAGCTCGAGCTGGTTCCCCGCATGTGTGCCGACGATGCCCTCGCCGGTGATCTGCTGCCACAGCGACTGGGTCCTGTCGTCCCACATGACGAGGTCGGACTTGCGCAGCAGACCCGAGACCCCGAACCGCAGCACCTCGCCGTCGACGACCCGGTTGAAGGCGACGGCGGTGTTGCACAGCGGACAGTAGGTCACGGCGAAGGCGACCCCGGCCGCCTCGTCGTTGACGACCTCGTGGGCGGTGAGGATCCGCAGCGGGAAGAAGCGGGCGCCGTCGTCGAGCTCGATCTGGATGCCGATCTCGCGCCCGACAAGCCACTCGTCCCCGCTTGCGATCTCCTCGTAGCGGGGGTCGTCGATGGGCCGGATGCGGTCGCGGGGGTCGACGGTGGGGATGCCGATCTTGAGCTCGGAGAGGTCGATCGTGGCCCGGGACCAGTCCGTCTCCCACGGCTCGGTGACGAAGGCAAGGTCCGGTGGGAGGGACACCGCGGCGCCCGCCGAGGTGGTTGACGGGGCGATGGTCGTCGGTGGCGTCGTCGCCGGAGGCGACGCCGTCGTCGAGGGCGGTTGCGTCGTCGCAGGTGCTTCGGTCGCCGGACCCGCCGCCGGTTCCTCACCGCCGCCGACGACGAGCGCCCCGGCGACGACGAGGACCGCGGCCGCGAGCAAACCGATGATCAAGGGTGTGGCGCGTCGCATCGATGGGCCGATCGGTGGATGGGGGTGTTCACCGGGCCAACGCCGCCGTCGCGACCCCGGTGCGCAGACTGACCAAGCCCCGACCATCTCGGGCCCGCAAGAGCCTCGGGGGGCGGCGAGCCCTCCGTAGAATCACGGCATGACCGTCGTCATCATTCTCGCCGTCATCGTCCTCGGTGTCGCCGTGGTCACCGTCGCCGTCCGGCAGATGGAGGCCGCGAAGCAGGCGTGGGAGCGGGCCGGCGCCACGCTCGGGCTGGCGGTGAACAGGGGATCCTTCTTCACCCGGCCCCGCATCGAGGGGACGATGGGCCCGCTGCGAGTCCTCGTCGACACGTTCACCGAGGGCGGCAGCAACAACAACCAGACCTTCACCCGTTATCGCGTCGGCTACCCCGACCTCGGCCTCGGGCTCGAGCTGAAGGCACAGACCGCCTTCTCCCGCATCACCCGCCTCTTCGGCGCACAGGACGTCGAGGTGGGCGACGCCGAGTTCGACGACACGTGGGTGGTGAAGGCGGCCGACCCTGCGGCGGTGAGGGCGTTCCTGTCGTCGAGCCGCAGGCTCTCCCTGCTCCGGCTCTTCTCTCTCCACCGCCGCACCAGGGTCGACGACACCGAGATCGTGGTGGCGACCAAGGGTCTGGAGCGCAACAAGGACAACCTCGTCTCGACGACCCGGCGCATCGCCGCAGCCGGGCGCCGCCTCCTCGACGAGGACGGGCTCGTCGACCGGATGAGCCGGGCTCTCGACGAGCGACTCGGCGGCGAGCTGGCCGCGACGTCGCAGGACATCTCCACGATCGTGCAGCCCCATCCCGACGACGTCGACGGGCGCCTCCTCGAGGTCGAGACCCTCGCAGCCTCGGGACGGAAGGAGGAGGCGGCCCGGGCGGCCCGCCGCCTCGCGGAGGTGCTTCCCGGCGACCCCGAGGTCGAGGGATGGCGCACCTACGCGGAGGCGCCCGAGCGTCCGGCGCCGGCACCGAGCCCGATCGAAGCGGAGGAGGCCGATGCCAGGCTCTTCGAGACGCTGTTCAGCTCGGACCGGCTCAGCTTCGAGACGATCGCCCTCTTCGATGGGCAGTACCGGGGCCGGCCGGTGACCTGGTCGGGCACCGTGCGCGATACGAGGAGCTACCGCACGGACCTCGACTTCGGCGAGGGGCCCGGCGTCAAGGCGGTCGTGACCGTGGCGACCATCGACCACGACCTCTACGGCCAGACGACGATCGACGCCGTCATCCAGCTCCCTCCCGGCGGGCCGGAGCTGCGTCGCGGCGATCGCGTCAACGTGAGCGGCACGCTCGATCGCGTCGACCCGCTCATGCGCAACGTGTACCTCACCGCGGGCGAGGCCGTGACCGTACCCGGCTGAGCACGGCGGTGTCAGAGGCGGTCGCGCAGGTACTCGACGACTTTGTCGATGGCGATCCGGTCCTGGGCCATCGTGTCCCGATCCCGCACCGTGACCTGCTGGTCCTCGAGCGAGTCGAAGTCGATCGTCACGCAGTACGGCGTCCCGATCTCGTCCTGGCGCCGGTACCGCCTCCCGATCGATTGGGTGACGTCCACCTCGACGTCCCACAGCGGCTTGAGCGAGTCGGCGACCTTCTGCGTCACCTCGACGAGATCCGGCTTCTTCGACAGCGGCAGCACCGCCGCCTTGATCGGAGCGAGCCGCTTGTCGAGCTTGAGCACGACCCGCTCCTCGCCGCCGACCTCCTCCGTGGTGTAGGCATCGATGAGGAGGGCGAACGTCGTCCTGGTCGCTCCCCCGGACGGCTCGATGACGTACGGAAAGAATCGGTCATCGGCGTCCTGGTCGTAGTAACGGAGGTCCTTCCCCGACCGCTCGGCATGCGCCTTCAGGTCGAAATCGGTCCGGTTGGCGATCCCCTCGAGCTCGTCCCAGCCCCAGGGGAACTCGTACTCGACGTCGTACGTGTCTGCGGCGTAGTGAGCCAGCTCGTCGGCGTCGTGGCGCCGCAACCGGAGCTTGTCCGGGCTCATGCCGAGGTCGAGGTACCAGCGCTGCCGTTCGTCGAGCCAGTACCCGAACCATTCCTCGGCGTCGTCGGGGTGGCAGAAGAACTCCAGCTCCATCTGCTCGAATTCCCGGGTACGGAAGACGAACTGGCCGGGGGTGATCTCGTTGCGGAACGCCTTGCCGATCTGGGCGATGCCGAACGGCAGCTTGAGCCGGGCGGTCCGCCGCACGTTCTCGAAGTTGATGAAGATGCCCTGGGCCGTCTCCGGCCGCAGATAGACGACGTTCTCCTCGGATGCCACCGGGCCCATGTGCGTCTGGAACATGAGGTTGAACTGGCGCGGCTCGGTGAACGTGCCCCGGTTGCCGCACGTCGGGCATTGCTCCGAGTCGTCGAGCTTGTCGAGCCGGAACCTGCTGTTGCAGCTCGTGCACTCGACGAGCGGATCGGTGAACGAGGCGACGTGACCCGATGCCACCCACACGTCGGACGCCTGGAGGATCGCCGAGTCGATGCCCACGACGTCGTCACGCATCTGGACCATCGCCCGCCACCATTCGGCCTTGACGTTGCGAAGGAGGGCGACGCCGAGCGGCCCGTAGTCGTAGGCCGAGCGGAGACCCCCGTAGATCTCCGACGACTGGAACACGAACCCGCGCTTCTTGGAGAGGTTGACGATGGTGTCGAAGTCGATGGCCATGCCGTGATCGCCTCACTGGTGGTGGGGAGAAGGGGTGCGGATGATAGGGCGCTGCATCGCCACGCCCGGGCGACCCATTTCGAGACCCCTCACCCGACCCCGCCGTAGCGACGGTCCCGACCCTGGTACTCGGCGATGCAGGCGGCGAGCGTCGTGCCATCGAAGTCCGGCCACAGCACCGGCGTGAAGACGAACTCGGAATAGGCGCTCTCCCAGAGGAGGAAGTTCGAGATCCGCATCTCGCCGCTGCTGCGGATGACGAGGTCGGGATCCGGCATCTCCGGGAGGTACATTCGCTCGGCGAGGCTCTCCATGCCCACGGCATCGACATCGATCGTGCCGGAGGCCACGTCGACGGCGAGACGCCGAACGGCGTGGGCGACCTCGTTGCGGCCTCCGTAGTTGAAGGCGAACACGAGGTGCATCGTCGTGTTGGCGGCCGTCAACGCCTCGGCGACGTCGATCTCGGTGCGCAACTCGTCGGGGACCCGGGGATCGTCACGGTCGCCGATGAAGTGGATCCGCACCCCCATCTCGTCCATCTCGTCCCGGCGCCGGCGGAGGAGGTCGATGTTGAAGTGCATGAGGAACGAGACCTCGTCGGCTGGTCGCGACCAGTTCTCCGTCGAGAAGGCGTACACGGTGAGCCACTCGATGCCGAGACCGAGCGCACCCTGGATGACGTCGAAGAGTGCCGGCTCGCCCTGGGCGTGGCCTGCGGTCCTGGGGAGGCCCCTGGCGTTCGCCCACCTGCCGTTGCCGTCCATGATGATGGCGACGTGGCGTGGGATCCGGTCGCGGTCGAGCGACGCCGGCTCCGGTTCAGCCATCGATCACGGCGAGGCTCTCCAGCCTCCGCTCGAGATGGAACTCGAGGAAGCGGCGGGCGACCCCCATCGCCTCACCGGTGAACGCGTCGTCGGCGGCGGGGAGCGCGTCGAGTTCGGCGGCGGCCACCCCGGCGAGATAGCCGGTGAGACCGTCGCGAAGGGCGTAGGCGCCGGGGGTGCGGCACCGCTCGCAGAGGGCGCCGCCGGCCTCGAAGCTGAAGCGGTCGAGCCCGTCGCTGCGCCCGCAGCCGGCGCAGCTCTCCAGGGCAGGGGCGACGCCGACGACGGCTGCCGCCTTCAGCAGGTACGACGTCACGAGATCGGCGTGGACCCCGGTGCGGTCGAGCGTCCGCAGCCCGCGGTGGAGGAGCAGGAAGAGCCGGACCGAGGCCTCGTTCTCGGTGGCGACGGCGTCGGCGACCTCGACCATCGTCGCCGCCGCGATCACCCGCTCCAGATCACCGCGGAGGCGGTGGAAGGGCTCGATCATCGAGACCTGGGTGATCGTGTCGAGGTTGCGGCCCTCGTAGAGGACGAGATCGACGTGAGAGAACGGCTCGAGCCGGCCCCCGAAGCGGCTCTTCGTCTTGCGGACGCCCTTGGCCACCGTCCGCAGCTTGCCGTGGTTGGGGCTCAGCAGCACGACGACCCTGTCGGCCTCTCCGAACGGATAGCCGCGGAGCACGATGCCCTGGTCGTGACGGAGCGCCATCGGCCTGAGCGTACCCGAGGGGCGGCATCGCACCTACCATCGCCGCGACGGCCCGGCGGGAGACGAGGAGGCGCGATGGCCGGTCTTGACGCGGAGGCGAGGACGACCTTCCTGGCGGGTCATCCCGAATGGACGATCGACGGAGAGACGCTGACGCGGACGTTCGTCCTCAGGGACTTCAAGGCCGCGATGGGGTTCGTGACCCAGGTCGCGCTCGCCGCCGAGGTCGCCGACCACCACCCCGACATCGACATCCGGTGGAACAAGGTGCGCATCGAGCTGTCGACGCATTCCGAGGGAGCCCTCACCGGCAAGGACACCGCACTCGCCGCCGAGATCGACGCGCTCTGAGGGCGATCGTTCAGCGTCGTTTCAGGCGCCGTTTCGTACCGTGAGCGGAACGACAACGGCTACCCGACAGGGAAGGACGACGATGAAGCGGAGAACCGCGATCCTGATCACAGCCGGGGTGATCGTCGCCGCGAGCATCGCCGGCGCCGGCATCGCGCTCAGCTCGAGCGACGACGACGGCACCGAGATGCCGATCACCGGTGTCGAGCTCGAGCAGGCGACGAAGGCCGCGCTCGACCACACCGGAGCCGGCACGGTCACCGAGACAGAGATCGGCGACGAAGAGAGCTACTACGAGGTCGAGGTGACCTTCGACGACGGCAGCCAGGTCGACGTCCAGCTCGACGAGAGCTTCACCGTCGTCGACGTGACCGGCGACGACGACGGTGGCGAGGACGCCGACTGAGGCCGTCGGACGGTGCGCGGGAGCGCATCAATACCCGAGCCGGTCCAGGAGCTGATCTCGACGCTGCCAGTCCCGCTCGACCTTGACCCGTAGATCGAGATAGACCCCGGCACCGAAGACGCGCTCCAGCTCGGAGCGCGCTTCGGCGCCGACCGTCCGGAGCAGCTCCCCGCCCTTGCCGATGACCATGCCCTTCTGCGAGTTCCGCTCGACGTAGACCGTGGCCGAGACGTAGACGATGCCGCTCTCCCTCGTCGCGATCTCCTCGACGGCCACGGCGAGGGAGTGCGGCAGCTCGTCGCGCAGCCTCGCCAGGTACTTCTCCCTGACGAGCTCCGCGGCGAGCAGCTCGTCGGGCTGGTCGGTACGCATCCCCGGCGGGAAGTAGCGGGGCCCTTCCGGGAGGCTCGTCACCAGCTCCCTCGTCAGCTCCTCCAGGCCGTGGCCGTCAATTGCGGACACGGGAACGTAGGCGGCGAAATCCCACCCAGCGGCCTCGAGGAGACGCTCCGCGACTCGGTCGCTCCCGGCGCGATCGATCTTGTTGACGGCGACGATCGTCGGAGCTGCGGCGGCGGCGAGTCGCGCCGCGATGCGCCGGTCCCCGGGGCCCACCTTCCCGGTCGCGTCGAGGACGAAGACGACAGCGTCGCTCTCGGCGAGGGAGCCGTAGACGAGTCGGTTGAGCCGCTCGCCGAGCGCGGTGCGCGGCCTGTGGAGGCCGGGGGTGTCGACGAAGACGATCTGGGCCTCGTCATTCGCGAGATCGAGCACGCCCCGGATCGTGTTGCGCGTCGTCTGGGGGCGTACCGACGTGATCGCGACCTTCTCGCCGACGAGGGCGTTGACGAGCGTCGACTTGCCGACGTTGGGCCGGCCGACAACGGGGACGAAACCCGACCTCACGTCAGCGGGCCTGCAGCTTCACCTGGGCGACCCGGCGGCCCTGGACCCGCTCCGCGGTGAGGAGGTGGCGACCGAGCTCGAACGACTCGCCCTCGCGGGGCACCCTGCCGGCGAGCCCGAGGACGAGGCCCCCCACCGTGTCCCACTCCTGATCGGGCAGCGCCACCCCGAGCAGGTCGCCGAGTTCGTCGATACCGAGCCGAGCATCGACGAGGTACGCCCCATCTTCGAGGTGGACGACCATCGGCTCCTCGTCGTCGTACTCGTCGGCGATCTCGCCGACGATCTCCTCGAGGAGGTCCTCGATCGTCACCAGGCCGGCCGTGCCTCCGAATTCGTCGACCACGATGGCGAGGTGTGTGTGGGTTCCCTGCATCTCGCGAAGCAACTCGGACACGCGCTTCGTCTCGGGCACGAACGTGGCCGGGCGCATGAGGTCCGTCGCCAGACGCGGCGGGGCAGCCGCATCCATGAGGGTGAGGAGATCGCGGGCGTAGAGCACGCCGAGGACGTCGTCGGCGCTCTCGCCGACGACGGGGATCCGGGACCGGCCCTCGGCGAGCACGACGTCGAGCGCCTCGTCGGTCGACGCCGAGGAGGTGACCGTGACCATGTCGGTGCGGGGCACCATGACCTCGCGCACGATCGTGTCGGTGAACTCCAGCACCTGGGAGATGAGCTCCCGCTCCTCGGCCTCGACGGCGTCCTCTTCCTCCTCCTCCTCACCGTTGTCCTCGGGCTCGACGATGAAGTCGGCGGCCGCATCGCCGAGCGCGACGGCGGGCCGCAGCATCCACGAGAAGCGATAGGCGATGGTGCCGGGGCGGCGCCGGCCGAGGCTGCGGGGTACCACGTCGCCGGCGAAGACGATGACGAGACCCGCCACGACAAGGGCGCCGAGCAGGGTCCAGCCGCTGCTGATACGGGTCAGCGCCCACGTCGCCGGGATCGAGGCGAGGAGGAGCAGGCCGGTATGGAAGATGCCCAGCGCCGGCTGGAGGCGGGGCCGGTCCTCGAGCAGCTCGGCGACGGTGGCGGCGCGCCGGTCCCCCTCGGCCGCGTCGTGGAGGGCGTCGGCGCGAAGGGTGCGAACGAGCGAGGCCCCGGCGGCGCGCAGGATGGCGGTGACGACGACGAGGAGAGCCGAGGCGGTGAGGGCGACTGCCGTCATGGCCTGGACCGGCCGGCGGTGGAGACCAGCACGCGCTCGCGATCCTCCATCTGCTCCGCGTCGGCGTCGGTCTCGTGGTCGTAGCCGAGTAGGTGCAGCAGTCCGTGGACCACCATCAGCGCCATCTCGTCCTCGAAGGGTACCCCGGCGGCGCGGGCGTTGTCGCGAACGATGTCGGGACAGATGACGACGTCACCGAGATGCGGCGGCGGACCCTCGGGCAGGCGGCGCGGCGGGACGCCCGGCGCCGCCTCCTCGAGGGGAAACGCGAGCACGTCTGTGGGCCCGGAGCGACCCAGCGCGGCGGCGTTGTGGCCGGCCATCGTCGCCGCATCGACGAGGGCGATGTCCACCTCGGTGCCGTCGGGACACGCTTCGGCAACGAGGACCGACACGGCGAGCTCGACGAAAGGCCCGGGTTCGAGCGGGTCCTCGCGATCGTCGGTGATCTGTACCTGCATCACAGGTCGGGTCCACCCCCGTCGCCGAGTGCCGGCGGTGCCTCCCCGGGCCCGGTCGGGAACCCGGGGTAAGGGATGCGGGTGTGGTAGTAGCCGATGAGCGCCTCGACGAGCGCGGTCTTGACCCTGGTGAGGTCGCCGAAGGTGAGCGCCGACTCGTCGAGCTGGCCGTCCTCGAGTTTCTCGCCGACGACCGAGTCGACGAGCTTGCGGAGGCCGTCCGCCGTCGGGTCCTCCTGCTGGGCGAGGGCGCGCGCCGCGCCCTCGACGGCGTCGGAGACCATCAGGATCGCCATCTCCTTGCGTCTCGGCTTCGCTCCGCCATGGCGGAAGGCGGCGGGGTCGACGCCGGGATCGGCCTCCAGCGCCTTGTGATAGAAGTAACGCATCAGCCCGGTGCCGTGATGCATACGGATGCCGTTGGCGACGTCCTCCGGGATGCGGTATTGGCGGGCCAGCCGCAACCCGTCGCTGACGTGCTGGCGAATGAGCTTCGCCGACTCGGCCGGGTCCAACTCGTCGTGCGGGTTGAAGAACCCGAACTGGTTCTCGATGAAGTACTGGGGGTGCTCCGTCTTGCCGAGGTCGTGGTAGTACGCCGCCGCCTGTGCGAGCAGCGGGTCGGCCTCGATGGCGCGGGCCGCCTTGCCGGCGAGCGTGCCGACGAGGATCGAGTGGTTGAACGTTCCCGGTGCCTTCTCCTCGAGGAGACGCAGCGCCGGGTGGTTCCGGTCGGTGAGGTCGAGCAGGGTCACCGTCGTCGTGACCCGGAAGAGGTTCTCGAGGAACGAGAGCAGCCCCTGGGCGACGAGGCCGGCGACAACGCCGCCGACGAAGCCGAAGAGCGCCGCGAGCGGCGCCGAGTCGAAGCCGATGAAGAGCCAGGCGACGACGCCGGCGAGCGGGGCGAGCACGACCGCGGAGAGACCGACGGCGACGCGGAGCTCGCGACGGCTCGACACCGAGGACACGAAGCCGACCGGGGTGATCGTGGCGGCGGCGGCGAACATCGTCAGGGCGGCATCCTGGGTGGAGATGGCGGTGAAGGTCGCCACCGGCACCGAGAGCAGCACGGCGGTCCGCGGGTCGTAGAGGATGGCGGCGATGTAGCCGAACATCACGGCCGGTAGGACGAAGGCGAGCTCCGGGCTCTCATCGGGAACGATGAGCTCGGGGATCCTCGAGACCCCGGCCGCGAGGACGAGCAGCACGCCGAGCAGGGCGAAGTGCTTGGGCTCCGACCAGAGCCCGGGGGCGATCCGCCAAAGGAAGAAGGCGGCGAGCAGGACCGCGAGCGCCCCCAGCGCGGCGATGGCGAGCCGCGAGGTCGTCTCCTCGGGAACGAGCAACCCGAGCTGCTCGATCGCATCGAGCTCGACGGCGGAGACGGGCTCACCCTGTTCGACGATCGTCTCCTCCGCGAAGAACGTCCGGATCACCGGCTCGACGGTCTCGGCGTTGACCTGCTGGGCGGCGGCGGTGGCCTCTTGGTCCTCGAACTCGTTGTCGACGAGGGTCTCGGCGACGAGGCGCGCCACCGCCTGGCGGACGGCGTCGGCCTGCTCGGCATCGAGCCCGGGAAGGAAGATCCGCGGCGGGTTCTGAACGAGGGCGTTGCCGACGTTGAAGGCCTCGCCCTGACGGATGCCGGCGTCCATTTGGGCGTCGACGAGATCCGCGACTTCCCTTTCGACGAGGGGAAACACTTCGGTCTCTTCCTCGGCTCTGCGGTCGAGGTCGTCGTTGTACAACGACACGAGCACGACCACCTCGTCGTCGAGGGTGGCGTACTTCTCTTGGACCTCGGCGATCTGGGTCTCGAGATCGACGCGAGGAAGCGTCGTCGTCGTGGTCGGCGGCTCGGTCGTCGTCGTTGTGGTCGTCGTCTCCTCGCCGGGCTCGCCCTCTTCGTCGGGAGGCACGGTCGTGGTCGTCGTCGTCGTCGTCGTGGTGGGATCGGGCTCGGGTATCGCCGACTCGTCGAACGCGGCATCCTTGATGGCGTCGAAGAACCGGGCGAGGTCACCCTTGACGCTCGTCTTCCTCGTCGGGTCGATCGTGTACACGGCCGGCGTGTTGTTGACCGCCCGCTCCCGCGCCTGGTTCGTCGCGATCTCATCGACGACCTCGACCTCGCGACTGGCAACGAAGGTGATCGGCGCGATGTCGCCCTCGCGGAGCTCGATCGGCTCGGCAGCCGTAGCCCTGCCGACGACGAGGGCGACGGCGACGAAGACGATCGTCACCGCGATGACGAGAGCGTTGAGCACGTACGGGTACCGCTGGGAGAACGAGCTCACGGCGCACCTCGCTCCGACGACGTCCGCCCCGCTTCGAAGCGGCCGTACGCCTCGACGATGGCGGCCACGATCCTATGCCGCACGACGTCGTCGCCGGTCAGCTCGATCTGGGCGATGCCCTCGACGCCACGCAGGATCTCACCCACGATGCGCAGGCCCGACGAACGCCCCGCCGAGAGGTCGACCTGGGTCACGTCACCGGTGATGACCATCTTGGAGTTGAAGCCGAGCCGGGTGAGGAACATCTTCATCTGCTCGGGGGTCGTGTTCTGCGCCTCGTCGAGCACGATGAACGCGTCGTTCAAGGTCCGCCCTCTCATGTAAGCGAGCGGTGCGATCTCGATGGTTCCCCGCTCCATGAGCCGCTGGGTCTCCTCGGGGCCGAGCATCTCGTAGAGCGCGTCGTAGAGCGGGCGCAGATAGGGATCGACCTTCGCGCTGAGATCACCGGGGAGAAAGCCGAGCCGCTCCCCCGCCTCGACGGCGGGACGACTGAGGATGATCCGGCGGACGGCGCCCGTCAGCAACGCCTCGACTGCGCACGCCATCGCCAGGTACGTCTTGCCGGTCCCCGCCGGGCCGATGCCGAACGTGAGGGTGTGCTCGCGCACCGCGTCGACGTAGCCCTTCTGCCCCAGCGTCTTCGCCCTGACGTGTTTGCCGCGGCCGACGCCGATCGAATCGGTGAAGATCCCCGACGGCGACGGCACATCCTGGCGCACGAGTTCGACGACCCTTGCCACCCGGTCGGCATCGAGTGTCTGACCCTCCTGGACGAGGATCAGCAACTCGTCGAACACGGTGCGGACGAGGGCCGTGTCTGCTTCCGGCCCCGAGATCCCCAGCTCGTTGCCGCGAGCGACGATCCTCGCCAGCGGAAAGGCCTCCTCGATCTGGCGGAGGAACACGTCGCGCTCGCCGAGGAGATCCACCATGAGGTGGTAACTCGGAACGCGTAGCCGTACCTCAGTTGAAGACGTGGACGTCACGGGAATGACTCATGAAGGGTGGGGACACATCGCATCGCGATGCGTCACAGAGTATATCGGCGTCGCGGGCGGCAACATAAACCCGGAACCGGCCCGGGCGCCGCGAAACCGGCTCAGTCGAGCTCCGCCGCGACCCCCAGCTCCGATAGCCGCTCGCTGAAGCCCTCCTCGCTCTGGTCGAGGAGCATGGCGAGGGTGCGCAGATCGTTGCTCCGGATCGTCAACACCTTGCCGTTGAAGTCCTGGCGCAGCATCTGGATGCCGCGGAGGAAGCGCTCGACGACGATCGCATCCTGGCCGGTGAGGTTCTCGACCCGGTTGAGGTCGATCGTCATCCCACCGGACGGCACCCGGGGAACGGGCCGGTCGGCATCGTCCTGGGGCAGCAGCTGGGTGACGGGGACTCCGTAGAACCCGGCGAGCCGGTGCAGCCGGGGCAACGACAGGCTCCTCTCGCCGCGCTCGTATGCGCCGAGAACGGCGGCTTTGAACTCCTGGTCGGAGAGGCGCTGCACGTCCTGGAGCGACAATCCGCGCTGGCGCCGGATCGACCGGAGCCGCTTTCCCACCAATTCGTTGTACCTGGGCACGGTGCCTCCCTAGGCCGCCTCCCTCTTAGGCCCCATTACTGAGAGCGGTCAAGTCAAATGCGCTCTGTAGCCCGGATGTTAGCCGAGACGACCGACGGCGTGCTTGATTTTTCGCGCCGCACACGCGGCATTTCCAGATTCGCCCGGCTGACTAGTCATGTGCCTCGGTGTGACGGTCCGGGACCATGCGCCCAGCGTCGCGCATGATGAGGCCGGCCGCAACCACCGATGCCGTCTCCACCCGCAGGATCCGGGCGCCGAGCCCGAACCTGGCGCCGCCGGCGGTGGCGAGCTCGGCGTCGGTGAACCCCCCCTCGGGCCCGATGGCGACGGTCACCCGGGCCGAAGCCGGGACGTCGAGAGGCGGTCCCGCCGGGTCGGCCACCAGCAAGGCATCGGCGCCGTCGAGGCTCTCCAGTCCGCACTCGCCGCCGAACTCCATCCGCCATGCCCCCCGGGACTGTTCGAGGGCGGCGTCGGCCCACGCCCTTGCCTTGTGGGGAGCGGGGAACCGGTTGGTGCCGAGCTCGGTCCGGAGCCAGTCGATCCGGTCGACACCGAGTTCGGCGAGCTTCTCCACGACGAAGCGTTGCCGAGCGGTCTCGCGCGGTGGCGCGACCGCGACGACGACGGTGGGCAGCTGGCGGGCCACCTTCCGTTCCCTGCCCCTGGTGACCATGCCGGCTGTGTACCGGCCGGATCCGACCGTGCCGGAGCCGTCGGTGTACGTGACGGCGCCCGACGCGAGACGGAGGACTCTCTCGAGATGGATGCGCGTGGCGTCGGGGACCGGGATCTCTGCGTCGTCGCCCCACGGTCCCGGGACCAGCAGATGGGGGATGCGCGCCACCTCAGCGGGGGCGTCTGCGTCGACGCCGCGGAGGGGACGGTGACTCGCCGCGAGCCTCGGCGTAGCTGCGCAGCGCGGTCTCTGCCTCCGCCGAGAGGTCGGAGGGGACGTCGAGCGCGATCTCGACGATGAGATCTCCCCGACCCCGCCGCCGAAGGCGCGGCACACCTTTGCGGGGAATGCGGAAGAAGGTCCCCGACTGGGTTCCGGCGGGAACCTCGAGCTCGAAGCCGTCGCCGTCGATGGTCGGCACCGTCGACGCGGTCCCCAGCGCGGCCTCGGCGAGGCCGACCCGGAGGGTGTGGTGGAGGTCGTCGCCGACCCGCTCGAAGCGGGGGTCGGGCGCCACCCTCACCTGGAGGTAGAGGTCCCCGGGAGGCGCGCCGAGCTCACCGACGCCGCCGCGCCCGGCAAGCCGGAGCCGGGTGCCGTCGTCGACGCCGGCGGGAATCTCGATCGTCAGCGTCTGCTCCGCCGAGACCCGGCCCGACCCCCGGCATTCCGGGCACGGGTCGCGCACGACCGAGCCCCGTCCCCGGCACGTCGAGCACTCGGTGACCGTCATCATCGAGCCGAGGAACGTCGTCCTGCTCACCTGCATCTGACCCCGCCCGCCGCACGTCGGGCACGTCTCAGGGTCGGTACCCGGCGCGGCTCCCGAGCCGGAGCACGCTGCGCAGCGGTGCGGAGCCTTGAAGTGCAGTTCACGACTGATGCCGAACGCCGCCTCCTCGAGGGTGACCTCGGTGGCGACGGCGACGTCGGGGCCCCGCTGCGGCCCGGCGTTGGTGCGAAAGCCGAAGCCGAACGAGCCGCCGAAGAACTGCTGGAGGATCTCGTCGAGGCCGGCGAAGTTCGTGAAGAGGTCGGCACCGGCGAAGTGCTCCCCGCGATCGTAGGCGGCGCGCTTGTCCGGATCCGACAGGACCTCGTACGCCTCGGCGACGGCGCGAAACCTCGCCTCGGCGGTCGGGTCGTCGGGGTTGGCATCGGGGTGGGTCTGGCGCGCCAGGGTGCGGAATGCCTTCTTGATCTCCTCGGGCGATGCATCCCGGGACACGCCCAGGGTGTCGTAGTACTCGCTCATGGGGTCACCGTCGCCTCAGCGGCCGAGGCTGTCTCCGAGGCCCTCCCCGACCTCTTCAACGAGCTTGATCGTTCGCCGGTAATCCATGCGCATCGGGCCGATGACGCCGACCCTGCCCAGGCCGCGCTCGCCCGCCTCGTACGCGGTGGACACGACGGCGATCTCGACGTCGTCGACGGCGAGCTCGGCACCGATCCGCACCTCGGTGCCGTGCTGGTGCGTGTCCAGCATCGCCCGCACCGCAGCCTCCCGCTCGAGGAGCTCGAGGACGGAGTGGACATGAGCGAGGTCGCCCCACAACGAGGCCAGCTGGCTCGTTCCGCCGACGAACACGTCGCTCGACGTGTCCCGGGATCCCTCGAGCGCGGCGACGACCTTGGCGACGATGCTGCCCACGTGTTCGGGGTACCCCACGGGGAGCGTCCCGACGGCGCCGGCGATGCTCGCCTCGATGGAGGCGCCGACGAAGTTGGCGACGACGAGGCGCTCCGCGTCGGCGAGCTCCGACGGCGTCGG
Source organism: uncultured Acidimicrobiaceae bacterium (assembly GCA_947259365.1). Classification (GTDB taxonomy): domain Bacteria; phylum Actinomycetota; class Acidimicrobiia; order Spongiisociales; family UBA5794; genus CAMYMC01. The sequence continues at coordinate 17,931 of CAMYMC010000033.1, read as the reverse complement.
ATCGAAGGGAAGGCGCACGATCTCCTGGGTCACGCGCCCGGCGCCGGTGACGGTGACGACGAGGATGACGCGGCTCGTGAGGGGGACGAGGTGGATTCCGCGCACGACCTCACCGGTGATCTCGGGACCGATCACCACGGCCGGATAGTGGGAGAGATCCGACAGAAGCCCGGTCGTCTCCCGCAAGAGCTTGGTGAGCTCGTGATGCACGTCGGCAAAGAAGGACTCGATCCTCGCCCTGGTGGCGGAGCGCAGTCGACCCGGCGAGCAGTGATCGACGTAGTAGCGGTATCCCTGATCCGTCGGCACGCGGCCCGCCGAGGTGTGAGGCTGCGCCACGAACCCGTACGACTCCAGTTTGGCGACGTCGTTGCGGATCGTCGCGCTCGACACGTCGAGGGCGCTCTCCTCGAGGATCGCCCGCGAGCTCACCGGCTGACCGGTGCGGATGTACTCCTCGACGAGAGCCTGCAGCACGAGCGCCCGTCGGTCGTCCAGCATGGTCGCAAGTTAGCACTCTCCCGGCGCGAGTGATAAGACGGTGCGCACGACCGCATCGGTGAGCAGGGGTGTCACGACCCGCAGCCGCCCGGCATCGACGGCTACGACGCCCGCATCGAGCAGCCGGCGCCCGGCATCGGACGCGAGCAATGCGGTCCCGACCTTCCCCGGCCTGACCCCCGCCGTCCGGCGCAGGCCGACCATGAGGCGCTCCTGCTCTCGCGACCACCCATCGAGGCTCTCGGTGCCGCGGCGCGGCCTCACACCGGCGGCAACGGCTTCGAGATACCGGTCGAGCCTGCGAAGGTTGCGACCCCGCGAGCCGTCGCGGTGGTCGTGGGCGCCGAGCCCGAAGGCCACGTACTCACCGTGCGCCCAGGTGACGAGGTTGTAGCGACAGGGATGACCGGGACGGGCGTAGTTGGAGACCTCGTAGCGGACGAGACCGGCCTCCGCCGCCGCGGCCTCGAGGTGCTCGTATTTGTCCGCCTGGTCGTCGGGATCGGGTGACGGGGCACCGGCGCCAACGGCTCGCGACAGCGCCGTGCCCGGCTCGACGGTCAGCGCATAGGCAGAGAGGTGGTCGGGGGCGAGCGCAAGCGCCCTTTGCACCGTCGCCTCCCAAGAGGTCATCGTCTCTGCCGGCGTTCCGAAGATGAGGTCGAGGCCGACCGAGGGGAAGCCGGTGCCCATCGCCGAGGAAACGACGGCCTCGGCCTCTTCGGGGCCGTGGAGCCTGCCGAGCGAGCCGAGCACACCGACGTCGAAGGACTGGACGCCGAACGAGACGCGGGTGAACCCGAGGTCGAGCAGCCGCCGGGCGAGCACGTCGCTCCAGTCCTCGGGGTTTGCTTCGAGGCTGACCTCGACCCCGTCGGTGAACCCGAACCGGGCGTCGAGGGCGGCGAGGATGCGCTCGAGGTGATCGGGCGGGGTCAGGCTCGGCGTCCCCCCGCCGAAGTTGACGGCGTCGAGCGGCCCCCACGCCGCCTCCATCCCGATCTCGGCGACGAGGGCGGCCACGTACGCGTCCGGGCCGTCACCGTTACCGTCCCCAGGGGTGACGACGGCGAAATCGCAGTAGGGGCAGCGCCGCCTGCAGAACGGGAGATGGACGTACGCGGCGCGCCACGACGCGGCGGCGTCGGCGATCGCAGCCGAGTCGGGGGCCGGCGCCGCCACGGCCGGCGACTCACCCATCGATGCGCAAGGCCGAGATGAACGCCTCATGCGGCACCTCGACGCGTCCGACCATCTTCATGCGCCGCTTCCCCTCCTTCTGACGCTCAAGAAGCTTGCGCTTGCGGGTCACGTCGCCCCCGTAACACTTGGCGAGCACGTCCTTGCGCTTCGCCTTCACCGTCTCTCGCGCCACGATGCGTCCGCCGACGGCGGCCTGCACGGGGACGTCGAAGAGCTGGCGGGGAATGAGCTCGCGAAGCCGCTCCACCATCCTTCGCCCATAGCCGTACGCCCTGTCGCGATGGACGACGGTGGAGAACGCATCGACGGGGACACCGTTGAGCAGGATGTCGACGCGCACGAGGTCGGACTCCCGGTAGCCGTCCGCCTCGTAGTCGAGGGACGCATACCCGCGCGTCCTCGACTTGAGCTGATCGAAGAAGTCGAAGACGATCTCGGCGAGCGGAACGGAGTAGTGGAGCTCGACGCGCTCGGGCGACAGGTAGGTCATCTCCCCCATCTCGCCCCGCCGCTGCTGGACGAGCTCCATCACCGTGCCGATGTACTCGGACGGCGTCACGATCATGAGCCGCACGTACGGCTCGGCGATGGCGGCGAGGCTCCCATCGGCGGGGAGGTCCTGAGGCGAGCGGACCGACACCGTCGCACCTTCGGCAGCCGTCGCCCGGAACTCGACCGAGGGGGCAGTGGCGACGAGGTCGAGGTCGTACTCGCGCTCGAGGCGCTCCCTGACGATCTCCATGTGCAGCAGGCCCAGGAATCCGCAGCGGAACCCGAACCCGAGCGCCCGTGACGTCTCCGGCTCGTACACGAGCGACGAGTCGTTGAGCCGCAGCTTGTCGAGCGCGTCGCGAAGCCGCTCGAAGTCGTCCCCGTCGGTGGGGAACAGGCCCGAGAAGACCATCGGCTTCGGCTCGGCGTACCCGGCGAGGGGTGCCGGCGCCGGGTCCGCGGTCGCGGTCACGGTATCGCCCACCCGGATGCTGTCGATCTCCTTCACACCGGTGACGAGATAGCCGACCTCGCCCGCGCCGAGGGCACCGAGCGATTCGGGGACGGGGCGAAGGACGCCCACCTCGTCGGCGCCGGCCTGCTCCCCCGTCGCCATGAACGTGACACCGGCCCCGGCCTCGAGGACGCCGTCGACGACCCGCACATGGCAGACGACGCCGCGGTACGTGTCGTAATGCGAATCGAACACGAGCGCCCGCAGCGGAGCACCCCCGTCCCCCGACGGGGACGGCAGCGTGGAGATGATGGACTCGATGAGGTCCTCGACGCCCTCGCCCGTCTTCGCCGAGATCCGGACGACGTCGGCGGGGTCGTCCCCGAGGATCGACGCCAGCTCGGCCGCCACCCGGTCCGGGTCCGCCGCAGGGAGGTCGACCTTGTTCACCACCGGAATGACCTCGAGACCGTGCTCGACCGCGAGATAGGCATTGGCGAGCGTCTGGGCCTCGACGCCCTGGCTGGCGTCGACGAGGAGCACGGCCCCTTCGCAGGCAGCGAGGCTGCGCGACACCTCGTAGGAGAAGTCGACGTGACCGGGCGTGTCGATGAGGTTGAGCTGGTACACGGCGCCGTCGGCAGCGGTGTGGTCGATGCGCACCGAGTTCGCCTTGATCGTGATGCCCCGCTCCCGCTCGAGGTCCATCGTGTCGAGCAGCTGGTCGCGCATGTCCCTCTTCGCGATCGCGCCGCTGCGCTCCAGGAGGCGATCGGCGAGCGTCGACTTCCCGTGGTCGATGTGGGCGATGATGCTGAAGTTGCGGATGCGCGACGGGTCCATGAGCAGCCGAAGGGCGTCGGGAGCAGGCGAAGCGTGCATTGTACCGGTGCCCGCAGGACTGCTAACCTCCCGCCGTTCCCTCGACGCCCCAGGTGTTTCGGTATGGCCAACATCAAGTCCCAGATCAAGCGCAACCGCCAGAACGAGACGCGCCGCGTCCGCAACAAGGGCTTGCGTTCGGAGCTCAAGACCCGGGAGCGAGCCGCGGTCGACGCGGCCCGCTCCGGCGACGCGGCCGCCGCCGAGGAGGCGCTGCGGATCGCCCAGCGCAGGATCGACAGGGCCGCCGCCGCAGGCATCATTCACAAGAACACCGCTGCCCGACGCAAAGCTCGCCTCGCCACGCAGATCCGCAGCGAGCTCGGCTGATCGCCGACCTTCCGGTTATGACCGACGCCAAGACCTGGTTGACGCCAGACGCTCATCGCAAGCTCGTCGACGAACTCGAGCAGCTCACGACGTTCGGGCGTCGCGAGGCCGAGCAGCGCATCGCGGACGCTCGCGAACACGGCGACATCCGAGAGAACGCCGAGTACGACGCGGCGAAGGACGAACAGGGCCTCATGGAGGCGAGGATCCGCCAGGTCAAGTACATCCTCGAGAACTGCGAGATCGGCGAGATCGAGGACTCCGGCCGGATCGAGGTGGGCACCGTCGCCACCGTCGTCGACGACGACGGCGACGAGCTCGACTTCTTCATCGCCCCATCCGAGAACAAGGTCCGGGGGATGCTGCTCGCCTCGCCCGACAGCCCACTCGGCACCGCGCTGCTGGGGGCGGTGCCCGGTGACACGGTCACGTACGAGGCGCCGGGCGGCACGTTCACCTACACGGTGCGGGCGGTACGGCTCTACGAGGACTGACGCCGCCGTCGGCGCGCCCCGGCGCCGGGCCGGTAGCCTCGACCCATGACGTCGATCGAGCTCGTTCACGACGACATCACGAAGGTGCCGGCGGACGCGATCGTCAACGCGGCGAACGCGACCCTCCTCGGAGGCGGCGGCGTCGACGGCGCCATCCACCGGGCCGGAGGTCCCACGATCGTCGCGGCGTGCCGTGAGATCCGCGCTCGCCAAGGCGACCTCACGACGGGCGACGCCGTGGTCACCACCGCGGGCCGACTCCCCGCCCGCCACGTCATCCACACCGTGGGACCGATCTGGGGTGCCGTGGACGAGGCCGAAGCAGCCGCCCTGCTCGCGTCGTGCTATGAGAGGAGCCTCGAGCTCGCCGCCGCCAACGAGTGCGCGAGCGTGACGTTCCCCAACATCTCGACAGGCGTCTACCACTTCCCCAAGGCCCTCGCCGCCGACACCGCGATCGCTGCCGTCACCCGCTGGGTGGAGGACCACCCCGACGTCCTCGACACGATCACCTTCGTGTGCTTCGACGACGAGAACCACGCTCTGTACCGGGAGCGCCTCGGTTAGGTCCCGCCGGCGTCAACGCGAGCGCCCGTACCAGCGGCACAGCGCCACGGTGAGCCGCTCCAACATGACCCGGTGCGTCGCCTCGGGCGTCGTCTTCAGGGCGAGGTCGGCGCGAGCCACGGCGTCGAGGGCGTGGGCCAGATCGGAGGCCCTCACCCGGCCCCGCTGCTTCCACACCTTCTCCATGCCGTAGTTCCGTGTGCCGCCGTCCCACTCGGCGAACGTGTCGTAATCGGGGGCCGCCGCCGACAGGGAGCGGCGCCTCAGGTCGTTGTGGAGGGTGGCGACGAGCACGAGGGGATGGCCGTGGTGGAGGAAGTCGGCGAGACGGCGCAGCGCTTGTCCCTGGTCACCGGCAGCGACGGCGTCCATGTAATGCCACGTCGGCTCGTCAGGCCGATTCTTGAACCGGGACCGGACCTCGTCGGCCGATACGACCCCGCCCGCGGACGCGAGCTGGTCGAGCGCCTGGCCGATGGAGGCGACGTCGGCGCCGAACCGGTGGACGAGGGCGTCGGCGGCGCCGCTGCCGAGACGCAAGCCGCGGCTGCGAGCGGCGTGCCGGATCCACTCCGCCGCCCCCTTCTCGGTGAGCTTCTTGACGGTGATCACGTCGCCGAGCTTCCTGAGCAGCTTCCCCAGCGGGGCGGGCACAGTGCCCGCCGCCACGAACACGGCGACGACCGACAGCCCCGGCGCCCCGCCCCCGAGCACCTCGGCGATGACCTCCGCCTCGGCGGCGAGGAGTGCGTGGGCGTCGACGACGAGGAGCCCGCCGCCCTCGCCGAAGAGTGAGCCGCTCTGCAGAGCGGGGACGACGGCCTGGACGGGCACCCGCATCCCGGCGTCGGAGACGTCCTCACCGCTCCCGCGTCCGGGAACGTCGACGCGGGTCACCGGGTCGGCCCCTGCCTCTTCGAACACGGCGCCGGCGCGGGCCAGCATGAGGTCGCGCTCTCCGGGCCCCGCGTCCCGCGGCCCCACCACGGTCACGATCGGCTTCACGGCAGCGAGGGTAGACCCTGACTGCGTCGAGCTCCGGCACGACCGAGCTCGACGTCGATCGTGCCTTCCTCCAGCGTGGTACGAACCTCGGCTCCGGTGGCGGCCAGCGTCTCGACGACCGGGGGCGCCGGGTGCCCGAAGTGGTTCTCACCGACGCTGATCACGACGATCCGCCCGGCGGTGCTCGCCAGCCAGCGGAGATCGCTCGTCGCCGAGCCGTGATGGGGCACGAGCAGCACGTCGGGTCGCAGCGGGGGCAGCTCCGATTGGGCAACGGCCTCGACGTCGCCGGCGAGCAGGACGGTCTGTTCCGCCGCTTCGACCCAGAGCACCACGGAGCCATCGTTGTCCGACGCGTAGCGGCGACGGGGCCCGACGACGGTGACCTGGAAGCCCCCCACCCGGGTACGGGCCGCCACCGGCGCCGCTGCGACCGCCGTCCCGGTGGAGCGAGCCTGCCGGATGACGCCTTCGAGGACCGGCCCCGGCTCGCCGTGACCCGGTACCCACAGCGTCGCCACGTCGTAACGGTCGACGAGCCCGACGAGACCACCGACATGATCAGAGTCGCCGTGGGTGGCGACGACGAGGTCGAGCCTCGTCACACCTCGCGCGGCGAGCCGTCGCCGCAGCCGGTCCGGGTCCGAGCCGCCGTCGACGAGGGCGGCGGCGCCGTCGGGAGACCGGAGGAGGACGGCGTCGCCCTGCCCGACGTCGAGGAACGACACCGTGGCGACGCCGGGCCACGGCACCGGCTCCGGCAGGGCGGCGAGGACCGCGAGCGACACGACGGCCGCGACGACCGGGCGCAACGACCGGACCCTCGCGGCAAGACCGGCGAGGGCGAGGGCGACGACGCCGAGCGCGTCCAACTGCGGCCATGAGGCGCCGAGCGCGGCGATGCGCAAGATCACGCCTGCCACCATCGCCCCGAGGCTCGTGAGGGGCTCGGCGCCGACGACGACGCCGATGCCTGCCGTCGCGGTCGCCAGCGCGACGAGCGGGGCGGCGACGACGTTGGCGAGCGGCGCCACGAGCGGCACCGACCCGATTCGCAGCAGGAGGAGCGGCAGCACGGCCGTCTGGGCGGCGATGGTGGCGCCCAAAGCGGTCCAGGCGAACCCGGGCCGCCTCCCGGCAAAGATCCTCGATCCGGCAACGACGCCTGCGGTCGCCAGCACCGATAGCTGGAAGCCGAGGTCTGCAGCGAGATCGCCACTCACCAGCACCAGGCCGGTCACCGCGACGCCGAGCGCGCCCCACGGTCCGACCGGCAGTCCGAGGATCCGGCCGCTCAACACGACGGCCGCCATGGCGCCGGCCCGGACCACCGACGGCTCCCACCTCGTCGCCACCACGAAGACCGCGAGCGCGAGGAGTCCGGCGACAGACCGGGCACGGGCGCCGAGCCCCAACGGCGCCATGGCCAGCCACCAGGCGGCGAGAAAGAGCGCGACGTTCCCTCCGGAGACCGCGACATAGTGTGTGAGGCCGCTGCGGCGCAGGTCCTCGAGCTCGGCCGGAGTGAGGCCTGCGGTGTCGCCGATCAGCAGACCGGCGACGAGGGCGACTCCAGGCCCCGCCTCGATCGCGCCGAGGCCCCGCTGCACCCGACGACGGAGCATGTTGCCGGCGGCGATGTGGGGCGCATCCGAGCCGGCGAGCACTTCGATGGCCGCGTTGCGGAGCTCTCCGGCATAGACCACGCCCCGAATCCGGCCGGGCCGGCGGCGCACGACACCCCGAGCGACGACCAGGTCGCCGACGGTGACGTCCGGTCCTCCCCCCGCCCTGACCAGAATGGGCGGGCCCGCCCACCGCGCCCAGCCCGAGCCGGTGCCGATGCGGTCCGGCCGCACGAGGACCGAAGCCCCGAACTCCCCGGCCGCCGCGTCCCCCACCGCGACGCCGCCGATCTCGACCCGTCCCGCCGGCAACTCCGCCACCACCGTGGCCTCGACCCGGGCGGCGGCCGCTACGCCGGCGAGCGCGCCGGCGGCGAGCACCGCAATGGCGAGGGGCCGGTGCCGTCGCGGGGCGGCGAGACCGAGCGTCGCAGCCGAGAGCGCAGGAACACCCCAGCCCAGACCGGCGAGTGCCCCGAAGACGGCCGCCACGGCCGCGAGCACTGCGACGCGCTCGGAGCGTGCGGGACGGCGGAGCTCCACTTCAGTCGAGCGCGACCGCGTCGCGGAGCGCAGCGAGCTTCCCCTCGCCGATCCCGGGAACGTCGAGGAGGTCCTCGACCGTCTCGAAGGGCCCGTTTGCATCCCGGAACGCAGCGATACGGTCGGCGAGGACCGGGCCGACGCCGGGAAGCGCCTCGAGGTCGCTCACCCCCGCGACGTTGATGCGGACGCGTCCGTCGAGTACTGGCGCCGGGGCCCCGTCGCCGTCGACGCCTGGCACGACGATCTGCTCACCGTCACGCAGCGACGCGGCGAGGTTGAGACCGGAGAGGCGGGCGCCCGGCACCGCCCCGCCGGCGGCCGCCACCGCGTCGGCGACGCGGGCGTCGACTGCGAGGACGACGAGACCGGGGTCGGCGACGGCGCCGGCGACGTGGACGGTGATGGCGGCGGCGTCGGCGACGGTCCCGACGATCACTGGCGCAGTGGGGACCGGCTGGGTAGGGCGTCGCGAGAACCACATGCCCCCAGCGAGGGCGACGACGATGACGAGCAGCGGCGCCACTCGGCGCGGGAAGCCGGAAGGGATGTCGCCCCCTTTCCCTCCCGCCCGGATCCCGCGTCGGTCTCTCTATCACGCCCCAACGACGAGAACCAGGGGTTCGCCGGTGACGGACACCACACCCGACCTTCGCCTCTAGGCGCGCTCCCCACCACAGGGAATGCTGGGACCGTTCGCCGGAAGGGGAGGAACCGTGAGTGCGCTCGATGCCGCCGCAACCGTCGACCTGCGGGGAAGGTCGATCACGACGTTCATCGCCCACGAGGCGGCGAGCCGGCTCGCCGGCATGGAGGAGGGCGAGACGATTCGGCTCCGGCTCGACGCATACGAGCCGATCACCGCCGACCTCGCGGCTTGGTGCCGGATGACGGGGCATTCACTCGTCGACGTGACCCGGAGCGGCGACGACGTGATCGCGACCGTCGCCAAGGGTCCACCGAGCCCGCACCGCACCCGTCTCGCCGCCGTCATCTCGTCCTGTCGTCTCGACGAGCTGATTTCACCGCTCGGGTTCGCCCTCGCCGCCGCACTCGAGGGGATTCACGTCGACTGCTATCTCCAGGGCCCTGCGGTCCGCATCCTGAAACGGGGCTACCGGCCGAAGCTGAGCGGTGCGGCGCGGCCGTTCAGCTTCCTCGCCGGGCGCAGCCTGGAGCGGGCGGGTCACATCCCGCCGCAGGCGAAGCTGCGCCAGCTTCACGAGCTCGGAGGGGCCATCTACCTGTGCGGGCCGTCGCTCGACCGCTTCAGGGTGCGTCGCGACGACCTCGTCATCGAGGGGCTCCCCGTCGTCGAGTACCTCACCTTCATGGAGGTGATGGAGCGCGCCGACGTCCACCTGTACGTGTGAGGGGCGGCGGCGTGCGCGTCAGTGGCAGGCGCTGAGCAGCTGACCCAGCGGGACACCCGCATCGCCGCCTTCATCATGCCGAAAAACGGGTCGATACGGTCCTCCTGCTCTAGCCCGGAAACGCCTGCTCGGAGACACTGCGACCACGATGGGACGGGGATCCGAAGGAGGGTCACATGCGTCGCTTGCTTCCGTTCTCACTCTTCGCCCTCGCTGTTGCGCTGCTCCATCCGGCAATCGCCACCGCCGTCGGCGGAGCCTTCACCGACGACGACACCTCGGTGTTCGAGGCCGATATCGAATGGCTGGCAGAGGCTGGCGTCACCAAAGGGTGCAACCCACCAGACAACACCTTGTTCTGCCCCGGGAGTGACGTCACCCGCGAACAGATGGCGGCGTTCATGCGCCGCTTCGCCCAGTACCTCGGCGCTGAGGACGGCCGGGTGTCGAACGCCGACCACGCAGCCACCGCCGACAACGCAACCGCCGCCGGAGACTCCGATACCCTCGACGGCTTTGAGTCCGCCGACTTCTTGGGCGAGGCCGACAAAGCGGCTGACTCCGATCAGTTAGATGGATACGACTCGGCGAGCTTCCTCCGCTACGGCTCGACGATCCCGCCACTGACAACCCTGTCGGGGGTGTTTGCCGCTGCCGCGGGGGGTGCCGGGGAACCAGGTGTGGCGGCGATAACGTTCTTCCCGCCGCTTGCAGCCGACATCAAGCTCTCAAAGACCCAATACCTCGCGGAGGGTGACCCGTTCACGCCCGAATGCCCAGGTGTGGGCCAGGCAGTTTGGGGTTACTTCTGCGCATACGAGGGGTCGAACGTCAACATGGGCACTCCGACCCTTCTCGACCCTGCGAGCAACGCGCTCACCGGCCAGGCGCACGCAGAGGGAGCCGTCCTCGGATACACCGCAACGGGAGCGTTCCCAAGCGTGAGGGGGACCTGGGCGGTCACGGCCCCGCCGAATCTCATCGTCCTCGATGCGGGCGGGAAGGTGCCCGGTGTCGAGACGGAATGGGGTATGGCCACGAAGTAGATCAGCTGGGAACACCATCGGCCGGATTCTCCGTACGTCCGGCTCGAGAGCGACCTATGCGGTCAGGGCGGCGGCGTGCTCGTCAGCCGGTGAGGACGCGGATGACCCCAAGGGTCCCCTCCAGGTCCTCCGCCCAGCGCGCCAGCTCGTCGGCGTACTGCTGGAGCACGAAGCCCGTGAGATTGACGCCGGCGTGGAGGAAGAGCGGCAGCGAGAGGTCCCCACTGCGGAGCGCGGCGTAGCCCAGGACGGCCCCGATGAGGAACAGCCCCGGCTGGAGCAAGAGCGTGCCGGGGTCGAGAAGGTGGACGACGGCGAACACCGCTGCGGCCGCCAGCACGGCACCGTGGCGCCCCATCGAACGCCGCAGCCGGGACAGCAGCATCCCGCGGTAGATGACCTCCTCGACGAGGGGAGCGAGCAGGACCGTCGCCAGAAAGGCGAGGACGAGCGCGCCGCCGGTCGAGCCCTCGGCGATCTCGGCGACCTCCTGGTTGGGCGCCGTGTCGCCACCGAGCACGATGATCGTGATCCCGGTCAGGATCAGGGCGGCGAGCTGGAGCCCGACCCCGGCGGCGAGCCCCCAGACGTGACGGGCCTGGAGCCTGAGCCCGAAGTCCTTGCCCCAGTCACCGGTCCCCCGCTCCCGTGAGAGATACCAGGCGGCCGCCATGGAACCGAGGACTTGGGCGGGGAAGACGATCCCGAACACCCCGACCGGGTCGGTGACGTCGCGGCCCGAGACCGCGACGAGGGCACCGCCGAGCACGGCTCCGACCAGGCCGCCGAGGAACACGGCGAACACGTGCCAGAGGTTCCACTGCGATTCGGGGAGGTACCCGTCGCGGTCGACGGCGACCTGCTCACTCACTCGTGACGGCTCCCGATGGACGTCACGAGACGGGCCGTCTGGCGGGCTTCGACCTCGAGCCGGACGGCGCGGTACGCCTCCCAGTGCCGGCGCCCGGCGACACGCAACCGCAGGTAGTCACCGACGTACTGCAACGCGTGGCGGAGCCCACCGAGACGACGCCACTGCTCGAGGTGTGTGAGCTCGTGCACCATGAGGTGGGCCACCCGGGCGGGGTCGGCGCCGCCACGGTGCCGGGCCATGACCTCGGGACGGACGTAGATCCCCCACGCCATGCAGACCGCGGCGATTCGCTTCCCCCACAGGGCGCGGAACCAGCGCGGCGCCACGGACACCGTGACGTGCGCCGGATCGACCCGCGGCAACACGGCCCGGAGCGTCTCCAGGTCGATTCCCCCGGCGACGAGGGCGTCGCGGGCCATGAAGCTGTCTCCGGCCATCGGCGGCGAGGGTACACCGGCGCCGGCACGGCGGGATCGCGCCGGGGTCGCGCCCCGCCTGCGTAGCATGGCGCGCTCGTGAGCGGGATCGAGGCGACGTGATCAGCGAATACGACCACGGCGAGGTGGAGCGCAGCTGGCAGCAGCGCTGGGAGGAATCGGGGATCTACCGGTCGGTCGTCGACTGGGACCGACCGAAGCACTACGCGCTCACGATGCTCCCGTACCCGTCGGGCGACCTCCACATCGGGCACTGGTACGCGATGACGCCGTCGGATGCCCGGGCCAGGTTCATGCGGATGAAGGGCTACAACGTGCTGTTCCCGATGGGGTTCGACGCCTTCGGGCTCCCCGCCGAGAACGCGGCGATCGCCCGCAACGTGCACCCCGCCACCTGGACGAACGAGAACGTCGAACAGATGCGAGCCCAACTCCGGTCGATGGGGGCGATGTTCGACTGGGCGCGCGAGGCGGTCAGCTGCGACCCCTCGTACTACACGTGGACCGAGTGGTTCTTCAAGCGGTTCTTCGAGGCCGGCATCGCGTACAAGGGCGAGGCGCTCGTCAACTGGTCGCCAAGCCTGCAGACGGTGCTCGCCAACGAGCAGGTGATCGACGGCAAGGACGAGCGCACCCATCAGCCGGTGATCCAGAAGAAGATGTCGCAGTGGTTCTTCGCGATGACGAAGTACGCCGACGAGCTCCTCGGTTACTCGGGCACCGACTGGCCGGAGCCGATCAAGGTCATGCAAGCGAACTGGATCGGCCGCTCGGAGGGTGCCCGGGTCACCTTCGCCACCGACGCCGGTGCGCCGATCGAGGTGTTCACGACCCGACCCGACACGCTGTGGGGAGCGACGTTCATGGTCCTCGCCCCCGAGCACGAGCTCGTCGACGCGGTGACCACCGACGATCGGCGTGAGGCCGTCGACGCCTACCGGGCCCAGGCGGCACAGCGGACCGAGCTCGAGCGGATGGACGAGGACCGCGACAAGACGGGCATGTTCACCGGCGGCTCCGCGATCAACCCGGTCAACGGAGAGCGGATCCCGATCTGGATCGCCGACTACGTGCTCTCCACGTACGGGACCGGGGCGATCATGGCCGTGCCCGCCCACGACCAGCGAGACCTGGAGTTCGCCCGCACCTACGGGCTCGAGGTCGTGTGTGTCGTCGCCCCCGCCGACGCCCCGGTGCCGGACGGGGCCGACATGGTCGAGGCCTACGTCGGGCCGGGGACGATGATCAACAGCGGTCCCATCGACGGCACCGTCGCCAACACCGAGAAGGGACGGAAGAACCCGGCAGTCGCGGCCGCGATCGACTGGCTCGAGGTCAACAGTGCTGGCGAGGAGGCCGTCAACTACCGGCTGCGCGACTGGCTCATCTCCCGGCAGCGGTACTGGGGGGCGCCGATCCCGATGGTCTACCGCCGGGACGGCACCATCGAAGCGGTCCCCGAAGAGGACCTGCCGGTGCTGTTGCCCGAGGACGTCGAGTTCTCCCCGACCGGGCGCAGTCCGCTCATCGATCACCCCGAGTTCGTCGAGACGGTCGACTCGGACGGTCTCCCGGCGCGCCGGGAGACCGACACCATGGACACGTTCATGTGCTCGTCCTGGTACCAGTTTCGGTACCTGTCTCCCGACGACGACACGGCCCCTTTCGATCCCGAGGAGGCCGCCTACTGGCTGCCGGTCGACACCTACACGGGTGGGGCCGAGCACGCCACGATGCACCTGCTCTACACGCGCTTCTTCACGAAGGCGATGCGCGACCTGGGGATGTTCGAGAACACCGCCGCCGCGATGCGCGACCACGGCCGCGACCCGGACGGCCTCTTCGACGAGCCCATGCTCCTGGTCCGCAACCAGGGCCAGATCCTGGGTGAGGAGCGCTCCGGAGACGTCGTCGTCGCCAACGGGAACTGGGTCGGCGAGCACCTCGTCGCCACCTCCGTGCGTGTCGACCCGGCGGCGTCGCCCGACGGCGGTGACGTCGTCGGCGAGATCGTCCAGCGCACCGAACGCACCCTCCGGGTGGCGGCGGCGGACCGGACGGTGACCGTCGAGGTCGCGGCAACGGCGGCGATCGACATCCCGACGATCCCCGGCGAGAACGACGTCGGCCAGCTCCGCCACCGCCTCGACGTCCAGCGGATGTCGAAGTCCCGAGGCAACGTCGTCAACCCCGACGAGTTCGTGGCCCGGTACGGTGCCGACACGGTCCGCACCTACCTCATGTTCGCCTTCGACTGGGAAAAGGGTGGTCCGTGGGACTCGAGGGGCATCCTCGGCGCCCGCCGGTTCATCGAGGACGTGTGGAAGCTGGGTACCGCCGGCTACGAGCCGGCCGCCGTCGACGAGACCGCGACCGCGGCGCTGCGGCGACGGGTGCACCAGACGATCTCGAAGGTCGGCGCCGACCTCGACGCCTTCAAGTGGAACACGGCGGTGGCCGCCCTCATGACCTTGCGCAACGACATGCAAGCGGCCTTGCGCACCGGAGGCGTCGCGTCCGCGGCCTGGGACGAGGCGATCGCGACGCTGTTGCTGCTCCTCGCTCCGATTGCGCCCCACGTCACCGAAGAGCTGTGGCACCGCCTCGGCGGGGAGACCTCGATCCATCTCGAGCCCTGGCCCGTAGCTGATCCCGTGGCCGCCGCCGAGGACACGGTGACGATGGTGATCCAGGTCAACGGGAAGGTGCGGGACAGGATCGAGGTGTCCGCCGGCATTTCGGCTGAGGACGCGGAGGCGGCGGCGCTCGAAGCAGAGCGGGTCCGGCCCTATCTCGACGCCGGCGAGGTTCGCACGATCATCGCCCGTCCCCCGAAGATCGTCAACATCGTCGTCGACTGAGACGCTCCTTCTTCAGCTCACATCGGGTGACGAACCGCTCATGACCCGTTGAGCTGCCACCGATAACGGTGACGTGCCGACGCGACGTTCCCGGGAAGACCCTCGTTCGGTCCGCTTGCTGACGGCGGTCCTCGTCTTCGCCCTCGTCGGTACCCCCCCTCTGCCCGAGTACCCGGATCGCGGCGAGCCCCTGGGTGACCGCGCCCTCACCGCGGACCTCGTCGAGTACGGCCACCGCAACGGGTACGTGCCCGAGGATCTGCTCGTCGAAACCGACAGTGGCACCCGCCGGACGTGCCTCCTCGAGCGCGAGGCGGCCCAGGCTTGGGAGCTGATGGTCGTCCACGCTCGCTACGACGGGCTCAGGATCGAGGCAGCGTCGTGTTATCGCTCGTTCCGGGCGCAGAAGTCGTCGTACGAGTACAACTGCCCCGAGGAGAAGGTCGCCGTCGAACGCACCGTGACGACGGTCGGTGAGGACGGCGAAGAGCTCACGACGACGGCCGTCGACTACGTCACAGAGCGAGTGTGTCGGGTTCCCACGGCGCGCCCCGGCCGCTCGAACCACAGCTGGGGACGAGCCATCGACATCACCTCGGGCCGGCGGCTCCTCACCTGTCGCTCCAAGACGTTCCGCTGGTTGCAGGACCACGCCCACCTCTACGGATGGGTCCACCCCGCCTGGGCGGCGTGCCGCCGTCCCAAGGAGGAGGCGTGGCACTGGGAGTGGGCGGGCACGGCGATGCCCCCCGACCTCGGCCGGCTCCACGCCCTCGTCTATTGAGCCCTCCGCTCAACCGGCGGGCGATCCCGCCTCCGTGCCCCCGCGCCGCCGGGCCGTGGCGCGGTCGTGGGGCTCGTATTCGAACTCGCCCTTCGTGATCTCGAGCTCGAGCTGCTCGCGCTCGTCGCCACTGCGCGACGGCGTGACGACGAGGAGGAGACTGGGGAGCACCAGCAAGGAAACGGCGAGCGAGAAGATGATCATCACCGCCGTCAGCCGGCCGAACGTCGAGAAGATCGGGGTCGGGGCGAGGCTGAGCGCCCAGAAGCCGATCACCGACGTGAGGGCGGACAGCGCCAGCGCCCCCCCGGTGCCCTCCCCCGCCCTCCGCATCGCGGGGAACCGGCTCGGCTCGCCGACGAACTCCTCACGGAAGCGCATCGTGAAATGCGTGGCGAAGTCGATGCCGACGCCGATGGCGATCGCTGCGATCGTCGCCGTGACCGGATTGATGGCGACGTCGGTGAGGAACATGTAGGCATACACCCACGCCACGACCAGCAGGATCGGGACGATGGCGGCGAGGGCGTACAGGAACGACCGCATGACGAGCGCCGCGATGAGCGTCGCCAGCACGACGGCGATCGGGAGCGAGATGAGCATCGAGTCGACGAACGCGTCGAGCGTGTCGCTGTTCGTGATCGGGGCGCCGGAGACGCCGACGGTGGCGACGTCCCCGATGCCTCCTTCGAGGTCCGCGGCGACGGCGTCGAGGGCGGCCCACCCCTCCTTGACGATCTGCTCGTCGGTGAAGGATTCGATCTGGACCTCGAGCCGAGTCGCCTGAGCGGCATCGTCGACGTACAGGAATCGCTGGATGATGTCGGGCCGGAGGATGAGCGCACCCGAGGCGTTCGGGATCCCGCGGGTGAACGCAGTCTCGTAGACGGCCCGCGTCTGGGCGCCGTCGTCCGGCAGCCCGTCGGCGTCAACGTCGGTGACGGCCACCCCGGTCGTCGAGGCGACGAGGTCGAGCGCCGGAGGTGATGCCACCGCGGCGCGGGCGATCGAGACGGCGTTGAGCGACAGGGCGACATCCCCGTCGAGCCCGAGCTGGAACGGCGCACCCGACGTCTGCAAGGCGCCGGCCGCCCCGTCCAGGGCGGCGAGCGTCGCCGGCGCCGTCAGGTCGCCTTCGACGAAGATGTAGCCCGGCCCTCCGGCGTCGCCTGCGAAGTAGTCGTCGATCTTCTCGAAGCTCTGGACGGTGTCGGTGTCCGAGGGGAGGAAGTCGACGATCTCGAACTCCTCCTTGACCTGGAGCGCGACGACCACCCCGACGATGGCGATGACGACGACGGCGGGAATCGTGATGACTCTCCACCTCGCAAGGAAGTGGACGACGGATCCCGCCGCCGGGAAGCCATGGCCGGCGCCTTTGACCTCGTCCGTCACCAACCGGCCCGCCTCCGCGGCCTTCCGGTTGCGCCGCCGCGTCCACAGGTAGGGGAGGTAGACGAAGAGGCCCATGAAGACGAGGAACAGCGGAGCGCCAACGGTCGGGAACACGACCGTCATCGCCACCGTGGTCCCGGCAACGATGGCCACGAGCAGGAAGGCCAGCTTGTACGGCGCCATCCGCATCGGGCCGGCGTCGGCCGGACTCGGTCCGATCCGCGCTTCGATGCCGATCAGCACCCGCGGGGCGAGCAGTCCGAGAAAGATGTAGGCCAGGCCGAGGGCGATGGCAGCCCCGATGCCGAATTCGGTGATGGCTTCGACGCCGGAGACGGCATTCGACAGGAACGCCGCCCCCGACGTGACGACGGCGAGGAGCAACGCGGCGAACACGGCGCTGGCACCCAGCGGGTAGGCGCGTTCCCGGCTCGCTCCTTCGACCTGGGCCTCGCGAACCCTCCCGGCACCGTGGATGAAGAAGTCGACGCCGAAGCTGATCATCGCGATGGGGACGATGAGTTGGAGCAGCGGAGACGTGTCGAGTTGGACGATCGCCACCACGCCGTTGAAGAACAGCATCGTCACGCTGAGCCCGAGTGCGACGACCACCGCCGCCCAATAGGAGCGGAGCAGGGCGCCGACGAGGAGAACGATAAGGGACACCGCGAGGAAGATGTACGGGCCGCCTTCCTGGAACGACTGCTCGAAGGCGGTGTTGAAGTCGATGGCGACACCCCAGATGTTGAGGGGGTCTCCCTCGGCGAGTCTCCGCTGCCCGTCACGCAGCGTCGTCTGAGCTTCGATGAGCCAGGCCTCGACGTCGAGGAGTTGCTGCTGCTCGCTCGCGACGGCCGGGAAGCTGTCGAAGTCGTAGCGGAGTTGGGCGACGAAGGCCGGCGCCCGCCAGATCGGCGCGGCCTCTCCGTCGATCTCGCCGAGTTCGGGCACCGGGTCGCCGAGGGTGCCCCGGAGGGCGGCAGTCGGGGCGTCGTCGGCGAAGAGAGCAGCGAGGGCCCGCTTCACGTCGCCGTCGGTGGCGCCTTCGAGGCCGCCTGGGATCGC
>CAMYMC010000032.1 GCA_947259365.1 uncultured Acidimicrobiaceae bacterium | reverse complement strand
ACCTATCGCGATCAGCCGACCGACGGGGCCCCAGGTTTGGCCCGTCACCCGCCCGGAGGCGTGCAGGCGAGGTCGGGGCAGCGGATGACGTGGACGCCGCGCTCCGCGTGCGTCTGCACGGTTCCGACGGTGACGCCGAGGTAGCCGGCCACCTCGGCGTGGGTCCACTCCAGACAGTGGATCAGGACGACCGCCACCCGCTGTTTCTCGGACAGCCGGTCGAGCGCCCGGGGAAGCTCCGGCTCCACCCACGGGAGGGCCGCTTCCGAGCGAACGGGCGGGAGCGACCTTCCGCCGATTCGATGGCGCCGGACCCGTGAGCGACCCACCCGGTACAGGTACCCGGCGGGGTTCTCCATGACCCGCAATTCGTCCCAATGCTCCCAACCCCATGCCAGCGCCTCCTGTGTCGCTTCGGAGCCGTCCTGGGTGCCGAACGCGGCGACGAGCGCCCTCCTCAGCCGGGGCTGGACGGCGGTGAAGAAGCCTGTGAACGATTCGGTCAACGTGTCCTCAGCGACCACCAGAGTCTCTCCAGGCTGCTCTAACCATGTAGAGCGCAGAGTGACGCGTCTTTAGGACAACCTATCGCGATCAGCCGACCGACGGGGCCCCAGGTTTGGCCCGTCACCCGCCCGGAGGCGTGCAGGCGAGGTCGTTCGGGCCGATGGCGAGCGACGCGTCGTGGGCCCAGCCGAAGCCGCCCGTCTCGAACGACGCCAATGTCGTGAAGGCCCAAGTCCCCCCTGCTGCCTCGATCCACCGCTCCAGCACTAGCGCGTCACCTGTGCGGCGCAGATCCACGCGGCTACCGTCCGGTGCCACGGTGTCAGGGAGCCCGTTCGGCAGCGGCGACGTGGACGCGCCCCCCATCTCGTACGGTCCGAGGAAGGTCAGCGCGAACTCGGTGCACGCGGCGTCGAGGCATGCCGCCTTGCCATAGGTGACCTCGCGAGAGGCGAGGTGCTCGTCGTCCGGCCCGGTGGCCCTCCGGAGCCATCTGGAGCGAGAGATGAACCAGATCTCGACCCCGGTGCCCTCGATGATCGAGCCACCACCCACCGTGACGCCCTCGTCGATCGTCATGACGACCGGACCGTCCAAGCAGCGTGGGTCGGAACACCACGCCACCTTCTGAGTGCCGTAGAAGTCGGCACCGTCGTACCCGGCCTCGGGGTCGGGCGGGCCGACCGGCTCATCGGTCGAATACGCCACGAGGACGCCGCCGTCAGGTGCGACCAGCCAATGCACGCGACCGAAGTTGAACCCGGTCGTCTCGATCGTTGTCCTCGTCGCCGTGTCGCAGAAACGGTCGCGACACGAGACGAGGTCGAGACGCGCCCCGTCGCCGTACATCACCTCGCCGTACAACGGGTAGCCGTCGGGGGCGAAGGCCCAGTCCCCCACCCAGATGTCGGGCTCCTCCGGGCTCCTCGACCAGCCGGGTCGCGAACCCGCTGCACGCGGCATCGTCGCAGAACAGGATCGTGGGGCCGTCGTCGCCGTAGAACCCCACGACCGGGCGGTCAAGCGGGTCGACCGTGAGGTGCGGAGCCCCCTGCCACTCGACGTCGGCGAGGTCGATGGTGAGCGGAGGCTCGGCGCAGAGCGGGTCGAGGCACCGCACCAGCCGGATCGCGCTCGTCATCGGTTCGTCGTCGAATGCGGGATCCCGCACGTACGAGGCGGTCACGGGGTTGCCGTCGCTCGTGAGGACCATCGACGTGTAGAACGCGGCTGCGGTGCCGTCGATGACCTCGTCGAAGAGGAGCGGCGCCGGGGCAACCGTCGTGAGCGGCGGTGCCGCCGTCGTCGCCGGTGCCGCCTCGGTCGTGCTCGTGACCTCCGGCCCGACCGTCGTCACCACCGGTGTCGTCGCCGGCGGCACCGTCTCGTCGTCCCCGCCGAGCAGCAGCGCGGCGAGGCCGACCGAGAGTCCGACGACGACGACCGCGGCGGCGAACGCCAGCGCGGCACGCCACCGGCGGCGGGGTGCCGGGCTGAGCCGCTCAGGCCGCTCGACGGTGAGCAGCTCCTCGACGCCGATCGGCTCGGTCGTCTCGACGAGGTAGTCGCGCAGTTGCGTCCTCAGGTCAGTCATCAAGCGTCACCCCCAATCCGGACCGGAGCTTGGCGAGCCCCCGGCTCAGGTGGGCCCCCACGGCGTTCGCAGAGATCCCGAGCAGCTCCGCCACCTCGCGGCGGGTCCAGCCCATGCCATAGGCGAGGAAGACCGCGACCCGCTGCCGCTCCGTCAGTCGCCGCATCACCTCGGGGAGGCGGGGCTCGACGTGGGGGAGTCGCGACGCCGGCACCGGGAGGAACGCCGCCCGGCGGCGCCTGCGGCGGGCTGCGGTCCGGCCCACCCGGTAGAGATACCCGGCGGGGTTCTCCATGGCACTGATGCGGTCCCAGTGCTCCCAGCCGTACGACAGTGCCTCGGCGGTGGCGTCGCGGCCCGCCTGCTGGCCCACCGCAGCGGTGAGGGCGTGACGCAATCTGGGCTCCGCCTCGCGGGCGAACACGGTGAACGCCTCCTGGTTGGATCTCGTGGTCGTCATCCGCCTTCCTCACCAGGTAAAGGCACCCGGGAGCGCATTCTCGCTACGAGATTCTCCGCAACCCGCCGAGGACAGTCAGCACGACCGAACACACGCCAGATAGGGCCTTTCGTCGCTATTCGCCGGGGTGCCTATCTGGTATCCCTTGCGGCAGAAATCGCGACGCATCGCCGACGACGGAGGAGGCGCCCGATGCTGAGCACGATGGTGTCGTTCGACGTCCACGTCGTCGACGGCGAGGGCATCCCGGTGCCTTCCGTCGAGGTCGGCGCAAGGTACCGCTACCCGGCCGCGCCCCGCACCTGGAGCGCCGAGTACACCGACGGCGACGGGTGCGCCCATTTCCGCGACGACCACCTCGAGCCACCCACCGAGGTGTGCCTGTTCGTCGGCGAGGACGAGTGCGGCACCTACACGCTGAGCGACGGCGCCTATTTCGTCCTCGAGATGTGACGGAGGCGCACCCGGCCATGCCATCCCGACGACCACGTCCCCCATCGTGACCAGCGACCTCTCCGCGCCCACCCCACCCGCAGCCGCCTCCCCCGACCCGGTCGTTCGGCGGGTCCAGGAGCGCTACCGGAGGCTGCTCGCCGAGGGCGCCGACCCTCACGAGTGGCCGTACGCCTGGCGCACCGAGCTGAACCGGGGAGGTTTCCGCGCCGTCGACTTCCTCATGCGGGAGATCGTCGAGACCGGCAAGTGCATCGGGTGCGCCTCGTGCCTGACGATTTGCCCCACCGACGTCTTCGACTACGAGGACGAGCGCCCGGTCGACACCCGCACCGAGGCGTGCGTCTACTGCGTGCTCTGTGCCGAGGTGTGCCCGGTGCTGCGGCCCGTCGACAAGGACCTGCCCCGGATGCTCCACTTCCGCGAGCCGGAGCTCGACGAGGGCTACGGGGTCTACAGCTACGGCATGTACGTGCGGGCCACCGACGCGGAGATCCTCGCCAGAGGTCAGGACGGCGGCATGGTCTCGGCCCTCATCATCCACGGGCTGGAGACTGGAACGCTTGGCGGCGCCGTGTTGGGCGATGTGCTTCCCGACAACAACCAGATCGGGAAACACACCCTGGCGATGACCCGCCCCGAGGTGCTGTCGTGCGCCGCCTCCCGCTACACGTACTCGCCGAACACCATCGCCCTCCAGGAGGCGATGCGGCGCGACGTCAAGCCGCTCGCCGTCGTCGGGGTGCCGTGCCAGGTCGACGGGGTGCGGCTCCAGCAGAACTCGAGCATCCGCCTCGAGATGGCGAACTGGTATCGGGACAACATCTCGCTCGTCGTCGGGCTGTTCTGCTCGGAGGCGTTCACCCACGAGTCGATCATCAAGCTCGGCGAGATGGTCGACGTCGCGCCGGAGCGGATCGAGAACATCAACATCAAGGGCAAGGTGATCATCCGCCTCGACGACGGGGAGATCCTCACCGCGTCGCTGAAGAAATACCGCGATTTCGCCCGCCCGGCGTGTCTCTATTGCCTCGACTACAGCGTCGAGAACGCCGATCTGGCCGCCGGAGGCATCGGCCTCGACGGGTGGACCTACACGCTGGTGCGCACCGAGGAGGGACACCGGGCGCTGCAGGCCGCGATCGACGACGGCTGGCTCGAGACCCGGCCGCTGGCGGACGAGCCCCGGGGCGAGTTCCTCCTCAACAAGCTCTCGGCGGGGAAGAAGGCCAACCGGCCGTTGCCCGCCCAGATGCCGACGCTCCAGGAGCGGGATGAACTCGGCTGGCTCGACCCGAAGACCTTCTACACGAAAGGCCCGGGGGCGCCCCCACCCGAGGACGGCGAGGGGGGTGAGACGTGACCGTCGAGACGCAGCGCAAGCTCGCCGACCTCAACGTCATGGTCGCCGGCCAGGGTGGTGACGGCTCGCTCACCGTGGCGAATCTCCTCGGCGTCGTGCTCGGCCGGCGCGGCTTTCGCATGTACACGGCCCGCGACGTCGCCTCCCGCATCAAGGGCGGCCACGCCGCGGCGCTGATGCGGGGGTCGATCGCTCCACGGGGCTGCATGGGCGACGCCCTCGACTTGCTCGTCGCCTTCGACGACGAGGCCGTCGAGCGCGGCGGACCCTGGCTCGCCGAGGACGGGTTTGTCGTCTTCGACGCCTCCGGGGGCCCGGCGCCCCGCGAGTACCTGCCCGAGGGCGCCACCGTCTTCGAGATCCCCTTCGCCCGCCTCGCGGTGCGCGATCTCCGCCGCGATCTGTTCAAGAACAGCCTCGGCTTCGGCGTGGTGAGCCGGATCCTCAGCGTGGGCGACGACGAGGCCGCCGACGTCCTCACCCAGCGCTTCGCCCACCTCCGCCGCCAGGTCGCCGACGCCAACCTCCGAGCGCTCGAGGCCGGGTTCGCCTATGCCGACGAGAACGGCCTCACCGCCGGCTCCGGTCCGTGGGCGCTCGACAGCGCCCCGAACTCGGACCGCATCCTCATCTCGGGCAACGAGGCCGTCGCCGTCGGCTTTCTCGTCGCCGGCGGGCGTTTCTTCACGGGCTACCCCATCACGCCGGCGTCGGAGATCCTCAGCTTCCTGGAGCGGAGGCTGCCCGCTTTCGGCGGCGTCGCCATCCAGGCCGAGGACGAGCTCGCCGCCGTCAACATGGCAATAGGCGCGGCGATGACGGGGACCCGGTCGATGACCGCGAC
Source organism: uncultured Acidimicrobiaceae bacterium (assembly GCA_947259365.1). Classification (GTDB taxonomy): domain Bacteria; phylum Actinomycetota; class Acidimicrobiia; order Spongiisociales; family UBA5794; genus CAMYMC01. Next base: position 55,737 of record CAMYMC010000032.1, on the reverse strand, counting down.
GTCGGGGCCCGGCATCTCGCTCATGCAGGAAGGCGTCAGTCATCTCGGCTCCGCGGAGATTCCCCTCGTCGTCGTCGACTGCCAACGCTCCGGACCCTCGACGGGGATGCCGACGAAACCGGAGCAGAGCGACATCAACATGCTCGTCCACGGCGGCAACGGCGACTTCCCCCGCATCGTCCTCTCCCCGTCGACGCCGACCGACTGCTTCCACCTCGCCGCCGCCGCGTCCAACCTGGCGCAGCGGATTCAGGGCCCGGTCTACCTCATCCTCGACCAGGCCGTGTCCCAGGACTCGGTCACCGTCGAGCCCTTCGACCTCGGCAGCGTCGAGCTCGCCCCCGGGAAGCGCCTCGATGCCGACGACGTGGCGCAACTCGGCGAGTACCGCCGCTACCTCGTCACCGACGACGGCGTGTCCCCGTGGGCGGTGCCGGGAACACCTGGCGGGATGAACCTCGTCACCGGCAACGAGCGCAACGAGTGGGGCCACGTCGCCACCGGCGCCGCGAACCGGGTGACGATGCTCGACAAGCGGATGCGCAAGATCGACCTCGTCCGGGCCGACCTCCCGCTGGCGCACCGCTGGGGCGACCCCGAGGCCGAGGCGGGCATGATCGGGATCGGGCTGGAGCTGGGGGCGATGGAGGAGGCCACCGAGAGGCTCGCCGCCGCCGGAGTCGCGATCAGCGGCCTCCAACCCCGCACCCTGTGGCCGGTGCTCGACGAGACCATCGAGTTCGTCCGGGCCCACGAGCGGGTCTACGTCGTCGAGCACAACGCCGAGGGCCAGCTCGTCCACCTCATCGCCTCGGTGGGGGCTCCCCACGAGCGGCTGCGCTCGGTCCTCAAGTACGACGGGGTCCCGTTCCGGCCGGGAGAGCTGGCGGGGAGGATTCTCGAGGCAGAGGGGGCGGCGTCATGACGGCGACGTACCCCCCGGCAACGCCGATCTGGTGCGCCGGCTGCGGTCACTTCGGGGTGCAGGCGGTGATGCTGGCCGCGATGCGCGACCTCGGGATCCCGGCCCACGAGGTCATGGTGCTGGCCGGGATCGGGTGCAGCGGCACCATCCAGAACAACCTCGGCACGTACGGGTACCACGCCCTCCACGGCCGGGTGCTGCCCACCGCAACCGGAGTGCATCTCGCCAACCCCGACCTCACCGTCATCGCCACCGGCGGCGACGGCGACGGCTACGCCATCGGCATGGGCCACCTCGTCCACACGTTCCGGCGCAACCCGTCGTTCACCTACGTGATCATGAACAACGGCGTCTACGGGCTCACCAAGGGCCAGAACTCGCCCACCTACCAGTCCGAAGGCGCCGCCCTCGACTTCGACGCCGTCAGCCTCGGGCTCTCCATTTCGTCGACGACGTTCGTCGCCCGCGGCTTTGCCCGGTGGACCGACCAGCTCCACCGCCTGACCGTCGCCGCGCTGGAGCACGCCCGTGCCGGCCGCGGCTTCGCTTTCCTCGAGGTGCTGTCGCCGTGCGTGACGTACAACGACACGTACCCGGTGTGGGAGGCGACGCTGGACGACCTCGACGCCCGGGAGAGCTACGACCCGTCGAGCCGGGCCGGCGCCTTCTCCGCCGTCTCCGAGCTCGCCGACGAGGGGCGGATGGCGGTCGGGCTCATCTACCGCAACGGTGCGAGGGCGAACGGGGAGCTGGCCCGGCCGGCCGCCGAGGACGTGCGGCCGGACCGCCACGCCGCCGCCTACGCCGACCTCATGGCGACGTTCCGCGTCCGTTCGGGTGACTAGTCACCTCGCGGTGACGGAAACGCTCCTCGGGGGTTGCGGCCGGCCGGTCGACACAATGGGTATGAGGATCAAGGTCAACGTCGTGCCCGAGCCGCCGCCGCGGCGGCGCCGCGACATCCGTTACCCGGAGCGGGGTGGCACCGTCGTCGTCGAGGGGTCGTTCGGCGACATCGACCTCGAGTGCGGCGTATGCGGGTCCCAGCTCGTCCGCACCGCCCACGAGTGGCAGCTCGGCAACGAGATCCTCGCCTGCACCCGCTGCAGCGCCTACAACGAGCTCAGCCGGCGCAGGTAACGGGGCTCACTCCGGCCCCGGTGGCGACACCGGCGGCCTGATGTACTCGCCGTCGATGGCCACTGTGAGCACGTTCGCCGCCTCCCGCAAGGTTCGCTCGACGTCGTCCGCCGTCGCCCCCGAGGCGAAGACGAAGCCGAGGTAGCGGTCGCCTTCGGGGAGGGCGACGACGGGGCGGCCCAGCGCGATCGTGACGGCGACGTCGTCGACGCCGTCGATCGTCTTCGCTTCCTCGATGCCCTCGACGTCGGTGAGGGTGCCGGTGGCGGGGATCGGCAGCATGAGCGCTCCCGAGGCGGGCCGGGCGGGGCTCGCATCCGGCGGGGGGACGCCGAGGGCGCTGCGGAGAATCATCACCTCGAGCGTCTCGCCGAGCAGGCCGAACGTCAGCGCCCGCCCACACAGCCCGCCGATCGGTCGGGCCGCGATCTCGACGAGGCGCGCCTCTCTCCCCGGCGGCATCCGCACCTCGGCGTGCACCGGCCCGTGGCGGAGCCCGAGCGCAGCCGCCGCCTCCGTGGCGAGTCGCACCGCCTCGTCCTGGGCGGCGGCGGGGTGGCGCGACGGCGTGGTGAACAGCGTCTCCTCGAAGAACGGTCCGACGAGCGGGTCGGGCTTGTCGATGACGGCGAGCGTCTCGAAGGCACCGGCGACCAGGAGTCCCTCGACGGCGATCTCGTCGCCGGGTACGTACTCCTCGACGAGGAGCGCCTCGGCGGGGTCCCGGCCCGCCGTCTCGAGGATGGCCCTGATGCGGGCCTCAGCAGGAGCAGCGTCGACGGCACCGTTGACGCGGATGACGCCCCGGCTCGCCGCCAGCCCCACCGGCTTGACGACGACCGGGTAGCCGAGGTCGGTGGCCGCGTCCGGAACCTCCCCCCGCCCGGCGGCGCGAAAGGCCGGCTGGGCGATTCCGGCGCCGGCGAGGGTGCGGCGCATGACGAGCTTGTCGCGGGTGGCGGCGGCCGCACCTGGCGGGTTGTGGGCGAGGCCGAGCTGCTCCGATGCCATCGTGGCCGTCATCACGCCCTGGTCGTCGATGGCCAGCACGGCGTCGGCGCCGGGCGACGCGCCGGCGATGACGGCGGCGGCCTCCGCGGGCCGGTCCAGGTCGACGAGGACCTGGCGGGAGCCTTCGATCGGCGCCGGGGCGTCGGTGGCAACGAGCGTCTCGACCCGCAGCGCCGAGGCCGCGGTGAGGAAGTCCCCGGTCCGGTAGCTCTCGCAGCTGGCGACGATCACAGCCCGTTTCACGGCTCCATCATGCCGCAGGTTCGGAGGCGCCGGGCCGTCGCCTACGATGGTGCCCCACATGGACTCTCCAGACCCCGTCGTCACGATCGACGAGAAGGCCCTCGACATGCTCCGCAACGTGCGCGAGCGCGAGCCCGATGCAGCCGAGCTCGGCCTCGTCGTTGCCATCGCCGGTGTCGAGGGGACCGGCTTCGCCTACGAGATGGCGCTCATGCGCCTCGACGACGCCGCCCCCGACGACCACGTCGACCTGAACGGCGAGCTGCCCATCATCGTGCCCGCCGAGGACATCGAGAACCTGCGAGGGGCGGTCGTCGCCCTGTCGCGCAACCTGCTCGAGCCCGGGATCACCATCGAGAACCCCAACTCGCCGAGCCCCCGCATCACCACCGACGGCCCTCTCGCGGAGCTGTCCGGGTCGGTCGCCGAGCGGGTCGTCCTCGTCGTCAACCAGGCGATCAATCCCGCCATCGCCGCCCACGGCGGCTACGTCGAGGTGGTGGCGGTCGAGGAGGCGACGGCATATGTGCGTCTCGGCGGCGGATGCCAGGGGTGCGGCCTGGCGCCGGTGACGCTGTCACAGGGGATCGAGTCGACGATCGTCCAGAACGTGCCCGAGATCACGAAAGTCGTCGACGTCACCGATCACGCCGGCGGGACAAACCCCTACTACGAGCAGTCCAAGAAGTAGGCCGCCGTCGCCTCATTCGGTCAGGTAGATCGCCTGGCCGTCGCACGACATCACGGCTCGGATGACGTCGTCGGCCAGCTCCGATGGAACCTTGGCGAGTCCGGCGGCTCCGGCCGGACCGCTGTCGTCATAGCACAGCCCGTCGAAGATGCGGGCCACCCCGAAGTACTCCGCCGACTCCATGACGACGTAGCGCCCGTCGGCCCGCTGGCAGAACACCTCGGGGGCCAGCTCCTCGCAGTGGCCGTCGCCGAGGCACAGCTCCTGATCGATCCAGACCTTCACGACGGCCCCGCCTCTCGGAGACGACGACCGCCGCCGGTGATGATGGTGCGGTGATTCCTCCTCACCGGGTGTGCCGGGTCTCCGTGCGCCGTCACCCGGGCGACCTCAGGAAGGGGGCGGTGACGTCGTCGACGTCGACGCCCAGCGAGGTGATCGAGAAGAAGAGCTGGTAAGCCCCGGCTTCGGGGACGGTGATCGTGACCTCGTAGAGACCTCCGCCAACGGGGGTGGCGACGAGCCGGTCGCTCCACGAGCCGCCGGTCTGGACGGCGACGACCCGGAGGTCCTGCACACCATCGATCGGCTCGCCGGAGGTGCCGTCGGTCAGCTCGAGCCGGAGCACGTAGGGGGCGCCGGCTGCGGCGGCGAGATCCTCGTTGAGGATCGCCAGCTCGGGAGTTCCCGCCGCCGGAGCCGCCCCCGCCGAGGTGTCCGGATTGGCGGTGAACTCGAAGCAGTGGATGACCCGGGGCTGTTCGAGGAGGAAGGCCACCTGGAAGGTGCCGGCGGCGGGAATGCGCAGCTTGCCGGTGAAGACGCCGGGTGCGGTCTCCTTCATGCTCCGGTCGACGAGCTCGACGGCGCGGGGGACGAGGCCGTGGCCCTGGAAGCTCCCGGATGCCGCAGTGGCGCCCTCGGGGTAGTAGTGGATCTGGTCGTCAGCGGGATTGGCGACGAACACCGTCCCCGGAGCGGCGAGCAACGCGTCGGCCGCTGCAGTCGCAGAGACGGCCGCCGGGGGCGCCTGCCCGACGGGGAGCGACGTCGCCGGCAGGGCGTCGGCGCCGCCGAGGTCGGCGAGGGGGATGCTCGTCATCGCCGGCGCCCCTCCGGAGCGGACGTACGCGTTCGTCTCGCTGAACGAGATCTGGTCCGGGCCTCCGTGGACGGGGACGACGTAGCTGACGGTGTCGGCGAGGGCGTCGAAGATGAACACGTTGCCGCTGGCGGGGCCGGCGGCGAAGCCCCAGCGGCCTCCCGGTGCGAAGCGGAGCGACGCGATGCCGGAGTCGACGGGGATTCGCTCCACGATCCGGTGCGCCGACCCGTCGACGACGACGATCTCGTCGCCGGTCGCGCTGGCGACGTAGACGTTGCCGTTCGCCGCGGACACCTCGGCTGCGGTCGGTGCGGCTCCGACGTCGAGGTCGGCGACCACGCTGAGCCGCTCGGTGTCGACGACGGACAGCGTGCCGGCGTCGCCGTTGGTGACGTAGGCGAACGCACCGTCCGGGGAGAACGCGATCTCGTGGTGGCCGTCGCCGGTGGCGATGGTGGCGACCTGCGCCAGCCCGTACGGGTCTACGACGGTGACCCCTCCGAGCCCGTTGCCGGCGTCGTTGCCGACCCAGACGTGGCGGCCGTCGGGCGCCAGCGCCACTCGCACCGGGTTGGGTCCGGCGGTCACGTGGTCGAGCACGGTGAAGGCGTCGAGGTCGGCGACGGCGACCTCACCATGGCTCGGGACCGAGACGATCATGCGCTCGCCGTCGCTCGTCTTCACCCAGTCCTCGCCGGGGCCCCTGAGCAGCATCACGGTGAAGAGCTGGGTGAAGCCGGCGACGTCGACGTTGGGGTCGATGACCGAGATGGTCGGGCCCTCGTTGAGGGCGAGGAGGAAGAAGCCGTTGAAGTCGATGAGCGGCCGCTCGGTGAGGGCGCCTGAGATGTAGCCGGCGATCCGGGCCTGGCACTGCTCGTCGGTGGCCGCCGGGCCCTGGTCGAGCCAGGCGAGCGGCCGGGCCCCCTCGATCGGTTTGCCGGCCTCGTCGGCGATCTTGAAGATCACGGCGGAGTTGGCGCCGTCGACGATCTCGGAGGCGAGGTCGGAGCCGCGGCCCCCGATGCCGAGGAAGCTCTGCATGGTGAACTCGACGGAGACGCCGTTCTGGGTGACCTCCCCGTAGAAGAGCTCGTCGTGGATGGGGTTGCCGTGGTGGTCGATCTCGGCGCCCTCGTCCACCGGGACGCCGACGCCGTCGCCGTCGCCGTGGTCCTCCTCGGCGGCGCCGCCGTCGCCGTGGTCGTGGTCCTCGGTGGCGGCGACTGCGTCGTCTTCGTGGTCGTGACCGGCGTCATCTTGTGTGCCGCACGCCGCGAGCACGAGGCCGAGCGCGGCGAGCAGCGCGGCGATCCGGAACCGGGTCCTGGTGGTGCTCACGGCGCCCTATCTTCGCTGCTTCTCACGACAACGAGGAGACGGGCCGGGTGCGACAGGGGGGTAGCCGCACCCGGCGTCGTCATCCTCTCTCATTCGACGTTGAGGGTCACGGTGGCAACGGTCGATTCGGCTCCGTTGGCCAGCACCTTGTAGGTGAAGCTGTCTTGGCCCTCGAAGCCCTCCGTCGTCGTCGTATAGCTGAACGAGCCGTCGGCGTTCAGCGTGACGGTGCCGTGCGTCGCCTGCGAGACGAGCACCGAGGTGCACGTCGTCGACGTGCACAGGGCGCCATCGGGATCGAGATCGTTCCCGAGCACGCCCGGCGCATCGATGTTCGTCGTCCGCGGGTTGCGCCGCGTCCACGCCCTCACGTCGAATGTGTCGTCGACGGCATCCGGCGGATCGCCGACAACCGGCGGCGGCAGCTCGAACCGGAGGATGCCCCACAGGCCCTGGTAGTTGCCGAACGAGCCGATGTCGCGGAACAGGTAGTCGCCCGTCACTGCGAACTTGCCGCCGGTCTTGCGGGGCACGAAGTCGTGGTGGCTTCCGGCGCCGATGCCCTCCTGGGAGCCGACCCACCACGTCTGCATGTTGTGGGCGCCTGCGTTGTGAGCGCCGGCTGCCGACAGGTCGAGCGCGTTGTGGGTCCGGAAGTCGTCCCCGATCGCTGCGCTTGCGTTGACATAGGGCGCCTGCTGCCAGGCGTGGCCGTTGATCGTCCACACGATGCCCCGTGCGTTCCCGCCGGGCATCACGATCCGCATCCGGAACTGCATGGCGTCGTCTTCACCGTCGTTGTCGACGTCGACGTCGGTCGGCGCCGCCGAGACGGTGAACACCGCCGTCTGCGGGTCCTCACCGACCCCCGGCATGCTGTTGGAGTACAGCAGGTGGTTGTCCTGGTTGTCCCGCAGCGCAGGGTCCGAGAACCCGGTGTTGGGTGGGATCCCGAGCCGGAACCACATCGGCTCCGCCCCGTAGTTGATCGCCTTCTGCGCCGAGTCCTGCGGATCCTCCGGCGTGCCGGGACCCTCGGCTGCGATGTTGGGCACCGCACACTGCATACCTGCCGGGATGCCGAACTCGCCACCCGACTCACAGCCGCTGTACCGGAGGTTGAGGTCGTTCTGGATGACGACCACGAACTCACGGAACGAGGTCTCGGTGCCGTCGTTCCACTCGTGGGTCACCGTCGCCGAAACACGGCTGTCCTGGTCGACGATCCACGTCGCCTCCGGGGGCTCGATGACGAGCGCACCGACGAGGCCCTTGGTGGAGCCCTCGATCCGGTCCGCCGGCATCAGGTTGACCACGCCGAACTCGACCGGTGTCGCCACGAGCGTCACCGTGTCGTTGCCGTTGTTGACGACGTCGATGTCACCGGCGTACCACGTGTACGCCTTGCTCTGCCCCGGTGGGACGAGCTGGGCGTCCGAGTTGCCGCCTGTCACGAACCCGTCGCCCTGGCGCACGTTGTACGCCACGAGCTGGGTGTGCAGTCCCACGTAGCTCGAAGGAGCGATGTCGTTGGCGTTGAGGGTGGTCATGCCCTTGACGCCGTTGTGGAACACCTCCTTGTCCTTGGTCACGATGGAGGGCAGGGACCCGAAGCCCGGCAGGTCCGGCTGACCTTCGAACCCGATGTTCGCGCCGCCGGCATCCAGCACCGGCTCGGCCTGGAGCGCATTGGTCAGCTCGAGCTGGATGCAGTCACCCGCGTTGGCCCGCAGGATCAGCGGCTCGACCGGCACGCCCGGCTTGAGGCCGTTCGGGTTGCCGTCGCCGTCCGGGTGTTGTAGACGATGCCGTCGGGCCCGAGGATGTCCTGGGCCCGCACCGCGGTGACCCGGAACAGCCTGTCCGTAGCGACATTGGGACAGATCCTGGGCTGCGGGCGACCCCTGCCCTGAGGAGTGAACTCGTCGATGTTGGTGATCGTCAGCCCGTTGTTGTCCATCGGGTTGTTCGGCAACTCGAGCAGGTCCGCTCTCTCCCTGGCGTAGGAGCGCAGGATGCCCCACACTCCGTTCCACAGGTCGTCCTTGTGGGCGCCTGCCGTCCACAGGTAGTCGACCTCGGCGGGGTTGCCGGGACCGACGTCCATGCTGACCGGCATCTCGAGGTTGAAGTACTCCGAGATCCCCATGAACTGGGAGTTCCGCCAGCCCGAGTTGGGGCTGTCGAACTCACGGCGCCACTTGAGCCCGTGGATCATCATGTTGTGCTCTTCCTCGTGGGCGCCGACCTGGATGCGGACCCGCACCTTGTCGCCCGTGTAGGCACGCAGCAACGGTGTCGCCGGGTCTCCCGCCTTCACCCCGGGCGGTGCCGCCCACGGCAGGTCGCCGTAGACGGTGTTGAGCTGCGGGATGGCCCGGTCGGTCCGCGACTCGAAGGCGCGGGCGAGGTCGCCGGCGTCGCCGGCCACCTGGCCGAGCACGCCGTCGCCGAGATCCTCGCCCGGATCGAGTAGCCCGTTGCCGTTGCCGTCCTCACCGGGATCGAGCCTGCCGTTGCCGGTGTCCTCACCGGGATCCAGCTCCGCGTTGAGGTTGGCGTCCTCGAAGATGCGCAACCCCGGCGGCTCGTTGCGGTAGTTGATGACGTACGTGCCGGGGTCGTCGGCCGAGATGGCCTCCGGGCACGGCCGCGGCGAACCGTCGTCGCAGACCTCGGGGAAGAACACCAGATCGGTGATCCGTTCCTCCGGCGGCTCCTGACGCAACGACGGGTTGACGCTGCCGAAGAAGTCGGCGTAACACGGGATCGTCCGTGTCGGATCCGCCGGATCCTTGGCGTTGCACGTCGTCAGCTCTCCGCGGCCCGCCTCGTAGGCGTGCTGGAAGTCGGCGAACTCCATGAACCACTCACGGTGTGAGTTCTCGCCGAAGTCGTCGAACGCAGCTGTCTCCGCGGAGCCTTGCCAGCCGTCGTCGCCGGCAGCGGGCACGAGGATGTCGGCCCGCCACGAGGTGGGTCCGCCGTCCTGTCGTGCCAACGCAGCACCCGCGTCCGGTGTCAGGCGCTTCAGACCCTGGTCCGAGTCCACCCAGCCGCCCGGGGCGTACAGGGTGTCGCTGGCCTCGTCGAGGATGCCGCCCATCATCTCCCCGGTCTCCGGGTCCCGCCACTGCGAGGCGACGGGCTCGATGAGCACGGTGGAGTAGAGGCCCACCTGCTGGTGGGTCGACGGCCCGTAGTGGTCGTGGGTGAACACCGTGCCCAGACCGCGGTCCCAGCTCTGGGACAGCAGCGGGTCGGCGTACCAGCGCTGCACCGTGGTGCGGGCGCCCCACGCCAGGTCCGCCGTGCCCGGGGCGGCGCCGTTCAGCTCAGCCTGCTCGAGCACATCGCCGAAGAAGGGGTGCTTCTCGGCGAGCGGGCATGCCTCGGTCGCGGCGTCACCGACATCGAGCCTGTCGTTGTCGTTGGCGTCGACGAAGTCACCGGCTCCGCTGACGCAGCCGGCATTGGCGTGGATGGCGTGAATGCGCTCCTCCACCTCTTGCGGGCTCAGCGTGCCGTCCTCGTAGTTCCAGCCGTTGGCGGAGCCGTCGGCGGACGTCACGTCGAACTTCACCAGGTGGATGTGCTGGCCGATGACGTCGGTCGGCGTCCGCACCTGGAAGTCGTCGAGCTGGTACACGTTGGGCACCAGGTTGGTGTGCCAGAACTCGGCACACTCGGTCGGGTTGAGCCGCATGACGAGCGGCTCCGGCGCCTTGTCGCCGCTCAGGATCGGGTCGACGTCCTCCCACAGCGCCTCGAAGCGCTGCTGCTGGAAGTGCCACCCGACCTTGTTGAGGACCATGTCCATCTCGATGTTGGCGCCCTTGTAGCGGCGCGTCTTGGCGACGACGTTGACCTCGCCCGAGCCCACGGCCGGGTCGGTGCGACACGGCTCGGCGTAGGGCGCGCCCGGCATCGGCGGCAGGCCGTTCGTCTCGAAGCCCTGCAGGTCGATGGTCGGGTCGGCCGCGTCGGGACCGGGAGCACCGCCCTCACCGATGCGGCGAGAGACCGGGGCGGTCCCGTTCACCGGCGTGCCGTCCGGCAGGTAGGTGTCCCACCAGCGCTCCTCGTGGAACGCCATGGCCACTTGCTCGGCGGCCGTGCCGCCTTCGGGCACCACGCCGTAGCCGGCGTTCTCGACGATCTTGTTGAAGTCGACCGGGGTCTGCCATTGCTCGTGGGTGTCGCCGATCGCCCCCGGGGCCGTGGTGATGATGTGTCGCTGCAGGCCGCCGTCGTCGATGATGTCCATCGCCGGGCTCGGCGGGCGGTGGCCGGTCAGACCCGGGATCCAGAACGGGTAGCCGGGGTTGTCGGCGCCGTTCTCGGAACCGTCGCCGTTGAGGTCCATGTCGACCTCGGCGGCGGCCTCGAGGACATCCGGCGTGCCGTCAGCGTCGAGGTCGATCTGGCTGGTCGGGATGTCGTTGGGATCGTCGTCGTTGTCCCAGTCGGTCACCAGGGTGTCGGTGACCGCAGGCGAGGGCGCCATCGGCAGGTTCGGCAGCGGGACGACCGCCGGGATCGGCGTGCCCGCGGTGATCTCGCCGTCGGGCAGCGCCCGGGAGCCGGCATCAGGCCTGCCGTCGCCGTCGAGCAGGGTGCCCCGCTCGAACGTGTCGTGGACCCTCCACAGCTCCCACATGCCCTGGGCGAAGTGGGGGTAGAAGTGGCAGTGGAAGATCGAGTCACCGGCCGTCTTGTTGCGGTTCCCCGAGCCGCCGTAGGCGATCTCGTAGGTGAACCCGCTGCCCGGTCCCATTCCCTGGCTGTCCAGGTAGTTCGAGCCCTGGTCGTTCCAGTCGTACTGCCACTGGTGGGCGTGGAGGTGGAAGATGTGATGTTCCTTCGGCCCCGCGTGGAGGTTGCGGAACTTCACCCGGTCGTTGAGATAGCTGTGGTGGACGTTCGACGGGTCGTCCGGGTACAGCGCCTTGGTGGCGCGCTCCGGGTTCGCCACGACCGATCCGTTCGGGTCGACCTGGGAGCTCGCCGGGACGTCGACGATCATCGCCGGGTCACCGACCGCCCAGGAGGTGAGGAAGAACTCCTCGTACTTGCAGTCGACGCAGTTCGCCATCGGTCCGAGACCGAGCCGGTTGGCGATGATCTCGGCGCCGATGCCGCCGCTCCCGTAGTTGATCGGGAACGCGTCCGCGACGCCGTGGAGCGCGTGATCGAACGCCGGGTCGGTGAACTGCGGGAACGCCTGGACGCCGAACGCCTCGTCCTGGAAGATCACCGTGTACTCCCGGAACGGGTCGTCGCCGCCCGGGTAGTTGGCGTTCGCCCAGTAGCCGGGCGTGTAGGCCGCGGTCGGGATCTTGTAGCCGTTGCTCGCAGGTCCCGAGATGATGGCGTTGATGTCGGAATGGACGAGCTCGCCCGCGGCGAGCATCGCGATGATCGGGAGCCCGTCCTTGCCACCGCCGGTGCCGGCAGGGTACACAGCGTCGTAGTCGAGGATCGGCTGCCCGTCCGGCGTGAAGCCGGTCGCCGCCAAGTCCATCTCCTGGCGGGTGAGCTGGCTGCGATACCAGACCGAGGTGATGGGCTCGACGTTGACGGCGCCGAAGAGCCCGAGCCCGGCGGTGCCACCGGAGCCCTCGGAGCCGACGGTGACGGCCTGGTTGTAGAGGAGGAAGGTGTTCTCGTACTCGGCGAACCACTTGTAGGTGATGACCTCACCGGGAGCGACGATGCCGCTCTTGTTGAGCGGGTTGCCGAACGCGTCGAGGCCGTTCTTGCCGACGAGGTTCCCGTCGGAGGCGATGTCGTCGACGAGCTGCATGTCGTTGACGTGCATGCCGACGTGACGGTCACAGGGCCAGTCCCCGTGGGGCTGGTCGTCCCAGGACTGGGGCGCCGGAATCTCGGGCGGGCAGCCACTTCCGTCGTCGGGGGCGAGCAGGTTCTCGAAGTCGACGGTGAGGCAGTCGCCGACGTTGGCGCGGAGCACGAGCGGACGAGGACGCTTGTCGGGACGGAGCATGACGTTGCCGGGGGTGAGGACCCCGCCCTCGACTTCGGTCAGACCGACACCTGACGAGTCACCGTTGATCGGTCCCTTCTGGACCACATCACGCCGCAGCGCGTACATGAGACCGTTGGGGTTGGTGGCGCCGAGACGGTTGTAGACGATGATCTGGTCGATGGCGACCACGTCGGCGTAGATGTCTCGGTTGCACTCGCCGTTGGCGGCGGCCTGGAGCGCGGCCTCGGCGGGGGAGACGACCGGAGGCGGCGGTGCAGGCAGCGCGGCGAGCGCGGCGAGACCGGTGGACCCGGCGAGGGCGGCGATGGCGACACGTCGGGCGAACCCGGGGCGATAGCGCATCGTGACCCGCGACGTACGAGCGCGCCGCGACGTCACCGCGGCGACAACGGCCATCACGGCGACGACGACGATGCCGAGTAGCGCTTCGTCGACGAGGTGCCGCACGTCGTGGGTTCCGTTGTGAGCGAGGTGTGCCAGCAGCACGACCGAGACGGCGACGACGAACGCCCGTCGTATCCAGCCGGTGATCGAGTCGCGGCTGAGCCACCGAAGTGCACGCGCATCGCGCATGATGAATGCCTCCCCAAGTCCTATGTCCGCACGCAAGAAGTGCAGTTTGTCGATGTGGTTACCGCACTTAGCCCTGCATCATGATTGGGAAGCGTTTCGCGAACCTCTCGTCGACCTTTTGGTTCATGGCAGGTTCTGCCAGGTCGCGAAAGGGCAGCTCAGGCGGTGCCGAGCAACCCCTGGGTGAAGCGGCGAAGTGACATCGCGGCGTCGATGCCGGACGCCTTCAGGAGGTCCTTCTCGGCCTTGCCGAGGAACCACTTCGCCTCCGCCTGCTGGCCGAGGTCGATGAAGGACTGCGCCGCGAGCCGGTACCCCGGCTCGCACGCCTTGTCACGCTGGATGGAGCGTCGCGCCTTCGCCAGGGCGGCCCTGGGCTCGCCCCTCGACAGCGACAGCCTCGCTGCGTCGAGGAGGGCGACGATCGCCATCGCCTTGTAGTCCTCTCGCGGCTCGAGCACCCACTCGGTGTACGGCTCGTCCTCGAGCAGGTCGCGGTCGGCGATCTCGGTCGCCTCATCGAGGAGGATCAGCGCCTCGGAGGCATCGGCCCGCTCGGCGCGCCGGAGCAGGTCCATGAAGCGGACGACGTCGATCGAATGCGACAGCACCGTCGCCCGGTAGGCACCGGGGAGCGTCTCGATGCAGCAGTTCTTGTCGCGCCCGGCCCCGCAGAGCCGGTGGCGGAGGATGCACACGTACGTCTCGAGCGTCGCCGCCGGATTCCGGGGCAGGTTGCCGGGCCACAGGGCGTCGATGAGGCGATCCTTCGTGACCGGGCGTCCACCGGCGAGAAGGAGGACCTGGAAGACCTGCTTCGGCTTGCGGCTGCCGAAATCGCGCGGGCCGAGCTCGCCATCTCCCGATTCCACTCCGAACGCGCCGAAGAGACGGAACTGCGTCTCCGCACCGACGGTCACACCCGCACGCACGCTCACTCCCCTGTGGGTCCTCCGATGAGCAACCCGCTCACCCTAGCCCGGCGTAAACGCCCACTACAAAGACCGTTTCGAGCGCTGCGACACGCGGACGCGGCGTACCGATCGACGGCCACCCTGGTGGTGCTTCCCGAGCCTCCCATAGACACCTTCTCAGCCTCGCGACACTGTAGGTGCCGTCTCGGAAGACGACCAGTCGGCTATTCGCGGATCCGGGGCCGGGGCGGACGGCCCTACTGTCTTCGCGGTCGCGCAACCACGGAGCGAGGTCGCGAGACCAAGGCTCGGTGTCCTGGCCCTCGGGTCGGTTGCGGCGGGTCGCCCCTCCCGGGACCTCGGGGCCGAAGCGATGGGCTCGTCGTGGGCCATGGGCTGCATCACTCCATACATCTCCTGAGGCAGACAGCACCTCTTCCTCGCGGGGGAACGACAGGGGCGAGACACAGGCTGCGGCGGGTGCATCGGCATCCGCCGCAGCCGCGCTCCGAACGGGGCCCCGCCGCACGCGGGCCCCGGCGCATCCGGGCCCGGTAGCCTCCGGTGCCATGTCCCGTCCCCTCGCCGTCGGCGTCCAGCTTCCCGAGGTCGAGCGCGAGGTGCGGTGGCCGGAGCTGCGCGACATGGCCCTCGCCGCCGAGGCGGTCGGCCTCGACTCGCTGTGGGTCGGCGACCACCTCCTCTATCGCACCGAGGAGGGGAGCAAGGGACCGTGGGAGGCGTGGTCGATCCTCTCCGGGCTCGCCGCGGTCACCGAGCGGGTGTTGCTCGGCCCCCTCGTCGCCGCGACGAGCTTCCACAACCCGGCGATGCTCGCCAAGAAGGCCGCCACCGTCGACGAGATCTCCGCGGGGCGGCTCGTCGTCGGGCTCGGTGCCGGGTGGAACGAGACCGAGTACCGCGCCTTCGGGTTCCCGTTCGACCACCGGGCGAGCCGGTTCGAGGAGGCGTTCACGATCATCCGGAGCTTGCTGCGAGACGGAGCCGTGGACTTCGACGGCCGCTATTACTCGGCCCGAGACTGCGAGCTGCTGCCCCGACCCCAGCCCGGTGGGCCGCCCCTCATGGTGGGCTCACAGGGCCCCAGGGTGCTGCGGGCGACGCTGGGTCACGTCGATCTGTGGA
Source organism: uncultured Acidimicrobiaceae bacterium (assembly GCA_947259365.1). Lineage (GTDB taxonomy): Bacteria > Actinomycetota > Acidimicrobiia > Spongiisociales > UBA5794 > CAMYMC01. The sequence continues at coordinate 40,638 of CAMYMC010000032.1, read as the reverse complement.
ACGCGTGGCATGGCTGGTTCGGTAACAGCCCGGAGGGCCTCGGTCCTCTGCTCGCCGAGGTCGACCGGGTCTGCGCGGAGGTCGGTCGCGACCCGGCCGAAGTCGGTCGTACCGTCGCCGTCCTCGTCGGGCTCGAGGGCGGCTCGGGCCGGCGCCACGGCAGCCCGGGGCGTCCGTCTTCGGAGCCGATCACCGGGACGCCGGCGCAGCTCGCCGGAACGCTGCGCCGCTTCGCCGCCGCCGGTGTCTCTCATGTCCAGCTCGTCCTCGACCCGATCACCGTGGGCTCGATCGAGGCGCTCGGCCCGATGCTGTCGCTCCTCGACGAGGACTGAATCGCGTCCGGCTCAGGCACGGCCGAGCCCTGCCGATACCCATGGCGTGGAGTGGAAACGCCGCCCGAGACGCCCCGGCGCAATCATCGTCCTCACCGCCGCGTTCGTCGTCGCCTCGGCGGCGCCGGCCGCCGCTGCCGCCCGGGGGGCGATGGCCGACTACGAGCTCGTGTTCCCCGTCGACGGCGAGGTGGCGTACGAGGACACGTTCGGGGCGCCGCGCTCCGGGCACACCCATGAAGGCCAGGACATCTTCGCCGCCAAGGGGACCCCGGTGGTAGCGGCGGCCGACGGGACGGTGCGCCTCGTCAACTGGAGCCGGGCGTCGCCGCCGTCCCGGGACCGGTGCTGCTCGGTCGTCATCGACCACGACGACGGCTGGCAGAGCCGCTATCTCCATCTCGACAACGACCGCCCCGGCACCGACGACGGCAAGGGATGGGGGATCGCAGACGGGATCGCCCCCGGCGTGCGGGTCGAAGCCGGCGTGCTCATCGGCGCGGTCGGCGACAGCGGCAACGCCGAAGCAACCCGCCCGCACGTCCACTTCGAGCTGCGCGCTCCCGACGGCGCCGTCACGAACCCGTTTGCCGCGCTGCGCCAGGCAGAGGCGGCCAGGGATTCGCTGCTCGGCTCCACGGCGCTGGTGCGGAGGGGAGCGTCGGGCCCGGCCGTGACCCGGCTCCAAGAGATCCTCACCGACCTCGGGTACGAGCCGGGGCCGATCGACGGGCGCTTCGGGCCGGCGACCGGCCGTGCCGTCGTCGCGTTCCAGGAGGCGAACGACCTCGACCCCGACGGCATCGTCGGCCCGGCGTCGAAGGAAGCGATGCGCGACCTCCTCCGCCCGCTCCCCGTGCTGCAGCGCGGCGACCGCGGTGAGGATGTCGAGACCCTCCAGGAGATGCTCGCCGCCGAGGGCTTCGACCCGGGCCCCGTCGACGGGATCTTCGGGCGCTTGACCCTGGCGGCCGTCACCGGGTACCAGCAGGCGATGGTGCTGCTCGTGGACGGCATCGTCGGGCCCCAGACGTGGGGCTCGCTGCGAATGCGCTGAGCACGCATTCGGGCGCCGGCCCGGCGCAACCTACACTCGCCCGTCTCCCCCGGAGGCCACGTGGACCGGCGGCTATTCGTCGACATCACGCCGTTGCGCGGCTCGAAGCAGTTCCGCCTGCTGTTCTCGGGCCAGATCATCTCGCTTCTCGGTCGCCAGCTCACGATCGTCGCCGCCCCGATCCAGATCTTCGATCTCACCGGCTCGACGCTCGCCGTCGGCCTGCTCGGCCTCGTCCAGTTCCCCGCCCTCTTCATCGGGTCCATCGTCGGCGGGACGCTCTCCGACGCCCGCGACCGGAGAAGCATCCTCCTCGTCACCCAGGTCTTCCTGGCCGCAACAACGGCGGGGCTCGCCCTGAACGCGATGGTCGATGCTCCATCGGCCCTCGCCGTCTACGCGTTGACGGCGGCGAACGCGTTGTTCGCCGGCATCGACTCACCCGCCCGTTCCTCCTCCGTGCCCCGGCTCGTCGCCGGCGGGCTGCTCCCGGCGGCGTACGCGCTCCAGGTGCTCATGTTCCAGACGGCCGGCGCCGCCGGACCCGCTGTCGCCGGCATCGTCATCTCCCAGGTGAGCCTGGCTGCGGCGTTCTGGATCGACACCGCCACCTTCGGCGTGGCGTTCGTCACGCTCCTCCTCATGGACCCGCTGCCACCGCCCGAGGACGGAGCCCGACCGGGGATTCGCTCGATCGTCGAGGGCGTCCGCTTCGTCCGGAGCCGGCAGGAGCTGCAGGGGGTCTTCGTCATCGACATCAACGCGATGGTCTTCGGCATGCCCCGGGCGCTGTTCCCCGAGATCGGTCTGAGCGTGCTCGGCGGCAACGCTGCCACGGTCGGGTTTCTCTACGCCGCGCCCGGCGTGGGGGCGATGCTCGCCGCCTTCTTGTCGGGCTGGGTGGGGCGGATCCGCTACGCGGGGAGGGCGACGACGATCGCCGTCGTCATCTGGGGACTGGGAGTGATGGCATTCGGGTTCACCACCAGCGTCTGGCTCGCCCTCGGCTTCCTCGCCCTCGCCGGCGCCGGCGACGCCATCTCCGCGGTGTTCCGCCAGACCATCCTCCAGCTCACCACACCGGACCGGTTGCGGGGCAGGCTCTCGGCGGTCCAGATCGCCGTCGTCGCTGGCGGGCCCCGGATCGGCGATGCCGAGGCCGGCGTCGTCGCCGCCGGGTTCGGGCCGAGGGTGGCTGCGTGGTCCGGGGGCCTCGCCTCGGCGGTCGGTGCCCTCGTCATCGCCCGTCTCCTGCCCGGCTTCCGGGATTGGGTGCCCCCGGACGGGGTTCGGGGACCGGAGGTTGACGTCTCCGGCGATCCGTGACCCGCGGCCGGTGGGCGAAGTCTCGGGGTGAGACCCAACTCGTTCATTAGGCCTTTTGGCCCTACCCCGATCCTTCGTGAAGCACCAGGGTGCAGAAACCGCGTGGTTGGCGCGCGGCACGGGAAGGGAGAGGGAGGACGATCACATGAAGCAACGCTGGTTCAATGCGTTCGCGCTCATGGTCGTGCTGACGCTGGTAGCCGCAGCATGCGGCGACGACTCGGACGCAGGCACGGAAGGCCAGGAGACGACGGCGGCTCCGGCCACGACGGCGGCTCCGGCCACGACGGCTGCTCCGGCGACGACGGCGGCGGGGACCACCGCTGCGCCCGCGATCGCCGGCACGATCCGCATCGGCGCCGCCGTCAGCGAGACCGGCAAGTACGCCCGGGAGGGCAAGGACACCCGGCAGGGCTACAACCTCTGGGCCGACTGGGTCAATGAGGAGTATGGCGGGGTCAACATCGGTGGCGACCGCTACGAGGTCGAGATCGTGATGTACGACGACGAGGGCGACCCCGACACGGCGGCGAACCTCGTCGAGAAGCTCATCACCGAGGACCAGGTCGACTTCCTCCTGGGCCCGTACTCGAGCGGCTTGACGATGTCGACCTCCGCGATCGCGGAGAAGTACGGCGTGGTGATGGTCGAGGGCAACGGCGCCTCGGAGACGATCTTCGAGCGCGGCTTCAAGAACATCTTCGCCGTTCTCACCCCGGCCGGGAACTACACCCAGTCGGCGCTGAAGCTCCTCTCCGATCAGGGGGCGAAGACGGTCGTCGTCGCCTATGAGGACACTGCATTCCCGACCTCGGTCGCCAACGGTGCGCTCAAGTGGGCCGAGGAGTACGGCATGGAAGTCCTCGGGGTCGAGACGTACCCGAAGGACGTCGCGGATGTGTCCGCCATCATGACGAAGTTCCGTGACATGGAGCCGGACGTGTTCGTCGGGGGCGGTCACTTCAACGACGCCCTCCTCTTCGTCCGCGCCGCCAAGGAGCTGAACTTCACGCCGGACGCGATGGTCATCACCGTCGGCCCGTCGAACCCGAAGTTCGTCGAAGAGGTCGGCACGGACGCCAACTACATCCTCGGTCCCACCCAGTGGGAAGGGACGATGAGCTGGGAGGACAACTGGTTCGGCACCGCCGAGGACTACTACAACCGGTACTCGGACAAGTGGGGTGAGGCGCCGACGTACCAGGCCGCCGAGTCGACGGCGACCGCGCTGGCGCTGATGGCGGCGATCGAGCAGGCGGGGACCCTGGACATGGACGCAGTGCGCCAGGCGCTCTTCGACCTCGACATCATGACGTTCTACGGCCCCATCAACTTCGACGACACGGGCAAGAACGCTGCGAAGCCGATGGGTGCAATCCAGATCCAGGACGGCGTCATCAACGTCGTCGCGCCGGTGGAAGCCGCAGTGACCGATCTGCAGTTCCCGATGGCGCCCTGGACCGCTCGTTGAGCCAGGACGAAGGGACAACGCGAACGACCGGGTGAAAGGGCCGGCCGGAAATTTCCGGCCGGCCCTGCTACAACCGAGGCGACATGGACCAGTTTCTCCAGGCCGTGATCAACGGCATCATGCTCGGCGGCTTCTACGCGGCGATGATGCTCGGCTTCTCGGTGATCTGGGGCGTCATGGGCGTGATCAACCTCGCCCACGGCGAGTTCATCATGGTCGGCGCCTACGCGACCTGGGTGCTCAACAAGGAGTTCGGGTGGGAGCCGTTCTACGCCCTCGCCGTCGTTCTCCCCCTCATGTTCGTCGTCGGGTACATCATCCAGCTCGTCCTCATCAACCGGATCGTCGACCAGCCCCACCTCGTGTCGCTGCTCGTGACGTTCGGACTGGCCATCATCATCGCCAACGCGATGAAGCTGGCGTATTCGGCGGATCCCCGCCTCACCGAGACCGGCTTCGCCGGGGCGTGGGAGCTCGGCAACGTCACGGTCCCGGTGACGAAGACGGTGATCCTCGGCGTCGCCCTCGTCATCATGGGGAGCCTGTGGGCGTTCCTCCACCGGACGAAGACCGGCAAGTCGATCCGGGCTGCGGCCCAGAACAAACAGGCCGCACGCATCGTGGGGATCGACATCAAGAAGATCTACGCCCTCACCTTCGGGATCTGCATCGCGATCACCGGCGCCGCCGGGACGCTCATCAGCCCCACCCAGGCGGTCTTCCCCTTCATGGGCCCGCCCCTCACGCTGCGGGCCTTCGCCATCACCGCCCTCGCCGGGCTCGGTAGCATTCCCGGTGCGCTCATGGGCGGGATGGTGCTCGGACTCGTCGAGAGCTTGATCGGCATCTACGTGAGCGGGATCGGGACGAACCTCGCCATCGTCTCGGCGTTCGTGCTACTCGTCGTCGTGCTCGTCACCAGGCCCCAGGGGCTCTTTGGCGGCCTCCGGCCGATGGAGGAGGCTCAGCCGCTGTGACCGTGCTCGCCGACGTCGCCGCCCGCCCCCGGGGCTCCACCGGGCGCAAGATCGGCCTCGGGCTGTTGCTGGTCTTCCTGGTCGTGCTGCCTCTCGGCACGAACATCGAGGGCCAGACCTGGGTGACGAACGCCCGCCTGTTCCAGTTCACCCAGATGTTCATGCTCATCACACTGGCGAGCAACTGGAACCTCACCGGTGGGTTCACCGGCTACGTCGACTTCGGTCACGCCGTCTTCTTCGGCCTCGGCGCCTACGGGACTGGCATCCTGATGACCCAGCAGCACGGCATCCAGTGGCCCTTCTGGGCGGCGGTGCTGGGCGGGGCCGTCGTCGCTGCGATCTTCGCCGTCCTCGTCGGCTTCCCCACCCTCCGGCTCAAAGGGCCGTACTTCTCGATCGCGATGCTCGGCACCTTCGTTGCCATGCGGGAGATCATCCGGGTCACCAAGCCGGTCACCGGAGGCGGGGTGGGCCTCACCCTCCCGCCGTACCTCAACCGGGCGCTCTTCTACTACCTGACGTTCGGGCTCGCGGTTCTCGTCGTCTCGGTGATGTGGTGGATCCGCCGCTCCGAGTTCGGCTCGAGCCTCATCGCGATCCGCGAGGACGAGGTGGGCGCGGAGATGCGCGGCATCGACACGACCCTGCACAAGATCACCGCGTTCGCCATCGCCGGGTTCCTCTCCGGCATCGTCGGGGGGATGTGGGCCTACCAGAACACGTTCATCGACCCCGACGTCGTCTTCATCGAGAGCCGCACGGTCGAACTCGTCATGATGACGATGCTCGGCGGGCTCGGCACGGTCGCCGGCCCCGTCGTCGGGGCGGCCACGATCTACTGGTTGCGCGACGTCGTGTGGGCCGCCTTCTTCGACTGGCACCTCATCGTCGAGGGGGCGCTGCTCATCGGGATCGTCCTCTTCGTGCCGACCGGCATCGTCGGCATGCTGGGAGACCGCTCGGGAACCAGCCTGCAGCGGCTGTGGGGACGCTGGCTCGGCTCACGGGACCGGCCCGGAGCCGGGCCCGACCCGCCCCGGGCCGCGCCACCGCAGCCCCAAGGCCCGCAGGGCGATGCCGGGGACGAGCCGTGACCGCGATCGCCACCGAGCCGCTCCTCGAGGGCCGCAGCGTCACCAAGCGCTTCGGCGGCCTCATCGCGGTCAACGACGTCGACTTCGTCGTCTATCCGCGTGAGATCGTCGGCCTCATCGGGCCCAACGGGAGCGGCAAGACGACGCTGTTCGACTGCCTGAGCCGGGTCCAGCCCATCGACGGTGGCCGGGTGTTCTTCAAGGGTGTCGAGATCACACGCCTCAAGCCGCACCGGGTCGCCCACCTCGGCATGGCCCGGACGTTCCAGGTCATCCGGGTGTACCGCAAGCTCACCGTGTTGGAGAACCTGCTCGTGTCCCGCCAGTGGCGGGGGGAGTCGCTGTGGAACCAGCTCCGTCCCAGTCACCCCGACACCGAGGGCCAGGCGAGGCGTCTCATCGAGTTCCTCACGCTCGAGCACCTCACCGACAGTCCCGCCGGCACCCTTTCCGGTGGCCAGCGGCGCTTGCTCGAGCTGGGGATGGCGCTCATGCCCGATCCCGACCTCATCCTCCTCGACGAGGCGGCCTCGGGGGTCAACCCGACGCTCGTGGAGACGATCAAGGACAGGATCCGAGCGCTCAACACCGAGCAGGGGAAGGCATTCCTCGTCGTCGAGCACGACATGCGCTTCATCGCCGACATGTGCAGCCGGGTCTACGTCCTCAACTACGGAGAGAAGCTCGCCGAGGGGACCCCGCAAGAGGTCATGGCGAACGAGGCCGTCATCGAGGCGTACTTCGGCGCATGACGGCCTCCACCGCTCCCGCACTGTTGGAGGTCAGAGACCTCTACGCCGGCTACCTCGACTTCGACATCCTCCGCGGGGTCGATCTCGAGGTGCATCCCGGGGAGATCGTGTGCGTCATCGGGCCCAACGGCGCGGGGAAGTCGACGGTGTTCCGGGCCATCTACGGGCTCATCAAGGTGCGTAAGGGATTGGTGCGCTTCGACGGCGGTGAGATCACCAACTTCGCCCCGCAAGACGTGCTCCGCTCCGGCATCGCAATCGTGCCGCAGCTCCGTAGCGTGTTCCCCCAGATGACGGTGCTCGAAAACCTCGAGATGGGCATGTTCCTCGAGAAGGACCGGGCGCGGATCCGGGAGCGCATCGACGTCATCTTCGGTCTCTTCCCCCGGCTCGCCGAACGGGCCAGGCAGCGCATCGGGACGATGAGCGGCGGCGAGCAGCGTATGCTCGAGATCGGGCGGGCCCTGCTGCTGGAACCGAAGCTCATCATGATGGACGAGCCCTCGGCCGGCCTTGCCCCGTCGATCACCCGGATGATCTTCGACCACATCGAGCGTCTCAACGCCGAGATCGGGCTCACGATCCTCATGATCGAGCAGAACGCCCGCCAGGGACTCGAGACGTCCCACCGCGGCTACGTCCTCGAGTTGGGCCAGAACACCTACACCGGCACCGGGCAGGAGCTGATCGACAACCCCGAGGTGCGACGCGCCTTCCTCGGCGCCCGTTGACCGGGCCGGGAGACGGGCAGGGTCGCGAACCCGGAACCGGCGGCACCCCCGGGTACCGGTGGGTCGTCCTCTCCGCCGCCACCCTCGCCCAAGCGAGCACGGCGTTCCTCTTCCTCGGTGTCGGCGCGCTCGCCGCGTTCTTCCAGGACGCCTACGACCTCGGTGGCGCCGCGACCGGCCTCGTCGTCACCGCCATCGCCATCACCCCGCTCTTCGCCCTGCTCGGGGTGGGCCGGCTGCTCGACCATCACTCCGAGCGTCCCATCATCACCGGCGGCGCCCTGCTCCTCGCCGCCGGGATGGTGGCCGCCGCCTATGTGGGTTCGTACCCGCTCCTCCTCGCCGCCCTCGTCGTCGGCGGCGCCGGCTACACCACGTCCCAGCCGGGTGGGAGCAAGGTCGTCTCGCTGTGGTTCTCCGCCCGGGAGCGGGGCCTGGCGATGGGGATCCGGCAGATGGGGCTGCCCCTCGGCGGTGCCGTTGCCGCTGCGGTGCTTCCCGCCCTCGCGGATCGCTCCGGTCTACGCGCCGCCCTCCTCACCGCAGCAGCCGTCGCCGCTGCCGGCGGGGTGCTGTTCGGCATCGTCGATCGCCATCCCCCGGTCGCGCCCGACCGGAGCGGGTACCGCCTCCGCACCGAGGTGCGATCGCTGCTGCGGGAGCGGCCGGTGCGCACCGCGATGTGGGCCGGGCTCGGGATGGTGAGCGCCCAGCTCGCCATCATCAGCTACCTCATCCTGTTTCTGCGCGACGTCCACGGGCTCGCGGTGACAACCGGCGCCTGGATGCTGTTCGCGGCGCAAATGGCCGGCACCGCGGGGCGGGTGGTGCTGGCGGCGTGGAGCGACCGGACCTCGGGAGGGCGGCTCGTCCCGATCGTCGCCGGGATGGGCATGACGGCCATCGGGGCTGCGGCGGCGCCCCTGCTGCCGACCGACCTCGCCGTCTCCGGACTCGTCGTGTTCTCGGCGGCGTTCGGCTTCTTCGCGTTCGGCTGGTACGGCCCGTGGGTGGTCCACGTCGCCGAGATCGCACCGAGACGCGCCGTCGGCCTGACGCTCGCCCTGGCGATGACCGGGAACCAGCTCGCCATCGTGCTGTCCCCACCCGTCTTCGGGCTCATCCTCGACGTCAGCGGCGGCTACACGGCGTCGTGGCTCGTCGTCGCCGGATTCGTCGCCATCGCCGCGGCGAGGGTCGGCGATGGTCTGCGGCGCGAGTCCGGCTGGTCGGGGAACCGGGGGTCGGCATAGCGGGACTCGTCCCGATCGACGGTTCGGCTGCGCGGCCCGGCGTCAGCCGGCTCCCTGGACGCTCCGGATGTACTCGATCAGCAGTTCGATCTGCTCGTCGCCGAGCGTCCCGCTGAAACGGGGCATGCCGTCTCCTCCCTCGGCGATCCGTCTGGCGAGGCGCCCGTCCGATTCCTCCTCGGCGTCCGATCCAGGGCCGAGGGCCGGCGCCTCCTCGGTGCCTTCGAGGTTGACGCCGTGGCAGCGAGCGCAGCCGAGGAGGAAGATGTCACGACCGGTGAGGCCTTCCGCCGCGAGCGGATACCGCCAGCTCGGGTTGTCGGCGGCGTTCTCCTCGAGCGACCGCAGGAACACCGCGATGGCGCGGATCTGCTCCGCGGTGAGGGGCCCCCCGTTGTCGAGCGAATAGGCGACCATCTCCGAGCCAGGGATGCCGTGGGAGATGAGCTGAACGATCTGCTCATCGGTGACGGCGCCGAGGAATTGAGACGTGGCGAGCGCAGGTGCGATGCCCCCGCGACCGTCGGTGCCGTGACACGACGCGCAGTTGACCTCGAAGATGTCAGAGCCCTGCAGCGCCAGGCTCGCTTGCTGGCGCTCTCGCGCCTCGGCGCGCTGGGCCGGTTCGAAGGCACGGTACGCCGGAAATGCGAGGAAGAAGAGCGCGAGGAGCACGAGGCCGCTCACCATCCAGCGATGCGTCGAGTCGTCGAGGGCGCGATCTACCGGCTCGTCGCGCATGCTCACGCCCCCTCAATGCATGTCGGGCCGCGAACCGGTTCGTCGATCGTCTCGGCCCCGGGTGGAGGGCCTCGCCCAACGGCTCCGGTGTCGACCTCGACCTCATCCTCGACGACGCCAACGCCGAACGGCTGAAGGCCCGTAGGCGACGGTCCGCTGCGGTATTCACCGATGCGGTTGAACGTCGAACCATGGCACGGGCACTCGAACTGGCCGGAGCTCTCACACCACGCAACCCGGCACCCAAGGTGGGGACAGCGCTGCCAGAGGGCGATGACCTCGTCCTCGTGCCGGGTGAGGTAGGTCTGCGCGGCGCGAATGTAGATGGTGGACTCGGCCGGGACCTCATCGACGCGGGCGGCCCGTACGACCCCGCCCAGGCCGGCCTCGGCTCGCGATCGCAGGACGTCCCACGATGTCCAGGCGCCGGCGGCCCCGACAAGCAGCGCACCGAGCTTCCAGCCTCGGGCGAGGAATTGCCGTCGTCCAATCTCATGCTTCATAGCTCACCGTGCCATTCCTGCCATGGCCACACCCAGCTCCAATTCGGCCCCCGGAAGGCGAACCCGATGATCGTGAGGACGAACCAGATCGTCAGGAACAAGGTGAAGGTCCACACCGCAACCTTCCGGAACCGGGGACTGGTGTAGAGCGAACGATCGAGGTAGGGGAGCGCGGCCATACCAACGATGACGGCGGTGGGAACGAGCACGCCGGCGACGAGGGGGTGGAAATGGCTCAGGAGCTCCTGGAGGGCGGCGAAGTACCACGGCGCCTTCTCCGGGTTCGGTGTCTCGAACGGGTTGGCGAGGTCGCGCAACGGCGCATCGAAGAGCAGCGAGACGACGAGCACGGCGAGCAGCGTGGCGATCGCCACGACAGCATGGCGGACGAGGAGGTGCGGCCAGACCATGACGAGGTCCTGGTCCTCGGGCACCTTCCGCTCTCCGACCGGAGGCGTGCCTGGCACGACACCCAGGACACGGCGACCCTCGTGGACGGCTGGCTCGTGCTCACTCATCGACGAACTCCTCGTCATTGGCGATGTCGAGCATCGAGTCCTTCCGCCATCGCCACAGGTGGATCATGAGCACGCCGAAAGCGAGCAGCGGCAGGACCGCAACGTGAAGGACGTAGAAGCGCAGCAGCGTTTCGGAGCCGACCTGGGTGCCTCCGAGAAGGGTTTCGCGAATGACGTCGCCGAAGATGGGGACGAAGTCCGCCATCGACGTTCCCACCGTGACCGCCCAGTACGCGAGCTGGTCCCACGGCAGGAGGTACCCGGTGAACGACAGCAGCAAGGTGAGAAGGAGGAGGACGACACCGACCACCCAGTTGAACTCGCGCGGCGGCTTGTAGGCCCCTCGGTAGAAGACGCGGGCGGCGTGCGCCGCGACCGCGATCACCATGAGGTGGGCCGCCCAGCGGTGGGTGTTGCGGATGAACTGGCCGAAGGCGACGTCGGTGTGGAGGCTCTGGATGTCCCCGTACGCTGACGCCGGCGAGGGAACGTAGAAGAACATGAGGTAGACGCCGGACACGACGAGGGAGATGAGCAGCACTGCGGAGATGACCCCGAGGTACCACGAGTACCGGAACCCGAGTTCCCGCCTGCGGACCTTGACTGGGTAGACGTGGAGGAGGAAGCTCGCCCAATGGCCCGCCGCCCGGTCGCGCGTGGTCTCCCGCTCGGTCGACCTGAAGATCGACCGCCCGATCGTGCTCTCTCGGAACGGGCTCTGTCTCCTCATGCCGTCACCGTCAGTGAAACGGGTCGAGCGTCGGCCCGGAGCGTGCTGCGCCCGCTCCAGAGGCCCATCGAGAGCGCCCTCGTGGGGCAGCGCTCCACACAGAGCGCGCACCGGATGCACCGCGATTCGTCGAGCAGCAGCGCCGTGCCCGCGGTCTCAGGCTCTCCGAGTTCGGCTGCCGGCACGATCGAGATGAGGTCGTACGGGCACACATCGACGCAGAGCCCACAGAGCACGCACCTGCCCGTGTCGAGAAGGATGTTGGCGAAACACCGCAGGCAGCGCTCCGCTTCCGCCCGGGCATCGGCCTCGGTGAAGCCGGTCTCCACCTCCCGCAACCCGATGCGGCGCTCCGTCGGCAACGTTCCCACGCGCTGGCGGAGCACCCTGTCGTAGCGGTCGAGGAGCCGGTGGAAGCCCTCGAGGTGCATCATCACGCCCGGCTCGTCCTCCGGCACCGTTCCGCCGAAGGAGCGATGGATGTCGGCCGCGGCGTTGCGGCCGTCGGCGACGGCGTCGATGAGGTTGCGGGGGCCGTAGGCCGCGTCGCCTCCGGCCCAGATACCCGCGATCGACGTCCTTCCCGTCTCGGGATCCACGTCGATCGTCCGGCGACCGCTCACCGCGGGACCGTCGTCGCCGAGCGTGGCGAGGTCCACGGCCTGCCCGATGGCGAGGATCACCGTGTCGGCGCCGACTCGCGACACATCGTCGGGTTCGAACACGGGGGCGAACCTGCCCGCCTCGTCGAAGACCGACCGCACTCCGACGGTGGCGATGCCCGTCACCGCGCCGTCTTGCACCTCGACGTGGAGCGGACCGCGTCGGTGGACGAACCGGATCCCCTCCTCGATGGCCTCTTCGATCTCGAACTCCGCGGCTGGCATCTCCCCCCGGCTCTCCAGCGAGATGACGGTGACCTCTGTGGCGCCGGCCCGTACTGCCGAACGGGCCACGTCGACGGCCTCGGTGATGGCCGCGGCGCTTTCCCCGCCGGGCTCTTCGACACCGCTGCGGTCTCGCGTCGCCTGCTCGTAGAACGAGGCCCGCATCGCCGTCCGCGCTGCGTCCATCGCCACGTTGCCGCCGCCGATGACGACGACGCGGTCGCCGATGTCGACGTGGAAGCCCTCGTTGACGTTGATGAGGAACTCGATGGCCCGGAAGACGCCGTCGGCGTCGTGGCCCGGGATGTCGAGACCTTGGCCCAGGGTCGCCCCGAAGGCGAGGAAGAGCGCATCGTGACGATCGCGGAGCTGGCTCAGCGTGACGTCGGCGCCGACCCGCGTGCCGTACTGCACCTCCACGCCGAGCGCCAGGATGGCGTCGATCTCGGTGTGGAGCAGCCGGCGGTCGAGCCGGTACTCCGGGATGCCGAGCCGCATCATGCCGCCGAGCTCGCCTGTCGCCTCGTAGACGGTGACCGGATACCCGTACAGCCGCAGGTCGTGTGCCGCAGTGAGCCCAGCCGGGCCACCGCCGACGATGCCGACCGGCTGCTTGCGATCGTGGGCCAGGGTCGGGATGGGCCGTCCCCATTCGTTGAGCGGTCCCGACTCGACCCCGTAGCGCTCGGTCACGAAGCGTTTCAGCGCCCGGATCGCAATCGGCTGATCGATCGAGCCCCTCCGGCACGCGTCCTCGCACGGCGCAGCGCAGACCCGTCCGCAGACCGACGTGAAGGGGTTGGGGAGCCGTGCCGTGAGGTACGCCGTGCGGTCCTCGCGGTCCGCGATGGCGGCGACGTACGCCCCGGCGTTGGTGTGGACGGGGCACGCCGCAAGGCACGGGATGTTGGCGTCGTAGTAGCCGAGCTGCGTCATCAGATGCGGCCTTTGCGCTGGGCGGTCCGCAGCATCCACATGCCGGCGGCCATCGCCGCGAGCCAGACACCGCTGCCGAGCAGGCCCTGGAGCGTCTCCCCTGCTCGGGTCACGGCGCCGACCCGGAGCACAGCGCTGGGCAGCCAGACGGAAGCAACGGCGAAGTAGGCGACGATGAGCAGCGCCCGGGCGGCCGCGGATGCCCAACTCATCGCCGCCTCTCTTCTATCCGTCCGCCTGTCGCATGCTGGTCTAACTCGCGAGGGTGACTTCGATCCAGCCTTGGTTTGAGGATTGGACGTGTTCTGCGTCGTCCCAGCCGGCTTCGGTGTTGTCGGCGTCCCAGTAGGCGACCGCCATCAGGGCGGTGGCGCCTACGGCGAACTGGACGTCCTGGGAGTCACCGGTCTGGAGAGGCCGGCGCATCTCGAAGGTCCAGGTGCCGTCTGCGCCTGCCGTCGGGTTGGTATGGGTGAACACCCCCAGCAGGCTGTTCTCGGCCCCGGTCCCCGCCGGGCCCTCCGAGTCGCCGTCGTCGTAGCGTTCCTCGGGGTCGGTGGCGAACTCGTCGTCGAAGTTACACCCCGGGTCGTTGCCCGGCTTGGCCTCATCGATGTCGGAGACCGCGCCCCCCTGGTCCTCGCCGATGCCGCACTCGAGCTCCCAGTGCCAGATGTCGACCATCCCCAGCGACGGGCCCTCACCATCTTCGGCTTCGGTTCCCATGTGGGGACCGGCCGCTGCTTCGATCGCCCACATCACCGACGGTGACCCCGACAGGTGGGGATCCTCCGCGCTCCAGTCGTAGTCGTCCTCGACGGTCATCAGCACATACATGTACTCGCCGTCGTGGGCCGCCCACACCGACGCGGACTTCTCCTCGACCGACTCGCCCTCGATCGGCTCCAAGGTCATGTCCAGACCCTCGATCCCGGCCCAATCAGACGCGTCGCCGTCCACCGCGATCGCCGCCACCGGCGCCTCCAGATGACGCTCCTCCTCCGCATGAGGCGCCTCGGTCGCCGGCGGCGCCGCCGTCGTCGCGGCGGTCGTCGTCACAGCCGTCGTGGCAACCGTGGTCGTGGCATCCGCGTCGTCGTCATCGCCGCACGCCGCTGCGACGAGCGTGAATGCGGCGACGACAGCCAGCCATTTCAACCTCTTCATGATGTCTCCCCGGGTCGGCGCGAGTCGCGCGAGCGTTGTACACCCATACCCGGTAACCGTATGACTCGCCCCGGCCCCCGTGATAGGGCCCATGGCACGCGGAATCCGGCATCACGCGGTCAGCCGGAACCGGGCCGAAGGGCCCGGTTCGGCTCAATCGATCAGACCGAGGCGCATCCCCACTGCTACGGCTTCGGATCGACCGCCCACACGGAGCTTCTTGAAGATGCGCTGCAGGGCAGCCTTGACGGCCGGCTCGGTGATCTCCAGCTCTGCGGCAATCTCACGGTTTCCCCGGCCCCCGGCGACGAACTGGAGGATGCGTCGCTCTGCGGCCGAGAGATCGGGGAGGGTCTCGACGTCCGGGCCCTGTGCCAGCCTACGTAGCAGCGAGCCGGTGAGCTCGCTCTGGAGGAACGAGCCGCCCTCGCCGACCGTGTGAATCGCCCTGATCAGCTCGGCACGATCGGCGTTCTTGAGCAGGTAGCCGTGCGCACCCCTCTCCACCGCGGCCGATACGAGCTCGGGCTCGTCATACATCGTGAGCATCATCACGGCGACCTCGTGCCCGCGTTCGATGATGCGATCGAGTGTGTCGAGACCGGTCATGTCCGGCATGCGGACGTCGAGGAGAACGACGTCCGCCTCGATCTCGTCGAGCAGCGCGAGCAGAGATTGACCGTCACCGGCTTCGCCCACGATCTCGATGCTCGGCTCGTTGACCAGCATCCAGCGGATGCCGTCTCGCACGATGCGGTGGTCGTCCGCGATGACGATTCTCATGCAGTGTTCTCGGTGTTTCCAGTCGGCACCCAGGCGCGGAAGAGGGTTCCCACCCCGCGCCGGTCGGTCACCGTGAGCCCGCCACCGATGGCCTCGAGCCGTTCCCGTGTCGTCGTGAGACCGAGTCCTGGTACGTCGGTCACGCCGCGCCCGTCGTCCTCGACATCCAGGAGGACCCTCCCGGCGCCGTTTCGGATCGTGATCGTGACCGACCGGGCCCCGGCGTGCTTCCTCGCGTTGGTCACGCCTTCCCGGGCAGCCCGGAACAGGGCGGCTCGCTGCGGCACGGGAAGCCGGTCGTGGTCCTCGAGATCGACGCGAACCTCGAGGCCGGTCTCGGCCGTTGTCTTCTCGGCGAGTTCCTCGAGGAGAGTGTTCAGGCCGAGCTGTTCGACCGAGCCGTGGTGGAGCAGCCGGAGCTCGGTGCGCAGTGTGCCGTCGACGTTGCGCAGAAGGTCCTCGAGCCGGTTCAGCTCGGCCGCGACCGGCGAGTTCTCGTCGAGCTGGGAGCGGCTGCCCTGGATGCCCATGAGCACGCGATAGAGGGGCTGGCCGATGTCGTCGTGGAGCGACCCGACGATCCGATGGCGTTCGTCCTCTCGAGCGCTGACGAGCGCCGTGAGCTGCCGCTCGGCCTCCCGGGTGCGGCCGGTCATGACGCGAGCGTTGGCGACCCCGAGTGAGATGATGAAGACGAGGAGGATGGAGAGTCCGACGGCGATGCTCGTCCAAACGGTGGTGCGAATCGAGGCGAGGGCGGCGTCGAGATGGGCGGCGTTCTCGTAGATCTCGAAGACCATGGATGTGCGCCCCGCATCGTCGGGGACCGGGATGTAGAACTCCCGTAGGGGCGCGAGGTCACGCTCGAACGTGTTCTCGGGTCGGGAGAGGTCGGGGACCCCGGAGACCACTTCGCCTCTGAAGGCCCGTTCCCGATTTGGTGATGGTGGATAGCGCTGTCCGACGAGTTGGTCGGCGTCGGAGTAGAGCACCCTGCCGTCCTCGCTCCACAGCTTCACCCTGACCGTCTCACCACCGAGGAGTCGCTGGCGGATCGCGTCGTCGAGCTCCTCGAGCGCGGCCTCATCGGTCACCGCGGCGGGTATTACGCCGCGGCGGTCGAGCTCGTCGACGATCGTGGTGAACGTCTCGGCCGTAGCAGCGGTCAGGTGGCGCTCGATGACGGCGGGGATCGTGAACCCGAGTGTCACCGCGAGGAGCATCGACAGCCCGATGCCGGCGACGGAGATGTGCCCGAAGCCGCCGAGCGCCTCCCACTGGGCGCGGGTGATCTCGACGATCCTGCTCACGCGACGCGGCGGATCAGGGCTGGACATAGCTGGAGTGTCCACCCGCGGTCAGGGACCGGATAGAGACGAAATGCCCTACCAGATCGATCACGCTGCACGGTCAGCACATCACCTGCAGGTGCTTCGGCCCGCCGGCGCGGTCTGTCGCGGCTCGATCGGAATCGCCCGTGGGACCCGGGGGGGACCTTTGGCCCGTCGTTCGGTGACCTTCAGCGCTAGCCGCGCGCAAGCATCGTTTGTGAAGCTGTTCACAATCGAGGAGACGGGAGAGGCCTATGCCAAAGGTCACCCGGCGTACTTTCGTGAAGACGTCCGCAGTGGCCGCCGGTGGCACCGCCCTGGCGCGCAACTACTTGTTCGGACCGCTCGACACGGTGGCCGCCGAGAGTCCTCTTGCCCTCCAGCCCATGGTCGAGGACGTCGTCCCGACCACATGCTGGATCGGCAAGCAAGATTGCGGGATGCTCGCGAGGCGCGTCGACGGACGCGTCATCAAGTTCGAGGGCCATCCCGCCAACCCGCGAAACGCGGGCACGCTGTGCCCGAAGGGTCAGGCCCAGATCGTTGCGCTCTACGACCCCAACCGGGTCAAGTGGCCGCTCATCCGCACCAACGCAAAAGGCGCGACGGGTGAGTGGCGCAGAGCGTCATGGGACGAGGCCCTACAGCTCGTCGCGGACCAGGTCAACGAGGTCCGCGAGCGCGATCCAAAGGCGGTGCTCTGGCAGAAAGGGAGGAGCAAGGCAAAGAAGTTCTACGACGACGCCTTCGTCAAGTCGCTCGGCTCGGCCAAGATGGGCCACGGCGCCTACTGCTCGGACGTTGGGTACCGGGTGCTCGAGTACATGATCGGCACCCACGCGGTGCTCCACCCCGATTTCCGCTACTGCGACTACATGCTGTCGTGGGGCTGGAACATCACCGGAGCGGGCGGCAACAAGACCTGTTGGCTCCAGTGGCCACGCCACATGGTCGAGGCCAAAGAGCGGGGCCTGACGATCACCCACATCGACCCGCGGCTTCGCAGCGCGGGTCCGTTCGCCGACGACTGGTTGGCGATCCGCCCCGGTACCGATCTCGCCATGGCGCTCGCGCTGTGTCACGAGCTCGTCGCCCAGGGCTTTCTCGATCGCCCCTATCTGTCGACCTACACCAACGCCCCGTATCTGGTGAAGCCGGACGGGTCCGTTGCCAAGGTGACGGTCGGCGAAGGCGAGGAGGCCGAGGAGCTTGCTCTCGTCTGGGACGAGGACGCCGGCGCCGCAGTGCCCTTCGCCGAGGCCACGAGTCGGGCTTTGGAGGGCTCCTACGAGATCGACGGCGAGGTGCTGAGGCCCGCCTTCGAGGTCTTCAAGGAGCACATCGCCCAGTACTCACCGGAGTGGGCCGCGCCGATCACCGACCTTCCGGCGGAGAAGATCCGCCAAGTCGCCACCGACTTCGGTGAGAAGGCCCAGATCGGCTCGACGCTCGTCGTCGACGGCGTCGAGGTCCCGTATCGACCGGTCGGGATCATGGCCTACCACGTCGCTCAGCAGGAGCTCGGCTTCCCGACGCTTCAAGCCATGACGATGGTGCCGATGCTCGTTGGCGCCATGGGTGCGGCCGGTGGCCAGCTGTCGGACTACTCGTGGAAGATCCACAAGAACTACGCGAAGTTCGAGAAGCTCACGGTGGACGATCCCCCGTACGACTACTTCTTGAACAAGAGCAAGTTCTTCCCGATCAACACGGGTCTTCCCGGCGTCGTCGCCAAGGTCATGCAGGACCCGGCGAAGTTCGGTGTGGAGAAGCTGCCCGAGGTGGCGATCCTCCACATGGTCAACCCGTTGAACGCCTTCCCGTCGCAGCCGGACTTCCTGGCGAGCTACGGGATGTTCAAGTTCGTCGCGGTGATCAGCCCGTGGCTGTCGGAGACCGCGGACTACTTCGCGGACGTTGTCCTGCCTGCGGCGACCATCGAGAAGTACGAAGGACCGATATCGGTCAACAACCAGTACATCGACGGCTCGACGCTGCGCATCCCGCCGATGGATCCCCTCTTCGAGTCGAAGGGCGAGATCGACATCTACATGGATCTCACCGAGAAGATGGGACTCCTCTACGGCGAGGACGGCTATCTGTACCAAGTCAACAAGGCGCTGGGTCTCGTCGATGACAAGGCCGAATTCGGCGTCGACATCAACTCCAAGCCGCAGGTGCGCGACATCTTCGACAACTGGGCCCGCTCGGAGGGCATCGAGGAGGGTGTCGCGTACTTCGAGGATCCGGGGAAGAGCGTCTACATCAAGGGGCCGGTCAAGCCCACCAAGATGTACGGCTACGCCACGGATCCGCCGTTCGGCGGTGCGATCCACCGTTTCTACGGGGAGAGCCTGCTCGACGCCCAGAACCAGATGAAGGAGAAGGGCGCCGAGGCGATCTACTACCAGGACTACAACGCATTGCCGACGTGGCGGCCGCCGACGATGGACTCGTCCCCGGCCGAGTACGACCTGTACATGATCAGCTACAAGCTGATCGAGCACAAGCAGGCGCGGACGAGCTTCGTACCGTTGCTCGCCGAGCTGGCGCCGGGCGCCAGGGTCGACATCAACCCAGTCACGGCGAACCGCCTCGGAATCGAGAGCGGCGATGTCGTGACCGTCGAGTCGCACAACGCCGTCACCGGTGAGACGAGGTCCATCGCCTTACCGGCCGTGATGTGTGAGGGCATCCGACCCGATGTGGTCGGCATTCCTCACCACTTCGGCATGTGGACCCACCCCGTGAACGAGGGCCAGGGCTCATCGCCCAACGAGCTCTACTTCACCGGCGAGGGCTACACGACGAACACGGCGGACCAGTCCTTCCACGTCAAGGTGCGAGTCAGGAAGGGAGGTGAGCTCTAATGGCCAAGTACGGAATGGTCGTCGACCTCGAACGCTGCCAGGGCTGCAGGGCCTGTATGGAAGCGTGCAAGGTCGAGAACAACACGACCGAGTCGATGTTCTGGATGTACGTCTTCCGCTTCGAAGAGGGGACGTACCCGGACACGAAGATGAGCTTCCTCCCGAGGCCCTGTCAGCACTGCGACAACGCACCGTGCGTCAAGGTCTGCCCGGTCGGCGCCAGGTACAAGCGGGAGGACGGCATCGTCCTCACCGACCCCGATCGATGCATCGGGTGCCGGTACTGCTCGCTCGCCTGCCCGTATGGAGTCAACTACTTCAACTACCAGAAGCCGCAGGACGCCTACTACGCACTGGGCATCGACTGGGAAGACCCGGATGTCACGAGCGTGACCGGGGGTGTGGTTCCGCCATACAAGAACCCCGATCACGACCTCCTCTACGGAGAGGAGCAGCGGAGGACGGCGGGCGGCGGTCATGCCAAGGGAGTGATGGAGAAGTGCACCTTCTGCGTCCACAGGGTGGAGAACGGCATGCTCCCCGCATGCGTCGAGACCTGCCCCACGAACGCGCTGGTCTTCGGAGATGTGAGCGACCCCGACACGCCGATCAGCAGGTACGTCAGAGCGCGTGAGCCCTGGCACCTGCTGGAGGAGACGGGCACCGAGCCGAGCGTCATGTACGTCGGCGGGAAGCCCCCGACCCTGGCGTTGACGGAGATCGAACGGCCGAAAGCGAGGGTGTGAGATGGCAACGACAGCAAGAGGTCGGCCTGCTCTTCCCCAAGGCATCGGCCGTGTCACGCCCGGATGGTGGGCGTTCTTCGCAGCGACCCTGATCGTCCTCGCCTTCGGCATCGTGGCGATCATCCGGGAGCTGACGGCGGGGATGGTGGCAACGGGTATGCGCGACGTCGGCACGGCCGGCGGCGCGACCTGGGGCCTCTATATCTCCATGGTCGTCTACTTCATCGGCGTCAGCTTCGCCGGGATCACGGTGGCGGCGCTCATTCGGATCTTCGACATCGAGAGGCTTCGGCCCATCGCGCGGATGGCCGAGCTGCTCACGATCGTGTCGCTGATCCTGGGCGCGTTTGCGATCCTCGTCGATCTCGGCCAGCCGCTGCGCGGCATCACCAACCTGTTCGGGTTCGCCCGGCCCCAGTCGCCGTTCTTCGGAACGTTCTCGCTGGTCATCGCCGGCTACCTGTTCGCGAGCATCGTCTACCTGTACCTGGGTGGGCGCCGCGACGCCGCGTTGATGGCGAAGCACCCGGGCAGGCTGCAGCGGTTCCACCGCTGGTGGGCCGCCGGGTACAAAGACACCGAAGCAGAGCGGCGCCGGCACTACCAGACGAGCTTCTGGCTCGCCCTGGGGATCATCCCGCTGCTCATCGTGGCGCACTCGACGCTGGGGTTCGTGTTCGGACTCCAGGTCGGACGCCCCGGTTGGTACGGGACCCTGCAGGCGCCGGCCTTCGTGGCGCTCGCAGGCGTGTCCGGAGTCGGCCACATCATCGTGCTCGCCGCCATCATCAGGCGGCTCCTCGGCGCGCAGCGCCGGATCACGATGGAGGCCTTCTCCTGGCTCGGCCGGTTCCTCATGGTGCTGCTGGCGGTGTACCTCTACTTCATGGTGGTCGAGCTGCTCACGCTGCTCTATGCCACCCCAGAAGTGGAGAAGCGACTGTCCGATGCGCTGCTGACGGGAACCTACGCCCCGATCTACTGGGGCTCGGTGGCAGCTCTCGTGCTGCCGATGATCGCCCTGATGTGGCAGGCGCTGGCCCGGCGTTGGAACGTCGGGATCCTCGTCGCCAGCGGAGTGCTGGTGAACCTCGCCGCGATCGGCAAGCGGTACCTCGTGGTCGTGCCTTCGCAGACCCACGGGACGCTGCTGCCGTATGAGGTGGGGAGCTACAGCCCGAGCTGGGTCGAGTACGGTGTCGTTCTCGGGCTCTTCGCCCTGGGCGCATTACTCGTCGGCCTGTTCATCAAGTCCTTCCCAGTGTTGCCGCTCGAAGCGGAAGAGGAGGTGAGCGTCGATGCGTAGAGGAGTCACGGCGACGATGGTCGTCGCCGGTATCCTGTTGATGATCATCGGCTACTTCGGTGCGGCGCCGTGGGGCGCCGACACGGTGGCGAACAGTGATCCGCGGATCACGCTCGCACCGACGCTGTTCGTGTTGGGTGTCATCGTGGTCTTCTCGGCCGCGATCGTGTACGAGCTCCTTCCGGACCGCGAGCGTCGATGACAACAGAGTCGTGGGTAGAGGTCGCGCAACTACGGCGCGGCCTCTACCGCTTTCTGGGGGGCGCCTTCCAGTCCCCCAACGAGGAGCGGATGGAGGCGCTCTTCGCTGCCGCCGGGTACCTCGACACGATGGGCATCGAGGCGTTTCCCTACTACCTGCAGTGGAACGCACTCCTCGCAGCGTTGGAGGAGCTGCCTGAAGACGCCTCGCTCGACGGCGAGTACATCCGCCTCTTCGCCTCCGGCGTCGAGCGGACCCTGTGCCCGCCCACCGAGGCGTTCTACCGCGGCGGTGCCGAGGGCGGCGACGCAGCCCGGGTCACCGCAGACGTGCAGCGGCACACACTGTCGCTCGGCCTCTCGACGACAGGGGCGGCCGAGGCTCCCGATCACATCTCCTCCGAGCTCGAGGTGATGTCGGCGCTGTGTGCCCGGGAAGCGACGGGGTGGACGTCGGGGGTGACGGCGGATGTCGAGGCGGCGATGCGAGACCAGCACCGCTTCCTGCTCGCCCACCCCGCCGTCTGGCTCCCGTGGTTCGCGGCGAGGGTCCGCGACGCAACGGGTGGTGAGGGCGTCTACGGTGCCCTCGTCGACTTCTGCCATGGGTTCGTTGTCCACGACGTGGCCTATCTCGAAGCGACACGGGCACACCTATGGGGAACGACGTGAGCACCGCGACGCTGATATGCCGGGAGACCGGCGACGCCGCAGCGATCGAGGCCGTAGGCGCCGTCGTCATCGACGACCTCTGTGCCCGGCCCGACCAGATCGGATCACACGCGGCCGATGTCGACCATCTCGTCCTCGTGCTCCACCGCGATCGTTTCGCGCTCGCCGACGTGCAGACCCAGTGCCGCGCCGCGGGGTTCGATCCCCTCGGCGTGCCGATCCTCGATTACGAGGACACCTCGGCTGCGACCTCGTCCGATGTCGTACTCGCCGCGGCGGCGGCTCGCGCCGCGGCGTTCGGGGGGAGCACACCCGAGGAGAGCAAGCCCGTGTTCCCGCAGCGGATGACCCGGCGCTCGCTCCTCGGGTTTCCCCGACCCGAGTACGTGGCGGTGCCCTCCGTTGATCATGAAACGTGTGTCGCGACGGACGGGTGCGCGGCGTGCGTCGCCGTGTGCCCCCGGCAGGCCTACAGCATCTCGGGCGGCCGCGTCGTCTACGACAAGGCGACCTGCGAGCCCTGCGGCGTCTGCGTGACGGCGTGTCCCACCGGCGCCATCCGCAACCCCGCCGTCACTCCCGACCAGATCAGAGCGCAGATCGAAGTACTCGTGTCGGCGTCGCCGGTACCGGTCGGCATCGCATATGTGTGCCGGTTGGGGAGGCCGGGAGCCGCTGCTCCCGGGTGGTACGCAGTCGAGGTGCCCTGCACCGGGATGACGACCGCGACGTGGCTCCTCGCCCCGCTGCTGCTGGGAGCGTCGTCGACGGCGGCGCTGCCGTGTACGGCCGCCGGCTGCACGCTCGGCCTCGACGCCCTGGCGGGCAAGGCAGTCCGCTTTGCCCAGGAACTGCTGGGAACGCTCGGTCTCGACGGCGGGGTCGTCCGGGCGTCGGTCGATGAGGAGCCGGCGCCGCACGCGCTGGCGGTTGCCCCGCTCGACGATCCCTTTGGCGTCCACGGCGGTCCGGAGACGATCCTCGCCCTCGCTGCCGCCGGCGCCGGTCCCTCGATCGGAGCGATCGATCACGACGGCTCCCCGGTCGGCGTGATCGAGGTCGACGGAGCAGCGTGCACGCTGTGCATGTCCTGCGTCTCGATCTGTCCCACCGGCGCCCTCGGGCATCAGGAGGGGGACGGGGAGCTGGCCCTCACCTTCGACGCCGCGCTCTGCACCGCGTGCGGGCAATGCGTGCCCGGGTGCCCCGAGCTGCGACGGGGTGCGATCCGGCTCCACACCCGCGCTGATCCCGAGGCGCTCGTTGCCGGACGCCGCACCCTCTACGCGACGGAGACGCTCCGCTGCGAGTCCTGCGGCGGGTCCATCGCGCCGACGGCGACGATGGATCGGATCGGGGCCATGCTCGGCGACGAGTACGGAGCGACGCTCGCGTATCTCAAGCGCTTCTGCATGGACTGTCGGGGAGCCTGACGGGCGGATCAGCCCGTTGCCGTCAGCGTCCCCTCCATGCCCTGGGCGAAGTGTCCCGGGATCGGACAGACGAACTGATACGTCCCTGCCGCCGGCACGGTGAACGTCACGGTGTCGATGGCGCCCGCATTGACGGCACGGCGGACGATGACGAGTTCGTCGCCGAAGCCTCCCTCGTCTGCGATCTCAGCGCTGAGCAGCGCCCACTCATGGAGCAGGGCACCGTCGTTGCGGAGTTCGACCGTGACCTCGGTGCCTGCGGCGAGGTTGACGGCGGCGGGCCCAAACCGCCACTCGCTCATCGCGATGACGACAGCTGACCCGGCGGGCTCCGTCGTCGTCGCAGCCGTCGTAGCGGTTGCGGTCGGCGCCGGTGAGGAGTCGGAGCACGCCGCCGAGAATGCGATCAGCACGACGGCCACGCCCGTCCATCTCGCCCCTGGCCTGGTCATGGCGCGCACTGTACATCCTCGCTGCGCCAACCCGGAATCGGTCCTGCAGTCGTCCTTCCGTCGAGCGGGCGGTGAAATCCCCTGTCTCCCGAATAGGGCGGTCGCCCTATAAAGCGATATAGCACTTCCGCCGATACCGCCTACACGGAACAGACTGACTGAGTAGGAGCGACTTCCATGTTGACCGCTACGACCCAGACGGCGGTGCGCATCGGCGCCGCGGTCGCCGCAGTGCTGATGGTCTCGGTGCTCGCCGTTCGAGTGTCCACCGCCGCCTTCTCGGCGACCACCGACAACACGTCGAACACATGGGCTGCCGGCACCGTCATCCTCGAAGACGACGACGCCGGTACGGCCATGTTCAGCGCGCCGAACCTCAAGCCCGGTGACACGGTGACCGGCTGTATCGAGGTCACGTACCGGGGCTCGCTCGATGCCGAGGTCCGCATCTACGGCACCCTCACCGGGGGCGACGGCCTTGGCGACTATCTCGACGTCACCATCGAGCGCGGCGCCAGCGGCTGTACGTCGTTCGTGGCGGATCTCACCGTGTGGGACACGGCGACTGACGGCGACCTCGGGACCTTCCTCGCACTGCCGTCGGACTACGCCAACGGTGTCGACGCCTGGTCGGTGGCAGGTGGAGCTCCCGATGACATGGCGGGCTACCGCATCACGGTCACGCTCCAGGACGCCAACGCGGCGCAGGGCAAGGCCGCAAGCGCCGATTTCGTCTGGGAGGCCCAGAACACCTGATCCCCTCGGCGAGGGATCAGGCAAGGGACCGCCCATGCAGGCCACGACCTCGAGGCAGCGCACGCCTCAGCGGTGGCTCCCGGCGGTGACGCTGGGAGCCACCGCCCTCTACTGGTATCTCGTCCTCGCCCTCCTCGTCGTGTCGAGGCTGATTCCCCTCGTCATGGGGTGGCCGGTGGTCGTCGTGACGTCCGGTTCGATGGAGCCGCTGATCCGGGCCGGAGACGTCGTCGCCTACGAGCCCACCAACGGGGAAGGGCTCGCCGCCGGCACCGTCATCATCTTCGAGAACCCGGCCGTCGACGGGGCGCTGGTCACCCATCGGATCGTGTCGGTGAATCCGGACGGCACCTACGTCACCCGGGGAGCTGCCGCCGCCGTCGCCGACTCGACGCCGCTCCACCCGGCGCAGGTTCGCGGCACGGGCAAGCTGGTGGTGCCCTTCGCCGGTCTTCCCCAGCTGTGGCTCCGGGAGGGCGCCTGGGGCAGCTTCGCGCTCTTCGTCGCCTCCCTCGCCGCTGCGAAGACGTACCTCGTCGCAGCGAGGAGACGCCGGCCCGACGACGAGCCGAGCATCCGCGTCGACCTCAGCGAACACGAGCTCGAGACTCGCGTCGCGTCGAGGTCCGGGAGCGGAAGCATCATCGGGGCGATGCTCGTCCTCGGGATGGTGTCGGGAGTCTCCATCCCGGGTTCGGCTGCCGCCTTCTCCGACGCCACCAGCTCCGCTTCGAACGACTTCAGCGCCGCGCCGAGCTTCACCACGATCTCGTTCGTCCAGACCGTCGGCATCACGGATTGCGGAAACACGACCAGCACGATCGTCGTTCCGGCGGGGGGTGTCGCCGCGGGCAACACGCTCCTCGTCCGGGTGGTGCTCCGCGATGCGAGTGCGACCGCGCCGGTCGCGGCCGCCGACGGCTCGGGTAACACCTACGTCGTCGATGCAGACGTGGCCCGAACGACCCGCGTCCGCGCCGTCGTCCTGAGGACCCACGTCGACACCGCGCTGGGGGCCGGCGACACGATCGTCGTCACCCATCCCGACGGTCGCGCCGAGTCCGTGGTGGTGGAGGAGTTCTCCGGCATCGCCCCAACCAGCCCGGTCGACGCCGTGGCTACCGCCCAGGGACGAAGCACGACACCAGCGGTCACTGTCTCCACCATGACCGCGGACGTCCTCGTATACGGCGTGCTCGGCACCCGTGGCACCGCCGCTCACACCGAGCCGGCCGGTTGGACGCCGCTCGTGCTCGAGCAGCTCCGGTGCGCCCGGCCGCTCGACAATGCCGCGGCATACCGCCTCGAGGCCGCGCCGGGCACATTCACGTACGACCCCACGCTCAGCGGCAGGCGCCACTGGGCCGGGGCGGTCGTGGCGTATGCAGCGGGATGAGCGGGAACTCGCGTATGTGGACCACCGATGTCAAGGTTTCGGGGAGAGAGCCGATATAGTGGCTTATGGCCCAATACTCGGTCCCCGAGCTGGTGTCGGCGATCAGGGAGCGAGCGGGGCTCACTCAGGAAGCTCTGGCGAGGGAGCTCGGCGTGTCGTTCCCGACCGTCAACGCGTGGGAGCGCGGACGCTCATGTCCCAGAGCCGACCACCTCGAGGCGCTGCAGCAGTTCGCCGAGCGCGTCGGCATCCATCGCGGCATCACCGTTCTCGTCATCGATGACGACCCCGTCAGCTCTGCGGTGCTGGAGGGCCGGCTGGAGGCGACGTCGATCCAGGTGACGACGATGGTCGTCGACAACGGCTTCGATGGGCTCGTCATGTGCGGGATGCACCGGCCCGACCTCGTGCTCCTCGACGTGCTCATGCCTGGGATCGACGGGGTCGAGGTGGCGCGACGGCTTCATCTCATCGACGGGCTGGAAGCGACAGTGGTCGTGTTCGTCACTGCGGCCACGGATGAGGATGTCCTGAGCCGGGTGCGGGCAACCGGCAAACTGGTGCTCGTCAAGCCCGTCTCCCAGAGCGACATCGATGCCGTCGTCGCATCGGTCGTCGAAGAAGGCGTGGCGTCACGCTCCTCGGCATAGGGGCCGTCGGTCCTCAGCGGGAGGGGTCGTCCGGTGCGGCTGGGAGCGACACGGTGAACCGTGATCCCTCGCCCTCGGTGCTTTCCGCTCGGATTCCGCCCCCCTGGAGCTCGGCCAGCTCGCGGGCGAGGGCGAGGCCGAGCCCGGTTCCCCCCACTCCCGGGGCGCCTCCCGTCTGGACCTGGGCGTAGCGATCGAACACAACGGGCAGCCGGGAAGGGCTGATGCCCACCCCGGTGTCCCAGACGGCCACGTGAACGCGGCCGGGGGAGGCATCGATATCGACCCCGACCCTCCCACCGCGAGGGGTGAACTTGATTGCGTTCGACACGAGGTTCACGACGATCTGCTCGAGACGCCGTTCGTCGGCCCAGACCTCGAATCTCGGGGCGGGCTCAGGCACGACGATCGCGACGCCCACCGAGCTCGCCGTCGACTCGAGCAGGCCGGCGACCCGAGCGGCGACGGAGAACGGGTCCACGGCCTCGCAGTCGAGGCGGAGCGATCCGGCATCGATTCTGAAGATGTCGCCGACGTCTTCGGCGAGCGCCGTCAACCGCTCGGCGGCGTGCCGGATCAGCCCGAGGAGCTCGAGCTGTTTCGGGCTGAGGCTCCCGTGGACACCCGTGGCGAGGACGTCGACGAGACCGGAGATGCCGGCCGCCGGCGCCCGGAACTCGTGGTTGGTGTCGGCGACGAAGCGGACTCGCCGCTCTGCTGCGCCGACGGCCCTCCGGGTCCTCGCCTCCTCGGTGAGGACGCTTCCCACCCACGCTCCGAGCATGCCGACGAACTCGCGGTCGATCTCGCGGAATCTGCCTTCGTGGGGCTTCGGGCTCGCGAAACTCAGTGTTCCGAACGGCTCGCCGTCGACCTCGAAGCCGACGCCGATGTAGGACTCGAGCTGCTGTGCCTCATAGCACGGATGCCCGCTCCAGATCGACTCTGCCATGTGGTCGATGGCGACCGGCTCGGTCATGGCGACCGTGATGGCGCAGAACGTCCGGCCGAGCTCGTAGATGTCCCCAGGCGTGATGTCGCGGCCGGCGGCGTGAACGTGGAGGACGCGGAAGTCGTCCCCGTCGACCCGGCTGACGATGCCGATCGTCTCGCCGAACATCGCGCACCCCACGCGCAGCACCTCGTCGAGCTTGGCCGCAGGGGGGAGATCAGGGCGGGCGACGATCGCCCAGACCGCCGAGATGAGCTCGAGCCGCCGAAGGCTGTCGTCCTCCGGCTCGGTGCGCTCCTGTGGCGGTCGCGTCGCTTGGCCCGGCATCTGGAACCTGCTTCTCTCGGTTCCGGTCGTGGTTGGATTTCGTCACGCCGGGGCCCGCGCTTGAGCGCGTCGGCTTGGCGCCGTCGGTTTCCAGAAGGGCCGCTCAGGACGGAGGCGCCGTCACTTCTCTCAGCCAGTCGACCGCCTCGTCCGCGTCCGTGAACACCTCCACCGGCCGGCCCGGCTTCGTGACCCGGGTGAAGACCTGGGCCATCGCCCGGCTCGACCCGGTCGTGATGAGCAAGGCCGTTGCCGCCTCGTGCGATGTGCCCGGATCGCCGGCGAACATCTCCCGGACGTCGGGGCCTGCGTAGGCGACGCCTCGCATGTCGACGATCGCAGGCAGGGGCTCGCCCCCAGTGAGCTCGCCGACGATGCGCACCGTCTCGGCCGCGTCATCGGCCGTGACGACGAGGTCGTTGTCGAGCCGGTGCCAGAGGATGCCGTCCTCGACCCACATCTCACCGATCGGCGTCCTTGTTCGGTCCGTCATCATTCGCCTCTCGAGAAGCGGAGAGCGTAGCCGACGTCGGACGGCATCGAGCGCGCGACCAAGCAGGGCGAGGGGGCGGTCGGCCCTACGCCAGGCGTGTCTCCGCGGCGCTTTGCGTTTGGAACGACGGCAGATCCGAGGCGGCACACCGCGATGACGTTACGTGGTCGCGGCAACTACAGAAGGGAGTCGTGAGTGCCGATACACCAAGCGGGGCATCGAACCCACCACGTCGAGCGGAGGCCCTCACCAGGTGCGAGCAGCTCACGACACCCGCAACCGCACACGGTGGCTGTACCGGCTGCTCATCGTCACCGTTGTCGCAACGATGGCGTCGCCGCTCCCCGGGTCCTCCGCCGCCGGCGACACCTCACCGCCACCCCCACCGACGGTTCTCGCCGAGGACGACGTCAGCGCCGTCATCGTCGATCCGCCGGCTGGGGCGGTGACGACCGCGGGCGCTCCCGTCGCCGGCCTGGGCGATCCGCTCGGCCTCGTTCCCAAAGCGGTGTTCCAGCGGCGGTACTCCCTCGACACCGATGTCGTCGAGGTCTGGCGCTGCGGCCCGGTGTCGGCATCGCACGCATCGATCATCAGCAGGCTCGAAGCAACGGTTGCGCCTTACTACACCGCCATCTCGGCCGGGGAATACTCGGTGAGTTTCACCACCGGCGGCGACGTCCCCGGCCCCTCCGGGAGCTGCGTTTCGCAGGTCTCTGCAGCGGCGACGAGCGCACCCGAGGGTGTCCTCGTCGTCGACGACTGGACGAGCGGCGGCTACGCCAGCCCGGGCTACGTCTGCTCGGTCGGCGACTGCTCCTGGATACCGTCGACGTACCCGGACAACGGCCGGTATGCGATCATCGGCGAGAGCTCGCTCTTCAGCGTCGACTACGTCGCGGTGCACGAGGTAGGCCACACGCTGCACTGGCCCCACTCCAACGCCGGGATCGGCAACGAGTACGACAACCCGATCGACGTGATGAGCGCGAACAGCCTGAACACCTCGCCCTATCACTCGCTCGCGTACAACCGCTACGTCTCGGGCTGGATCGACCCGGGCGACGTGCACGTGTTCGACGGGACGCCTGTCGACCTCACTCTCCAGCCGCAACACGTCGCGGGCACGCAGATGCTCGTCATCTCGACGGGGACCCCGGGGGTCTTCTACACGCTCGGACCGAGGGTGCAGACGGCGGGTGACCCCATCCCATTGTCGTGGGAAGGGGTCGAGGTCTACCTCGTCGATCAGGACACCTGCGCCGGCTGGTCCGGACCGACTCCGTGTCCCAGCATCTGGCGTGACCACGTCATGGAGCCGGCGGCCCCGTACGCCACCGACCACGTTCTCACCGTCGGCTCCACCGTCGAGCTCGCCTCCGTGCCGGTGTCCATCACCTCGCGGAGCGGGGACGGCTTCACCGTGAGCGTTGGCGTTCCCGGAGGCGGCTTCCTCGACACCGTCGGGTCCGTGTTCGAAGCCGACATCGACTGGCTGGCCGCCGAGGGCATCACCCACGGATGCAACCCGCCTGCCAATACGCTGTTCTGCCCGAGCGATCCCGTCACCCGGGAGCAGATGGCGGCGTTTCTGGTGCGAGCGATGGGGTACGGCGATGACGGGGGTGGGGACCTGTTCGTCGACGACGACGGCTCGATCTTCGAGGCGGACATCGACAAGCTGGCGACGGCGGGGGTGACGGTGGGGTGCAACCCGCCGGTGAACGACAGGTTCTGCCCGAGCGACGTCGTCACCCGGGAGCAGATGGCGGCGTTCCTGCACCGGGCGCTCGGCTGAGGCATCGCGTCGCCTACCTCCCTGCCGAGCTCGCCTCCCGAGTCACATCGACGCGACGCAGGGCCATCGACTCGACGAGTTCGACGTCGACCTCGACGCCGATGCCCGGCCGGTCCAGCGGTACCTGCAACGCTCCATCGATCATGTGCCAGGGCGGGTCGACGATGTCGCGTTCCCAGTAACGATCGCTCGGGCTGAGGTCGCCCGGCATCGAGAAGCCGGGGAGGGAAGCGAGCGCCACGTTGTGGGCCCGGCCTATCCCCGTTTCGAGCATCCCCCCGCACCACACCGGGAGGGCCCTGGCTACCGCCGCCCGGTGGACGTCGAGCGCCGCGGTGTGGCCACCGACGCGGCCCGGCTTGAGATTGACGATCCGCCCGGCGTCGAGCCGGTGCATGGTGACGACGTCCGCGGCAGAGCGGATCGACTCGTCCAGGCAGATCGGCGTGCCGAGTAGGAGCTGCAACCGGGTCGAGCCGGCGAAATCGGATGCGGGGAGTGGCTGTTCGACCATGTCGAGGGCGTGGCGTTCGAGCGCGACGAGGCTCTCCGCTTGTTCGAGGCGGTACGAGCCGTTGCCGTCGACGGCGAGGGGGACATCGGGTCCCACGGCTTCCCGGACCGCCGCCACCGGTCGGGCGTCGGAGCCGGGCGCGATCTTGAGCTTGATACGCCGGTACCCCCGCGCCGCGGCGTCCGTCGCCTCGTCCACGAGTGAGTCGATCGACCGGTGCAGGCCGATCACGACCCCGGCGCCGACCTCGGTTCGCTCGCCACCGAGAACGGTGGCGAGGGGAATACCGCGACGGCGGGCATCGAGATCGCGGGCGGCCATCTCCACGGCGGCGACGGCCATCGGCGCGGTCGGTGCGGCTCTCGAGAGCTCCGCAGCAAGCTGCTCCACCGATGCCTGGGGTCGGTGTGCCGCCAGGGGAGCCAGCGCGTCGCAGATGAGCGGCCAGGCGGTGTCCACCGTCTCGTTCGTGTAGTGCGCCGTGTCGGGCGCCACGCACTCGCTCCAGCCGGTGACGCCGTCGCCGTCGACGACCTCGACGAGGATGACCCTGCGGACGGCGGTATGGCCCTGTGCGGTCTCGAACGGGCGCACGAGCTTCATCGGGATCTCGCGTACGCGGACCTCGACGATGTCGATTTCGCCGCTGGGTGTCGTCGAGCCCGGCATGGTTCGACGGTACACCCGGCCCGAAATCGAGGGGTGGCGCCGGAACCCATGTTGACTACAATTAGTGGCTGATTAGCTACTCTATGCTTTCGCCGTTCAGCCGGAGTGCGGAAATGCCGAGCGTATCGACATGACCATCGTCTACGAAGGGGAGCCCCAAGCCCGGTGGGTCGTGCTGGTGGTGGTGTGGGTCGTGCTCTTCGCCGCGGCGATCGTCTGGGGTGTCGCCAACGAGCAACTCGACATCCAGAGCCGGGCATCGTCGGCGCTCGCCGCCGCCAACCTCCCTGGCACGGTCACCGTCGACGGCCGTGACGCAGTCATCAGCGGAGTCGCCGACGGGGCCCGTGATGACGTGGCCGCCGTGGTCGCCGGGGTCGATGGTGTGCGGACGGTGACCTTCACGGATGCGCCCTCCACACCGCCCACCGTCGCCCGACCACCCGTCCCGGTTCCGGGGGTGACCAGCGCACCAGCCGCTCCCGGCACGTCGGCGCCGGCTGACCCTCCCCAGCCGGTCCCCGTCGAGGAGCCGGTGGCCCATCTCACCGCCACGCTGGAGAAGGGGGCGATCGTCATCGCAGGCGTCGTGCCCAGCGAGGAGGCGGCGGCACGAGTGGCGGCCGTCGCCGAGCTCATCTACGCGCCGTTCGTGACCAACGAGCTCGTCGTGGACGGCGGCGTCGCCGCGGCGCCCTGGGTCGACCACGCCGCCGACGCGATTGCGGTGCTTCCCATCATCGGAACGTCGGGCCTGACCATCGAGGGGGACAGCGCGGTGCTGACCGCGGCCGCGCCCACGGCCGCGCGCGCAGCCCAGCTCAGCGGCGCCGTTCGCCGCGCCCTCGGTCCCGACATCGCGGTGGAGCCGGCCATCACCGTCACCGGGCTCACCCCGCCCCGCTTCGAGGGCTTCACGAGAGGCGACGGCACGGTCGTCGTCAGGGGCGTCGTCCCCAGCAGCGAGATCGCCGAGGCGATCTCGGGCTCGCTGCGGTCGGTCTACGGCATCGACAACGTCGTCAACGAGCTCGAGGCTCGCGAAGGTGTCGATGCCACGTTCTCCCTCTTCCGGTTGCCGGTGGCTCTCCGGCTGTTCGCACCGTTTCCTCAGTGGGACGTGACGATCGTCGACGACGTGATCACCGGGTCGCTGCGCAGCGGGGCTTCGTTCGCCACAGGGAGCGCCAAGCTCACCGCCGAGCTCGAGGCGCTCCTCGACATCGCCGCCGGGATTCTCATCCGCAACCCCACGCTGGCGATGCAGATCGAAGGTCACACCGACAGCGTCGGCTCGGCCGAGTCGAACCTCAGGCTCAGCGTGGCCCGGGCGGAATCGGCCCAGAGCTACCTGGCGGCCCTCGGGGTCGACCCGGCCCGGCTGACGGCGGTCGGCTACGGCGAAGAGCGGCCGATCGGGGACAACGACACACCCGAGGGCAGGGCGCAGAACCGGCGCGTCGAGTTCTCCTTCGGCCCGGCTACAGGAGGTCCATGATGCGCGGGCTCACGTATGCGGTAGGCGAGATCGCTCTGTTCATGATGGCGGCAACCCTCGTCGGCTATCTCCTCGCCAGGTTCCGGCAGGCGCCGCAACTCAAGCTCGACCCCGAGGTCGAGGACGACGTGCTGAAGGGACTCCTCGTCCAGGCCGAGTCACGAGCGGACGAGCTCGAACAGCGCCTCGCCGACGCCGAGGCCGTCGTCGAGGGCCTCGTCGCCGCCAACGACGAGCTCACCCGCCGCAACGCCGCCCTCAGCGAGACCGAGCTCGCGAGCCCCGCCGAGCCTTCTGAGGGGACGAATCGGGCCCGGAATGAAGACGATGGCGGCGGTGCCGCGCCGCACCCCGACGTCGCTGCGCTCCTCGATGAGATCGCCCGTCGGGAGGAGATGATCGCCCGTCTCGAGCGCGTGGCCACCGAGGCCGATGCGCTTGCCGGAGAGCTCGCCGCTCGCGACGCCCGCATCGCCGACCTGGAGGCGGCGCTCACCGAATCCGGTGAGGGCATCCCGCCGGAGCTGGCCTACAGCTTCGTCGGCTCGGGCTCGGGCGTCTTCGCCGACTCCCGCATCGACTTCGAGATCCTCGACTGAGCACGCCGTCTCCGGGCGGCCGTCGCTAGGGGCGATAGCCGCGTCTGCGGGGGCCGAGGTCGTGGGCGGCGACGGTGTAGGCACGCCGAATCCACCTGCAGAGCACGCGCCGGGTACGGCGCGGATCGATGATCTCCTCGATGTCGAACGCGTCGGCAGTCCGGAACGGTGACCGCACCGCCTCGAGCCGGCCGAGGAGCTCTTCGCGAAGCGCATCGGGGTCGTCGGAGTCGGCGAGGACCCGACGGTACGCCGCCTCGATGCCGCCTTCGAGGGGTAGCGACCCCCAGTCGCCCGACGGCCACGCAACCCGGAACCGCGGTGTCGTGCAATCGACCATGGCGGCACCGGCGACTCCGAAGGCCCTGCGCACGATGACCGCGAAGTACGGCGTGGAGAGCTGGTACAGGGCGGCGATGGCGCCGACGCCGCGCCGGATCGTGGCGTCGCGCTCGGCGGCCGTCCCGACTGCGAACCCAGGCTGATCGACGAAGTTGACGATCGGGACGTGGAACGTGTCGCAGAGGTCGAGGAACCTGCGCAGCTTGTCCGAGCCGTCTGCGCTGAGGACCCCACCCAGATGCGCGGGGTCGGCAGCGATGACGCCCACCGGGTGACCGTCCAGCCTGGCGAGTCCGGTGACGACCGAGCGGCCCCAGCCGCTTCCCAATTCGAAGAACTCGCCTCCGTCGACGACGAGGCGGACGAGCCGGCGCCCGTCGTACACCCGGCGACGGTTACGGGGGATGATCGACAGCAGCTCCTCCTCGCTGCGGTCCACCGGGTCCTCGCAGGCCGCGGTCGGGGGAGCTTCCCACGCGTTCGACGGCAGGTACGAGAGGAACGCTCGCACCGACTCGAACGCGTCGTGCTCGTTTGTGGTCACGTTGTCCACGGTGCCGTTGGCGCCGTGGATGGCGGCGCCGCCCAGCTCCTCCTTGTCCACGTGCTCGTGCGTGGCGTACTCCACGACGGGTGGACCCGCCACGAAGATCTGCGAGGTCTGTGCAACCATCACCGCGAGGTGTGCCGCCGCGACACGAGCCGCCCCGAGCCCCGCCACCGAACCCAGCGCCGCCGCGACGACGGGCACCTCCGACATGAGATCCATCTGGTCCCGCCACCCCGGCAGCGGGGGCACGTACGTGCGTCCGAGCCCCTCGTACGACTTGACGCTGCCGCCTCCTCCCGATCCGTCGACGAGGCGTACGACCGGGACGCGCAGCGCCCGGGCCCGCTGTTCGGACATCACGAGCTTCTGCCAGATCGAGGCGTCGGCGGCGCCGCCGCGAACGGTGAAGTCGTCGCCGGCGACGACGATGTCCCTGCCGTCGACCCGGGCGTCACCGAACACGAAGTTGGCGGGGGTGAGCTCGACGAGCTCGCCCTGCTCGTCGTAGTCGGCGAAGCCGGCGATCGAGCCGATCTCCTCGAACGAGCCCTCGTCGACGAGCGCGCTGATTCGTTCCCGGACCGTGAGCTTGCCGGCCTCGCGGTGCCGCGTGACCCGGTCGTCGCCACCGAGACGGGCCGCCAGCTCCCGTCGTCGCGCCAGCTCCTCGATCTCCGGCTCCCACGTCACGGCGGCAACGGTAGCGCCGCGCAGCACCCCCGATCTGGGTCGCATGACCGAACTCCGTCCAGCAGCCGACACAGTTGTCGCCGCAACGTCAGTCGTCGAGCACGATCCGGCGCACGACGACGAGGGAGACCGGGCGGTGGAGACGGACGCGAGCACCCGCCCCCGCAGCAGGCGCCGCAGCGCGCTCATCCTCGGCCTACCCGCCGTGATCACGATGGTCTGGCTGGTCTACGTGACCGGCGGCGGCCTGTGGGGAAGGTTCGTCGCGAACTGGCAGGCGACGCTGACCATGGTCCTCGGCTCCTTCGTGGCTGGGGCGACACCTCAAGGCGGTGGAGCCGTCGCGTTTCCGGTGTTCACCAAGGGTCATCCAGACCCCGGCCGAGGTCGCCAGGACGTTCTCGCTGTCCATCCAGGCAGTCGGGATGGTCACCGCCTCGGCGGCGATCCTCCTGTCGGGGAAGGTGATCCAGCGGCGTTCCGTCGTCGTGGGAGGCGCAGCAGGGGTTGTTGGGCTCCTCGTCGGGCTGTGGACGCTCGGCGAACCGTCAGAGGTGTTCTGGGCCGCCCGGGTGCCGGAGGCCTACATCAAGGTCACCTTCACCGTCGTCCTCGCCGCGCTCGCCTACATCGTGTACCTCGGTCTCGATGAGGATGACTGCGGGATGCCGCGGCTCGACGTGTGGAACGCCCGCATGTGGATCGGGCTCGTCGCCGCCGGGTTCTTCGGCGGTGTCGGCTCAGCGTTGCTCGGGTCGGGCACCGACGTCCTCGTGTTCCTCTTCATCGTGATCATCGCCGGGCTCCACCCCCGCGTCGGCGTCCCGACGAGCGTGCTGGCCATGGCGATGGTCTCGATGGTCGGGTTCGTCGTCCTCGGCGTGGCCGACGGGCAGTTGGCGACGGTCGTCGACGGCGGCGCAGTCGTCTCGGTCTCGGGAGCCGCGGCTGGGCCCTATCCGGCGGCGCAGTTCGACCTGTTCGGGATGTGGCTGGCGGCGGTGCCGATCGTCGTCTGGGGTGCTCCGCTGGGGACGGTGTTCGTCCACGCCCTCGAGGAGCGCAAACTCATCGCCTTCGTCGCCGCGATAGCCACCCTCGAAGTCGTGTCCACCGCGGTGTTCCTCACCGAGCTGTGGACCAACCCGATCCTCGCCCTGTACGCCGTCGTCGGGCTGGTGTGCGCGCTGGGGCTGGTCCGTTGGCTTCACGCCAACCGGGCCGGGCTCCTCGCCGAGGCCGCCCCGCCCGAGTCGTTGCGGACCGCGGCGCGATGAGCCCGGTCAGAACGGGACACCGACGGCGGCGCACAAGAAGCGCATGAACGGGCTCCCGGTGCGGCACATCCGTGCGTACTCGTCGATGAAGCCGGCCGATGTCACCGTCTTCTGGGTGAGCCGGGTGCCGGCGATGAAGTCCTTGCGTTTCAGGTCCTCGATGAGCGGATGGCCGGCGTCGAAGCCGCGGGGCGGCCTCTGCAGTGAGTCGCCGTCGAGCGAGTAAACGGCGCGGAATCTCGAGACGTGGGCCGCGCGCTTCCAGCCGGCCGGGTCGGCGGCGATCGCCTCCCGGATCCGGTACGCGTCGGCGGTCGCCGGCCGCCACAGTCCGATGCCGGCGTAGCAGTTGCCGGGCTCGAGGTGGAGGTAGAAGCCGGGCGCGTGGACATCGCCCATCGTCGCCGCGTGACGGAACTGGATGCCGGTGTGCTGCTTGTAGGGGGTCTTGTCCTTGGAGAAACGGGTGTCGCGCTGGATCCGGAACACCGAGCCTCCCACCTTGCGCGAGTCGGTAACGAAATGCGGCGAGATCCGTCCGAGGGGAGCGGCAAAGTCGTTGACGAACTCGAGCGCAGGCTCACGAACGTGCTCCTCGTAGAGGTCCTGGTGCGCCTTGAACCATTCTCGGTCGTTGTTCTCCTCGAGCTCGCGGAGGAAGGCGAAGAGCTTCGGGGTGAAATGTCTCGTAGCCATGGGCGACACCGTACCCGGACCGAACGCCGCGGTCACCCCCCTCGTGGCGGCGGCTCGGCATCGGGGCGCCCGCAGCGCATACAGCTTGGCGGGTCCTGCCGGGTCAAGCGGCCGCCTGGCCGGGCCGATACGTCTCCCATGAGCTCCCGCGCCGCGCTCGTGGGGCAGCTGGCCGATCGTCAGCAGCTGCCCCAGACCCTCCTGCGTCTTCGGACGTTCCTCTACGCATTCGTCGCGAGCCTCATGCTCGTGGCCTCGCTGGGAGGGGATCTCGAGCGTCTCGTATCCCTCGCGGCGTTCACGCTCGCCATCTCGGCCCCTCTCTTCGCGGCGCGGGTAGATGCCGCGCGCCGGCTGGAGCTCGCCATCGTCGCGGACCTCGTCGGAGCATTCGTGCTGTGGTGGTCGATGCAGGACGCACCCGTCGTCGGGCTCATCCTCGTGTTGTGGGCCGTCGCCGTGACGTCCTTCGTCCCGCGCCGGCGCACCGGGACGTTGCTGCTGCTCCTGGCGCTGTTCCTCGAGCTCGCCAAGCTGCCGATTGCGATGATGGAGCGTGCCGGATGGTTCCCCTGGACCCCGGCTGGAGCCGAGATCGCCGAGCCGCTC
Organism: uncultured Acidimicrobiaceae bacterium; assembly: GCA_947259365.1. Lineage (GTDB taxonomy): Bacteria > Actinomycetota > Acidimicrobiia > Spongiisociales > UBA5794 > CAMYMC01. The sequence continues at coordinate 2,547 of CAMYMC010000032.1, read as the reverse complement.
ACCCTCGTCGTGTCGGCGGGCGGCCATGCCGTGATCGTCGTCGTCGCTGCCGTCGTCTTCCGGTCGCTGTCACATGCCCAAGGGGTCGCGATGGACCGCGCCCTCGCCACGCAGGACCAGCTTCGCGCCGTCTTCGAGAGCCCGATCGCTGCATTCGTGCTCTTCTCGCTCGATGGAGCCGTGCTCCAGGTCAACGCTGCCGCGGCCGGGTTGCTGAAGATCCCGTCGGTCGTTCTCGAGGGGTCGACGTGGTTCGGAATGCTCGCCGCGGACGACCTCGCAGCCTTCACCGAGTTCGGGTCGACGGCGGGCCGCGATGCCAGGGGCTGGATGCGGCGCGAGATCGCACTGTCGCCGGAGCCGGGGCGGTCGATGTGGGTCGTCGTCAGCGTCGCCTTCATCCCAGGTCATGACGGGCAGCAGCCGATGTTCCTCGCCCATCTCCAGGATGTCACCGAGCGCCGCAAGGCCGAGGACGGCCTTCGTGACTCGGAGTTGCGGTACAGGACCTTCTTCGAGCAGATCCCCGTGGCGATGTACCGCACTCGGCCCGAAGGCGAGATCCTCGACGGCAACCAGGCACTGGCCGACCTCCTCGGTTTCGATGCCGCCGCCGATCTGCGGGGCCGCAGCGCGGAGGAGTTCGTCGAGCGCGCGGACCGGGACGATGTGCGCGCCAGGCTCGAGGCTGCAGGCGTCCTCGTCGGCCACGAGTACCGGCTGCGCAGGCGGGATGGCTCCGTCATCTGGGTCAGGGACACGTCGCGGGTCGTGAGCGGCGACGGTGACGCCCATTACGAGGGCGCCCTCGTCGACGTCACGGAGCGCCGTGCCGCCGAGCGGGAGCTCCAGGCGCGCGCCTCGCAGCAGGAGGCGGTCGCTCTGCTGGGCAGGGCTGCGCTCGACAGCGACGACATCGCCGTCGTCGTGGCCACGTGCTCCGACCTCGTGGGCGGGGTGATCGAGGGCGCCGAGGCGCACGTCGTCGCAACGGGTGACGACGGCGGGACGCGGCTGCTCACCGAGGCGTTCGGCGCCGGTGTGGATCCCGCCTCGCTCCTGACCCTCGCCGACGCCGTGCTCGAGGACCGGGACGCAGCCGGCCACGTGACCGAGGAGCGATCCTGCGCCGTCCAGATCCCCGGAAGCGTCGCGCCGATCGGCGCCATTGTCGTCGTTCGGGGCTGTGACACCCTGTTTGGGTCGGACGAGGTGACGTTCGTCCAGGGGCTCGCCGGTGTGCTCGGGGCGGCGATCGAGCGCGACCGGGCGCGTGCCGAACTCGAAGCGCTCGTCGAGTCGAAGGATGAGTTCATCGCCTCGATCAGCCACGAGGTCAGGACGCCGCTCACCGTTGTCGCCGGTATGGCCCAGGAGCTCCAGGGCCAGTGGGAGCGGTTTGGGCGGGAGGAGATCGCGGAGCTCGTGGCTCTCATCGTCGACCAGTCCCGGGAGATGGAGGACCTCGTCGAGGACCTCCTCGTGGCCGCCCGGGCGGACATCGGGAGGGTTCCCGTTCACATGCAGGAGATCGATGTGGAGGCCGAGATCGACCAGGTGCTGTCGTCGCTCGCTACGCGCGGGCGCCGTCTCGAGGGCCCCGGCGATCAGGCGCGTGCTTACGCCGACCCGGTGCGGGTGCGCCAGATCATCCGCAACCTCGTCACGAACGCGATCCGGTACGGCGGCGAGGACATCCGGGTCGAGGTTGAACCGAACGGCGCAACGGTCGCGGTGCGGGTCGTCGACGACGGCGCCGGCATCCCGGACAGCGAGCGCGAGCGCATCTTCGAGCCATACGAGCGCGCCCACCCAGCGGCCGGGCAGCCCGGATCGGTCGGTCTCGGGCTCACTGTGGCGCGCAAGCTCGCCGAGTTGATGGGTGGCGACCTCACGTATCGCTACGACGGCGCGAGCGTCTTCGAGCTCACCTTGGCGAAGGCCGTCGACATCACGCCTGCTGCGATTCGCTGAAGAGCCCGCGCTCGGCGAGGGCGGCGCGGAGCCCCGCCGGCGAGTCGAACCTGATCCCGGCGAGGCCCTCGTCGAGGGCGCACTCGAGGTCGAGCGACCGGTCGTCGACGAACAGGCACTCCTCGGCACGCCGCTGGGTGATCTGGAAGGCGAGGCGGTGCATCGGAGCCTCGGGCTTCTTGAGACCGAGGTAGCAGGCGCTGAGGAAGATCCGGAACAGACGGCGAAGCCCGAAGCTGTCGATGCGGTGCTCGTTGAGCTCACGCGATTCGTTGTTGAGTGTGGCGAGGAAGACGCCATCGGCGACGAGGGCGCCCGACGATGTCGAGGCTGCCTTCGATGGCGGCCGAGTGGGCCTTCATCGCCTCGAAGAACGCGTCAGGTGAACGGCCGCGGCCGGTAGAACACCGTCCTTTGCAGCTACTCGGTGAGGTCGATCCGTCCGGTCTCGAAGTCGTGCCGGTCGGTGAACGTCTCCCAGCCGAACTCGAATCGTTCGATCGTCGCTCGGCGGGACCGGCGATCCCACCCGTTGGTGAGTATCACCCCGCCGATGTCGAAGAAGATCGTCGT
>CAMYMC010000031.1 GCA_947259365.1 uncultured Acidimicrobiaceae bacterium | reverse complement strand
GATGCGGTCCCGGTCCCGCTCGAAGACGGTGCGGTACGGGTCGGGCTCCTCGGCGACGGCGCGGCCAACGCTCTGGGACGCTCGGGTTGCACCCGGTGCCAGCGTCTGCTGTTCCAGTCGCTCGGCGTCTTCCCGGGTGCGTCTGCAGAACCGACTCACCGCTTAGACGACACGCTCACGAAGTCGCGAGCTCACATAGTCCATGCTCGCGACGACGATCGCGATCGCCAGCATCTGTGCTGCGGCGTCCCTGTACTGGAGTAGTCCGGTGTTCTGCTGTAGGAGGAATCCAATCCCGCCACCGCCAGCGAACCCGATGATCGTGGACATGCGGACGTTGATGTCCCAGCGGTACATCGTGAACGAGATGTACGGCGGGATGATCTGGGGCACGACCGCGTAGACGACGGTCTGTAGCCGAGTGGCTCCCGTGGCTCTCACCGCTTCGATCGGCCCGGCAGAGATGCTCTCGACTTGCTCGGAGTACAGCTTGGCGAGTGCAGCGGTCGTGTGGAGTCCGAGCGCGATTGCCCCCGCAAACGGGCCGATGCCGACCCAGATCACGAAGACGATGACCATGACGAGGGGTTCGATCGATCGCAGCGTGTTGAAGATCGTCCGCGCGATGTAGTAGACGGCGAGTCCGATGCCCACCGTGCCTCTCGCTCGGCTCCGTAGCGCGATGATCCCGGCGATGATGGCGCCGACGATGGTGGGCACCAGGATGGGTGTGACGGTCTCGAACTCGTAGAACCAATCGACCGCGCCGGCAACGCCACGCCCGACGACGGCACCCGCCACGATGGCGAGGACGACGGTCAGGATCCCGAGAGCAGCCGGGGGGACCCGGTTGACGAGGACGAAGCCCAGCCTCGATCCGAGGCTCATGAGCAGGCCGATGCCGAACAGTGCTCCCCAGACAGGCAGGGTCAGGTCGAGAATCTGTCCGTTGACCGCGAAGAACCCACCGAGGAAATCGAAAGAGCCGAGGTTGTCGCGTACGACCGCTCCGGCGTTCTCGGACAACCTGCCCAGCAGATCGAGGACGACGATGATCGTCCATGCAACTGCGGTGAGCACGACAGCGCGAACGATCCTGACCGGCCGAGTCGGCGGCTCGTCTTCCGTCGGTGGCAATGCCCAGCGGAACGCGTAGAGCGCTGCTACGGGCAGTACGAGGACGAACAGCAGCCGGATCCAGTCGTTCACGCCTATCGCGTCGGCTACGTCCCGGGCGAGGCCGACCGCTATCCACCCGATGAACCCTCCGACGGGGATCGCGATGATGTTGAGTGCGAGGTTCATGACCGTTGTCGAGATGTCTCGCATCAGGTTGCGTGCTGCCATGAACGACAAGGGCACTGCGATCGCCGTTCCGACCGTTGTGGCGAGCAGAGCCAGGAGGACGGTCTCGATGATCTTGTCCCACGTCTGCCTCGCGTTCCTAGACCAGCGAGGCGTGGCCATCAACTCTCCGTCGTCGACGATGCCGTTCTCGTTGGCGTCGTCCCACGCCGTCTCCGGTGCGTCGAACGGGTTGAAGAAGTTCGTGAGGGACCCGATGTTGACGCGGGTGATTGCCTCGACGAACTGGGGGTTCTCGGATTCGCGACCCTCCGGCAATATGGCGGTCAGCGTGAAGGTGCCGTCGGCGCCGACGTCGAAGCGGGCGAGGCTGAGACTGATGGCAAACTCCGACTCGGGGATGAAGGCGAGGGTTCCGCTGACGTCGGGTCGGAACCCTGCACCGCTGACCTGGACCTCGCTGCCGGGTTCCGCGCACGCCGGGCTCACCGTCAGCACAGCGGGCTGGCTCTGATCCGTCCCAGGAGCCTCAGCTCCCTGGGGGCAGGGCACGAGGACCGGCGCCGAGATGACGACCTCCTCGGTCTCGTACGTGACGAGGTTGGGGTGGGCGAGCGCCCTCAACACCCGGAACAGCGATTCCTGACGTGTTTCGTCGCGGATCTCCTCGACATCGACATCAGTCGTCTTGAACGCGAATGAGTACACCACGAACGCGACGGCAACGAACAGAATGATCGTGAGCGCACGACGCAGCGGGGAACGCTTCTTTCCGTCTGCCGAGGCGGGCGCATCAGCCAACTCGCTCCGCCTCCTCGCCGTAGATCTCCTGGAACTTGTCGTCGTCGATCTCCGCAGGAAGACCCTCGAACACCACTCGGCCTTCGTTGAGGGCAACGACGTAATCGGCGTAACGATGGACGAGGTCGAGGAAGTGCAGTGAGCACAACACGGTGACCTCGTCTTCCTTGTTGATGAGCTCCAGGTACTGCATGATCGAGTGAGCCAGCACGGGATCGAGGCTCGCCACCGGCTCGTCGGCGAGGATCATCTCAGGGTCCTGCATCAGCGCTCTGGCTACTCCGACCCGCTGTTGCTGGCCACCGCTCAGCTCGTCGGCGCGATTGAACGCCTTCTCCTCGAGGCCCACGCGCTCCAGCTGTGCTACCGCCTTCTCGACGTCAGCCTTGGGGAAGCGATTGACGACCGCGAGGGCCGGATTCGTGTAGCCGAGGCGGCCGGAGAGGACGTTGGTTATGACCTTCGACCGGTGGACGAGGTTGAAATGCTGGAACACCATCCCGATGCGGCGGCGTATGCCGCGCAGTTCTTCTTGGTTGGCGAGCGTGATGTCGGTACCGTTCCAGCTGATCGTCCCCTCGGTTGGCTCGATGAGCCGGTTGACGCAGCGCAGCAGCGTGGACTTACCGGAGCCCGACAGACCGATGATGGCGAGAAACTGCCCGCTCGGCACACGGAAACTCACGTCGGTGAGCGCCTGCGTTCCGTCGGGATAGACCTTTGTGAGGTTCTCGACCTTCAACATGGGCGCCTCGTCATTCTGGCCTTCCGGTGTTCCGGATCCGGCTGCGGGCGGGGTTTATCCCCCGCCCGCAGCCGGATCCTGTCGTCGTGTGGCTGCTAGCCGAGGTCACCCACCGTGAGGCCGAGTGCTTGCACGAGGCCACGGATGAAGTCGAACTCTGTGTCGTTCGTCTGTGAAACCCCGGTCCATGAGTACTCGTCGAATGCGGCTTCGAAGCCGTCCGGGTCGTCCTCGGCGAAGTCGAAGAGTGCTTGGACGATTTGCCCCCTCAAGTCCTGGGGGAACTCCGGGCTGAAGCTCATGGTGTCATTGGGGATCTCGGCCGAGAGGTCGAGGATCCTCACCTTGTTGATGACGTCCGGCGCTTCCTCGCGGAGGCCCCGTCGGGCATCCTTGGGAAGGATCCCTCCGCAGTCGAGATCCGAGCCTTCCTCGTTCAGCACGCACTGACTGATGAGGTCGTCGGGGATGTCTGCCCCGGCGACGCTGCCGTCCCAGACCACGTTGTCGTCGTTGTCCACAGGGGGGCTGAAGAACGTCGTTGCCACGTCTACCTCACCGAGGTAGATCGACCGTGCCGTGGACGTGTGGCTCCCGCCGTGTTCGACGATCTCCATGCTGGAGACGTCGACGCCCTTGCTCTGCAGCAGGCCGTTCGGAACGAGGAACCCCGAGGTCGACCCGACGTCGGGGATGCCCCACTTCTTGCCCGCGAGATCCTCAACCGACTGGATGTCGCTGTCCCGGGCCACGAGGAACTGGCTCCAGTAGACGTCGTAACCGAACCGGATCGACTTGAGTGCGACGTCGATCCCACACAGCTGATTGCCGAGCACGTAGGCCTGTGCGGGGATGAAGCCGATCGTGTTCTCCGGCGACGCGCACATGCCCTCGATCGTCGCCGCGTACGACGTCGGCACGCTCACTTCGAACACCAGGCCCGTTGCGTCCCCGAGCGCCTGTTCGAGGAGTTCGCCTCCGGTGATGATGTTTTCCACCTCACCCGACGGCACGAACACCACCTCGATGGGGTTGTCCGCTGTGCCGATGGCCGGTGGTGGAGCTTCGGTCGTGGTCGCCGCCGTCGTCGTCGGTGCAGCGGTGGTGGTCGCCGGCGCCGCCGTGGTTGTCGGCGCGGCCGTCGTCGCGGCCGTGGTGGCGGTTGCGTCGTCGTCGTCACCGCATGCGGCCACGACGAGCGCAAACGCCGCGAACACGACAGCGAGTTTACGGATCGTCATGTGTGATGCACTCCTTGGTCGGCGCATTCCAACGAACCGCTCGAGGCGGTCCTCCCGTAGTCGTTCTGCGGGCACACCGGCCCGCGCTCGCGAAGGCTAGCGCTTGCCAGCGCAGCTGCCAGATCGCCAACCTGGGATTTCGCGACCTCGTCAGGCGGCTGCCAACTCCCCGACCAGGCCGGCGAATTCGTCCCAGGTGGCGATGTCGATAACCCCGGGAATGGGGAGGTTCCACGGCCGAACGTAGCGGCACACTGCGGCGTCGGGACGGTGCTCGAGCAAGGTCGCCAGGTGGTGTGGGGAGTCTTCGAGGTACACGTCGCACTCCACCTTCCACTTGGTCGAGGTCACGTGGATCTCCCGCGTGGGGATGCGCTTCTCGGCGATCCAGGCGAATGTGTCGTGGACGGCCCAGCCCGGCTTCGTCGTGACGATGACGATGTCGTGGCGCATCGAGAGCGCCCGCAGCGTCTCGACCGCGCCGGGAAAGGTGTCGAGGTCGCGGAAGATGGACGGGCCTTCGCCGCCGCGCGCCCAATGCCAGAACTCCCGCATCGTGGCGAAATGGGTGAGCCGGAACAGCCCGTCCCAGGTGGTGACGAGGTCGGGGTGGAGGTCGGCGCCGAACTCCTCGTTGTACCGGTTCATCCAGCCGGCGTTGAAGTTCGCGATGACGCCGTCGAGGTCGATTCCCAGCCGCATGGCTCGAAACGGTAGTCCCCGGTGGGCGGTGTCCCATCGACCCTCGCCGGCGGCCCGTCGGCACCCGATCGGCGTCGCATCCGCCGAGTACCATCGACGCCCGTGGAGTACCAGGCGCTCTATCGCAAGTACCGACCGCAGCGCTTCGACGAGGTCGTCGGCCAGGACCACGTCACGACGACGCTCATCCGCGAGATCGTCGAAGGCAAGATCGCCCACGCCTACCTCTTCGCCGGCCCCAGGGGAACCGGCAAGACGACCACGGCCCGGCTCCTCGCCAAGGCGCTCAACTGCGAGAAACCGCTCACCGGAGGCGAGCCCTGCAACGACTGCTCGTCCTGTGAGGGCATCACAGACGGCACCTCGCTCGACGTCATCGAGCTCGATGCGGCGTCGCACAACAAGGTCGAGGACATCCGCGAGATACGCATCAACGTCGGGACGGTGGCGGCGGCGGCAGGGGCCAGGCGCGTGTACATCCTCGACGAGGCGCACATGCTGTCGCGCGCCGCCGGCAACGCCTTGCTGAAGACGCTCGAGGACCCGCCGTCTCACGTCGTCTTCGTGCTCGCCACCACCGAGCCGTACAAGCTCCTCGACACCATCCGGAGCCGGGCGCAGCGGTTCGACTTCCACCCGGTGGCGACCGGCACCCTCGCCGACTACACCGGCGAGATCGCCCGCAGGGAGGGCATCATCGCCGACGCTCACGCCCTGGGTGTCGTCGCGTTGCACGCCAGGGGCTCCGTGCGCGACGCGCTGAGCCTCCTCGAGCAGGTCTCGGCGCTCGGAGACGGCAAGGTCGAGGCGGCCGCGGTGGCACGGGCGCTCGGGCTCGCCGACGAGGACGCGTTCGCCGCGCTCGCCGAGGCCGTGCGCGACCGGGACGCGCCCGGCGCCCTCGGTCTCGTCGCCACCCTCGCTTCCCAGGGCGCCGACCTGCGGCGGTTCGTCGCCGACGCCGTCGGTTTCTTCCGGGGCGTCTTCCTCGCCCATTACGCCCCGAACCTCGAGGAGGTGACCGACGAGCCGGCCGAGACCCTCGAGGAGTGGAGGCGTCACGCCGGCTCGCTGTCCGCGTCGGACGTCCTCAGGGCGGTGGATCAGCTCTCCGACGCCCTCTTCCACCTGCGCCAGGGCCGCGAGGAGCGACTCGTCGTCGAGCTGGCCCTTCTCCGACTCGTGCGCCCCGAGACGGCGCCCGATGTCGATGCAGTCGCCTCCCGGCTGGAGCGTCTCGAGGCACGGGTGCGGGACCTCGCCGGCCAGGTCGCTCTCGGCGTCGGGTCCCTCGACGGACCCGGGCGCACGTCGGCGGACACGACGCCGCCGGCCGGAGGCGAGCCGTCTCTCGAAGCCGAGCCGAGGCCCGGCACGGAATCTGACGGTGCCGTCGCCCAACCTGGGGAGCCGCCCACCCCGGCTGCGGTCGATCCCCCGGCGGAAGCAGCGCCGGAGCCCGCCGAGGCGACCGAGGATGTCGACCTCGCCGCGTTCGAGTCGGTGTGGCCGTCGATCGTCGCCGGCGTCCGGGAGCACTCCGGGCCGCGGCGCCATGCGCTGCTGAAAGAGGCGAGGCCCGTCTCGGTCGAGAGCGGTCTTGTCACCCTCGAAGTGCCGGCCCACCTTCCGTTCCACCTCGAGCAGCTGCGTGCGGACGAGGATCTCCAGACGGCCGTCATCGGAGCCGCCGCCCCGTTGCTCGGCGGCGCCATCGGGCTGCGGTTCACCGCCGCGGACGGCGAAGGTGACGACGCCGCCGAGCCGGCGACCCCGGAGCGGGCCCCCGAGGCGGACGATCTCCTCGCCGAGGGCACCGAGGGCGCGGATCCGGAGGCGCTCGTCGTGGACATTCTCGGCGGCGAGGTCGTTTCCGAGTAGGGCCCCGGCGCCGATGCGGACCGCCGATCCCTCCTCGCGATCCTGGGTGGCGCCCGGTTGCGCGCCGACGAGGTACGCTCCCGCGCATGGGACGAATGCCGAAGGACATGCGCCAGCTCATGGAGCAGGCCCAGCAGATGCAGGAGCAGCTACGGCGAGCCCAGGAGGAGCTGGCGTCGAGGTCCTACGAGGGAACGTCCGGTGGAGGCGTCGTCAAGGCCGTCGTCACCGGCTCGGGTGATGTCGTGTCCGTCGACATCGACCCCGGGGTGCTGGATCCCGACGAGGCCGAGCTCGTGGGCGACCTCGTCGTGGCCGCCGTCAACCAGGCTCTCGCCGCCGTGGCGGCGGACGCCGGCGGTGCGATGGGCGGACTCGGCGGTCTCGACCTCGGCGGCATGCTCGGCTGATGTTCGAGCCACCGGTCCAGCGTCTCATCGACGAGCTGGCCCGGCTGCCCGGGATCGGGCGCAAGAGCGCCCAGCGACTCGCCTTCCACCTTCTCCACGTCGAAGAGGCCGATGCGGTGCGCCTCGGCGACGCCATCGTCGCGATGCGGCGCGAGGTCCGGCTCTGCATCCGCTGTTTCAACGTCACCGCCGACGAGCAGTGCTCGATCTGCCGCGACACCCGCCGCGACCCTTCGGTGGTGTGCGTCGTCGAGCGCGCCCAGGACATCCCTGTGCTCGAGCGCACCCAGGAGTTCGCCGGCCGCTACCACGTGCTCGGAGGGGCGATCTCGCCCATCGAAGGCATCGGCCCCGACCAGCTCCGCATGCAGGAACTCGTCCGCAGGATGGACGACGAGGGAATCGAAGAGGTCATCGCCGCCACCAACCCCACCGTGGAGGGCGACACCACCGCCCTCTACCTGGCGCGGCTCCTCAAGCCGCTCGGCGTCCGGGTCACGAGGCTCGCCAGCGGCCTTCCCGTCGGCGGCGACCTCGACTACGCCGACGAGATCACCCTCGGCCGGGCGCTCGCCGGTCGCAAGGAGCTGTGACCGCTCTCTCCCGGGCCGCCCTCCGATGAGCCGTCGCCTCCGCATCGCCCTCGTCGAGCCCTACATGGGCGGCTCCCACGCCGCCTGGGCGAACGGCTACCGGAGGGCGTCCCGGCACGACGTCGAGGTCATCTCCCACGACGCCCGCTTCTGGAAGTGGCGCATGCAAGGGGCGCACGTGACCCTCGCCGGGGCCTATCTCGACCATGTGCGCCGGGGCGGCCGCTTCGACGTCGTGTTCGCCTCGAGCATGCTCAACCTGGCCGGCTTCCTCGGCCTCGTCGGCGACGCCGCCTCCGGCACCCGCCGCGCCCTCTACCTGCACGAGAACCAACTCACCTACCCGCTCTCAGAGCGTGACCGGCCCGACGAGACGTATGCGATGGTCAACTGGACCGCGACCCTGGCGGCGGACCTCGTGGTCTTCAACTCCCACTACCACCGCGATGTCTTCTTCGCCGCCGCAGAGAAGCTGCTCCGGCGCTTCCCCGACCACCGCCATCACCACCTCGTCGACGGGGTCCGATCCCGCTCCGAGGTTCTCCCCGTCGGTGTCGACCTCGGCCGGTTCGTCGGCGTCGAACCGGCACCCATCGTCGGCCCGGTGATCCTCTGGAACCAGCGCTGGGAGTACGACAAGGGCCCCGACGAGTTCGCCGATGCGATCACCCGCCTCGCCGGGCGCGATCTCGATTTCCGCGTCGTCATGACCGGGGAGCGCTTCGTCGGAACGCCCGCCTCCTTCGAGGAGCTGCCGGGCGTGCTCGGGGAGCGCCTCGCCCACGCCGGATGGGTCGAGGACGGCGAGTACATCGGGCTGGTTGCGGCCGCCGACATCGTCGTGTCGACCGCCCTCCAGGAGTACTTCGGCGTCGCCATCACCGAAGCGATCCACGCCGGCGCCTTCCCTCTGCTCCCGCGGCGGCTCGTCTACCCGGAGAGGATCCCGGCCGAGCATCACGGCCACTGTCTCTACGACGACGGCGAGCTGACGGAGCGGCTGGAGTGGGCGCTCGCCAACCCGGGACCCCGATCCGCGATCGCGGCCGAGCTCTCCGCTCACATGGGCGGGTGCGACTGGTCGGCGGTCGCCCCCAGCTACGACGAGCGGCTCGAGCAGCTCGTCGCGGCCGAGCCTCAGTAGTCGAACGTCGCCATGTCCTGGAGCCGGTCGATGTGGTGGATCGCGTCGATGAACCGGACCGTTCTCGTCTTCGACCGCATGATGAGCGAGTGCGTTCGTACGACCGTCCCTCCGAAGTCGACCCCGTCGAGGAGCTGGCCGGACGTGACACCGGTCGCGGCGAAGAACGTGTTGTCGCTGTTGACGAGGTCACGGGTGGCGAGCACCTGGTTCAGATCGAGACCCTCCCGGGCGGCGTACTCGCGCTCGGAGTCGTCGCGGGGCCAGAGCTTGCACTGGATCTCGCCGCCGAGTGCGGCGATGGCACACGCAGCCGTGACCGCCTCCGGGGACCCGCCGATGCCGAAGAGGATGTCGACACCGCTGTCCTCCTTCGAGGTCGCGATCGCTCCGGAGATGTCCCCGTCGCCGATGAGGGCGATCCGGGCGCCGGCCTCGCGAACCTGACGGATGTAGTCCTCGTTGCGGGGACGATCGAGGATGATGGCGGTGACGTCGGAGACGGACTTGTTCTCCGATTTCGCCACCTGCAGGAGGTTGTGGGCGACCGGGGCCTCGATGTCGATCATCCCGGCGGCAGCTTCTCCGACGGCGACCTTGTCCATGTAGACGAGGCTTCCCGGGGCGTACATCGAGCCCCGCTCGGCAACAGCGATGACGGCGAGCGCCCCGGGCATCCCTCGCGCCGTCAGTCGGGTGCCGTCGACCGGGTCGACGGCCACGTCGACTTCGGGTGGATGGCCGTTGCCGACGCGCTCACCGTTGAAGAGCATCGGCGCCTCGTCCTTCTCGCCCTCCCCGATGACGACGATGCCGTCGAGGTCGACGGTCGACAGGATGGTGCGCATCGCATCGACCGCGGCCTGGTCCACGGCGGTCTTGTCGCCGCGACCCTGGTGACGAGCCGCGGAGATGGCCGCAGCCTCCGTCACCCTCACCAGGTCCAGGGCGAGGTTCTTGTCGGGCTCAGACGGCATGCGTCGTCTCCTCGTCTCGGGCTGTTCGGGGCCGATGGTATCGCCGGAGGCGGATCGGGCCGCCGCCCTCCCTCGGGGCGTTCCCCGTCATGAACCGGTCACGCGAACGATGAGGGCGTCTCCCTGGCCGCCGCCGCCGCAGAGCGCCGCGCCGCCGAGGCCACCGCCCCGGGCCCGGAGGGCATTGATGAGCGTGACGACGATCCGGGCGCCGGTCGCCCCGAGTGGATGGCCCAACGCCACCGCGCCACCGTGGATGTTCACCCGGTCGTGGGAGGCGTCGAGCATGTGCGCCGACCACAGCGACACCGCGGCGAATGCCTCGTTGATCTCGAGGAGGTCGAGGGACGACGTCTCGAGGCCTGCTCGCTTCAGCGCGACCCGGAGTGCTTCGGCGGGCCGCTCGTGCAGTGTGGCGTCCGGGCCCGCAGTCTGCCCGTAGGCGACGATCTCGGCGAGGATCGGCAGCCCGGCCGCTTCGGCGGCGGCGCGGTCGGCGACGATGACCGCCGCAGCGCCATCCGAGATCTGGGAGGCGTTGCCGGCCGTGATCGTCCCGTCCCCGACGAACGCAGGACGCAGGGCGGCGAGACTCTCGGCCGTGGTCCCGGGCCTGATCCCCTCATCTCGGTCGACGACGAGCGCATCACCTTTGCGTTGCGGCACCTCGACCGGCGCGATCTCGGCGGCAAAGGCCCCGGACTCGGTGGCGGCGAGAGCACGGGCGTGGCTCTCTGCGGCCCACTCATCCTGGGACTCGCGATCGATTCCGAGCGCACGGTTCTTCACGTCCGAGGACTCGCCCATCGTGCAGTGGTCGAACGCGCACCACAGCCCGTCGTGTTGCATCGAGTCGATGAGGGTGGCGTCCCCGATGCGCAGTCCGTGGCGGGCTCCGGGAAGCACATACGGTGCGTTCGTCATCGACTCCATGCCGCCGGCGAGGACGAATGTCGACTCACCGAGGCGGATGTGGCGGGAGGCCTCGGCGATGGCGGCCATGCCGGAGAGACACACCTTGTTGATCGTCGTTGCCGGGACCGTCATCGGCACCCCGGCGGCCCGTCCGGCCTGGCGGGCGGTGATCTGGCCCTGACCGGCCTGGATGACGTGACCGAAGAGGACCTCGTCGACCTGGTCGCCGATGAGACCGGCACGTTCGAGGGCGCCGGACATCGCAACGGCGCCGAGGTCCATGGCCGTCAGCGGCGTGAATGCGCCGCTGAACCTGCCGATGGGGGTGCGGGCGATCGAACAGATGACCGGGTCGGACATGGGAGCTCCTGGTTCTCGGCACCCTCGATGCTACCGGCCGCAGGCGACCCCGAGCCGCGACGGCCGGCTGCGGAGGACGCCCCCGGAGCCCGTCTAGTACGTTTGCGGGATGTTCCCGTACAACCTCGACCACGTGGCGATCGCGGTGCGAGACCTCGACGCCGCCGTCGAGCGGTACGGACGCCTCTACGGAGCCGGGCCGCTGTACCGGGAGGTCGTCGAGGCCCAGGGAGTCGAGGAGGCGATGATCCCGGTCGGAGGTTCCTTCGTGCAGCTCCTCCGCCCGCTCGGGCCCGATACGCCGGTGGGTCGGTTCATCGAACGGCGCGGCGAGGGAGTCCACCACCTCGCGTTTGCTGTTGCGGACATCGACGCCGCCCTGGAGCGGTTGCGTCGCGAGGGGGCCAGGCTCGTCGACGACACCCCCCGCCGGGGTGGGCGGGGAGCTCGGATCGCGTTCGTGCACCCCGACTCGTTTGCGAGCACCCTCGTCGAGCTGGTGGAGTTGGAACCATGAGCGCCATCGAAATCACCGGCGGCGCCGGGCCGCGGGAGACCGCGGCGATCCTGGCGGTGGTGGCGCACGTCGTCGACGAAACCCGCATCGCGACGGCATCGCCGCCTCCTCCGCCGCGCCAGAGTGCCTGGGTGCTGGCGTGGCGGCCGCGGGAGATTCCCGCCGCCATGCCTGCGCACAGCTACGACCTCATGCCGTGGGGGGAACGGGACGCCGGAGACGAAGAGCCGGCCTAAGCGGGCTTGGAGGTGCTCAGTCGCTTCGACGCCGGTCGCGCCGCTGGGCGGCGTCCTCGGCGGCGTACCTCGCGATCCGCTCCACGAACGTGAGGAGGACGCCGATCCCGACGAGGACGAGCGCCACCGTGAAGAGCTTCGATCCTGCCGTGGTCGGGTTGAGGTCCCCGTACCCGACCGTGGTGAGGGTGATGACGGTGAAGTAGAGCGAGTCCACCCATCCCCACCCTTCGACGATCTTGTAGAACCACGTCGCCGCGCCGACGAGCACCGCCACGAGCGTGAGGAGGCCGCGGAACTCGGGCTCCGCCACCCCGCGCCGGATCGCCCGCCCGAAGCGAACGACGATCGCCCAGACTCCGAAGACCACCCCGTGCTCCTCCCGACGACAGGTTGGGGAGGGTAGGTGCGCTCAGGCGGTGGTCGCGGCCCCGACGTCCTCGTCCTCGGGGTGCCCGGTGTGGGCGAGCCTCCCCAGTTTCACCGTCACGCAGAAGCGCGACCCGGTCGGGAATCTCGGCTCGAACCAGAGGTCGCCGCCCATCGCCCTCGCCAGCTTCCTGGCGATGGGAAGGCCGAGCCCGACGCCGCTGTCGGAGCGGGCGTCGCCCTTCGAGCCCTGTTCGAAGTGATCGAAGATCCGGTCTCGGTCGGTCTCGGCGATTCCAGGACCGTTGTCGGAGACGATGAGCTGGTACATGTCGCCGCGGGCTTCACCCTCGACGAGCACCTGGTCCCCGCCGTACTTCCGCGCGTTCTCGAGGAGGTTGCGGAGAATCTGCTTCAACCGCACCTCGTCGGCTTCGACGATGACGCCCCCCGGGATGGCAACGGAGAAGTCGGCGGTGCCGTCCTGGAAGACGATCTCGGCGGTCTCGAAGGAGTGGCGGCGAAGATCGATCTCGATCGGCTCCAGCTTCAGCCTCCCCGCCTCGAGACGGGGGATCACGAGGATGTCCTCGACGAGGTTGGCCAGATGGGACGTCTCCCGGCGCATGATGTGGAGGAACTCCTCGACCTCGTTGTCGTCGAGCCCGGCCCAGGTCTCTCGCAGCGTGTCGGTGAACCCGGCGATCGACGTCAACGGCGTCCGCAGCTCGTGGCTGACCATCGAGACGAACTCGTCCTTGATCTGGACGGCGCGCCGTTCCGAGTCGAGGGCGTGGCGGTGGCGTTCGCTGGCATCGAACAGTGCCCGGCCGGCGCTGTAGAGGAGCTCGGCGATGAGGCCGGTGAACACGACGACGACCCCGATCTCGAACATGGCGCCGCCCGAAGCGGCGGGCGCGTCGAGCAGCGGTGACCACCAGGCGATGGGGAGCGCCCAGCCCACCGTGTACACGACCAGCCACAGGGCGTGGCGCAGCGGGAGGAGGAGCATCGCCCCGGTGAGGATGTAGACGAAGCCCGGCCCGGCGAGGACGGGAGCGTGTCCGGTGGAGACGAGGACGAGACCGATCACGGTGACATCGAGCACGAGAAGGGGAAGGGCGCTCGAGCCTCGGTTGAGTCGCGTCGACGCATCGAGGAGGATCGCCCCGCCGCCCGCCGCAGCCAGCGGTGCCGGCCCGGCGCCGCGCGCCCACATCACGAAGGCGAGGAGCGCGATGAGGACACCGCCGACCGCCCGGAAGGTGTTGTACGACCTCCGGACATCGACATACGAGATCGGCGCCTGGAAGCGACCAGACGCGGGTTCGGCCGTCATCGCGTTTCGTGCACCTCTGTGATCTGTATCGGAGTCAGCCCGGGGCGGCTTAACCGGGCCGTTGCTGGGCTCGCAGCTCGTCGAGCACCGAGTCGGGCACGTCGAGGTCGCCTCTCCCGACGCCGACGTACAGCCCCGGTTTGTACGACCCGTGGAAGTCGGAGCCGCCGGTGGCGACCACGCCGAGATCCCGGCTCAGCTCGGCGAGGTGGGCGCGCATCGCCGGCTCGTACTCGGCGTAATGGGCCTCGATGCCGCCGAGTCCCTCCCCGGCGAGCTGTCGGAACGCGTCACGGTACTCGTCGGCGGAGATGCCGATCGTGTGGGGGTGGGCGATGACGGGGACCGCTCCCGAAGCCCGGGCGAGCCGGATGGCGTCGAGGGCGTCGAGCCGCTCCCGTCCGACGTAGGCCGGCCTGCCGGCGGCGAGGTAGCGGTCGAACGCACCTGCGATGTCGGCGACGTATCCCTTGGCGACGAGCAGGGCGGCGAAGTGGGGCCTGCCGACACCTCGGCCACCGGCTTCGACAACGACCTCGTCGTAGGACAGGTCGATTCCCAGCTCGCGAAGCCGTTCGGCGATGCGCTCGTTGCGGGTCGAGCGGGCGCGCTGGAGCCATTCGAGGCGATCCTGGAGGGGGCCAGTTCCCGGTTCGAGGAAGTAGACGAGGAGGTGGACCGCTCCCGAGGACTCCCACACCACGGAGAGCTCGGTGCCGGCGACGAACTCGATCCCGTGGACGTCGGCGGCTTCTCGGGCCTCGGCAACGCCGTCGAGGTTGTCGTGATCGGTGAGGGCGATCGCAGTGAGACCGGCGGCGGCGGCGAGGGCAACGACGCCTGACGGTGGCTCTGTTCCGTCGGACGCCGTCGAGTGGAGATGGAGATCGACGGCCACGCTCAGGCGACGGCGGCGATCCCGAGCGCCTCGTCGGAGCCTGAGTTGAGGAGGAGGGTGAGGATGATGAAGAGCACGACGATGACCACGGTCCACGTCAGGATGCGGCGAGCCCTCGTCAGCACCGCGGTCCGCCTCTTCGCTTTGCGCTCCGCGGCGCGCTTGACGTCCCGATTCGCCCGTTGCCGCTCGCGTTTCGCCGTCGCCACCCCAACCATGATAGGGAGGGCGGCAGTGGCGCGTTGGGGGCGTTCGTCTCGTCAGCCGGGCGGACCCGTGACCATCACCGACTCGATGTACAGGGTCTCGAGCGGAGCGCTCGTCTCACCGCTTCGGCTCAGCCCGAGAGGGATGGACTCGATGCGGTCGAGCACATCGAAGCCGGTGACGACACGGCCGAACACCGTGAAGTCTGTGGGAAGGCCGAGGTCGGCGAATGCGATGAAGAACTGCGAGCCTCCGGTGCCCGGGCCCGCGTTCGCCATCGCCACGTCGCCGCGCTCGTAGACCCGCTCCGGCGGTGGGAGCTCGTCCGGGATGACGTACCCCGGCCCACCGAACCCGGTCGCGGTCGGGTCGCCCGCCTGGACGACGAAGCCGGGGACGATGCGATGCGAGGCCGTGCCGTCGAAGAACCCGTTCGAGGCGAGGAACACGAACGAGTTCACGGTTTCCGGTGCGAGTTGGGGGTCGAGGAGGACGACGATGTCACCGCACGAGGTCGAGATCGTCACCTCCACGGCCGCCGCCGGATCGAGTCCCGCGTCCCCGGGGGCGGCGAAGGAGAGCGCAGCCGCCTCGGGCGGGCGGTCGGCGCCGCACGCCGTCGGCTGAGCCCGGAATGCGGCGTAGCCCGATGGGGGTCCGGTCTGCGGAGCCGGCGCCGGCGCTGCGGTGGCGGAGGTCACCGTCGTCTCCGGGGCGGGGTCGGCGCCGCCGCACGCCGCGGCGACGAGGGCGGCGACGGCGGGGATGGTGGCGAGACGGCGGATACTGGTGCCCATCGGCGGCGATGCTAGGTGGGCGGCGATCAGCCCCGGTACGCGCCGAAGTCGGGGTCACGCTTCTCGTTGAACGCCCGTACTCCCTCCTTCGCCTCATCGGTCTCGACGTACAGGTCGAGGGAGGCGAAGCCCATCGTCGAGATCCCCGCGATGTGGTCGGTGTCGGCGTTGAAGGAGTGTTTGACCACTCGCAGCGCCGTCGGGCTCTTGTCGAGCATCTCGGCGGCGAGGCGCCGGACGGCGTCGTCGAGCTCGGCGATCGGAACCACCTCGTTGACGAGGCCCCACTGCAGCATCGTCTCGGCGTCGTACTGGCGGCAGGTGTACCAGACCTCTCGTGCCCGTTTCTCTCCGATGATCCTGGCGAGGTACGCCGTTCCGAAGC
The DNA here is from genome assembly GCA_947259365.1 of uncultured Acidimicrobiaceae bacterium. Lineage (GTDB taxonomy): Bacteria > Actinomycetota > Acidimicrobiia > Spongiisociales > UBA5794 > CAMYMC01. The sequence goes on along the minus strand of CAMYMC010000031.1, from coordinate 32,425 downwards.
CGGCGTCGAACGACCCGACACGCGGGCCCGATTGGCCGAACTTGGCATGATCGGCGGCGACGGTGAGGTCGCACAGGACGTGGAGGACGTGACCTCCGCCGATGGCCCACCCGTTGACGGCGGCGATCACCGGTTTGTGGATCTCCCGGATCGTCTTGTGCAGCGTCTCGATCTCGAACAGCCCCGATTCGCTCGGCCCGTAATCGCCCGTCTCTGCCCGCTGTTTCTGGTCACCCCCGGTGCAGAACGCCTTGTCCCCCGCTCCGCGAATGGCGACGATGCCGACCTCGGGGTCTGCCCAGGCGCGCTTGAAGGCGTGGATCATCTCGTCCACCGTCTTCGCCCGGAACGCGTTGTAGCGCTCGGGCCGGTTGATGACGATCCAGGCGAGGCCCTCTTCGGTTCGGTACGAGATGTCGGTGTAGGCCGTCGACACGGTGATCCATCCCTTCCTCGGCGCGGCCGGGTCCTGAGGGTTCACGGTACCGGGCGACCAGGCACGCGTGCCCGGCGTGACCGGCCGGTGGCGCCCGCCCCGCCCGCACCGATGGTCCAGGCCGTTTCCGGCCCGGCGGTACACTCGCTCGACCAATGGCGCTCATCGTCCAGAAGTTCGGCGGGACGTCCGTGGCCGACGCGGACCGCATCCGCAACGTGGCCAGGCGGGTCGTGGAGAGCCACCGGGCGGGCAATGACGTCGTCGTCGTCGTCTCGGCCATGGGGGCGAGCACGGACGAGCTCGTCGCACTCGCCACCGACGTGAGCGAGAACTCCCACCCACGCGAGATGGACATGCTGTTGACCGCCGGAGAGCGGATCTCGATGGCGCTGTGCGCGATGGCCATCCAGGACCTGGGCGTCTCGGCGATGAGCCTCACCGGATCCCAGGCGGGAATCCTCACCACGTCGGTCCACGGCCAGGCCGAGATCATCGATATCCGCGCCGACCGGGTGCGCGCGGGCCTGGAGGAGGGCAGGGTCGTCATCGTCGCTGGCTTCCAGGGTGTCGACCCGATCGGCAAGGAGATCACGACCCTGGGGCGGGGTGGCTCCGACGCGACCGCGGTTGCCCTTGCCGCCGCCCTCGGCGCCGACGTCTGTGAGATCTACACGGACGTCGACGGCGTGTTCTCCGCCGACCCGCGGCTCGTCGCATCGGCGAAGAAGCTCGACGAGGTGAGCTTCGAGGAGATGCTCGAGCTGTCCGGCGCGGGTGCCAGGGTGCTCATGGCGCGGTCGGTCGAGTTCGGCCGCCGCTACCAGATACCGATCCATGTGCGATCCTCGTTCCACGACGGGGTCGGCACGTGGGTGAAGGAGGACGTGATGGAAGAGGCCATCGTCCGCGGCGTGGCGCACGACACGTCCGAGGCAAAGGTGACGGTCCACGGTGTGCCCGACAAGCCGGGCGTCGCCGCCGGCATCTTCGAACCCCTCGCCGCCGCGGGCGTCAATGTCGACATGATCGTCCAGAACGTCTCCATCGAAGGCGTGACGGACATCAGCTTCACGGTGCCGAAAGCTCACGTCGCCGCGGCCACCGAGATCACGGAGTCGGTCGTCGCCAGCGTCGGTGCCGCCGGCGTCGACGTCGACGACAACATCGGCAAGGTCTCGCTCGTCGGCGCCGGCATGAAGAGCGAGCTCGGGATCGCATCCCGTATGTTCCGGGTCCTCGCCGAGCACGGGATCAACATCGAGATGATCTCGACGTCGCCGATCCGCATCTCGTGTGTCGTGCGCGGGGACGACGTCGAGGCAGCCGTCCGGTCGCTCCACGACGGCTTCCGGCCGAGCGCCGAGCCCGAGGAGGAGTCGAATGTCTGAGCCGCAGCGCGTCGGGATCGTGGGAGCCACCGGTGCCGTCGGCACGACGATGCGGGCGATCCTCGAGGAGCGGGACTTTCCGCTCGCCGAGCTCAGGCTGTTCGCCTCATCCCGGTCCGCAGGGCGCGAGATCGCCACGCGCTGGGGTTCGGTGATCGTGGAGGATCTCGACGTCGCGGATCCGGCGGGGATCGACGTCGCGCTCTTCTCGGCGGGCGGCACCCGGTCCCGCCAGCATGCACCCCGTTTTGCCGCGGCCGGGGCGACGGTCATCGACAACTCCTCGGCGTTCCGCATGGACCCCGGGGTCCCCCTCGTCGTCGCCGACGTGAACGACCACGCCATCGACGGGAACCGCGGGATCATCGCCAACCCCAACTGCACGACGATGGTCCTCCTCATGGCCGCGGCACCGCTGCACCGTGCCGCCGGGTTGCGCAGGCTCACGGCGACCTCGTACCAGTCGGTGTCCGGTTCGGGCCAGACCGGAATCCGCGTGCTCGCCCACGAGCTCGAGGTGCTGGGCAAGGATCAGGAGGCGCTCGTCGAAGGCGGGTGGAGCGATCCCGGCTCGGACGTCTACGCCAGGCCGATCGGGTACAACGTGTTGCCCCACGCCGGCTCCTTCACCGAAGCCGGTTACACGGACGAGGAGTGGAAGCTCGTCAACGAGACGCGCAAGATCCTCGAGGCGCCGACGATCGCGGTGGAGCCGACATGTGTTCGCGTCCCGGTCGTCGTCGGCCACGGCATCGCGGCGACGATGTTCTTCGATCGCCCCATGGAGATCTCCGAGGCTCTCGCCCTCCTGGGAGGGGCTCCGGGTGTCACCGTGTGGGGCGATGACCGGGTGCCGACGCCGCTCGACTCGGCCGGGATCGACGAGGTGCTCGTCGGGAGGGTCCGCGCCACGCTGGGCGAGTCGGGCGGCATCAGCCTCTGGGCGGTCGGCGACAACCTCCGCAAGGGGGCTGCCCTCAATGCAGTCCAGCTGGCGGAGCTGGCGGTTGGGAGCTTCGCCTGATTCGCCCGGGGCGTGGTAGAAAGCGGTGAGCTCGCGTTCGGGAGAGGTGCGATCTCATGAAGGCCACCGCAACGGTCACGATCGACCGCCCGATCGGTGAGGTGTTCTCATACGTCACCGACGTCGCCGAGATGCCGCGGTGGGTCTCGGGGGTGAGCGCGGCACGACTCGTCTCAGGTGAGATGGGCCGGGGCGCCCGCTACGTGCTCGACTACGTCCAGGGCTGGCGCCCGTCGGAAGTGGAGATCGAGGTCACGGAGTTCGAGCCGCCGCGATCGTTCGGGAGCCGCTCGTCGCGGGGGCCGTTCGCGTTCGAGGGGAAGATGCAACTGCGCGAGGCCGGCTCCGCGACCGAGGTCACGAACATCATCGAGGCCGGCCCCGACAGCCTCTCGACCAGGGTCGCGTCGTGGCTCCTCGGACCCATCCTGCGAAGGAGCTTCACGAGGCGTCTCGCCAGGGAACTCGAGCAGCTGCGCGACGCCATCGAGACGTGACGCCGGGCCGCGCCTGGGGCAACGGTGACCGAACGAAGGAGCCGGCGGGCGCGCGCCCACCGGCTCTCGAGGTCGGGACGGCCGGATTTGAACCGGCGACCTCATCGTCCCGAACGATGCGCGCTACCAAGCTGCGCCACGTCCCGTCGGCCGGGAGTGTACCGCAGGGCTCTCGCCCCGGGTACAGCGAGCCGCCGGGCACGCCGAGAAGCCCTCTCAGCCGTCCCCGGTCTGGCCCTCCACCCGGATCTGGTCGATCCGGTTGCGATCCATCGAGACGACGGTCAGCCGGTACCCGTTGGTGCGGACCGATTCGCCCTCCGCCGGGATCTTGCCGGCGAGGGCGAGGAACAGCCCGCCGGCGGTGGAGTACGGTCCCTCCGGCAGCGTTGTACCCAGCGCCTCCTCCAGGTCCTCGAGGGGGAGCCTGCCGTCGGTGAGCCACTGGCGGGGACCGGTGCGGATCACCGTGGGGGCGCCCGGGTCGTACTCGTCCTGGAACTCGCCGACGAGCTCGGTGACGAGGTCCTTGTCGGTGACGAGTCCTTCGACTCCGCCGTGCTCGTCGAGGATGATCGCCATCGTGAGTCGCCGCGCCCGCATCTGCTGGAGGGAGGCGAGCACCGAGGTGGACTCGGGGAGGAAGAACGGCTGGCGCAGGAGCCGCTCGATGTCGGGGGCGCTCAGCTCGGAGCGCTGGCGGAACACGTCCTTGACGTAGATGACACCGCGGAGGTCGTCCACCTCGCCACCGGTCACCGGATAACGGGAGTGCCCGGTGGCGGCGACGGCGAGTCGGACATCGTCGACGGTGACGGGCAGGGTCATGGACACGACGTCGACCCGGGGCGTCATGACCTCGCGCACGGGACGGTCGGCGAGGTCGAAGAGGGAGTCGATGATCTCCCGCTCGGCCTGTTCGATCTCGCCTCCGGCATGGCTCAGGGCGGCGAGGGCGCGGATGTCGGCCTCGGTGACGGCACCGGTGATGTCGTCGACCTTGAGGCGGAAGAGGCGGAACAGGCCGCGCGTGATCGAGCCGAACACCCTCGCGATCGGCCCGAGCACCGCGGACAGTCTCCAGATCGTCGGCGCCACCGCCAGGGAGAACTGCTCCGGGTACCTGGCGGCGAGACTCTTCGGGGTGATCTCGCCGACGACGAGCACCACGGCGGTGACGACGACCGTCGCGACCCAGGGTCCCCAGCGGTCGCCGAGGAGTGAGATGAACAGCGTTGTCGCGACCGCGGCGCCGAGGATGTTGACGAGGTTGTTGGCGACGAGGAGCGTGCTGAGCAGGCGGTCGGGGTCGGCGACGAGCTGCTGAACCCGCTCGCCGCGATGGCCGGTCTCGGCGAGCTGGTGGACGCGTTCCCGACCGATGCCGATGAGCGCCGTCTCGGAGCCGGAGAAGAATCCGGACGCGAATCCGCAGATTCCGAGGATCGCAATGTACGAAAGGGTGATGGCGCTCATCGCCCCCGCCGTTGCACCGCGGGATGCGGGCCCGAATCCGGAGGGTCCGGTTCGTCGGTTGGCGCAGGAGGCTCGTCGCTCAGGACTCGCTCCCGGCGTTGTCGCCCAACGCCCGTTCGAGAGCGCCCGCGATCTCGTGGCTGGTGAACGGCTTCGTGACCCACGCCGCCGCTCCCGCTCGCTTCGCCAGGAACGAGTCTGCGCTGCGGTCGAGAAGGATCACGACCGGCACCGCCTCGGTGCCGCCGATCGTCGCGGTCTCTCGCACCGCCCTGGTGACGGCCATGCCGCCCATCGCGCCCACCTGGAGGTCGACGATCACCGCGTCATAGCGGTCCTCGCGGATCGAATCGGCCACCGTCGCCGGGTCCACGTGGTCGACGAGCTCGATGTCGGGATCGGTGAGGGCGGCGTGGACCTCGTTGCGCGCCCACGGCGTGTCTGCAACGACCAGGACTCGTGACATGACCGGGAGGATAGAGGTTCCCGCTCGTCTCGCCGAGGGCGCCGAAGCCTTCGATCGACGCCAGATCGGGCGCTCATGAGGCCCGATATCATCCCGGCGCACATGGCGCGTCGCTCGGCTCTCCTCTTCGTGTTTCTGGCTCTCCTCGCCGCCGGCCCCGCTCTCGCTGCGGAGCCGGCGGATGTCGGGGGTCCCGTCGTCGTCGCCGACCTGCGCGGACCCCTCGACCAGCGGGCACTCGACTTCCTCGTCGAGGCGCTCGCGACGCAGGACGCCCAGCTCGTCGTGTTCCAGCTCGACACCCCCGGGATCTCCAGCGGCGACCCGTCGCGTCTCATTGCGGCACTGGCGGAGGACCGGGTGCCGGCTGCGGTGTGGGTGGGTCCATCGGGCGCCGTCGGCTTCGGCTCCGTCGTCCGCGACCTGGCGGCGGCGGCCGACATCGTCGGGGCGGCGCCGGGGGCTTCCGTCGGCTACTTCTCCGGGACGTCGCCGGGTGCCGGGCCCTGTGCGTGGAGCGACGAGGGCCCCTGCCCCGACCACGGCGCCGTCGCCATCACCGAGAGCGGTCCCCGACTTGCCCGATTCACGGACGTGACCCCGACCATCGGCCAGTTCATCGTCGGTCTCGACGCCAGGACGGTGGCCGCCGCCGGGGGAGACGTGACCCTCGAGACGGCGACGACGACGGTGACGGACTCGGGTCTAGAGGTGATCGTGCCGTCCGTCGAGGTCCGGTTCCTCAAGCCGGGACTGTTCACCCGCATCCTCCGTCTCGCCAGCCGGCCCGAGGCTGCGTTCTTCTTCCTCATCGCCGGACTGGCGGCGGCCGCGTTCGAGTTCTACGCCGCCGGTGTCGGTGTGACTGCTGCGGTCGCTTCGCTGTCGCTGTTCCTCGCCGGGTACGGCATGGCGACGCTGCCGATGAGCTGGGTCTCCGTCGGGCTCGTGCTCGCCGGGATGGTGTTGTGGACGGCCGAGCTGCAACGCAACCAGATGCGCCTGCTCAGCGTGGTCGGCGCGGTGCTGCTCGTGTGGGGAGGCGTGACGTTCGCGAGCACCGGCCCTCAATATCCCCCACGGTGGTGGCTGGTCGCGCTGGCGGTCGGCGCGGTGGGGCTGTTCTACGCGTTTGCGCTCACCACGGTCGTCCGCGCTCGGTTCTCGACGAGGACGATCGGGAGGGAGCACCTCGTCGGGCGGCGGGGCACGGCGGAGACCGGATTCGATCCGGAGGGCGTCGTGCTGCTCGACGGGGCCCGCTGGAGGGCCCGGTCGTACCGCGCCGCAGGCCTGGGGCCGGGAGATCCGATCGAGGTACTCGAGGTCAGGGGCATCGTTCTCGAGGTCGGCCCTGCTGATGCGGAGTGACGGGGCGGGGTGTTCGCGACTAGCTAGCGCGATCTGGAAGGTTTTCCCTTGCCTGTGGACAACTCGCGCGGTAGCTTCCGGCGGCCGTTGGAGAGGGACCACACGCTCAGGGAGGCGTCACCTGTGACTCCGCTCGACCGCTCATGGCAGCCCATCGCGCTCTGCCGGGGAAACCACTCACATCTCTTCTTCCCGCCGAGCACCGCTGAGCGCAAGGAGGAGCGGGAGCGGAGAGAGCACAGGGCCAAGTCCATCTGCAAGATCTGCCCCGTGAAGGGCCAGTGCCTCGACTATGCCATGACGATTCGCGAGCCCTACGGCATCTGGGGTGGGCTCACCGAGGCCGAGCGTCGTCAGGTGCTGGCGAAGGCCGCCTTCTGACCGTGCGGACGTCGCCACGACGCGACGTCCAACCCTCCCGGTCCAGCCACTCGAGCAGCGGTACGGCATGGCGTCGTGTCATCCCGTACGCGTCCCGGAACTCGGCGACGGTGAACCCGTCGGGGAGCGCGTCCAAGCCAGCGGTGATCTCCTCGAGCTGAGCCGGGAGGTACACGAGGTCCTCGCCGACGCGCACCAGCCTGCCGGTGCGCAGGAGCATGTGGAAGGTCTCCTCGTCGAGACCGAGCCCCGACGCCCTGGGGACGGCCAACCCGGAGCGTTCGAGGGTCTCCCGTGCCGCCTGCCACGCCGCCTCCTGATCGTCTCCCCACGCCGGAGCGAAGTCCGTCGTGTGGACGGTGGGACCGTCGTCGACGAGGGCCCTGCTTTCGGCCACGACGACTTCGAGCACCGCTACCGGGAGGCCGAGGGTCGTGGCGAGGCTTGCCTTCGGAACGCCGGGCCGCAGCGGGTTCGCATCCTGGAAGGCGCGGACCGCGGCGACGGCCCCGGCCTCGTGAGTGGAGGCGGCGGCGGGGGCGACGGCGATGCCCTCGGCGATCAACGCCGCCGACGGCCGCCCGCCTCCCGTGTCCCGGGCGAGGTCGTCGAGCCGAGCGATACCGCGCCGGTCGAGCAGCACGTCGGCGCGCCGCCCGGGTGGGTCGTCGAGGACGGCGCGCAACGAGCCGGCCGAGACCGCCGCCGACGACCTGTCCAGCGTCCCCGGATGTGGATCGAGAACCCGTCCCCCGGCGACGACGGCCTTCCGGCCCACCTCCCGCATGACGAAGCGGTCGCCCATCACGAGGGGGATCTGCGCCGGGGCCCGGACGAGCGCCGTGACCGGCGCGGCGTCGTCGCCGGTGAGGACGCGGAGCCGCACCGGCCATCCCCCGCTGCCGACGTGGAGGTGGTACGCACCCCGGTCGGTGAGCTCGCCTTCGAGGGTGCGCACCGGGCGGAGATCGGCGAGGAACTGATCGGTGGCGCGGAAGTCCCCGGCGCGGCCGAGCATCGCCCCTCTGGCGATCGTGGATCGGTCGGCGCCGGCGAGATTGAGTGCAGCTCGTGTTCCGGGGGCGATCTCGTCGACGTCCCGCTCGTGGCTCTGCAGCCCTCGCACCCGGGTCGGGCTCCCCGGCGGCCACATGGTCAGCTCGTCGCCCTTGTGGACGGCACCCCCGACGAGGGTCCCGGTCACCACCGTGCCGGCACCGGCGATCGTGAATGCACGATCGACCCACAGCCGGGGCCTGTCCTCGTTGCGGGGCGGGCCCGCCTGCTCGAGCGCGTTGGCGAGGGCCGCCTTCAGCTCCTCGATGCCCCTGCCGTCCGGGGCGGCGGTGGGCACGATCGGCCAGCCCACCAGCGACGTCCCGGCGACACGATCTTCGATCTCGAGGGCGGCGAGCTCGATCGTCTCGTCGTCGACGAGATCGGCCCTCGTCAGTGCGACGATGCCGGTGCGGACATCGAGGAGATCGAGCACTGCGGCGTGCTCCTCGGATTGGGGCATCCACCCTTCGTCGGCGGCGACGACGAACAGGGCCACGTCCACGGCGCCGACGCCGGCGAGCATGTTCTTGATGAACCGCTCGTGGCCGGGCACGTCGACGAAGCCGACGTCCTCGTCTCCGAGCCGGGTCCAGGCGAACCCGAGGTCGATCGTGAGCCCGCGTGTCTTCTCCTCGGCCCAGCGATCCGGGTCGCGACCGGTCAGGGCTTCGACGAGCGTGGATTTACCGTGGTCGACGTGTCCGGCCGTAGCGATGATCGGCATCGTCAGGCGAGGCCGGCGAGGGCGGCGACGACCCGGTCGTCGTCTTCGGGGTCGACGGTCCTGAGGTCGAGGCGGAGGGCGTCGTCGGCGCGCCGGGCGACGACGGGGGGAATGGTGGCGATGAGCGCCTTCCACGATGCGTCCGCGGCCACGTCGAGGACGATGTTGGGGCTCGGGATCGTCGCTCCCGGCACCGAGCCCGCCCCCGGAAGGGACTCGCCGGCCACGAGCCGGCCGGGGACACCTGAGGCCTCCAGCACGTCCGTGTGCCGCCGCTCGAGGACATCGGTCGGAAGCGACGCCATTGTCCAGAACGGCACGTCCCGTCCCCGTCCCATCGCGTACATCTCGAGGGTCGCTGCCAGGGTCGCCATCGTCGTCCCGTCGATCCGCACCGCCCGCGCCACCGGGTGGGCGGCCATGGTGGCGACGAGGTCGGCCCGGCCCACGGCAATACCCGACTGGGGGCCGCCGAGGAGCTTGTCGCCGGAGAAGAGCACGAGGTCGGCGCCGGCGGCGAGGGTCTGGCGCACTCCCGGCTCGTCGGCGAGCCACGTCGGCGGGGGTCCGTCGAGCCACGGCGTCCTCGTGTCGAGGAGGCCGCTGCCGACGTCGGCGACAAAGGGGATCTCGCGGGCCGAGGCCAGCTCGGCGAGCTCGCGATAGCCGACCTCTTCGGCGAAACCCTCGATGCGGTAGTTGGAAGGGTGCACCTTGAGGACGAGCGCTGCGCCGTCCGCCGCCCGCTCGTAGTCGCGAAGCCTGGTGCGGTTCGTCGTGCCCACCTCGACGAGGACGGCTCCCGAGGCCGCCATCAACTCGGGCAGCCGGAACGAGCCGCCGATCTCGATGAGCTCTCCCCGGGAGACGACGGTGTTCCGTCTCGCCGAGAGCGCGGTGAGGGCGAGATACAGCGCGGCGGCGTTGTTGTTGACGGCGATCGCCCCCTCGGCCCCGGTCAACGACGTCAGCAGTTCGGCGACGTACCGACCCCGGCCGCCGCGCCGGCCGGTGCCGAGGTCGAACTCGAGGTTGCCGTAGCCGGCGGCGAACGCCCTGCCCGCGTCGGCGGCGGCGCCGGCGGCGGCCGCCCTTCCCAGGTTCGTGTGGAGGAGCACGCCGGTGGCGTTGATGACGCGACGGGGCCGGTGCCCGGCGAGGACGGCCAGGCTCTCGGCCGCGGCCGCCTCGGGGTCGGCGGTCCCTCCCTCGCGGAGGCCGTGGCGTGCCCGTTCGATGGCCTCTCTCGCCACCCCGGAGACGAGCGGCGGCGGCAGCTCCCCGACGGCCGGGTTCGCCGCCAGCCGTCGCGTCAACTCGTCGACGGACGGCAGGTCGCGAAGCTCCATGTGGCGGAGGTTACCCACCCCGGTATCCTCGCCCGGGTGCGGCTCACGCGACTGCTGTTCCTTGCGTTCGTCGTCACCCCGATCGCCGAGATCGCCATCTTCATCGTTGTGGGCAACCGGATCGGTATCGGGGCGACGATCGCCGTCGTGGTGGTGACCGCCGTGATCGGCGCCGCGCTCGTCTCCCGACAAGGTCGCGGTGAGATGGAGAGCGTGCGCCTCGCCCTCACCGAGGGAACGTTCCCCGGCGCCCAACTGGCGCACGGTGCGATGATCCTCGTCGCCGGCGCGTTGCTCCTCACCCCGGGCTTCGCGACCGACGCGGTGGGGTTCGCCCTTCTGGTGCCGCGTTTTCGCGAGGCGCTGCGAATCTGGGCATTGCGACGCTACGGGCGCGGCCCGATCACGATCGCATGATCGCGACCCCGCGACGGGCGACGACGGTCTGCGTGGTCCGCGACGGCTCGACCGGTCTCGAGGTGCTCATGGTGCGGAGGTCGGCCACCGCTCGCTTCATGGGTGGCACATGGGTCTTCCCCGGTGGAGTCGTCGACGAGATCGACGGTTCGCCCCGGGCCGCCGCCCTCGTCCCCGGCGTGGACGAGGACTCGCTCCCGTGGGTGGTCGCCGGCCTGCGCGAGCTCGTCGAGGAGGTCGGCCTCTGGATCACCGACGAGCCGTTCGTTCGCCGCCCCGACGACGGCGCCACCGGCGTCTTCGACCTCGCCGAGCGGGCCGGCTACCGATTCGACGGGTCGGGGATGACGTTGTTCGCCCACTGGATCACGCCCGAGGAGGCCGCCGTCCGGTTCGACACGAAGTTCTACGCCGTCGCCATCCCCGGAGCCCTCGTCCCGGAACCGGACGGCACGGAGGTCGACGACGCCGGGTGGGTCGACCCCGGCGAGGCGCACGCCGCCGCCACGTCCGGGGGCATGGCGGTCCCCTTTCCCACCCGCCGGACGCTCGAGTACCTGTCGTTGTTCGAATCGGTGGGTGCGCTCATCGCCCACGCCGGCTCCCTCGGAGACGTCGCACCGATTCAGCCTCGCATCAGGGTCGGTGGGGACGGCCTTCTCGACATCGTCCTCCCCGGCGAGGACGGGTTCGACGAACTCGAGGGCTCCGGGGTCGACCCCGAAGCTCTCCGCCGGGCGGCAGAGCGGTCGAGGGAGGCGGGCACCCCGGTGCCGGAGGTGGGCAGGTGATCCGAATCCGCAGGGTCCTCGCCCCCAACCCCGGCCCCTACACCGGACCCGGCACGAACACGTACCTCGTATCCGACGGTGTGAGCGCCGTCGTCATCGATCCCGGCCCCATCATCGAGTCGCACCTCCGGACGATCGTGCGTGAGCTCGGCGACGCCGAGCCGGCCGCCGTCGTCGTCACCCACACCCATCCGGATCATGCCCCCGCCGCCAACCCCCTCGGTGAGCGCCTGAACGTGCCGGTCCTCGGGCATTCGCCGGGCCCGGGGTTCCGCCCCGACCGCCGGCTTGCCGACGGCGACGAGATCGAAGGGGGAGCGTTCTCTCTCATCGCGGTTCACACGCCGGGTCACGCCGCCGACCACCTGTGCTTTCTCATCGGCGACGTGCTCTTCACCGGCGACCACATCATGGGCGGCTCGACGGTCGTCATCGAGGACGGTGCCGCCTACATGCGGTCCCTGCAGCGGGTCCTGGATCTCGGACCGGAGAGGCTCTACCCGGGTCATGGTGACGAGATCCCCGACGCGGCCGACGCAGTGCGGGAGTACATCGAACATCGCCGAGCTCGGGAGCTCCAGATCCTCGACGCGATCGGCGCCGGAGCGGAAACCGTGCGGGATGTCGTGGACGCCGTGTACGCCGACGTTGCCCCGGTGCTGCGGCCGGCGGCGACCCGGCAGGTGATGGTCCAGCTGGAGAAGCTCGAATCCGAGGGCCGGGTACGATGGGCGCCGGGCGGAGCAGATGAGGCCGCGGGCCTGACGCTCGTCGAGGAGTGACCGTGAAGCGGTTCGGAGTCGCGCTCCTGCTCGTTCTCCTCTCGGCCGCACCCGCCCTCGCCCAGCCGTCGAGCGACATCACCCCCGCGGACGTCGCCGCTGCCGATGCGGAACGGCGAGCGGCAGCCCGGCGCCTCCAGGATGTCGCCGGAGACTACGACGCCAACATCGAGCGGTCCGAGGAGCTGCAAGGCCAGCTCCAAGCGCTGTCCGTGGAGCTGAGCGTCCGCGAGGTCGAGCTGGCAACGACGCGTGCCGACGCCGCGCTCGTCCTGCGGGAGCAGTATGTCCGGGCGGGCTCCGGAGGCCTGCTCGCCTTCTTCGACGCGGCGTCGCTCAGCGACATCACGGCGCGGAGGAGCTACCTCGAGCTCATCGCGTCCGACGACACGGCCACCTTGAGCCGGCTCACCGCGCTCCAGCAGGCCTACCGCGACCAGCAGGACCGACTCGTTGCGGCGCTCGCCGACCAGGAGGAGGTGACCGTGACCCTCGAGCTCCTGGCGGGGAGGATCCTGGAGGAGCTGGAGGCCGCCGACGCAGCGTACGAAGCGGTGACGGCGGCATACGCGGACCAGGAGGCAGAGCGGCGCAGACGCGAAGAGGCCGAGCGCAGGGCCCGGGAGGAAGCGGCCCGGAACGCGACGACGACGGCGCCGCCCCAGCCGGCAACCACGGTGCCATCGACGGCGGCTCCCGACACGACGGCGGCTCCGGACACGACGGCCGGGCCCGCACCCACCACCGATCCTCCACCGGAGAGCACGACGACGACGACGGCCCCGCCTCCCACGACGACGACGGCCCCGCCTCCGTCGACGACGGTGCCGCCCCAGCCCCCACCGGCCCCCACACAGGTCTGCCCCGTCGACGGCGCGGTCGCCTTCGTCGACTCGTGGGGAGCGCCCCGGTCCGGTGGAAGACGCCACCAGGGCGTCGACATGATCGGCGCCAGAGGGACACCCGTCGTCGCCATCGAGGACGGCACGATCTTCAGAATGCGAAACGGCGGGCTCGGCGGCATCACCGTGTGGCTGCGGGGGACCGACGGGGACGAGTACTACTACGCCCACCTCGACGCCTGGGCCGACGGCCTCGCCGTCGGCCGTGAGGTGGCGGTCGGCACCGCCCTCGGCACCGTCGGCAACACCGGCAACGCCCGCTACACGGTGCCCCACCTGCACTTCGAATACCACCCCGGAGGCGGCGCCGCCGTCAACCCCTACCCGCTCGTCGCCGGGCTTTGCCTCTAGGTGCGATGGCGGGCCGGTTGGGCGCCGCCCCACCGGTGCCGGTCGCTGCCCGGAGTGCGGTTCCTGCTCCGCTCGATCAGGCGAGAAGGCCGCCCTCGCGGGGGGAGGGCAGCTCGGGCTCGGGGCCGCGGTCGGTGGTGGCGGCCGCATGCGCGTCCTCGAGCCGGGCGATGAGATCAGGGAGGTGAGCCCGGAGCGCTTCGCCGTATGCCGGCCCGATCTCCTCCATGGCCGCCATCTCCCGTTCGGTCTCCGGTGCGGCGAAGCGGAAGTGGACGGTCGTGCCCTCAGTGCCCGGCTCCAGCTCGATGGTGTGGAGGACTCTCACCGGCCCGCCGGGGGTTTCGAGGATCGTCCGGTCCGTCACGTAATCGTACGGACGCCAATCGAGGATCTCTTCGATGACGGCGTCCTCGCCGTGCATGCAGTGGTTGGCAGACCCGGGTCCGCGGCGCCCGCCGGTGGCGCCTTTGATCGTCACCGATGTCACCCAGGGCTGCCACGTCATCCTCTGCCCCGGCTCGGTGAGGAACTCCCACGCCACCTGTGGTGGGACCCTTGTCGGCACCGACACGACGAGGATCGATTCCTCCGGCGCGACGAGCACCCGTGCCCGTTCCTGTTCCTCCTGCCAGCGGCGCTCCAAGTCGTGGACCCATCCCGGTACGTCCCCGACGTGCTCGTAGGTCTCGGCGTGCTCGCGCATGCCGAGCGCGGCCGGGTCGATGTCGGAGGCATCGATGCACTGCGTGCTGATGAGCGCATACGCGTCGACGCCGAGCCTCTCCACGACGTCGTTCTTCGTCAGCCGGTGCACGACGACGGCATCGATCCCCAGCAGCTCCTGACGGTCCGCCACCTCCTGGACGAGAGCCGGGCCGTGATGGAGCACGAACTTGAGGTCGAGATCCGGAATCCGGGCGCAGGCGTTGCACTCACACGTCGTCGCCTGGCGCACATCTCGGCGGCGCCTGCGGAACCCGAAGTAACAGCGCTCGACGGTGTCGAGGAGCATCGACCCGTCGACGACCCCGCCGGGCAGGTACATGAACGCTGCATCGCCCTCGATCCTCGAGAGCCGGAAGTTGGGCCGCAGCGCCGTGACGATGGTGCTGAGGAGATCGGAGAGGATGTCTTGGGAATGGTCGAGCTCGACGCCGGCGAGGTAGGCCGTGTACCCGGAGATGTCGGCGATGAGGAAGGTGGTGGGTTGCGGTTCCGAGCGCACTGTTCCTCGCCGGCGGGACGGCGAGAACTATACGGCCCCGCTCCAGCTCCGCCGAGGAGGCGGAACGGCGAGATCGCCCGGGCGTCTGCCGTCTGCTCGGGCGCGCCCGGCTCGTGGATGCGCTCGCGATCACGTGTCGATGGGGACCCGTGCGGTGAGCACGGCCGGAGCCCCGCCGGCGCACCTGCTCTGGCGCCGACCCGGCACGTCCGGGACATCGCACACGTCGTAGGCTGTCGAGGTGGGCTACCTCCGACTCGCCGCCTTCGTGTGTGCCTCCGTGCTCGCAGCGTCGTGCACCGCAGCATCGTCCCCGCCGTCGACGGCTCCCGAGCCGGTCGTGCCCACGACAGGTGACGGGGGCCTCACCGCGCCGCCACCGGCTCCGGAACAGCCGACGAGCACCGCGGTCGTCACGACGAGCGGCGATGGTGAGGCGCCGGCGACGACCCCGGCCCCGGACACCGACGCCGCGACCGATCCCGTCCGGTACGTCGTTGTCGCAGAGGAGCGTGCCCGGCGCCTCACCGTCCTCGATGTCAGCGAGCCTTGTGTGCGGGAACCGGGTGCGTGCGAGGTCGGTCCCATCGTCGCTGTCGACCTGCCCGCCGGTCCGCACAACCTCGCCGCCCGCGGCTCCGTTGTGTTCGCGACCCATCCGCACGCCGGGACGGTATCCCGTGTCGACCTGGCCGATGGGTCGTCGTCGACGGTCTCAGTCGGGACGGAGCCTCACGACGTGAAGTACTCGGCACTCGACGGTGTGTTGTTCGTCGCCGATGAGGACGGGAGCCGGCTGCTGACAGTGGACCCGACGACGCTCGAGGTGATCGACGAGCTCGACCTCCCGGCGAGACCGCACGACCTCGCCGTCGCCGGCGACACCGTGTGGGTCACCATGATCGGCCGCGACGAGCTGGCTGCGGTGAGCAACGGCGCCTTCGTCCTCCATTCCACCGGCGGGTCCCCGCATGATCTGATCGTGGATGACGAGGGGTTGGTCTGGTTCTCCAACTGGAACGCTGACGACCTGTCCGTCTTCGATCCTCTGACCGGAGACACCGTCACCACTGCGGTCGGTGTCTCGGAGCCCCACCATTTCGCCCTCGCCGACGACGGCACGCTCTGGGTATCGGACAACGGCGGCGCTGCTGTCGTTCGGGTGGGGGAGCAACCGACCGCGGTGGAGGTAGGCCCCACCCCGCATCACCTCGCGGTCGTGGACGATCTGGTGGTGGTCGCGGTCAGCGGGACGGGAAGGGCCGTCTTCGTGCACGCCGGCATCGTCTCCGGCCACGCCGAGCTGTCCACCGGGCTCCACGGTGTTGCCGTGGTCGAGGTCGCGGAGCCGCTGTCATCCTGACGGCGGCGGCCGTCCCACGCGGCCTCACCGACCGGTACCGAGCCGCTCCAGCTGGTCGGCGAGCACGGCGATACGGGAGGTGCACGTCTCGTCCTGGGCCGGCGGCACGAGCCCGGTGAGCCGCTTCGCCGCGGCCCGCAGTGCGCTCGCCGCCGGGCTGTCCGGGTGGGACCGGACGACGGGGGTGCCGTCGTCGCCTCCGGTGACGACGTGCGGATCGAGGGGGATCTCACCGAGAAGCGGCACCCCGAGGTCGTCGGCGAGATCGGTGCCCCCGCCGCTGCCGAAGAGGGCGTAATGCCTGCCGTCCTCGGTGGTGAATCCGGACATGTTCTCGACGACGCCGATGACCGGCATGTAAGAGCGGCGAGCCATGTCGGCGACCCGGGCCGCCACCTTCTGTGCGGCCTTCTGCGGCGTCGTGACGACGACGAGCTCGGCCTGGGGAAGTAGGCGGGACAGCGCCATCTGGATGTCCCCCGTGCCCGGTGGCATGTCGAGGATCAGGTAGTCGAGGTCCTGGGGCCAGGCGACGTCGCGGAGGAACTGCTCGAGCGCCTTCGACAGCATCAGCCCGCGCCACATCAGCGCGGTGTCCTCGTCCTCGACGATGAGCCCGGTCGATACGAGGCGGATCCCCTGCGCATCGGCCGGCTGGATCCGCCGATCCTCGTCGGCGACGAGCTGCAGCTCCGACGCGCCGAGCATGCGGGGGATGGAGAACCCCCAGATGTCGGCGTCGAGGAGACCGACGGCATGGCCCTCCTCCGCGATGGCCACGGCGAGGTTGACCGAAACGGTCGATTTGCCCACGCCGCCCTTGCCGGACGAGACGGCGATGACCCTCGTCAGGGGGTTGACCCGGGTGGGCTCGGCGTTCTCCCTGGCGTGGCGCCGCGCCCGGGCCATGAGCGCCGAGCGCTCCTCCGGGTTCATCGCCCCCACCTCGACGACGACGTCGTCGACTCCGGGCATGGCCCGCACCTTGCGGACGACGTCCGATTCGATCTGGTCCCGCATCGGGCATGCCGCGATCGTGAGGGCGATGACGATCCTCACGACGCCGCTGGCAACGTCGATCGACTTCACCATCCCCAGCTCGACGATGTCGGTGCCGAGCTCGGGATCGACGACGCGCCTGAGGGCCTCTTCGATCTGCTGGGTGGTGACCACGACGACGATGGTAGGGCGCGCTCTGGGTCCGTCCGACGACGATGCGCGTTCGCCGTATACTGGTGGGCGCTTTCTGCCGATAGACACCCGACGACACCGAGCCAGGACTCGAGGAGGCTGCGACACGTGATCACCAACGAGCCGACGAGCGACGTTGCCGTCGCACCCGTCATGCTGACCGACGCCGCAGCCCTCAAGGTCAAAGAGCTCATCGAAGCCGAGGGGAACCCGGGCCTCGCCCTCCGGCTCGCCGTCCGTCCCGGAGGATGCTCCGGCTTCTCCTACGACATGTTCTTCGACGCCGAGCGCGACGGGTCCGACCTCGTGTCCGAGACCGGCGGCGTCGAGGTGGTCGTCGACATCCACAGCGCCCGCCTCGTCGGCGGCGCCACGATCGACTACCAGGACATGGGGCTCCAGGGCGGCGGGTTCGCCGTCAACAACCCCAACCAGCAGCGCACCTGCGGCTGCGGCCAGTCCTTCTGCTGAGGCCCCCGACCTTCGGGTCGGAGAGCTGATCCACCTTCGAGTCTCGCCACGTCCGGCTGCGGGCGGTTCCCGGCTGTAGCCTGGCGCCGCGTCCAGCACCGGTCCGAAAGAGGAGTGCCGCATGCCGAAGACGATCCCGCCCGTGCCGAGCGCCCCCGACCCGGTGGGCCCGTATTCCGTGGCCACCGAGGCGAACGGGTTCGTGTTCATCTCGGGCCAGATCGGCGTCGCTCCCGGCTCGGGCACCGTCGTCGAGGGCGGCGTCACCGCGGAGGCCTCCCAGATCATGACGAACCTCGGCGCGATCCTCGCCGACCTCGGCCTCGGGTTCGACGACGTCGTCAAGACGACGATCTTCCTGGCCGACATCGCCGATTTCGTCGGCGTGAACGAGGTGTACGGCCGCTACGTCGCCGAGGCCAAGCCGGCGCGCTCAACCGTTCAGGTTGCAGCGTTGCCGCTCGACGTGGCCGTCGAGATCGAGGTCGTCGCCGCCCGGTGACGACCCGCCGCCGAGAAGGGGAGGGCGCAGGACCCGCCCGCGTCTGAGGGAGGAGACGATGCCTGCGGTGCGCTCGGTGGAGACGAGGATCTTCGAGGATCCGGCGAACCCGCAGCTCGTTGTTGCGGTGACGGCCGACGACGGAGTGCGAGGCGTCGGCGAGTGCTGGTGGGGCACCTACCGGCCATCGCTTCCCCCCGGCGCCCCGGTCCGGCCCATCCGGTCGGTGATCGACGAACTGCTGGCGCCGCAGGTGGTCGGCCGCGACGCCGAAGACCCTGGCGCCCTCGCAGAGGTGATGGAGGCCGAGACGAGCCAGTACGGCGACGGCATCGTCCGGGCGGCCATCAGCGGCATCGACATCGCGCTGTGGGATTCGATCGCGAGACGCGACGGCATTCCCATCGTCGAGTTGCTCGGCGGGCAGGCCCTGGCCTCGATCCCGGTGTACGCCAGCCTCGACTGGCTCGGCGAGGAGGCGGCGGTTCGTCACGACGCTCGCGCCGCCGTCGCCGCTGGTTTCGGGGGCGTGAAGCTCCACGAGCACGACCCGGCGCTCGTCGCGACGGCCCGCGACGAGGTGGGGCCTGGCGTCGCGGTCATGGTCGACGTCGGAGGCCGGTTCGACGCGACAGCGGCCGTCGACGCCGCCCGCGCCTACGCCGCGTCTGGCGTCGAGTGGCTCGAAGAGCCGGTGGCGGGACTGCGCGATCACCAGGCGCTCGCCGTCGTTCGCGCCGGCTCACCCGTTCCGATCGGCGCAGGCGAGAACGAGTACACGGTCGACGGGTTCCGGCGGATGATCGCCGCGGGAGCCGTCGACGTCCTCCAGCCCGAGATCTCCAAGTTCGGCGGTCTCACTCCGGCACTCGAGGTGGCTCGCATCGCCGCGGCCGGCGGGGTGGCCCTCTGCCCCCACAACTTCTCGATGGGTCCCTCGTTCTTCGCCTCCTTGCAGTGGGCGCTCGCCACACCCGGCGCGTCGTGGCTGGAGATGCCCTGGCTGCCGGGACATCCCGGGTTCCCCGGCGGCATCGCCCCGCCTCCCATCGACGCAGGCGCCGTGGCCTTGCCGGAGGCGCCGGGGCTCGGTTTGCCCGAGTGGTTCTACCGCAGCTGGGAGTGATCCGGGCGTGGGGGGCATCCCCCATGTTGGGAAGCGCTTGGCCTACATACCGTGTCCCGCGGACAAGGAGGTGGCCATGCGTGGGATGGCGAATCGCCCCGTGCGGAGGACCAGCCTGGTGATGGTGCTGGTGGCCTTGACGGTCGCCGGTTGCGCGTCGTTGCGGACGGAGTCGGTCGGGATCGAGATGGACGAAGGGGCGTGGTCGGCGAACCCGGAGCAGCTCACCACCGCCGCCAGAGTCGAGTTCGAGCTCACGAATGTCGGCAGCGAGGCACACCGGCCGCTCCTGGCGACGGTCGGCGCCTCGCCGGAGCAGGTCCGGAGCCACGTCGAGCGTCTCGGTGTCGCCAACCTGGTTGCGGAGCTCGCCGGAGAAGCGGGTACCCCGGGGATCGGTGCGGCGCTGGTACACGGCGCCGCCGGGCATTTCCACCCGGCCGACGGGAGCCCGGCCCTGCCCGGAGACGCCCGCCTCACGCTCGACGACGATGGAAGCACCGCCCGCTACCTCCACGCCGATTGGGTCGGTCCGGGTGAGTCGATCGGGGGTGCCGTGACGTCGGGCAAGGAGCCGGACCTGGGCCGGATCTCCCTCGTCGCCGTCTGCATGGTGCCGGAGCACGCCGGGCGCGGGGAATACGCCGTCTTCGCGATCGCTCCCTGACCCCGCCGCTCGGGAGCGCGGCCGGCCGGGTCGTCGCCCGCAGACATCGACCGGTCCACCGGCGCCGGGGCGGGGCTAGCGTCTCGTGGTGAAACCGCCGTCGGAGGAGAGACTGTGAACCGCGACGACATCTTCACCAGGCTCGGGCTCGAGGAGCCGAGCTCGGGGGCGTTCGGAGGCGGATGGCTGGAGGCGACCGGCGACGCCCTCGACTGCGTCGATCCTGCCACCGAAGCGTCGATCGGCACCGTCACCCAGGCGTCCGTCGACGACTACGAGAAGGTCCTCGGCACCGCCGTCGAGACGTTCGAGCGGTGGCGCATGCTCCCCGCCCCGAAGCGAGGGGAGTACGTGCGCCTCATCGCAGACGCGCTCCGCGAGCACAAGGATGCCCTCGGCGCCCTCGTCGCGCTCGAGATGGGCAAGATCAAGGCAGAGGGTGAGGGCGAGGTCCAGGAGGCGATCGACATCGCCGATTTCGCCGTCGGGCTGTCCCGCCAGCTCTACGGGCTCACCATGGCGTCGGAGAGACCCCGGCACCGGATGTACGAGCAGTGGCACCCGCTGGGCCCGGTCGGCATCATCACCGCGTTCAACTTCCCCGTCGCGGTGTGGGCCTGGAACGCAATGGTCGCCGCCGTCTGCGGCGACACGATGATCTGGAAGCCGTCGAGCCAGACGCCGCTGAGCGCGATCGCGGTGACGAAGATCACCCACGCCGTCATGGAGGGATCCGGGTTCGAGGGCGTCTTCAACCTCGTCGTCGGACGCGGGGCGACCGTCGGCGACACGATGATCAACGACCGCCGGGTACCCCTCATCTCGGCGACGGGGTCGTGCAACATGGGCGAGAAGGTGGGCACCGCCGTCGCCAAGCGACTCGGCCGTTCCCTCCTCGAGCTCGGTGGCAACAACGCCATCACCGTGACGGACGACGCCGATCCCGACCTCGCCGTGCGCGCCGCGCTGTTCGCCGCGGTCGGGACCTCCGGGCAGCGGTGCACGAGCCTGCGTCGCCTCCTCCTTCAGCGGGGGATCTCCGACCAGGTGACGAAGCGCCTCACCGAGGCGTATGCGCAGGTGAGGATCGGCGACCCGCTCGACGAGGACACACTCATGGGGCCGCTCGTCAACGCCACGGCCGTCGAGGACTTCACCGCCGCCGTCGGCATCGCGGTCGAGCAGGGCGGCGAGCTGCTCTACGGCGGCAACGTGATCGACCGGCCCGGGTACTTCGTCGAGCCGACGATCATCAAGATGCCCGCGGACGCCCCGATCCTCCAGATCGAGACGTTCGCCCCCATCCTCTACCTCATCGAGTTCGACACGCTCAGCGAGGCCATCATGATCCAGAACGGCGTCACCCAGGGCCTCTCGTCGGCGATCTTCACCGACTCGGTGTCCTCCGCCGAGCGCTTCCTCTCCGCGGAAGGGAGCGACTGCGGGATCGCCAACGTCAACATCGGCACCTCGGGTGCCGAGATCGGGGGCGCCTTCGGCGGGGAGAAGGAAACCGGCGGAGGTCGTGAGGCCGGATCGGACTCCTGGAAGGCGTACATGCGGCGTCAGACGGTGACGATCAACTGGAGCTCCGAGCTTCCCCTCGCCCAGGGCATCGAGTTCGGCTGAGCCCGCCGTGGTCTTCGATCGGCTCCGTGAGCACGGCTGGGCCGTCGAGTACGTGGACGCCGACGGCTTCACGTGGGCATCGCTCGTGTCGATCGACGACCCCGGCATTCGGGTCGAGCGGTACGGCAGGGGTGTCGACCGGGCCTCGGCGGCAGCGAGGGCGTGGCAGCGCTACGTCACCGAGCAGCTCGGAGGGTCCGGGGGTCAGAGCTGATCCGGCCCCGGTCGGGTCAGGGCGCCATCGACGGCGGCGAGGATGCGGTCGGCGTCGGCGAGCCCGACGACGAGCGGGGGCTTGATCTTGACGACGTTGCGGTGGGGGCCGTCGATCGAGAGGAGGACCCCCAGTTGCCTGGCCCGTTCGATGACGGCGGAGGCAAGTCCCGGATCCGCCTCTCTCGTCTTCCGGTCCCGCACGAGTTCCAGCCCGAGAAACAACCCCGCTCCCCGCACATCGCCGATGCCACGGTGGCGGTCGGCGAGCGCGAGGAGGCCCTCGGCGATGTACGCGCCGACCTCGAGCGCCCGCTCCTGGAGTGATTCGGACTCGATGGCGTCGAGCACCGCGAGACCGACCACCGCCGACACCGGATTGCCGCCGAACGTGTTGAAGTACTCCATGCCGTCGGCGAACGCGCCGGCGATCTCAGTAGTGGTGACGACGGCGCCGAGCGGGTGCCCGTTGCCGATCGGCTTGCCCAGGGTGACGATGTCGGGCACGACGTCGTGGAGCTCGAAGCCCCAGAAGGCCTCGCCCACCCTTCCGAACCCGACCTGGACCTCATCGGCGATGCACAGCGCCCCGGCGTCCCGGACCGCGGCGAACGCCTTCGCCAGCACGCCGGGCTCGGGCACGACCTGGCCTCCGCAGCCGATGATCGGTTCGGCGACGAGCGCGGCGATCCGCCTCCCGTTGCGCCCGGCGGCCGCGATCGTCTCCTCGACGGTGTGGCGGTACGCCGCGGCTGCGGCGGTGCCGCAGAACTCGGAGCGGTAGGGGTCGGGGGTGGGAAGGACGTGCACCCATTCGGGACGGCCCCCGCCTCCCGGCCCGAGGAACTTGTACGGGGACATCGCAACGGCAGCGGAGGTGTTGCCGTGGTACCCGTCACGGAAGACGAGGACGTCGGTGGCCCCGGTCGCGGTTCTCGCCATCCGCAATGCGAGCTCGATCGCCTCGCTGCCCGAGTTGACGAGCACGCACACCGACAGCGGTTCGGGCAGCTTCGCGGTGAGCCGCTCGGCGTACTCGACGAGAGACCGATGGAGATAGCGTGTGTTCGTGTTGAGCATCCGCATCTGGCGGTGCGCCGCCTCCACCACCCGTGGGTGCCCGTGCCCGACGTGGGCGACGTTGTTGACGGCGTCGACGTACTCCCTGGCCTCGGCGTCGTAGAGGTAGGGCCCCTTGCCGCGAACGATGTGGAGGGGCGCCTCGTAGTGGAGGCTCAGCGACGGTGCGATGACCTTCCGCCGCCTCTCCAAGAGCTCACCGGTGCCGTCCGGGGCGGCGCCGGCCACACCGGCGGCTTCTTCGAGGCGGCCCGAGATGGCGGCATCGTCCCCGGCGTGGAGACGCTCGAGGAGCTCCCATGCGGCCTCGGTGCTCACCTGATGGTGGGGGTTGTCGCCGCGCTCCCGGTCCGCTGCGATCGTGACCGACAGCGCCAGCCGTGCCAGGACGAGGTCGAGGAGCACTGAGGTTTCGGGCCGGGAGAGCGCGATCCGTTCGGCGAAGCCGCGTGCGACGACCGACGCATCGGTGACCGGGTCCTCGCGTCCCAGCATCACGTAGGTGAGCGCCACCGCCGGATCCACCACGCGCGGCGACCAGCGGCTGTCGCCGAAGTCGATGAGGCCGGTGACGGCGGTTCCGGTCACGAGCAGGTTGAGGTCGTTGAGGTCGTTATGGATCTGCTGCGCCGGCAGCGAGTTCCAGATCGGTGCGACTCGGTCGAGGAACCGTTCCCGGGCGGCGAGGACGAGCTCACGCCGCACCGAGTCCGCGACGGCGGGGGCGTGGTCCGCGATCGTCTTCGCGACGTCGCCCATGTCCCACGGGTGGCCGGGCACGTCCTCGATGCGCTCGAACGAGGAGAGGCAGGCAACGACGTCGCCGACGGTTCGGCCGATGTCGAGGAGCACGTCGTCGCCACGGGTAGCCGCGGAGGCGAGCGGTGTGCCCCCCACCCAGGTGAGGAGGTGGGCCGCGCCACCGTCCCACGGCTGGACGTAGGCGCCGTCTGTTCCCGGCATGGGGACCGGGGTCGCGATGCCGAGTCCGGAGGCGGCGACGTGGCGGAGCACCGCGACGACGGCTTCGATCCGCAGCGCCGGGACGGTGGCCGGCGAGAGCCGCAAGACGTACCGATCTCGTCTCCCGTCGAGGAGGAAGTTGTGGTCGACCTCCCCGGGGAGCCGTGTTGCGGTGGCGGCGATCCCGAACCGCCCGGCCGCGATGTCCGCAGCGACACCGGGATCAGGAGCGAGCGCGGTCACCCGACGTCGAGCTCGACGGTCTCGAACTCGCCGAGGGGCACGAAGGTGGTGCCGGTGCCGGCGAATGCGCGCTCGCCGATGCCGTAGAGCCAGGCCGCACCCTCTGCGGACAGCGGCCAGTCGTGGATGGGGACGACGTAGCGTGGTTCGAGGGAGCGGGCCAGCGCGACCGCATCCGTCATCGAGCCCCACGGTGCGGTGAGGGCGATGGCGAGGACGGCTGCCGTCTCGGCGAAGCTGTGGCTGTCGCCGGGATGCGTCACCGCGTCTGCGATGTGGAACCCGATGTTCGGCGGCCCGGCGCCGATCGGCGTTGCCTCGTGCGGCGCGGGGAACTGGGAGGTGTAGTTCGCGGAGCCGGTGGTCGCTGCGATGCCGCCGTCGGCGAGGAGTTCGACGACGTCCGGTGTGGACTCGACAACGGCATCGGGGAACCGCACCGCCAGCTCCCTGAGGAACTCGACGGAGAGGTGATCGGGGTGGGCATGGGTGACGAGAACGCGGTCGACGGCGTCGAGGCTCGCCATCTCCAACCTGGGGTCGTTCCAGGTGAAGGCCCCCGGGTCGACGAGGACTCGCCTGGCGCCGGCCTCGATGTGGAGGCACGAGTGGCTCAGCTTGCGGATGGTCACCGCCATCACCCGACGTTAGCGATGCCGCTCTCGAGGGCGGCGAGGGCGGTACATTCGCCACAGCGAGCGGGAGGGCGAGGCACATGGCCGAGACGGTGTTCATCAACCCGGAGGACATGCACGACCCATCCCGCATCTACACCCACGTCGCCGTCGCGCCACCGGGCCGGACCGTCTACCTGGCGGGCCAGTACGGCGCCGCGGAGGATGGGAGCGCTGTCTCGGCGGTGTTCGCGGACCAGGTGGAGGAGGCGCTCGCCAACGTCCGCCGCGCCCTCTCCGCAGCCGGCGCCGCGCCGAGCCACGTCACGAAGATCACGCACTACGTCGTGGACCTGGATGCCGACAAGCGGGCCGCCCTCCAGGAGGCGGTGGCCCGGCTGTGGCCTCCGCCGAAGCCGCCGAGCACGTTGCTCGGGGTCGCCCGGCTCGCCAGGCCCGACATGGTCTACGAGATCGACGTCGTCGCCGTGATCCCGGCTGAGGCGGATCAGCCGAAGCGGTAGCCGACGCTGCGCACCGTCGTGATCCAGGAGCTGCGCTCCTCGCCGAGCTTGGCCCGGAGTCGGCGAACGTGGACGTCGACGGTGCGGGAGCCGCCGAAGTAGTCGTAACCCCACACCCGGGAGAGGATCTGCTCCCGGGACCACACCCTGGCACGGTTCTCGACGAAGAAGCGGAGCAGCTCGTACTCCATGTAGGTGAGGTCCCGGGGCTCACCGCCGACCGTTGCCTGATAGGTCGCCGTGTTGAGCTCGAGGTCGCGGTAGCGGATCACCTCGCCGCCGTCGACGTCGGCGGGCGTCCCCGTAAGTCTGCCGAGCCGCACCCGCAGCTCCGTGCGGTCGATCGGCGAGAGGATGAAGTCGGCGAAACCCGTCTCCTCGGCGAGTTGTGCAGTGAGGGTCCTGTCGGTGACGACGAGCACCTGCAGTCCGGCCTCCGCGGTGACTTTGGCGGCGACGGCGAGTCCCCGGCCGAGATCTTCGACGACCTCGACGACGGCAGCGGCCCACCCTCCTTCAGGGGTCCGCTCGTCGAGGGTGGCGACGTCGTCGAACGGAACGGGTTGATAGCCCGTCTCGATGAGGGCGGACACGAGGGCGGGCGATGGCACCGGCGGGAAGACGCAGACGTACATCACAGCACCGGCAGGTAGCTGTCGAGCTCGTAGCGGGAGACGTGGTGCTCGTAGCGCTCCCATTCCTGCCGCTTGTTGCGGAGGAACCACTCGAAGACGTGCTCGCCGAGTGCGGAGCGAACGAGATCGGACTCCGCCATGGCCTCGAGGCCCTCGGCGAGGCTGGCGGGGAGGCGATGGAGCCCTGCCCGGGAGCCGTCGTCGACCCGCTCCGGCATCGAGTAGTTCGACTCGATCCCTGCGAGCCCCGCGGCGAGGATGACGGAGAAGGCGAGGTACGGGTTACAGGCCGGGTCGGGAGCCCGGTACTCGATCCGCGTCGACGCCGTCTTCCCTCGCTTCGCCGTAGGGACCCGTACCACCGCAGACTGGTCGCGCACTCCCCAGACCTCGTAGACCGGAGCATCGAACCCGGTCACGAGGCGCTTGTAGCTGTTCACCCACTGGTTGGTGACGGCGGTGATCTCCCGGCCGTGCCTCAGGAGCCCGGCGATGAAGCCATACGCGAGCTTGGAGAGCCCGAATTCGTCGGTCTCCTCGGAAAACACGTTCTCGTCGTTCTGAAAGAGCGAGAGGTGGAGATGGAGCCCGCTGCCGTCGTATCCCTCGAGCGGTTTCGGCATGAACGTGGCGTAGATGCCGTGCTCCATCGCGACCTCTTTGACGGCGAGCCGGGTCGTGATGAGGTTGTCGGCCATCGTCAGCGCGTCGGTGTGCCGCAGCGCCAGCTCGTGTTGGCTGGGAGAGACCTCGTGGTGGGACGACTCGACCGGGATCCCGAGCCGTTCCAGGCTGACGATCGTGTCCCGCCGGTACTCCTGAGCGACGTCGAGCGGGGTCAGGTCGAAGTAGCCGCCGCGGTCGAGGACCTTCGGCTCGGGGCCCGAGTCCTCGAAGTAGAAGTACTCGACCTCGGGCCCGACGTAGAAGCTGAACCCGAGGGCGTGAGCCCGCTCGAGGTTGCGGCGCAGCACCCACCGGGGGTCGCCTTCGAAGTGCTTCCCGTCGGGGGTGAGGATGTCGCAGAACATCCTCGCCACGCCGGCGTCGCCCGGCCGCCAGGGCAAGATCTGGAACGTCGTGGGGTCCGGCTGGGCGACCATGTCGGCCTCCCGGTCGCGGGAGAACCCGTCGATGGCTGAGCCGTCGAATTGCATGCCCTCCTCGAACGCCGTCTCGAGCTCCGCAGGTGTGATCGCGAACGACTTCAGAAAGCCGAGGATGTCCGTGAACCACAGCCTGATGAACCGGATGCCGCGCTCTTCGACTGTGCGCAGGACGTAGTGCTGCTGCTTGTTCATACTTGCTGCTCCTCCAGGGTCATTCATCGTACGCCAGGGCGCGAATCCTGAACAGCTCGCGACCGCATCCGAAACAGAGCGTTCATATTCCGGCAACCCGCCGGAAACCGGGGTCTGAGATCGTTTTGGGAGAACGACATGACCAATCGCCCGCGCCCGGGCGAGGCGGCCGATTGGAGGAGGCGACGATGCCGTATCGAGCGGAGTACATCTGGATCGACGGGCAGAAGCCCACCGCCAAGGTGCGGTCGAAGACGAAGATCGTTCCTGACGGTGCGGAGCCGCCTCTGTGGGGTTTCGACGGCTCGAGTACCGAGCAGGCCCCCGGCGAGTCGAGCGACTGTGTCCTGCGGCCGGTCAGGGTCAAGCCGGACCCGATCCGCGGTGGTGACGACGTCCTCGTCATGGCTGAGGTGCTCAACGTCGACCTCACGCCGCACGAGTCCAACACCCGGGCCGCCTGTGTCGAGATCGCGGAGAAGTACTCGGGGCACGATCCCTGGTTCGGCGTCGAGCAGGAGTACACGTTCTTCAAGGACGGGCGGCCTCACGGCTGGCCGGTGGGCGGCTTCCCCGCTCCGCAAGGGGGCTACTACTGCGGCGTCGGCGCCGACGAGATCTGGGGCCGCGATGTCGTCGAGACGCACACGAGGGCGTGCATGGAAGCCGGCATCGCCATCTCGGGGACGAACGCCGAGGTCATGATCGGCCAGTGGGAGTTCCAGATCGGCCCCCTCGGGCCGGTCGAGGTCGCCGACGAGCTGTGGATGGCGCGGTGGCTGCTGTATCGCATCGCCGAGGATCACGACATCTCGGCCCATCTCCACCCCAAGCCCGTCCAGGGCGACTGGAACGGCGCTGGAGCCCACACGAACTTCTCGACCGCCGAGATGCGTCGGAGCTACGACGCCGTGATCGCAGCATGCGAGGCGCTCGGCAAGAAGCACGACGAGCACATCGAGAACTACGGCGCCGGCATCGAGCTGCGGCTCACCGGCCTCCACGAGACGGCTCCGTGGACGGAGTTCCACTACGGCGTCTCCGACCGGGGCGCATCCGTGCGGATCCCGTGGCAGGTGGCGAAAGAGGGCAAGGGCTACGTCGAGGACCGCAGGCCCAACGCCAACATGGACCCGTACGTCGTCACCCGCATGATCACCGAGACGGTGTGCGCCTATCTCGAAGAGGGGGCGTAGACGCCGGGGGGCTTCGCGGGGCTTGGGTCAGGTCGCCGCGTCCGCCGCCGCGCTCAGTGCCTGGCGCAGCGACGCCTGGGCGGCCTTGTACTCCTCGAGGGAGTTGAGTCGTTTCTCCGCGCCCTCGGTGTTCACCAGCCCGTCGAACATGTTGTCGGCGGCTGTGGCCATCGCCTCGGCGGCCGTGACGACGTCGGCCCACGTCTCTGCAGAGCCTTCGGGCACCTCCGCCGCCCCCAGATCCGCGACGAGGGCGTCGGTGTCCCCGCGCAGGGTCGTGAGGCCCTCGCGGATGTCCGAGAAGCCGATCGTGCGTGCATCCCAGTCGTCGTTGACCTGCTGGGCCGTCGCCACCAGGTCGGAGGCGCGCGTGTCGAACGCGGAGACCGCACCACGGAATGTCGCGACCGCCGGTGAAAGGGTGGTGGTCGTTGTCGAAGACGTCGTCGTGCTCGTCGAGGTCGGTGCCGAGGTCGCCGTCGTCGCCGTGGTCGCCGACGGGACTTCGGCGGCGGGGAGCGCGTTGACGAACGTGTAGGTGAAGCCGATGATGCCGGCCACGACGAGTGGCAGGATCCAGCGGCCGGGCTTGGGATCGGCGCGACTCACACCGCAAAGATAGCTGTGGCCCCCGGAAACGTGGGCCTTCGGTCGCCGGCGTCCGGGGCGCGTCGAGCACCTCCAGGCCCGGGGGGCGATAGGGTGGCGGCCATGGAGATCGCGGGTCGGACTGCGCTCGTCACCGGCGGCGCCCACCGGGTGGGGAGGGCGTTGACGCTCGCCCTCGCCGGGCGCGGCGCCGACGTCTACATCCATTACAACTCCTCGTCGGGTCCCGCCGAGGCGACGGCGAGTGACGCCCGCGCCCTCGGTGTCTCCGCAACCACCGGGGCCGCCAACCTGAGTGATCCGGCCGAGGGTCCGGGCCTCATCGAAGCGGCCACGGCCGCACTCGGGCCGGTCTCGATCCTCGTCAACAGCGCGTCCGGGTTCCCGGAGGACACTCTCGCCGACGTCACGATCGAGCAGTGGCGGCACGCGATGGAGCTGACGCTGGCGAGCGCCGTGTTCCTCACCCAGGCCTTCGCTGCCGCGCTCCCCCCCGGCGACGACGGCGCGGTCCTCAACGTCACCGATATGCGGACGGCGCGGCCCTACCGGCGCCACTTCAGCTACATCGTGGCCAAGGGCGGCGTCGACGCGTTCACGAGGGCCGCCGCGGTCGCCCTGGCCCCCCGCATCCGGGTCAACGCCGTGGCCCTCGGCGTCATCCTGCCGCCACCAGGCGAGGACGAGGCGTACGCGGAGCGTCTCGCCGCCGGGATACCGCTCCAGCGGGTCGGGGGGACCGACCCGGTGGCCGCTGCCGCGATGGCCCTCGTCGAGAACGACTTCGTCACCGGCGAGATCGTGCGGATCGACGGCGGCGCCCACCTCGCCTGACGAGCCGGCCGGCGGGGAGTAGACGCGAGGTCGTGCCTAGCCTCGCGGTCCATGACAGCGCTCGACCGCATCTCCATTCGCGACCTCGCCGTCACCGGCATCGTCGGCATCAAGCCGGACGAGCGGGTGACGCCGCAGCAGATCCTCGTGAACGCGACCCTGTGGGTCGATACGCGTCCGGCGGCGGCGTCCGATGCCATCGACGACGCAGTGAACTACCGCACCATCACGAAGGCGATGATCCGCCACATCCAGGAGGGTTCGCCCCGGCTCGTGGAGCGCCTCGCCGAGGAGCTGGCGGAGGTCTGCCTGGATACCGAGCCGAAGGTGCGAGAGGTGGAGTTGACCGTCGAGAAACCCGGCGCTCTCCGTCACGCCCGATCTGTGGGAATCACGATCCGCCGTTCGCGCGTTGAAGGTTCGGACCCCGAACGAAGTGACTCCTGAGATGAGCAACGGCCACGTCGACGTCGTCATCGCACTCGGATCGAACATCGAGCGCGAGCGCCACCTGCCCGAGGCGATCCGGCTTCTCCGCCGCCATCGCGGCATCGAGGTGACGGAGGTCAGCCGCTTCTTCGAGTCGGCCGCGGTGGGCGGCCCTGAGGACGCACCGGAGTTCTTCAACGCCGCCGTCGTGGCGTGCACCAGGCTGGGGCCCAAGGAGCTTCGCGACGAGCTGCGCGACATCGAGGAGGCGCTGGGCAGGGAGCGCTCCGAAGACCCCGACGCCTCCCGCACGATCGACCTCGACCTCGTCTTCTACGGCGACCTCGTCGAGGAGTTCGACGGATGGTCGATCCCCGACCCGGGAGCGGCGAGCGCGCCTCACGTCGCCGTGCCGATCGCGGACGTGGCCCCGCAATGGGTGCACCCGGTCACGGGGGAGACCGCGTACGACATCGTGGCCGCGATGGACGCGTCGGTGGTGCGGCCGGTCACCGCCATCCAGCTCGCGCCGCCGCACCTCACCCGGGGGCCGGCGGACTGGGACGACCATGCGGACGTCTACGCCCCCCGGTTCGAGTCGCTGGTCCGTCAGCAGCTCATGGAGATCGGTGAGGACCCCGACCGGGAGGGCCTGCTGCGCACGCCGCTGCGGGTCGCCAAGGCATTCGACTTCCTCACGTCGGGGTACTCGGCGTCACTCGACGACGTCGTCAACAACGCCATCTTCGACGCCGAGGGTGCCGACGAGATGGTGCTCGTCAAGGACATCGAGTTCTACTCCATGTGCGAGCACCACATGCTTCCGTTCTTCGGCAAGGCCGCGGTCGCCTACCTCCCGAACGAGCGGATCATCGGGCTGTCCAAGCTGGCGAGGATCGTGGACCTCTATTCGCGGCGTCTCCAAGTCCAGGAGCGGCTCACCAACCAGATCGCAGAAGCCGTCCAGAACATCCTCGAGCCGCACGGCGTCGCCGTCATCGTCGAGGGACGGCACTTCTGCATGATGATGCGTGGCGTACAGAAACAGGACAGCTCGACGGTCACGAGCGCGATGCTCGGCACGTTCAAGGCCGACGCCCGCACCAGGACGGAGCTCCTGGGGCTCGTTCGCGGCTGAGCGGCGGAGCGGCAAGGCCCCGTTTTGGTCCGGGTAGCCTGTGTCGATGCAGCTCGCCGACACTCGTTCCCGACCGGTCCGCGACCTCCGCATCTCGGTCACGGACCGCTGTAACTTCCGCTGCACGTACTGCATGCCCCGGCACATCTTCAACCGGGAGTACGAGTTCCTGGCGAGGGACCTGCTCCTCACGTTCGAGGAGATCACACGGGTGGTGCGGGTCTTCGTCGACGTCGGGGTGACGAAGGTGCGGATCACCGGCGGCGAGCCACTCCTCAGGCGCGACGTCGAGTCGCTCGTCGGGGAGATCGCTTCGATCCCCGGTGTCGAGGACGTCACCCTCACCACCAACGGCTCGCTGCTGGCGAGGAAGGCCGAGGCACTCGCCGCCGCCGGCCTCGACCGGGTGACCGTCAGCCTCGACTCGCTCGACGACGAGACGTTTGCGGCGATGAACGACGCGGGGTACCCGGTGGCGTCGGTGCTCGAGGGGATCGATGCCGCGGCGGAGGCCGGCCTCACGCCGATCAAAGTGAACATGGTCGTCAAGCGTGGCGTCAACGACGACGGTGTCGTGGCCATGGCCGAGCACTTCCGCGGATCAGGGCACATCATGCGATTCATCGAGTTCATGGACGTCGGTGTCACGAACGGCTGGCGCCTCGACGACGTCGTGCCGGCCGCCGAGATCGTGAAGGCGATCCACGCCAGGTATCCGCTCGAGCCGGTCGATCCGGGTTACCGGGGCGAGGTGGCGACGAGGTTCCGCTACCGCGACGGCGGCGGCGAGATCGGTGTCATCTCATCGGTCACGGCGCCGTTCTGCGGTGACTGCACGCGAGCGAGGATCTCAGCGGAGGGGAAGCTCTACACGTGTCTCTTCGCGACGTCGGGCGCCGACCTGCGCGACGTGCTCCGCTCCGGCGTCGACGACGCCGAGCTGCGGTCGTTCGTCACCTCGGTGTGGAAGCGCCGTGACGACCGCTACTCGGAGACGCGGTCCGAGGCGACCCTCGACCTGCCGAAGGTGGAGATGAGCTACATCGGGGGCT
>CAMYMC010000030.1 GCA_947259365.1 uncultured Acidimicrobiaceae bacterium | reverse complement strand
CGCTGCCGTGACGGGGTTGAAGCGGGCCTTGAGCTCGGCCTTGGCACCGCGACCGAAGTGGCGAGTCACGACATCGGCTCCCCGCCGGGCCGCCTCCATCGCGAGGTCGAGGTCATCCACGCCGTCATGCTACGGCCGGCGCGCCGGGCGTTGGCGCGGCGGCGATGCGAGGGTGGAACCGGCCGCCCTGGCATCTGCGGTACCTTGCGCCCGTGCGAGTGCTCCATATCACCACCTCCTTTCCACGACACCGCGACGACGTGTCGGGCACGTTCGTCCATCGCCTCGTCGAACATCTCGCCGGCAGCGGAATGGAGGTCGAGGTGATCGCTCCGGGTGCTCCCGACGCGGCGACGCAGGAGGCCATGGGCCATGTCCGGGTCGCCCGGCCGACATACCTGCTCCCGCGGTCGCTGCAACGGCTCGCCTACGGCTTCGGCATACCGGAGAACGTCAGGAGGCGGCGCTGGGTCGCACTCCAAGCCCCTTTCCTGCTGGGCGCCTTCCTCCGCGCTGCGGTGAGGCGGGCGAGACGCTTCGACGTGGTGCATGCGCACTGGACACCATCTGGGCTCGTGGCCGCGATCAGTGCGGCGCTCACGCGTACGCCGTTCGTCGTCACGATCTGGGGTTCGGACGTCCGCACGCTGCCGCGATGGCTCAACCGGTGGATTCTGCGCCGGGCCGGCGCCGTCATCGGCTTGTCGCGCGAAATGGAGGTGCTCGCCGCAGAGCTCGGCATTGATGCGATCTCCATCCCGTCGCCCGTTGATACGTCGCGGTTCAACGACGGCGTCGACGGCAGCCTGGCGCGGGCTGAGCTCGGCATCGAGCCGGGTGCCGGTGTCGTCGTGTTCGTCGGGCGGCTAGCGGACGAGAAGGGTCCCATGACGCTCGTCGAGGCCGCTCCGACGGTCATCGACCGTCTTCCCGACACTCACTTCGTCCTCGTCGGAGGCGGTGCACTTGGCGAGGCTCTGCGCCTGCGGTCCCAAGAGCTCGGCGTCGCCCACCATGTGCATCTGGTTGGTCCGCGAAGGGACGTCGAACGCTACCTGGGCGCCGCCGACGTGTTCGCCGCGCTCAGCCCGGTCGAGAACATGTGGAGTACCACGATCACCGAGGCGACCTTCGCCGGCCGACCGATGGTCCTCACCGACGCTGGTCACACGTCGGAGGTGTTCACCGACCATGTCGATTGCCTCCTCGTTCCCCCGCGTCAGCCCAGCGCCGTCGCCGCGGCGATTGTCGAACTCCTCGAAGATCGGGCACTCGCGATGGAACTGGTCGAGGGCTCCAGACAACTTCATCGGCGCCACGGGTACGACAACGACTGGATCGTGGCCGCCCATCTCGCCATCTATGACGCTGTAGCAGCCCGGTCGCAGGTCTCCGTCCCCCCACATCCGGGTGGCGCCGCATGACCTCCCGGCCGCTGGGCGGGAGCGCACGCGATCCCGGAAGGCGGGGTACCGCAACGGCATGGCTCGTCTGGCTCGCGGTGCTGTGTGGAGTCGGTGTCTACGTGTGGTGGCAGCGCGCTGCGCTCGAGGAGGTGACGGTTGCGAGGCCAGGTGCTGCTGTCTGGCTCTCGGTGGCAGTCGCCGTCAACCTTGTGGCTTCGAACGAGCTGAACCTCCTGATGGTCACGCGGGTCGGGGCTCCGCTGGGTAGACGAGAGTCGTTCTGGCTGACGTGGATAGCGACCTTCATGAACAGCCTCATCCCGGGGCGGGCCGGGGCCGCCTTCCGAGCCTGGTATCTCAAACGTGCATACGGGCTGGCGTACGCGGCGTTCGCGTCGACCGTGCTCGGCTATTACGTGGCCGTCGCTTTCGTGTCCGGGGCCCTGGCGGCAATCGCTCTGTCCCGCCTCGGCGATGTCGAGGGCCGGATCGCCCTCGAGCGGGCGTCCTGGATACTCCTCGCCCTCGTTGTCGTGGCGATGGCCCTGCCGCGTGTACGGCCCGGCACGGGTTGGATCCGTAACCGGCTCGCAGTGTTCACTTCTGCGTGGCGGGACTTGTTGCAGAGCCGGAGCGACCTCGTCCGTGTCGCCGCGCTCGCAGCCGCTCAGGTCGCGTCGAGCGTCGCGGCCCTCTGGAGTGCGTCGGCGCTCATCGGACTCGACCTCGGCGCAGCCGTTGCGATCACGGTTGGGTCGGTGGGCGCGTTGTCGACGCTGGTTGCCGTGACGCCCGGGAGCCTCGGCGTGTACGAAGCATCGGTGGCGTTCACAGGGTCGCTCCTCGGTGCGTCGGCTCCCTTGCTCGTTGTGGCCGCACTCGTGCAGCGGGCCGCGCTCGTCGCCATCCTCGGGCTCGGTGCCCCGGTCGGTTACCGGGCGCTCCGCTCCGGTGGCGGCTGATCTCGCTTGCGGATGCTGTACTTGCGAGCTGCGTCCTCGAGGATGCGCACCGGCACGCCGACCGCGACGCTCCAGGGCGGGATCACGGTGGACTCGGGCACCACGGCCCCTGCTCCGACGATGGAGTGGTGACCTATGTCAGCGCCCATGAGGATGATCGCACCTGCGCCCACGTGGACGTGGTCGCCGATTCTCGTGGCCAATCGTTCGATTTCCGCTTCGCCATCCGAGACGACGCGGCGCACGGTGGAATGGGAGTAGATCTGCGCTCCGGCCGAGATGTCACAGCCGGCACCGATGGTCAGGCCTCCGCTTCCGTCGATCAGAGTGAACGCCCCTATCCAGCAGCCCGGGCCGATGTCGGGCTCTCCCACGATCCAAGCGTGCGGGTTGTAGGGATTCGGAGGGGGGTGGTGCCACGATGGGACCGTCGCGTGTGCGGCAAGCGGGTCTCGGGTCTCGCTCACGGTCCGTGGGTCCTTGCTGCGCTCATCGCGCGTTCGAGCGCGCTCACAACGTGTTCGACGTCCGATGGCTCCATGGACGTGTGGAGCGGTAGTGCCATCGCGTGCGTCCCGGCACGGTACGTCACCGGCAGGTCAGAAGGAGTGAGGCCGTAGCGTCGCTGGTAGGCGTCGGTGTACGGGATCGCAATCGTCCCGGCGGCACACTCGACGCCGAGTGCGGCCATGGCCGTGATCACATGCTCCCGATCAGCCTCGTACGGGAGCTCGATCACGAACGCCTGGCAGGTTGTCCTGGACCAATCGAAAGCCGGCGGTGTCACGTCGAGGTCCGACAATGCGTCGAGATACCCGGACGCAAGCTGGCGCCTTCTAGCGAGAATCTGATCCATTCGCTCGAGCTGTGAGCGGCCTAGCGCGGCCATGGCGTCGGTCAGGCGGTAATTGAGGCCGACGTCGGTGAATCGCCTCATTCCATCGGAGACCTCCTGCCCGTGGTTGCGGAACCGCCGCACAAAACTCGCATGTTCGGGGTCGTCCGTCGCGACGGCTCCTCCCTCGCCGGTCGTGATCGTCTTGCGTGGATGGAAACTGAAGCATCCAAGCGCACCCATCGACCCTGCCGCCTCCTCTTCCAGCGCAGCGCCCAGGGCGCAGGCCGCGTCCTCGACGATGGGCACACCGAGGTCTGCAACGAGCCCTCCAATGGCATCCATGGCGGCCACGTATCCGAACGCGTGAACCGGGATGACTGCCTTTAGTCGGCGCAGCTCACCCGATGCCCGAAGTGACTCGATGCAGCGGGCAAGAGCCCGCGGGTCCATTGCATACGTGCCCGGCTCGATGTCGACAAACCGCGGACGTGCTCCGGTCGCCTCCACGACGTTCGCCGTCGCCACCCATGAATAGCCGGGAACGATGGCGAGGTCGCCGGGCCCGAGTCCCAGCGCGAGCAGGGCAGCGTGGAGCGCCGCCGTGCCGCTCGAGACGACCACGACATGGTCGACACCGAGGCTGGTCGCAAGCTCGGCCTCGAATCGAGCAACCTGTTCCCCCTGCACGAGATCACCTGATTGGAGCACGGCGGCCGCGGCGTCGATGTCAGCAGCGGTGATGTCGGGCCGGGCGAGGCTGATCATGCCTGCTCCTGTTGGAGCAGCGACCTCATCCACTGCACGGTCCTGTTGATCCCGTCCTCAAGCGGTACTCGGGCCGTGAAGCCGAGCAGCCGTGTCGCCTTCTCTGTCGAGGGCAGCCGGATGTGGACCTCGGCATCGGCTGCGTCCTCGAAGACCACCTCGGAGTCGCTCCGCGCGATCCGTATGATCGTCCGTGCGAGATCGGCCGTCGTCGTGACGGCTGTCGCGTTGGCGATGTTGAAGGACTCGCCCACGGCGATGTCGCTCGACAGGGCCGCGATGACGCCGTCGACCATGTCATCGACGTAGGTCCACGCCCGCAGCTGGGTGCCGTCCCCGCGCACGACCAGCGGCTTTCCTGCGATTGCCTGTCGGGCGAAGTTTCGAATCGCACCCTCACCAGTCTGCGCCGGGCCGTAGACGTTGAAGGGCCGGAGCACGGTCACCGGTATACCGAACTGCCCGTGGTAGGCGAGGGCGAGATGCTCCTCTGCGACCTTGCTCGCAGCATACGTCCAGCGGGGCTCCCCAGCCGGACCCACGACGGCGGCGTCCGCCTCGGTCGAGCGAAACGCGTGGGGCCCGAAGATCTCGCTCGTCGAGAAACACACCACCCGATGCACGTCGGTCAGGGACAGGGCCGCCTCGAGGACATTGAACGACCCGATCACGTTGACGCGCATCGTTGTCACGGGCTCACGGCCGACGGTATCGACGCCGGCGATGGCCGCGCAATGAACGATCACGTCGTGGCCTGTGGCTGCGGCTCGCACTTCGTCGACGTCGACCACGTCTCCCTTGATGAAGCGATATGCAGCGGCGTCCATGGTGCTTCGATGCCCGAGCGAGTTGCGGGTGAGGTTGTCGAATATCGTCACCTCGTTCGAGGCGAGGAGGCGCTCGGCGAGGAGCGAACCGATGAACCCTGCACCGCCGGTGATGAAGACGCGTCTTCCTTCGATCACTGGACCGGTCCCCTCGGAGGAGATCCGACGTCGGCAAGCCTCTCCGCATCGACAAACACCGGAGCTGTGGGGATCCGCCCCTTGTACGCACCGTGGTGGACCATGAGCACGATCGCATCGACGTCTCTCGTGACGTCTGTCAACGCGCTGTCGTATCCGGGTGCAAACGGGTCGTGGGCGGACACCTCGACGCCGCGGGCGCGCAAGATGTCTACGAGGTCGAGGCTGGGACTGTTTCGGGTGTCGTCGCTCTCCGGTAGGTAGCTGATTCCGAGCACTGCCACGCGCACCGGGTGGTCGGCCCGGATCCCACGCTCTTCTCGGTGCTTCTTCACGGCCTCCGTGACGACGTTTGCGATATGAGCCGGCATCGAATCATTGACGGCGCGCGCTGCTTTGATCAACGGTGTCTGAGCACGCTCGACAGCTGCCGCCAGCAGCCACGGGTCCTTGGGTAGACAGTGGCCGCCGACCCCCCCTCCGGGTCGGTGCATTTGCCGATACGGCACCTTGTTGACCAGCTCGCGCACCCTCCAGACGTCGATGCCGAGCTCCTCGCATATGAGTGCCACTTCGTTCGCGAAGGCGATCTGAACGTCGCGGTACGCGTTCTCGGTGACTTTGACCAGCTCGGCCGTTGTGATGTCGGCAACATCGAGCTCGGCGTCGACGACCGTCCCGTAGAGCGCCTGCATCACTCGTCCAACGGTCGGGTCGTCGGCTCCGCACACCCGGGCCACGCTCCTGATGTTGCCGAGGAGCTTGCCCGGCATCACCCGTTCGGGACACGCACCGATGTAGAAGTTGCTGCCGGCGCGGAGGCCCGACGCTGCCTCGAGGCGGGGTCCGACGGTCTTCACGGTCGTGCCTGGCGCGACGGTCGACTCGACGATCACGAGCGTCCCATGCTTCATCACGGGGCCGAGAGAGTCGCACGCAGCTTCGAGCGCGATCGTCGATGGGGCGTTGCCGGCACCAACGGGGGTCTCGACGTTCAGGGTCACCACGTCGGCGCTCGCGAGAGGGCTGTAGTCCGTGGTCGCGAAGAGGGCGCCGGCCTCGACGACAGACCTGACCAAGTCGTCGAGGCTTGGTTCGTCACCCTTGATCGGGTTGCGTCCGGCCGAGATCTCTCTAACCCTTGCCGCGTCCCTTTCGACTCCGATGACCTGGAAGCCGGCGTTGGCAAAGGTGCTCGCCACAGGGAGGCCGACGTAGCCGAGTCCGATGACTCCGATCGTCGCCTCGCGCCGCTCGACCCGTTGGAGCAAGGTCTCGATCACTCTGGTGCCTCCGCGGCTTCGGCGGCGGAGAGCACGCGGGACACGAGCTCGAGCGCCGCGATCCCGTCCTCCGCCGGGACCCTGGGTTGGGAGCGGTCGATGACGCACTGGACGAAGTGTTCGAGCTCGAGGAAGAGAGGCTCGCCCCGGTTCCTGAGGAAGGGGATCTCGACCATCCCGGACTCCCGATACCCGGCCCCACCCGTCCGATCGAAAGCGACTTCCTGAACGCGGTGGACCGAGACATCCTGGCGGATGAGGTCGACCCTGATGACCTCCTCCTTCTGTGTGATGGTCAGACGGCGCACCTTGTCCTGGCCGAGGCGGCTGGAGGTCACGTTCGCAATCCCGCCGCTCGAGAACTCGAGGAGGGCGGCGCTGAGGTCCTCGCCGTCACCGAGGAGGGTGCGTGTCACCGCGTGGACCGCGGATACCGGGCTCTTCATGAGGCTGCGCACCAGGTCGAGGTCATGGATCATGAGGTCGAGTGTGACGCCGTCGACGATGCGTGAGGTGAAGGGGCTGAGCCGCCTCGCCTCGATGTAGATCGGGTCTTCGATGATTCCGTCGAGTTCGAGGATGGCTGGGTTGAATCGCTCCACGTGGCCCACCATCAGGATCCGACCCGAAGCTTCCGCCGCCTTCGCAAGCACCTTCGCCTCGTCCACGGAGCCGGCCATGGGCTTTTCGACGAGCAGATCGATACCGCGGGCGAGCAAGTCCCGGCCGACGGACTCGTGGAGGTCGGTCGGGACGGCGAGAACGGCTGCATCGACATCATCACCCAAAGCCCGGTGATCCGTGGCCGCCGAAGCGCCGACCGTGTGGGCGAGGCGTTGAGCTCTCTCGGCGTCGCAGTCGACGACGACCTTGACGCGCGCATCGCGAAGGCCCATCGCCACCCGGGCGTGGTTTGCGCCCATGGAGCCCGCACCGACGATTGCGAGGTCAATCACGGCGGATGTGGGGGACCGGAGGCTCCGGGCCCGACACAGGCTCGCTCGGCAAGCGTTCCGAGGCGGGCCTCGTGGCCGGGATGATGCTGTGCCGTTTCCGGTTCAACTGGACGAGCAGATCGGCGAGCATGCCGAGCACGGCGAGGGCCATCGCCGCGCCGAGGACGACGAGCGTGTTGGTGGCGACCCGGAAGCCCTTGTCGACGAGGTCGAAGACGAGCTTTCCGGCACCCACTGCGAAAAGGACGGCTGCTGCAGGCATAAAGACCTTCAGGGGCGAGTACGACAACACCATGCGCACCACCTGGAGCAGGTATCGTCTGGTGTCCTTCCACCAGTGGAACTTCGATTCCCCCTCCCGTGGCTGGTAATCGATCGGGATGTACGCCACGGAATACCCGTTACTGAGGAATGTCATCGTGATTGTGGTCACGCACGAGAAGCCGGGCGGGAGAAGGTGGAGAAACTGTGTTGCGACATCGCGGCGAAAGGCCCGAAAGCCCGAGTTCAGGTCGGGAATCCGGACACCCGTCAAGTAGCCAGCCAGCTTGCGGATGAACCACTTTGCGGGGCGGCGCAACAGCTTGACGGTTCCCTCCTCGGTGCGTCGTGCGCCAACGACCTGGTCGTGACCCTCGATCGAGGCGACGAGCGCCGGGATCTTGTCGTTCGGGTAGGTCATGTCGACATCGGTCCACACGACGATGCGGCCACGGGCCGCCATCGTGCCGAACTTCCGCGCAGAGCCCGACCCCCGGTTGTGCTCGAACTGCAGGAGCCGGATCATCTCGATTCGACGCAGGATGTCCCCGGAGCCGTCCGTGGAGCCATCGTCCACCGCGATGATCTCGAAGGTGTAGGGCGACGCTCGCATCGCCTCGTGGATCCTGTGGATCTCCTTCTCGACGTGGCCCGCTTCATTGAACACCGGAAGGATGATCGAGACGTCGAGTTCGGGTTCACCCTCGTGGGATCGCTGGATCATCTCTGCATGCATGTCGCTCCACCGGTGCTTCCGGCACGAAAGAGGTTACCCAGGCCGGGTACGGTCACGGATTACCTCCCGTTGCACCATCGGCAGGCTTTCGTCGGCGCTTGACGTCCGGTGCGCGCCCCGGAACGGTACCTGCCTTTCGGAGACCGCTCGGTATGGTGCAAACCATGGGCGATCAAGGGTTCGTGCATCCGACAGCTGAGATCGAATCGGGGGCCGTCATCGGGCAACGGACGGCTGTATGGCGACACACCCACATCCGCTCTAGCGCCCGCATCGGATCGGACTGCGTGATCGGAGCCCATGTCTACGTAGACGTCGAGGTTGTCATCGGCGATCGGGTGAAGGTAGAGAACCAAGCCGCAATCTTCGGCCCTGCCTCCCTCGGCGACGGCTGCTTCGTCGGCCCGGGCGCCTGTCTGTCCAATGACCGCCATCCGCGGGCCGTGACCCCGGAGGGCGCGCTGAAGCGGTCCTCCGACTGGGAAGCCCTAGGGGTGTCGATGGGGGAGGGAGCGTCCGTCGGAGCCATGGCGACGTTGATCGCCGGCACCCGCATCGGTGATTGGGCCGTCGTTGGCGCCGGCGCCGTCGTCGTCGGAGACGTCGCCCCCTATGTCCTCGTCGTCGGCGTGCCGGCGCGCCCCATCGGTCATGTTTGTCGCTGCGGTCTTCGTCTCGATGATCGTTGTCGCTGCTCATGTGGGAGGACGTACGAGGCAGTGGCCGGAGAGATCACGCCCACCAGCTCGTGACGGAGCGTGGTCGGCACCGGCGGAACCGCGAAAGAACCGGCGCGGCGGGTCCGAAGAATGACTCCGTGGAGGCGAAACACGACGTGATCCCCATCAGTGCAGTGGATGTTGGCGTCGAAGCGCGACGACTGGTCGATGCCGTCCTTCGATCGGGTCACCTGGCACAGGGCCCGAAAGTGGAGGAACTCGAGGCTCTTTTCGCAGAGGCGGCCGGCACCGACCATGCGGTCGCGGTGAGCTCCGGAACGGCTGCGCTCTTTCTCGCTCTCGAGGCGCTCGATCTGGAGCCTGGCGACGAGGTCATCACGTCGCCGTTCACGTTCGTGGCCACACTCAACGCGATTCTCGCGAGCGGTGCGACTGCGCGGTTTGCCGATATCGGGGAGGGTTTCACGATCGATCCGGATTCCGTCGCGGCGATCTGCAACGAGCGCACGAAGGCGATCCTCCCAATCCACCTGTACGGTTGCCCAGCCGACATGGGCAGACTCGAAGCGGTCGCATCCGAGCGCGGGCTTCGTATCGTCGAGGACGCAGCCCAGGCGGTCGGAGCAGCGGTCGGGACCAGACCGGTGGGCAGCTACGGCGTCGGGTGCTTCTCGCTCTATGCGACGAAGAACGTCTCGACGGGCGAGGGAGGCATGGTCACCACGAGTGACCCCGACGTCGCCGAGCGGATACGACTTCTCAGGAATCAAGGTATGCGCGCCCGTTACGACTATGCGATGACGGGGTTCAACTTCCGCCTGACGGATGTGCAGGCTGCCATCGGCATCCCGCAGATGCGACGCTTGGCAGAGTCGACCTCGCGACGACGAGACAACGCGAGGAGGCTCACGCATGCGCTCCAGGGCACTCCGGGTCTCACCGTGCCGAGTGAGCCGGAAGGTCGTTTTCACGTCTACCACCAGTACACGGTGCGGCTCGATGGCTCGACGGCAGAGAAACGGCTGCGAGTGGTCGATCGCCTTCGCAAGGCGGGGATAGACACGGGCATCTACTACCCGAGGCTCGTCAACGGTTATGAGTGTTTTGCCGCACACGAACTCGTCGTCATGGATCCGACTCCGCGAGCAGCTCTGGCGGCAGACCAAGTCCTCTCCCTGCCGGTCCACCCCAAACTGGCCGAAGCCGACCTCGAGCACATCGCGGGGGCGCTGCAGAATGCCCTCGACGCGTGAGGACTTCCACGCTGGTTTGGGTCGCAGCGCGCGGATTCGGCTCGGCCCCGCGTCCGAGGTGACCGGAACGACGCAACGAGTCGACTCCGCTGCGGCTGGAGGGGCCGGGAAGCTCTTCCGCGCCCTCACCGCCACCGACCGCAGGCTCTTCGCCGCCATCGCCGGACCGCTGCTCGTTCTCTACCTGCTCACCGCGACCTGGTCCCAGCCGTATCACATCGATGCGTTCTCCACCGTGCTGCCCGCTTGGAAGCTCGGCACCGACGGCACGGTGCTCCTCGAGGACCACACCGCCCTCGCCGATCCCGACTACTTCCGCAACCTGGGGTGGATCGTCCCCGCCGAGGATGGCGTGGCGAGCCAATACCCGCCGGGGGCTGCGCTCGTCGCCGCCCCGCTCTACTCGGTGTGGCCCGAGGATGCCGAGGTCGTCACCGTCGTGGGCTCCAATCGACCGGACGTGGCGCCCATCGATGTCCTCGTCCCCCCGCTCGGCCCTGCCGCCATCGTCGCCGCTCTCGCCGTGGCGATCG
Source organism: uncultured Acidimicrobiaceae bacterium (assembly GCA_947259365.1). Classification (GTDB taxonomy): domain Bacteria; phylum Actinomycetota; class Acidimicrobiia; order Spongiisociales; family UBA5794; genus CAMYMC01. Next base: position 118,474 of record CAMYMC010000030.1, on the reverse strand, counting down.
CCATGGCTTCGCTCGGGATCGCCTTTCGCCGGGCCGGCGCCTCGCCCCAGGGTGCCCTCGCCGCCGCCTATCTCGCAGGGCTGGGAACGTCGGCGTGGTCGGTGGCGGCGGATCAGTTGTGGCAGCACGGCCCAGCCATGGCCTGGATCGCGCTCGGTGTCGCCTTTGCCGCGACCTTCCCCGCCGCATCCGGGCTCGCCTTCGGCGCCGCGATCCTCACCCGGCCCCCGACCGCGCTCATCGCGGCCGGCACCGGACTCGCCGAGACGATTCGTCGACGTTCGCTCCGCCCCGCGCTCGTCATCGGTGCCGGTGCGCTCCTCGGCCTCGCCGCCGTCGTCGGCTACAACCGCTGGGTTTTCGGCGCGTGGTCGATCTCGGGCGGCTACGGGGCGTCGTTCACCGACAACGCCCTCAGCGGCGACCTCATCGGATACGCCCGTAACGTCTTCCTCGGGCTCTTCTCGGCGACGAGGGGAGTGCTGTTGTGGTCGCCGTTCCTCCTCGTTCTGGCCCCGGGAGTCCGGGCGGCGTGGCGGGTTGCGCCGGCGTGGGCGAGGGGCGCCGCGATCGGCGGAGTCGTCTACCTGCTCCTGCATTACAAGGCGAACCGGTTCTCCGGGGGCGCCGGCTTCTTCGCCTACCGCTATCCCCTCGAGGCCCTCACCGCCGCGGCACCGCTTCTCTTCCTCGCCTACGACCGCTGGGTAGCGGCGCGACCGCGCATCATGCGCGCCTTCTGGGCGATGGCGGCGATCTCGGTGTCCCTGCATGCCCTCGGCGCCCTCGACCTCGTCTCGATGTGAGGCCGGCCGACAGCGAGCAGACGCCCACCAGACGGTAACCTCGTCGCCTCAATGGCGCCCTACATCGCTGCGCTCGCCGGCGCGTTCCTCATGTGGGCCTCTTTCCCCCCGCTCGACTGGGGGTTCCTGGGCCTCGCGGCTCCCGCACCGCTCGTGTGGGGGCTGCGACGAATCGACCGCGCATCCGGCGCCGTCGCAGCCGGGTTCCTCTTCGGATTCGCCTTCTTCGGCACCATGCTGTGGTGGGTGTTCGTGCTCGGCGCCGTGGCGTGGTTCCCCCTCACGATCTGGCTCGCGGCGACGTCCGCGGGGCTCGGGCTCGTCATCTGGATGTTCCGCGTCTGGCCGCCCCTGCGGTTCCTGCTCGTCACCGTCGGCGCCTGGGGCTTGTGGGAGCTGGCGAGGGCGACCGTGCCGTTCGGGGGCTTCCCCTGGGGGATGCTGGGGTTTGCCACCGGCGGGGTGCCCGGCTTCATCGGCTCGGTGCAGTGGGTCGGCCCCTCGGGCTGGTCCTTGCTGTCCGTCGCCTTCGCCGTCGGAATCGTGCTCACCATCGAGGATCGGGCGAACTGGCGCCTCCTGGTCGACCCTGCCGTCGTGATCCTGCTCCTCGTGCTCGCCGGGGGGCTCTTCCCGCCTCGACCGGACGGAGACACGATGACGGTCGCCATCGTCCAGGGGGGCTCACCCTGCCCGGCGACGCGATGCCAGAACGAGAACCAGAGGATCTACGAGCGCCACCTCGCCCTCACCCAGGACATCCCCGAAGCCGAAGTCGACCTCGTCGTCTGGCCGGAGAACTCGTTGGGGACACCCTTCGAGCCGGTCGGCAACCCCGACGTCGAGGGAGCACTCAAGAGTGAGGCGCGCCGCCTCGGGGCCTACCTGCTCGTGTCCGGCACGAGGCGGGTGGACGTCGGCGAGGACGAGTTTCTCAACGTCAACCGGGTCTACGCTCCGACGGGAGACTTCGCCGGCGAGTACCGCAAGCGGCATCCGGTCCCGTTCGGGGAGTACGTCCCGTTCCGGGAGTTGCTCGACTTCATCCCCGAGCTCGACCGGGTCCCCCGCGACATGGTGCGCGGCGACGAGGCCACCGTGTTCCCGACGCCGCGCGGAGTCATCGGCTCGGTCATCTCGTTCGAGGGAGCGTTCTCCCGGCTCGTCCGCTCCGAAGCGAGAGCGGGCGCCGGTCTCATGGTCGTTGCGACGAACGAGAGCAGTTACGGAGCCAGCAGCTGGCTGCCGAGCGATCAGCTCATCGGCCTCACGCGGGTGAACGCTGCGGCGGTGGGCCAGGATCTCGTCCACGCCGCGATCACCGGCAAGTCGGCATTCGTGGGCGCCGACGGCGGCGTCGGGGACAGGACCGACATCCTCACCGAGGCCGTCATCGTGGGACGGGTGACGTTCCGCAGCGGTGCGCCGACGTTGTACACCCGGCTCGGGGACTGGCTCGTGTATCTCGCGCTCGTGGCCGCAGTCGCCGCCATCGCCGTACCCGGTGAGGGGCGGCCGAAGCCGCATTCGCGGGCCTGACGCCGAACCATCCGAGTTCGTCAGGCCTCTCCCCGTGGGCCTCGATCGCCGTCACCCGCCCTTGACATGGTCAGTTTTAGTGCTAAAAAGATCGATCACCAGTTGCCGAGACCCGAGAGCGGGTGCCACGCCGGCGGCTGCCGGCAGCGACCGGCCTCAGGCGAGAGCGAGAACCACCATGGCCGAATCGATGCGGGCGGCACGACCAGGCAGACGTTCCCGCAGGCCCAAGAGCTTCGAGGCCGGTCGGGTCTGCTTCAGGGACGGGTGCACGACCGTGATCTCCAGATACAACCGCTCCGAGTTCTGTTTCGAGCACCGTCCGGTGAGCTATCCGCGCCTACGCGGCGTGCTCGCCGAGGACCGCGAACCGAGGGGCGCCTGAGCCGTATGGGGAGGAGCGACCTGTCCCTCCAAGAGGTGTCGGACCGCCTCGGCGTCCATTACATGACGGCCTACCGGTATGTCCGGCTCGGCCTCCTCCCGGCGACGAAGCAGGGATCGTCGTGGAGCATCACCGAGGCCGACCTCCGCGACTTCGCCTCTTCGGCGCGCGGACCGAGAGGTGATCGGAGGAAGGGTGCCCCATGGGCGGAGCGCCTCGAGGCGCGCCTTGTCGCCGGGGACCTGACGGGCTCGTGGCGGGTCGTGGAGGCCGCGATGGGCGGCGGTCTCTCCGCCTCTGGCGTCTACACCGAGCTTGTCGCTGCGGCGATGCGCAGCATCGGGCGGAGGTGGGCAACAGGAGAGCTCGACATCGCCGACGAGCACCGGGCGAGCGCGGTCGCCGCCAAACTCATCGGGCGCCTCGGCCACGGCATGGTCCGCAGGGGACGACCCAAGGGCACCATCGTGATCGGAACGGCGGCCGGCGAGCGGCACGGCCTCGTGGTGTCGATGGCCGCCGACCTGTTGCGGGCCTGTGGCTTCGAGGTCGTCGACCTCGGGTGTGATCTTCCGGCAGCGGCGTTTGCCGCGGCGACGGCAACAACAGACGGTGTCGTTGCCGTCGCCGTCTCTGCGACCACCGCCGGTGGCGAGGTTGCCGCGGCCGAGACGATCGCGAGCGTGAAGAGGGCGAGGCCGGACGTTCCGGTCTTCGCCGGAGGGGAGATGGTCCCTGACGCCGCGGCCGCCTCTACGCTCGGTGCCGACGGCTGGGCGGCGAGTATCGACGGTTTTGCCACCGCCCTCGGGTTGCCCGCGGGCTGAGCCGGCCCCTGCGGGCCTCAGCGCTCTTCGAGGTCGCCGAGTGCCCGGTCGAGGATGTCGATGCCGAGGTCGAGGTCCTCGGTCGACACCGTGAGCGGCGGGATGAATCTGATGATGTTGCCGTCGGGCCCGCAGGGGAGGATGAGCATCCCTTCTTGTTTGGCGAACGCGGAGATGTGGGCGAACGCGTCCGCGTCGGGCTCGTGGCCGTCGTCGCCGACCAACTCGACTCCGATCATGAGCCCCAGCCCGCGCACGTCGCCGATCGCCCGGTGCCGAAGCTGCAGCTCTTCCCAGCGTTCGAACGCGTGGGTCGACAGCTTCGGCACCTGAGGGATCACGTCGGCGAGTGCCTCGATCGTGGCTGCCGCCGCAGCGCACGAGATCGGGTTGCCGCCAAAGGTGGTGCCGTGCGAGCCGCGGGGCCACTTCGCCAGCAGCTCGGCCGGCGCGCCGAACGCCGAGAGGGGGAGGCCGTTGGCGATGGCCTTGCCCATGACCATGACGTCGGGGCGCACGTCGTAGACGTCCGACGTGAACCACGCCCCGGTGCGGCCGAAGCCCGTCTGGACCTCGTCGACGACGAGCAGGATCCCGTGCCGGTCGGCGACGTCGCGCAGGTGCTCGAGGAACTCCTTCCCGGCCGGGTAATAGCCGCCTTCGCCCTGGAGAGGCTCGACGAGGAAGCAGGCGATCTCGGCGGGCGTCACCTCGTGCTTGAACATGAGATCGAGCTCGTCGATGGCCCGCGCCGTCGCGTCCTCGTGCGTCATCTGCCAGCGGAACGGCCGCGGGAACGGCGTAACGAAAACGGAGCCGACGAGGGGGTGGTACCCCTGGCGGTACTTCGCTGTCGACGTCGTGTAGCTGACCGACCCCATCGTCCTACCGTGGAATCCGCCGCGAAACACGACGACGCCCTGGCGCCCCGTCGTCTTGCGGGCGAGCTTGACGGCTCCCTCGACGGACTCTGCTCCAGAGTTCATGAAGAAGAACTGGTCGATGCCCTCGGGGGTGATGGTGCGGAGCCGCTCGGCGGCGCGTACCAGCGACTCGTACCAGAAGACCCCTCCGGCATGCCACACGCTGTCGATCTGCTCCAGGATCGCCGCCTTCACGAGCGGGTGCTGGTGACCCAGGTTGGAGACGGCGATGCCGCACGTGAAGTCGAGGTACCGCTTCCCGGTGGCGTCGGTGACCCAGCTGCCCTCGCTGGCGACGACCTCGATATCGGTGTCGAACGCCTGGGTCGGCGCGATCACGTGTCGGGATCGATCGGTGAGCTGGGACATGAAAACCTCCTTGACCGGGTCGGATGCCGCGGACGGCCTGGCCGTCCCACCTACGGCGAGGCGAAGAGGTGTCGGCGCGCGTCCCGGGGAGTTCCCGTCATGGGCTCATTCTACGGTCGGGTTCATCGCGGCGGGCGCCCGCGCCCCGTCCCCGGGGCGTTGCGGCCCCCCTCCCACCTGGCCTTGTATCCATTCCCGCCCCTCGTTCGTCTAGGTGGTGACGGAAAGAAGAAGCGAGATCTCAGGATCTCAGAAGGGAAGTCATCATGCGCTACATCAACGAGGCGGGATGGGATCGAGCCGCTCGCGTCGTGCTCGGCGTCGTCCTCCTCGCCCTGGGCTGGAGCGGCGCCGTCGGGGGAGGCTGGGGCGTGTTCCTCAAGATCATCGGCTTCGTGCCGCTGGCGACGGGCCTCGCAGGCTGGTGCCCCCTGTATGCGGTGTTCCGTTTCCGCACGAACGACACCGCGAAGGATCACGAGCTCGTCGGGATTGCCTGAACGTGAGCGGTCGAGTCGATCGTCGAGCGGGGGCTCCCAGGGGGGAGCCCCCGCTCCCTCGCCTGAGCCGTGCCCCGTCCGTCGTGGCCGCCGTGGCACGGCGCCGGTGCCCTCGCTGCGGTGAAGGGCGGATCTGGCGTGCCTGGGCAACGCTCGCGGTGTCGTGTCCCGGCTGCGGCCTCGACTTCGATCGCCACGGCTGGGTCGCCGCCGTGTGGATCAACACCTGGGTCACGATCCTCACCGTCATGGGATGGGCGGTCGCCGGCTTCGTGGTGACGTTCCCCGATGTGCCGTGGACGGTCGGCATGGTGGCGGTCGTCCTCGCCGTAGGCGTTCCTGTGCTCGGCCTCCCCGCGGCGAAGCTGCTGCAGACCGGCATACTGTTGCGGTGGGACCCACCTCGCGACGGATGGCAACGATGATCGGTCCGGTCGAGACACACGGGGAGCCAACGGTGATCGAAGTGCGGGCGCCGTGGTGTCACTCGTGCCGGGCGATGCAGCCGGCCATCGACGCAACGGCGCGCGAGTTCGAAGACTCGGTGCGTCTCGTCGTCATCGACGCGTCGCGCGAGCCGGAGGTGGTCCGCGACCTCGGGGTTCTCGGGACGCCGACCCTCATCGGTGTCTACGGTGGAGCGGAAATCGGTCGGATCACCGGCACCCGCAACGCCGCCGAGGTGCGCGACCTCTTTCGCGCCGTCGCCGACGGACGGGTCGGCGCGATCAACGGTCCCGGCTCCGCCGACACCCGCCTCCGGGTGCTCGCCGGTGCCGCCCTCGCCGCCGTCGGGCTTCTCACTGGACCGGCGTGGGTGCTCACCGGTGTCGGCGCCGCCGTCGCCGCCTGGGGCCTGGCCGGTGCCTTGGCGCGGCGGCGATCACCCGAGCGGGCCGGGTCATGAGCGAGCCGGCCGGGGTCCTCTCCGAGATCGGCGATCACCTGCCGGCCCTCTACAAGCTGGCAACGCGTCTGACCCCCGATCCCCACGGCGCCGCCGACCTCGTCCACGACGCGTACCTGCGCGCCGTCGAGAAGGCAGACCAGTACCGCGGGGATGCACCGCTCCTCGCCTGGCTTCGCCGGATTCTCCACAACCTCGCCGTCGACCGGGCCCGCCGCTCCTCACGTGAGGTGCCGGTCGAGGCGATCGAGGAGAAGTGGCAGGACGACGGGTACACCGTCGACCCGGCCGCCGTCGCGGAGCGGGCGGCGACGAGGACCGAGCTCGAGGACGCCCTCGTCAGGCTGCCATTCATCTACCGCACCGCGGTGACCCTCCACGACGTGGAAGGACTCACCGTGCGCGAGATCGCCGACCTTCAAGACGTGTCGCTCTCCGCCGCCAAGCAGCGCTTACGCCGGGGCCGGATGATGCTCGTCAGCGCCCTCGCCGAGGGCCACGAGCGGCGCACCAAGCTCAAAGGAGTGCCCATGCGATGCTGGGACGCCCGCCGCCACATCTCGGACTTCCTCGACGGGAATCTCGACCACAAGACCGCGCACGGGGTCGAGGCCCACCTCGCCACATGCCCGACGTGTCCTCCGCTCTACGCTGCCCTCGTCGACGCCCAAGCGCGTCTCGGCGAACTTCGCGACGCCGACTCCGTCGTTCCGCCCGAACTCGTGACCCGCATCCAGGAGGTCCTCGGCACCGCCGCTGCGGGGTGAGCCGGGGCGAGCTCAGTCGCCTCGGAACTCCGCGGGGCGCTGCTCGGTGAAGGCGCGCACCGCCTCGGCGAGGTCGTTCGACTCGAGGAACGCCGCGTTCCACAGGGCGACGTAGTCGAGTTCCTCCCCAACACGGGCCCGGCGACGTCCCAGCACCGCCTTGGCGCCCTGGACGGCGAGGGGCGAGTTGGCGGCGATCTGGTCGGCGAGGTCGAGGGCGTGCTTGACGACGGCGTCGCGGTCGGGGTGCACCTGGCTCACCAGCCCCATCTCGAGCGCCTCGTCGGCACCGAAGTCGCGACCGGTGTACACGATCTCGGCGACGCGTCCCGGCTCGACGATGGTGGGAAGTCGCTGCAGCGTGCCCACGTCGGCGACCATCGCCAGCTTCGTCTCGCGCACCGAGAACACCGCGTCCGCAGACGCCAGACGGATGTCGCACGCCGTGATGAGGTCGACGCCGCCTCCGATGCAGTACCCGTGCACCGCGACGATCACCGGCTTGGGGCACTCGGCGACGGCGGTGAACGTATGTTGCATCCTCGTGATCATGTCGTAGAGACGGCGGCGATCCGTGACCTCGCTCGACGAGTCTCCGCTGAGGGCGCCCGCCGCCAGCTCGGGCCCGAAGGCCTCGAGATCGATACCGACGGTGAAGGCCTTGCCGTGGGCGGCGACGACGACGGCGCGCACATCGGCATCGGCCCCGAGTGCATCCATGATGCGGGGCAGGTCCTCCCAGAACGCCGGCGCCATCGCGTTGAGCTTCTCAGGCCGGTCGAGCCACACGACCGCAACCCGACCGCGCCGCTCGACGCTGATGACGTCGGAATGCGGGAGTGGTTGCTCGCTCATGAGGGCGAGCGTAGTGGCCCGGGCCCGCCGCCGAGGGCGCGCTCCATCTCCGCCAGATCCGCCTCGGTGTCGACGCTGGCCCACGACCTGCCGTCCTCGCCCCAGGATCGCCACACTCCCTCGGCGACGAGGGTTGCTCCGGCGTTGTCGATGACCGCGCGCAACGAGGGCCGCGCCGAGGCGAGCACCGTGCGGGCGGTGGCGGCGACGTCCGGCCGGTAGACCGCGCACGTCACCTGGGGGACGCCGCCGTCGAGCGGTGCCACGACCGAGCCGGGGGTCGCGAGAAGCTCCAGCACGGTGTCGGGACGCAGCAGCGGCTGATCGACAGCGACGACCAGCAGATCGTGGCCGGGGAGGGCGTCGAGGGCGCCGAGGACGCCGGCAACCGGCCCGCTCCCGGGCGCATCCGGTACGACAGGGAGATCGACGCCGTCCCGGGGGGGTCCGGCGACGACGACATCGAGGCCGGCGGAGTCGATCGCGGCAGCGACGAGCTCGATGAGGGGGCGGCCCGCCAGCTCGACGAGGGCCTTGTCCCTCCCCATCCGGCTGCTCCTACCGCCGGCGAGGATGATCCCGGTTGAAGTCCCTGCCACGGGGACAGCCTATGCCGCGCCAGGGGCGGCGAGCGCGTACCCTGGCGGCGGCACCATCCTCGCCCCCGGGGGCGCGACGCGCGGAGGGCACCGTGGAGATCACCGGCATCAGAACCGAGGGCCTCGGGGACACGACGTACGTTCTCACCCACAACGGGGTCGCGATCGTCGTCGACCCCCAGCGCGACATCGAGCGCTTTGCCGACCAGATCGAGGCGGACGGCGCCGACCTGGGCCTCGTTCTCGAGACGCACGTCCACAACGACTACGTCTCAGGGGGCCGGGAGCTGGCGGATCGCTTCGACGCCGACCTCGTTCTGCCCGCCGCCGCCGGTGCTGCGTTCGCATACGTGCCGGCGTTCCACGGCGAGGAGCTCACCCTCGCCGACCTCGTGATCGAGCCGATCCACACCCCGGGGCACACACCCGAGCACACGTCGTACCTCGTCCTCGTCGACGGTGTGCCGCTGGCGGTGTTCTCCGGCGGTTCCTTGCTCGTCGGGTCCGCGGGGCGGACCGATCTGCTCGGCACCGACCGTGCCCGTCAGCTCGCCAGGCTGCAATTCACCTCGGTGAGGCGGCTCGCATCCCTTCCCGGTCCCGTCGGCCTGTACCCGACCCACGGCGAGGGATCGTTCTGCACGGCCGGCGGCGCCGGGAGACACACGTCGACGATCGGAGACGAGCGAGCCGCCAACCCCGTGCTGATGCATCCGCACGCCGAGGCCTTCGCCGGGGCCCAGCTCGAGGGTCTCCAGCCCTACCCCGCGTACTACGCCCACATGGCGCCGCTCAACCTCGTTGCGCCGCCCCGGCCCGACACACCTCCTCCCGAGCTCGACGTCGGAGACATTCCCGACGGCGCAGCGGTCGTCGACGTGAGGCCCCGCGAGAGGTTCGCCGCCGGCCACCTCGAAGGCTCCCTCGGCATCCCGGAGGCGGACTCGGTCGGCGTCTGGTCTGGGTGGCTGCTGCCGTTCGACACGGACGTCGTGCTCGTTGCCGGCCCCGACCAGGACGTGACCGAGGTCGTCAACCAGTTCATCCGTATCGGATTCGACCACGTGCGCGGAGTCGTGCGGGACCTCAGCAGCATCTCGACGCGGGCATACCGGACCGTGACGGTCGAAGAAGTGGCGGCGGCGCTCGACGGGGATGATCCCCCCCTGCTCGTCGACTGCCGGGGACCGGCGGAATGGGAGTCGGGGACCGTGCCGGGGAGCCGCCTCTGTTACACGCCAGACATCGAGACCGGTCTCGCCGATCTGGAGCCGGGTACGGAGGTGTGGCTCGGGTGCGTGACCGGTTTCCGCGCCACGATCGCGGCAGGTCTCGCCGAGCGGCTCGGCCTCGACCCGGTCGTCCTCGACCGGCGCGGCATCCCCGATCTGCTCGCCGTCGCCGCGCAGGGCTGAAGCCGGGAGGGGTGCCTCCCGCTCGTCACGACGGCTTGCGGAGCTCCCTGCGCCATACGAACTTCAGCCCCGACCAGGTGGCGTCGATGGCGGCCACCTCGACGTCGACGAGACCGCTCGTCAGGACGGTGCCGCGCACGACGTCCTCCGTGAGATCGGTGGCGACCCCCGAGGCGCGCTTCGGCCAGCACACCCACACGGCACCGGCCGGGAAGACGAGCCGTCCCACAGAGCCGAGGCGGCGCCGCAGCGCCGCCCTCCCGGGCACGAAGGCCACGGCCACATCCGCTCTGCCACGGGCGGTTCGTTTCACCTCGACCCCATCGGGGAGCGGGGCGCAGAGATCGAGGAAACCTCCGGGATCGTCGAGCACGGCAAGCACCTGACCGGTCGTGATGCCGAGCTTCGCCGCCAACGGAGTTCCCGAGTAGCCGGCCGTCACCACGACGAGGGTAGGTCGAGCCGCCAGCATTCTCTCCAGTCGCATCCTGCCCGTGCCGACAGCAAGCTCATGGCAGGTCGCAGATTGGTCGCGTTCGCGTTGGTTGCCGCCGTCGGCGTCGTGGGTCACGCGCCTGCGGCCGGCGCTGAATGCGAACGCGCCCCGGCGCTCGAGGAGGCGGTCGGGGAGGCGTCGATCGTGTTCATCGGCACGGTTGCCTCGGTCTCGGCAGGCAGAACCGTCGCCACCGTCGCCGTCGCGGCCGTATGGAAGGGTGACGATCTCCCTGGGGAGCTCGAGGTCAGGGGTGGGTACGAGGGAGACCCGGACCCGGCGACGTTCAACGTGGGGGGGACGTACATCTTCTTCCCGGACAACCGGCGGCCTCCGTTCGTGAGCGACGCGTGCTCGGGGACGAGGCTCTACTCCGGCCCACCGCTCGTCGTCCCCCCCTACCTGGCCGACGAGGCGGGTACCGCGACGGGCCGGGCGCCGCTCCCCGATGCCGTCGAGTCGTCCCCCGAGTCCACCGTGCTCGAGCCGGTGATCGCAGCGATCGGCGGGCTGCTCATCATGTTCGGTCTCGCCGCCGCGTACTTCGGGGCGTTGCGTCGTCCCAGCTCCAGGGTGCGGGCTGCGGCCAACAACGGCGGCATGTCGCGCCAGCGCGCCCGTGCCGAGCTGCGGGGACGAAAGCAGATCCGGGGAGCGTCTCGCGTCGTGAAGCGGCGCCGCCGGGCCCGGCGCTAGCGTCGCCTAGACCTCGATGTGCACGGTTCCGTCGCCCGCGGCCACCTCGCCGATGACCCAGGCCCGGTGAGCCGTCGCTTCGGCCGAGCTCACCACCGCCGCGGCGTCCGACGCCGGCGTCACGACGGCGAACCCGATGCCCATGTTGAACGTGCGGAACATCTCGTCGGTCTCGACGCCACCGGCGGCGGCGACGGCGTCGAAGACGGCGGGACGTTCCCAGCTCCTCGCATCGAGGCGTGCTTCGCTGCCCGCCGGCAGGATCCGACCCAAGTTGGTGGGGAGGCCGCCTCCGGTGATGTGAGCGAGCCCGTGGACGGTCTCGGCCTCGATGAGGCAGGTCACGAGCGGGGAGTAGATCACCGACGGCTCGAGCAGGACCTCGGCGACGGAGCGACCGGTGCCGGGGACCTCCCCATCGAGCCCGAGCGCGGTGACGAGGGTCGCCCGGACCAGCGAGAAGCCGTTGGAGCGAAGGTTGGGAGACGCGATGCCCACGATCACGTCTCCCGGGACGATTGCCGTGCCGTCGATCTCGCGCCCGCGCTCGACGACACCGAGCGCGGCGCCGGCGAGGTCGAAGTCGCCGATGCCCATGACACCGGGATGCTCTGCAGTCTCGCCGCCGAGCAACGCGATTCCGGCCGCAGAGCACGCGGTCGCGATCGACGAGACGAGCCGTTCCTCGCGGGCGGGCTCGATCCTGCCGACGGCGAGGTAGTCGGTCATGGCGATTGGCATCGCGCCGGCGGCGGCGAGGTCGTCGACACACATGGCGACGAGGTCCCACCCCAGCCCGTCGATCCGCCCGGCATCGCGAGCGAGGGCGGCCTTCGTGCCGACGCCGTCCGTCGTCAGCATCAGCACCGGATCGTCGTAGCCGGCAGGTATCTCGATCCCCGTGGCGAAGCCGCCGAAGCCGCTCACGACGCCCTCGTGCCACGTCTTGGTGACGATGGGCCGGATCCGGTCGACGAGTGTGTCCGCGGCGTCGCGATCCACGCCGGCGTCGTGGTACGTCGCCACGTCAGGACCGTTCCAGGAGGAACTTGTCCCCCGTCGCCGGCACCTCGGTCGGATAGTCGCCGGAGAGACAGGCGCTGCAGAACCCGTCGGCGGGGGCTTCGGTCGCCTCGATGAGGGACCCGAGCTCGAGAAAGGCGAGCGTGTCGGCTCCGAGGAAGTCCCTGATCTCGTCTTCGCTGCGCTCGGCGGCGAGCAGTGTCGAGCGATCCCCCGTGTCCATCCCGTAGAAACACGGCCAGCGGTACGGCGGTGACGAGATCCGGAGGTGCACCTCGACGGCGCCGGCGTCGCGGACCATCGCCACGAGCTGGCGGGTTGTCGAGCCGCGCACGATCGAGTCGTCGATGAGAACGACGCGCCTGCCGGCGAGTTCACCCGGCATGGGGTTCAGTTTGAGCCGGACGCCACGGTCGCGCATCGACTGGGCGGGATTGATGAACGTGCGTCCCACGTAGCGGTTCTTGACGAGGCCGTCCGAGTACGGGATGCCGCTGTGAGCTGCGTACCCCTGCGCCGCCGGGATGCCGGACTCGGGAACGGGGACGACGACGTCGGCCGCGGCGGGCGCCTGAGCGGCGAGGCGTTCTCCCATCCGGCGGCGGGCAGCGTGGACGTTGGTGCCGTAGAGCATGGAGTCCGGCCGGGCGAAGTACACGAACTCGAAGAGGCACAGCCTGGCGGCGCTCTCCTCGAACGGGTGCCGGCTCTCGATGCCGCCGGGCCCTATGACCACCATCTCTCCCGCCGCGACGTCGCGCACGTACACCGCCCCGAGCAGGTCGAGCGCCGCCGTCTCCGAGGCGACGACCCACCCGCCGTCGTGGCGTCCGAGACACAGCGGGCGAAAGCCGTGGCGGTCACGGATCGCGACCAGGTGGTCGCGATCCATCACCGCCAGGGTGAACGCCCCCTCGAAGCGCCGTGCTGCGGTCTCGACGGCGTCGGCGAGCCCGGAACCCTCTTCCATCGACTGGGCGATGGCCTCGGTCATCAGCTCCGAGTCGGTCGTCGCGAAGAGCTTGCCGAGTTCGTCGGCGAGCACCGGGGTGTTCGTGAGGTTGCCGTTGTGGGACAGAGCGATCCCGTTGCTGCCGACGGCCCGGTACACCGGCTGCGAGTTCTCCCACACCGGTGACCCCGTCGTCGAGTACCGGGTGTGGCCGACGGCGATGTCGCCGGCGAGGCCGGCGAGCGTCCGCTCGTCGAACACATGGTCGACGAGGCCGAGGTCCTTGTAGACGGTGATCGTCTCGCCGTCCGAGACGGCGATCCCCGCACTCTCCTGGCCGCGGTGCTGGAGCGCGAACAGCCCGAAGTACGCGAGGCGCGCCGCATCGAGGCCCGGGGCGAAGATGCCGAACACCCCGCAAGCCTCGCCGGGCCGGTCGGGGAGTGCGGGAGGCGTCACCACTGTTCGGCGATTGTACGCGCAGCCGCCGAGAAGCCGGGGGACGTCAGAGCGCGATGACGAGACCGAGCGCCACGACCAGCGCCGCGGTCCCGATCACCGTCCTGATCACCCTCGCCCCGGGCTTGCCCGCGGCCATGACCGACCACAGCCAGGCGACAAGGATCCCCGTCACCAGCCCGCCGAGGTGCGCCCGCCAGTCGATGTTGGGGATCGCGAGCGGCAGGGCGAGGTTGATGAGCAGGAGCACCCCGAGCTGGTTGAACATCGAGCGACCGGCCGGTGTCGATCGCAGCTTGTACGCCACGAACATCCAGGCCCCGAAGAGCCCGAAGATCGCCCCGCTGGCGCCGAGGGCGACGGTCGGCACGAGTCCGGCCCGGATAGCGACGAAGTCGGGTCCCAGGATCGACGACGCCGCGCCGCCGCCCGCCGCCGCGGCGAAGTAGAGGGCGGCGAACGCGGCGCTCCCGACCTCACGCTCGAGCCGCGGCCCGAAGAGGTACAGGGCGTACATGTTGAATCCCACGTGCCACAGCGACCCGTGGAGGAAGGCGGCGGTGAGCACCCGCCACCACTCACCCTGGTCGATGAGGACGTTGACCGAGGCGAACCGCTGGATGAGCTCCACCTCGAAGTCGCGGGAGAGGAACATGAGCACGTAGATGGCGACCGCGACCGCGATGATCGAGAACGTGACCGGCGTCGTCGCGAACGACGGCCCGGCGAGACTCTCCCGGGCGGTGACCACGCGGTAGCGGCCCTGTGGCCTCGCACACTCCGGGCATTTCTGGCCCACCGCGGCGTCGTGGGAGCACTCGAAACAGATGGGACGTTCACACTCGGAACACCGCAGCCGGGTGGGGCGGTTGGGATGCCGGTAGCAGACCGTCGTGTCCGTGCGCTCGTCCATGTGTCGTCACCCAACCTAGAGGCGTCGGGGCTCTACTCCGTCGCCATCTCGTCACCCCGACGATGCGTGACCGGGGCCCGGCCGACCTAGCCTGTCGCGCCGGATGACACGTCTCGATCCATCGGTGCCGATCTACGGCCTGCTCGGCCTCGACGTCGACGTCGTCGCCGACGGCAAGGCGGTGGGGCGGATGCTCGTCACGGATCACCACTACAGCCAGGTGGAGCGGATGCACGGGGGCCTCGTCTTCGTCGTGTTCGACACCGTGATGGGGTGGGCGGTCCGGTCACTCCTCGAGCCCGGCACCGACCTCGCGACGGTCGACATCTCCATGCGGTTCATCCGCATGGTCTGCACCGGTCAGCTGCGCGTCGAAGCCGAGGTCTACCACCCGGGTCGGCGCATCATGCAGGTACGGGCCGAGGCGTACGAGCACCGCAACAAGCTCGCCGCGACCGCGACCGGAGCGTTCGCCGTGTTCGGAGACGACGGCTGACGCTCGCACTCGGTCCGCCGGCGCTGCCGGCGCGCTCAGCTGAGGTGACGCCGGAGCGCGCTGCGCCACACGGCGGCGGCCTCGGTCACGTCCACGGAGCCGTAGCGGCCGAAGTCGATGCGATCGCCGCCGATCGTGCCGATCTTGCGCCATGGAACCGCACCGGGTGGCGGCGCAGCATCGAGGCCGATGGCGACGAACCGCAGCGGTGTCTCCGCGAACAGCTCCCGCCAGTCGTCCACGTCGAGGGCGATGCCGACCCCGGACGCCATGGCGATCTCGGCGACGGCGACGGCGAGCCCGCCGGAGGAGACGTCGTGGACCACGGGGAACAGGCCGGCGGCCTGCTCCGCGGCGGCTACGACGGCGCGCCCCAGGGCGTGGTCGATGGGGTCCGGGCGCCCGCCGAGATGATCCAGGACGATCCGGCTGTACGCGCTCGCGGCGAACCCGGCCTCGGTGGCGGCGGGACCGGCGAGCCACACGCTCATCCCCGGCACGGCCCGATCGAGCCGGGGCGGGGCGGCGAGGGCGGGCTCGGAGAACCCGAGCATCCCGACGACGGGGGTCGGGTAGATGTCGGCACCGCCGGTCTCGTTGTAGAACGAGACGTTGCCGCCGATGACCGGAACCCCCAGGCTCTCGCATGCGAGGGACATGCCCTCGACGGTCTCGATGAACTGCCACATCACCTCCGGCTTCTCCGGGTTGCCGAAGTTGAGGTTGTCGACGACGGCGAACGGCCTTGTGCCGGTGACGGCGACGTTCAGCGCCGCCTCGTAGACGATGGCGGCGGCGCCGCAGCGGGGGTCGAGATGGCAGAGGCGGCCGTTGCCGTCGACCGAGACCGCGAGGGCCTTGTCGGTTCCCTTGATCCTGAGCAACGCGGCGTCGTGGCCGGGGGCGACGAGGGTGTTGAGGAACAGCATGTGGTCGTACTGCTCGTAGATCCACGACCTGTCGCCGAGGGCGGGATCGTCGAGGAGACGCAGCAGCGTTGCCGCGGCGTCGACGTCATCGGGCAGGTCCGCCGTGTCGGACCACACTCCCTCCTGCCCCGCCGGTCGGGCGGCAGGACGCCGGTACATCGGGGCGCCATCGGTGAGCGACGCCGCCGGGACCTCGGCGACCACGTTGCCGCCGTGGCGCACCGTGAGCATGCCTCCCGTCGTCACGGTCCCGATGCGGGCCGCTTCGATCTCCCACTTCTCCGCAACGGCGAGGACCTCCGGGAGGTCGTCGGGCTGCACGATCGCCAGCATCCGCTCCTGGGACTCCGACATGAGGATCTCCGCAGCGGCCATGTCCGGCTCTCGCAGCGGAATGGCGTCGAGATCGACCTCCATGCCCATCCCGCCGGCCGCGGCGCACTCGGCGGTGGCGCACGAGATGCCGGCCGCCCCGAGGTCCTGGATGCCGACGACGAGGCCGCGGTCGTAGAGGTCGAGGCAGGCCTCGATGAGGCGCTTCTCCTCGAACGGATCGCCGATCTGAACCGACGGACGCTTTCCGTCGGAGCCGTCCTCGAAGCTCGCCGAGGCGAGGATGGAGGCGCCCCCGATGCCGTCGCGGCCGGTGGCGGCGCCGAGGAGCACCGCGAGGTTGCCCGCACCCGATGCGGCGCTGAGCACGAGCTCATCGCGCCGCAGCAGGCCGAGCGCCATGACGTTGACGAGGGGGTTGGCCGAGTACGGCTCGGCGAACTCCACCTCGCCGCCGAGGGTGGGAACGCCGACGGCGTTCCCGTAGCCGGCGATTCCGGACACGACACCGCCGAGGAGGTACCGGTTCCGGGCGTCGTCGAGGGGACCGAACCGCAGCGGATCCCAGACGGCGATCGGCCTTGCTCCCATGGTGAAGACGTCGCGGAGGATCCCTCCGACGCCGGTGGCGGCACCCTGGTACGGCTCGACGAAGGACGGATGGTTGTGGGACTCGATACGGAGCGCCGCGAGCCAGCCGTCCCCGAGGTCGACGACGCCGGCGTTCTCTCCGGGGCCGACGACGACCCAGGCGGCGTCGGTGGGGAAACGCCGGAGATGGACGCGTGACGATTTGTAGGAGCAGTGCTCGGACCACATCACCGAGTACATGGCGAGCTCTGCCGGTCGCGGATCGCGGCCGAGGATCTCGACCACGGCGTCGTACTCGTCATCGGTCATGCCGAGTACCCGGTGTGCCGGCTCCGCGGGCCCGGCGGTGGTCATGACAGGGCGGGCACGGCGGCGAGGAACGAGCGGAGGAGAGCGAGCCCGTCGGCGGAGCCGAGCGCGGGGTCGCTGGCTCGCTCGGGGTGGGGCATCAGCCCGGCGACGTTGCCGGCGTCGTTGACGAGCCCGGCGATCGAGTTGGTCGAGCCGTTCGGTGACGACGCGTGATCGACGTTGCCCGCGGCGTCGCAGTACCGAAGGACCACCCGGTGGCCGTCCTCGACCTCGGCGACGTGGTCCGCCGGTGCCACCCAGTTGCCCTCGTAGCTGTTGAGCGGGATCCGTAGCACGGTGCCGGGCTCGGCGTCGCAGGTGAGGACGGAGTCGGCATGCTCGACCCGGATGTGGACGTGGCGGCAGATGAACGCGAGCTCGCGGTTGGCGATGAGCGCGCCGGGGAGCAGCCCCGCCTCGCAGAGGACCTGGAATCCGTTGCAGATGCCGAGGACTGGTGCCCCCGCCGCCGCCATGGCTCCGATCTCGGTCATGATGGGCGAGAACCGGGCGATGGCGCCGGTGCGCAGGTAGTCGCCGTGGGCGAAGCCGCCGGGGATGACGACGCCGTCGTACCCGGCGAGGCTCATCTCGCGGTGCCACACGAGATCCGCCGTCGCGCCGAGGCCGGCGAGGGCGTGGGTGACGTCGTGCTCGCAGTTCGTCCCGGGGAAGACGGCGACGGCGACCTTCACCCCACGACCTCGATGTCGTAGTCCTCGATGACGGGGTTGGCGAGGAGGCGCTCGCACATCTCGGCGACGTCGGCGGTGGCCGCGTCGGGGTCGTCGGCGTCGAGGTCGAGGTCGAGGTAGATCGTCCGCCCGAAATGCACGTCGGCGACCGCGTCGTATCCGAGATCGCGCAACGCCCGGCGCGTCGTCACCCCTTCCGGATCGGAGAGACCCTCGCGACGTCGGATGTCGACGCGAAACCTCACCCCGTCACGCCTCCGCCTCGGACGGGAAGGGTTCCCCGGTGAGCCGCTCGTACACGTCGACGTAGCGCCGCGAGGTCTCGAGGACGATCTCGTCGGGCAGCGGCGGCGGCGGGGGCGTCTTGTCCCACGGCTGGGCTTCGAGCCAGTCCCGCAGCGGCTGCTTGTCGAACGACGGCATCGTCTTGCCGGGCGCCCACTCCTCAGCGGGCCAGTAGCGGGAGCTGTCGGGGGTGAGAACCTCGTCGATGAGGATGACCTCGCCGTCGATGAGCCCGAACTCGAACTTCGTGTCGGCGAGGACGATCCCCCGCTCTGCGGCGTGTGCCGCACCCCGCTCGTAGAGGCCGATGCTGCGCGTTCGCAGCTTTTCGTACAGTTCCCCGCCGACGAGGGCCCTGGCGTCGCCGGCGGTGAGGTTCTCGTCGTGACCGGTCTCGGCCTTCGTGGCCGGGGTGAAGACCGGCTCGTCGAGCCGTGATGCCTTGGTGAGGCCGGGGGGGAGGTGTTCCGTCGTCGGGCCCCCGCCGCTGCTGTACTCCTGCCAGGACGAGCCATAGAGGTACCCCCGCACGACGCACTCCATCGGGATGACCTCGGCGGCACGCACGAGCATCATCCGCCCCGTCAGGAGCTCGGCGTCGGCGTCGGTGATCCCGGGGACGTCCGCGGGGTCGGTGGAGAGCAGGTGGTGCGGGGTGTCGAGGATGTCGAACCAGTGCCGGGAGAGCGCGGTGAGCACCCCGCCCTTGTGCGGGATCGGCTCGGCCATGACGACGTCGAACGCGGAGATGCGGTCGGAGGCGACGATGAGGAGCCGCCCCTCGTCGACGTGATAGATCTCCCGGACCTTCCCCGACCCGACGTGGGTGAGCGCCAGCACCCGCTCGATGGTAGCCAAAGGTTCGGGTCTCCCCGATCTCTCGCCGCAGGCCCGGTCAGCCGGCGGCGGCGAGCTCGAGGCGCTCGAGGCGGTCGAACACGACGTGCGCGTTGCGGAGGAAGCGGGCGGGCTCGAAGCAGTCGGCGAGCTCGGCGTCGTCGAGGTCGACCTCGCCGTCGCGAGCAAGGAGGTCGCGCAGGTGCCGACGACCTTCCCACGCGTCCATGGCGTTGCGCTGGACGATGCGATAGGCGTCGTCCCTGGTCATCCCCCGCTCGACGAGGGCGAGCAGGACGGCTTGGGAGTACACCAGCCCGTGCGCGGCTTCGAGGTTCTCCCGCATCCGCCCGGCGTCGAATTCGAGGCCGGTCACGAGCGCGGTCATCCGGGCGAGGGCGAAGTCGAGGAGGAGACAGGCATCGGCCAGCGCCACCCGTTCGACAGAGGAGTGCGAGATGTCCCGCTCGTGCCAGAGGGCGACGTCCTCGAGCCCGGCACCGGCGTAGCCCCGGAGCAGACGGGCGAGACCCGTGATGTTCTCCGACCCGATCGGGTTCCGCTTGTGCGGCATCGCCGAGGAGCCCTTCTGGTGCTTGCCGAATGGCTCGTGCGCCTCGCCCACCTCGCTGCGCTGGAGGTGGCGGATCTCGGTGGCGAAGCGCTCGAGGGACGAGCCGACGAGCGCCAGCGTCGAGAGGAACTCGGCGTGCCGGTCCCGGTGGGTGACCTGCGACGACGCCGGTTCCGCGACGAGCCCGAGCCGCTCGCACACCATCGCCTCGATGGCCGGGGGGAGGTGGGCGTAGGTGCCGACCGCACCCGAGAGCTTGCCGGCCGCCACCGCGTCGCGGGCCCGGCGCAGGCGGTCGTCGTCGCGGGCGAGCTCGAACGCCCAGGTGGCGAGCTTGAGGCCGAGCGTCGTGGGCTCGGCCCAGATCCCGTGGGTGCGGCCGACCATGACCGTGTCGCGGTGCTCGAGCGCCCGGCGCCTGACGACGTCGAAGAGCTCACCGACGCGGCGGATGAGGAGATCGGCCGCCTCCTTCATCAGGACTCCCTGTGCCGTGTCGACGATGTCTGAGGAGGTGAGCCCGTAGTGGACCCATTCCCCGCCTTCGGCCACCGACGTCGCGAGGACGTCGACGAAGGCGGCGAGGTCGTGGCCGGTCACCTCCTCGCGCGCCTTCCACGCTTCGGGGTCGACCTCGGGCGCGGCTCGCACTGCGGCAACGGCCGCCGCCGGGGCGACGCCGAGCTCGGCCCACGCCTCGACGACGAGGCTCTCGACCTCCTTCCACACGGCGAGCTTGCGGCGCTCGCTCCAGACCTCGGCCATCTCGGCCAGCGTGTACCGCTCGATCATGTCGCCAGGTCCGCCCGGTACGCGTCGAGTCGCTTCGCGATCGAGGCGTCCGAGGCCCCGACGATGGCGAGGGCGAGGTACGCGGCGTTCGCGGCGGAGTCGACGGCGACGGTCGCGACCGGCACCCCGGTCGGCATCTGCACCGTCGACAGCAGGGCGTCGAGGCCGCCGAGGCCACCCGCGGCGATCGGAACCCCGATGACCGGCAGCGTCGTGTTGGCGGCGACCGCCCCGGCGAGGTGAGCGGCCTTGCCTGCGCCGCAGATGATCACCCCGTACCCGTCGGCCCGCGCCGACGCCGCGAACTCTGCGACCTTCGCCGGGGTGCGGTGCGCCGACATGACGTGCACGTCGCAGTCGACGCCGAACTCGCGAAGGACACGTTCGGCGGGAGCCATCGCTCCCGCGTCCTTCTCGGAACCCATGAGGATCGCCACGCGCATGACACCGATGCTAGGAAACGCGTGCGACGGCGTCTTCACCCGGCGATGTCGGTGCGGTACTGCATCCCGTCGAAGTCGACGACGCCGGCCGCGGCATAGGCGCGTTCGCGCGCCCCGGCGAGGTCGGGGCCGACCCCGACGACGTTGAGGACCCTGCCTCCGTTGACGACGAGACCGTCGCCGGAGCGGGCGGTGCCGGCGTGGAAGATGTGCACGCCCTCCATGGCCGCTGCGGCTGCGATGCCGGAGATGAGCGCGCCCCGCTGCGGACTCTCGGGATACCCAGCCGCGGCGAGCACGACGTCGACGGCGGCCCCGGGCCGCCACCGCAGCGAGGCCGGGCCGACGTCGCCGGTCGCCGCGCCCATGACGAGCTCGAGGAGGTCGTCCTCGAGCAGCGGCACGAGCACCTGGGTCTCGGGGTCACCGAGCCTGCAGTTGAACTCGAGGACGGTCGGGCCATCGTCGGTGAGCATCAGCCCGGCGTAGATGAAACCGCGGTACGAGATGCCGTCCGACGCGAGCACCTCCAGCACCGGGAGGATGACGTCGTCCATCGTCGATTCGATGAGGTCGGGGGGGACGGCCTCGGGGGGTGTGTAACAGCCCATGCCTCCGGTGTTGGGGCCGCCGTCCCCGTCGAGGAGGCGCTTGTAGTCGCGAGCGGGGGCGAGGGCCACGGCCCCGGTACCGTCGCAGATGGCGAAGACCGAGACCTCCTCCCCGGCGAGGTGCTCCTCGACGACGACGGTCCGTCCGGCATCCCCGAAGCCGCCATCGATGCACAAGCGCGCCCAACCCTGGGCCGCAATGAGGTCCTCGGTCACGAGGACTCCCTTGCCTGCGGCGAGCCCGTCGGCCTTGACCACATACGGGCCTTCGACCGACTCGAGGTGGGCGGAGGCCTCGGTGGCGTCGGTGAAGACGTCGGCGGCTGCGGTGCGCACGCCGGCGCGCCCCATGACGTCTTTGGCATAGGCCTTCGAGGCTTCGAGCCGGGCTCCCGCCATCGTCGGGCCACAGGTCGGGATCCCGGCGTCGATGAGCGCGTCCGCCACGCCGGCGGCGAGCGGGGCCTCCGGGCCGACGACGACGAGGTCGACGTCGTTCGCCACCGCAAGCCGCGTCACCGCAGCGGAGTCGGTGATGTCGAAGCCCGGCGCCACGGTCGCGATCGCGGCCATCCCCGGGTTGCCGGGGACGGCGACGAGCCGGTCGAGTGCGGGGCTCTCGGCGAGCTTCCAGGCGATGGCGTGCTCCCGCCCCCCGCCTCCGAGCAGCAGCACCTTCACGTCGTCACGCTCCGTTCACCCTCTCTCGAGCGTCGCCCGCCGCGATGCCCCGACCGACACCGTTCGCACAGGCACCCCCGCGAGCTCCTCGACGTACTCGATGTAGCCGCGAGCGGCCGCAGGCAACTCCTCGAACGTGCGCACCTCCGAGATGTCCTCGGACCAACCGGGGAGGTCCTCGAACACCGGCCGGCAGTGGTAGAGGACCCGCTGCTGGCGGGGGAAGTCGGTGTGACGTCCGTCGTCGGAGTCGTAGGCCACCGCCACCCGCAGCGTCTCGAAGTGGGAGAGCACATCGAGCTTCGTCAGCGCGATCTCGGTGAGCCCGTTGACCCGCACCGAGTACCTCAGCGCCACCGCATCGAGCCATCCGCACCGGCGGCGGCGTCCCGTCACGGTGCCGTACTCGCCCCCGATCTCGATCATGTTGTCCCCGATCTCGTCGTCGAGCTCGGTGGGGAACGGCCCCGAGCCGACCCGCGAGATGTACGCCTTGGTGACGCCGATCACGCGGTCGATGCTCTTCGGGCCGATCCCCGCGCCGGTGCATGCCCCGCCCGCCGTCGGGTTCGAGGACGTCACGAACGGGTAGGTGCCGTGGTCGATGTCGAGCAGGGTCCCCTGGGCTCCCTCGAAGAGGACGTTGTCGCCGCGGTTGACGGCCTCCCAGATCAGCAGCGACGTGTCGGTCACGTGCTGGCGGAGGCGCTCGGCGTAGCCCAGGTACTCGTCGGCGATCGGGCCCGGATCCAGCGGGAGCTGGTTGTAGACCTTGGTGAGGACCTTGTTCTTGTCCTTGAGCGCCGTCTCCAGCTTCTCGACGAAGATCTTGGGATCGAAGAGGTCCTGGGCCCGGATGCCGTGGCGGGAGAACTTGTCCATGTACGCCGGCCCGATGCCGCGCTTGGTCGTGCCGATCTGCTGGCGGCCGAGGTACCGCTCCATGACGGCGTCGAGCTTGCGGTGGTACGGCATGATGAGGTGGGCGTTGCCGGAGAGCCGGACCCGGTCCGGGTCGATGCCGCGGGCGCGCAGCGCGTCCATCTCGGCGATGAGCACGGCAGGGTCGACGACGCAGCCGTTGCCGATGACCGGCGTCACCGTTGGGTAGAGGACGCCGGAGGGGATGAGGGTGAGGGCGAACGTCTCGTCGCCGACGACGATCGTATGACCGGCGTTGTTGCCCCCCTGATACCGGACCACGACGTCGGCGGTCTCGGACAGGTGGTCGGTGATCTTCCCCTTGCCCTCGTCGCCCCATTGGGCGCCGATCACGATGGTGGCCGGCATCGGATCTCCCCGGGTGTGGACCCGCGGCGAGTGTAGGCGGCGCCGCCGGCACCGGATCCACGCCGGTGCGCCCGGTTCCGGGTGCACCGCCGGGAGCCCGGTTGCAGCGAGAGCGGTCCGGCGCCGCATGAGTGCTCGTACCGCTCGGCTGCGGTTAGTGTTCGCTGCCGAATCGTCTCCCGGGAGTGGCCGGCCTTGGAAGAACCATCGATGACGGCTCGTCGAGCGACGCGGACACCCTCGACGACGACCGTTGTGTTGTCGGGATCCGCGGACGCTGCGATCAGGACCGAGGCACTGCATTTCACCACCAGCGCGGCGAACGAGCTCTGGGACCTCACCGACATCGTGCGCGCCGTCGTGGAGCGGGCCGGGGTCCGCCACGGCCAGGTCACCGTCTACACCCCGCACACGACGACGTCGGTCGTCATCAACGAGTCGGAGACGGGGTTCCTCAACGACTTCAAGGCCCGCATCGACCGGCTCGTCCCGGCTGACGCGTACTACGAGCACGACGATCACGCAGTCCGGACGGAGAACCTGCAGGAGGACGAGTTCATCAACGGTCATGCCCACGTCCGCCAGCTGCTCGTCGGTCAGCCGTCGGTCACGGTCCCGGTCGTCGACGGCGAGGTGCTGCTGGGCCAGTGGCAGCGCGTGATGTTCGTCGAGCTCGACCAGGGCAGAGAGCGCCGGGCGTTCATTCACGCCCAGGGTGTCTGAGGGCCTCTCTCCCGTCTTCCCCCGACAGTCCCGGTGGCACCGCCGTTGCCACCCGGCTAGGTTTCCGGCCGATGGTCCACCATTCTCGGTGGATCCTCTCCAATCGGAAGGTGACGCGGGAGAGGGGATTTCCCATATGGTCAAGAGATTTGTACTACTGATCGCAGTGCTTGCACTCGTCGCCGCCGCGTGCGGCGACGACGACACCGTCGACGAGACGACGGCAACCACCGCGGCCGTGACGACGACCGCAGCGCCCCCGGGCCAGGCGGCACCGGGCGGCACCCTTGCCGCGGTCATCGCCGACGGCAAGCTCGACTGCGGCGTCTCGACTGCCGCACCGGCGTTTACCGAGTTCGCACCGGACGGAACGGTCTCCGGCTTCGACGCCGACTTCTGCCGCGCCGTCGCCGCCGCGATCTTCGGCGACGCCGATGCTGTCCAGTTCCGAGGCACGACGGCTGCCGAGCGGTTCGATGTGCTCAAGTCGGGTGAGGTCGACGTGCTGTTCCGCACGACGACGTGGACGATGAGCCGCGACGCATCCGGCGAGGCCGGTGTCGGTGGTGACTTCGGTCCGACCACGTACTTCGACGGCCAGCAGATGATGGGCAAGAGGGACCGCGGCTTCACCGCGAACTCCGGCTTCGCCGACATCGACGGCGCCATCGTGTGCAGCATCTCGGGTACGACGACGGAGAAGAACATCACCGAGGGAGCCGCGGCGGCCGGCGTGTCGATCACGCTCGAGGGCGTCGTGGACAACCCCGAGTCCATGGAGAAGTTCGCGGCCGGCACGTGTGACATCGTCACCACGGACGGCTCGGCGCTCGTGGGCAGCAAGGCCCAGCTGGACGAAGCCGACGAGTGGGTGATCTTCCCGCCGTCGCCGATCTCCAAGGAGCCGCTCGGTCCGATGTACCGGCAGAACGACTCCGAGTGGGCCGATGTCATAAACTGGACCGTCTACGCGACGATCATCGCCGATGAGAAGGGCATCACGTCCCAGAACGTCGACGACATGATGGACATCGACGGTGAGGCCACCCGCCTCTTCGGCGGTGACGGCGAGCTGCAGACCTCCATAGGTTTGCCTGCGGATGGATTCCTACAGGTGATCAAGCAGGTCGGGAACTACGACGAGATCTACACGAGGAACCTGAACCCGGTGGGTCTGTTCCGCGAGGGCTCGTTGAACGCCCGGTTCACCGAGGGCGGACTCCAGTACGCACCTCCGGCCCGGTAGACGGCTGAGAAGACGCTGATTCAGAGTGGGGCGCCTTCGGGCGCCCCACTCGCGCGTCAACGCCCAGGCGCCGGTTTCGCGTTTCCAGTGGCGAGCGCAACGACGTTCTCACTAGATTCGGCCCGGCTCACACGCCGGACGGCCGGGAGGAAGGGCAGCCAGCTTGGCGGTCGAGGTTCAACAGAGGCACCAGCGCCCCCCGCTGTGGCGCGATGTCACGGTGCTCAAGTGGGCCGCGCAGCTCGTCGTCCTCGCCGTCGTCGCCGCCATCCTGTGGATCCTCGGGACCACCGGTGCCGGCAACATCGACGACCGCGGGCTCACCTTCGGGTGGAGATGGCTCACCGACCCGCCCGGCATCTCGATCCGGGAGGGCATCGACCTGCTCCCCGACAGCGGGTCGCGGGCGATGCTGGTCGGCATCGTCAACATGCTCCGGGTCACCGTCTCCGGAATCATCGTGGCAACGATCCTGGGCACGATCATCGGGATCGCCCGCCTGTCGAAGAACTGGATCGTCAACAAGACGGCGAACGTCTACATCGAGACGATCCGCAACACCCCGCTCCTCGTCCAGATCTTCTTCTGGGCGGCGTTGCTCCGGCTGTTCGACGAGCCGCTCGAGGCCGACATCGGCGTCAAGTGGCTCCACATCTCGTCGAAGGGCCTCGCCATCCCCTGGATCCGCCCGGACATCGGCTTCTGGCAGTGGCTCGTCTTCGTCGTCGTCGGGCTCTACTTCGCCCGCGTGATGTACCGGCGGCGGATCCGGCATCTCGAGGAGTCGGGCGAGGAGGCGTATGCCTTCACCTACGCGGCAGGCACCGTCCTGCTCTTCGCCCTCGTCGGCTGGTTTGCCCATCCCCTCATGGCCTTCCTCGGCCCGGTGTGGGGCGGCATCGCCAGCTTCTTCGGAGCCCTCCCGACGTGGGTCGTCCAGGCCGTCCTCGCCGTCGGGGCACTCGGGATCGCCGGGTGGTGGATCAAACGGTTCCTCGACGGATTACGGACGCCGGCCGGTCTGGCCAAGCTCACGGATGACGACATCTTCAGGATCGTGTTCGCCAGCCTGGCCGGTGTCATCTTCGCCGCGCTCTTCATCGTCCAGGGAGGGATCTCCAACCTGGTCCTCGACGGCATGCGCAACCTCTTCGAGTTCTTCGACGGCAAGTTCGGTGCCGCCGAAGGGGGCCTTCGCACCGGCTTGCCCCTGCGATGGAGCCGGCCCTTCGTCGAGGTCACGGGCGCCAACTTCTTCCAGTACGGCAGCGGCGGGATCGTCATCACCGGGGGCTTCTTCGCCATCTGGGTCGGTGTCACGCTGTACACGGCATCCTTCATCGCCGAGGTCGTCAGGGCCGGAATCCTCGCCGTGGTCAGGGGCCAGACCGAGGCGGCCTCCGCACTGGGCCTGCGCCGGAGCCAGTCGCTGCGGCTGGTGATCCTGCCGCAGGCCTTCCGGATCATCCTGCCCCCCCTCGGCAACCAGTACCTCAACCTCGCCAAGAACACATCGCTCGGGATCGCCGTGTCCTACCCGGAGATCGTTCTCGTCGGTCAGACGCTGTACAACCAGACAGGCCAAACGTTGCCCGTCGTGCTCTTCTGGATGGTCTTTTACCTCTCGGTGAGCCTGATCCTGAGTTCCATCGTCAACTACTACAACCGCAAGCTGCAGCTCGTGGAGCGATGAGCCTATGAGGGAGACACCGTGACCGGCCGCATCGTGCTGCCCGACACCGAGCCGGAGCGCCCGCCGGAACCACCGCCGCACGGGCCGATCGTGTGGGCACACGAGAACCTGTTCTCGACGGTCGCCAGCGGCATTCTCACCGTGGTGGTGGGCACGCTCGTCGTTTTGTTCCTCGTCGGCGTCCTCGGGTTCATCTTCGGCGCGGATCGGCGCTGGGATGCAGTGTTCTTCAATACCCGGCTGATGATGACCCAGGCGTACCCAGAGGACCAGTACTTCCGGGTGTGGCTGTCGCTCGGCATCATCGTCTCGCTCACCGGGTTGTCGCTCGCGGTGTGGCAGGTCGGCGGCCGGGTCAGCCTCAACCGGATCACCCGGTTGCTGTCTTCGATCGGAGCCGGCCTCATCGGCCTCGAGGTCCTCGGGCCCTTCTCGATCAGGGCCAGGGTCATCGGCATCCTCATCGGTCTGGTTCTGATCGGCGGCTCCTACCTCGTGAAGAGGGCGGCTGGCGAGCGGGCCAAGCAGGAGACGATTCCGTTGATGGCGATCGTGGGTATCGTCCCGGCGCTCGGGGTCGTCGCCCTCTACGTGCTGCGGATCCCGACCCGGCTCGCAGAGGACAACTACGCGGAGCAGGTCCTCGCCCCCATCGCCAACAGCACACGGATACCCATCACCGTGCTGTTCGTCGTCGGAGTTGTCGCCTACTCCGTCGGCGTGCTCATGCTCGATCGGATGCCCAACGCCACGGCACGGGTCGCACTCGTCGGCCTGTGGGTCCTCTCGCTCCCGGCGATCGTGCTCACCATCCTGCGGGATCCCGAGCTCGACTACGACAAGATCCTCGCCATTCCCGGCTTCCAGGAGGGCTACCTGTGGTGGGCGGTGATCTTCGCGGTCGGCGGCTCCCTTCTCATCACCTACCTCGGCAGCCCGGCGCGCGGCGAGGGGGGCAGAGCCATCGGCGGACTGCTCGTCGTCGTGGCCCTCGCCTCGTGGGGCGTGTCGATGCTGGTGCTCATCCGGCTCTTCCTGCTGTTCCTGGCGACGTTTGCCCTCGCCGCGCCGACCTTCGGAGGGGGCGAAGGCAGGGCGCGGGCCCGCATCGTCGGTCTGTGGGTCATGACGGTCGCGGCCGCCGCCTACTTCGTCGTCCTCGTCTCGGGCCCGTCGACGGTCCAGGTGCAGACGACGTTCTTCATCGGCGGGCTGTTCCTCAGCTTCATCCTCGCCATCTTCGGCATCGTCCTGTCGTTCCCGCTCGGCGTCCTCTTCGCCCTCGGGCGGACGTCGTCGATGCCGATCTTCCGGCTGATGTGTGTCGCCTACATCGAGGTGGTGCGCGGGGTGCCCTTCATCACGTGGCTCTTGACGGCGATCATCGTCTTCCCGATCTTCCTCCCCCTCGGCGTGCAGGTCTCGAACGTGGTCGCCGTCCTCGTCATGACGGTGCTCTTCTCGGCCGCGTACCTCGCCGAGAACGTCCGCGGCGGGCTGCAGTCGGTGTCGGGAGGTCAGATCGAGGCGGCCAAGGCACTCGGTATGACGACGGCGCAGACGACCGTGTTCATCATCCTGCCCCAGGCGCTGCGGGCCGTCATCCCGGCCTTGGTCGGTCAGGTCATCGGCACCTTCAAGGACACCTCGCTGGTGATCATCGTCGGGCTGTTCGACTTCCTCGCGATCGCCCGCAACGTGATCCCGAACCAGAGGGTGCCGTTCAACAATCTCGACGCCCTCACGGAGCCCCTGATGTACGCGGCGCTCGTGTATTGGATCTTCACCTTCTCGTTCTCCCGGGCGAGCCAGCGGCTGGAGAAGAAGCTGGGCGTGGGTGAGCGATGAGGTTCTAGGAGACGGAGGAACGATGGCCGACCTTGGACAAGACGACATCATCATCTGCGAAGGCGTCAAGAAGTGGTTCGGCGACTTCCAGGCGCTCACCGGCGTGACGACCCGCATCAAGGAACAGGAAGTCGTCGTGGTCATCGGGCCCTCGGGCTCGGGCAAGTCGACGTTCATCAGGTGCATCAACCGCCTCGAAGCGCACCAGGAGGGAACGATCGTCGTCGACGGCATCGAGCTGACGAACGACCTGCGGAACATCGAGAAGATCCGCGCCGAGGTGGGGATGGTGTTCCAGCAGTTCAACCTGTTTCCCCACCTCACCGTGCTCGACAACGTCACGCTCGCCCCGCTGTGGGTGCGCAAGACCCCGAAGGGGGAATCCGATGCACAGGCCATGCAGCTCCTGGAGCGGGTCGGGATTCCCGAGCAGGCCGAGAAATACCCCGGTCAGCTGTCAGGAGGCCAGCAGCAACGGGTTGCGATCGCTAGGGCCCTGGCGATGAACCCCAAGATCATGTTGTTCGACGAGCCCACGTCGGCCCTGGACCCTGAGATGATCAAAGAGGTCCTCGACGTCATGAAGGAGCTGGCGCAGTCCGGCATGACGATGATCGTGGTGACCCACGAGATGGGCTTCGCCCGTGAGGTAGCCGATCGCGTGCTGTTCTTCGACTACGGCACGATCGTCGAGGAAGGCACCCCCGAGCACTTCTTCACGAGTCCCGAGCACGACCGCACGAAGCTCTTCTTGAGTCAGATCCTGTGACTTGATCCCGGGCGTGGCCCGGGAGGCTCCCGGTCAGCCGCGACGCGGCTGACACACCCAATGGCCCCAGGCGCCTCGCGGGTGGGCGAGGGACTTCGATCTCGCCACGAGCCACGCCGCGGCGGCGACGTTCGCTTCGGGGTCGGTGCGGTCGGCTCCGGCGAATCCGGCGCCTGCCGACGCGAAGATCCAGGTGCCTTCGAGGAACTGGAACAGGCCTGTCGCTCCCGACCCCTCGTGGATGGCGGTGGGATCTCCCCTGCTCTCGCAGTCGAGCACCTGGAGCGCCGCCCACGTCATCTCCTCGGGGAAATACGCTTCGACGAGGGGCCGCCACGCGAGCGCGCCGGGAGACACCGATGCGAGGGCGGCCTCGAGCTCCGCGACGGCCAACTCGTAGGCGGTGCGGGCGTCGGCCTCGTCATCGACGGCGAAGGTCTCGGCGAGGCGGGCGCCGTCGGCGGCGCGGGCGAGGACGGGGACGAGGGCCTGTGCCTCCCCGCGCACCTCGGTCTGGCGGAGGCGCGCTGCGTCGACGAGCTCGCGGCGGCCGGCGAGATCCGCCGAGGCCGCTTCGAGCTCGGTGAGCGCCGCGGTGCGCCGCGTCGCCAACCGCTCCCCGATCTCGGCGACGAGGGCGAGATCACCGAGGTCGTGCGCCATTGCGATCCCCGGCCCGGGACCGGCCGCGGCCGCCATGTAGGCCATGGCGGTGAGCCGCCTCGCCTCGCTGCGGTGCGAGGCGGTCACACGCTCCCGCTCTCGGGCGTCGTCGATGATCGCGGCGAGCTCGAGCGAAACGGCGTGGAGCTCGGCCGTGAGCTCCTCGTAGCGATGGACGGCGGCGACGAGCGTGCCCTCCGCAGCGCGAGCCGCCGTGGTGGCCTCGCGCCGCGCGCTCGCGGAACGCTCCCACGCCGCCTCGGCCTGCCGGACGTCCTCCTCCGACTGGCCGAGCGCGCCTGCGGCGGATCCCAGGACGAGCGCCGTGACGACGAGGAGGGCGAGGGCGCGTCGAGCCGGGGGCGCCATGATCGGCGAGCGTAACGACGCCGGCCTCCACGGGTGCGGATTTGACGACTCCCGAGAGCGGGCTCCCGCGACCGTTCCGATCTCCCTCAGACCGCCTCGCGTCCGAGCCGGGACCAGAGGTCTCCCCTGGCGAGATCGATGATCGTCCACGCCATCCCGAGCGCCCCGTCCCGGATCGCCCGGTCCCCGGCCGGCTCGATCGTGGCGGCGGCGAACTCGCGCTGGTGGTTGACCGCAGGTGCGGAGTCGATGTCGAGCATGGGATGGATCGTCGGGACCTCTTGGGAGACGTTCGCCATGTCGGTCGACCCTGCCTGGGCCGGATCGCGGTCGGCGCCTCGCCCCATGGGCCTGCCGAGCGCCTCGGAGTTGGCGGCGTACAGGTCGACCATCACGGGGTCGTTGCGCATCTCGGTGTAGCCGTGGCCCCTGGTGGTGACCTCCACCCGGCACCCCGTCGCCGTCGCCGCGGCCTCGAAGCACGCCCGAACCCGCCCGATGAGCTCCTCGAGCCGCGTCGTCGACGCCGCCCTGACGTACCACGACATCGCGGTGTGGTGGGGGATGACGTTGGGGGCGCTCCCCCCGTCGGTGATGACGCCGTGGATCTTGTCGGTCGGGTAGATGGCCTGGCGCAGCGTCGACACGTTGACGTAGGCCTGGACCGCGGCGTCGAGGGCGTTGACTCCCAGCTGCGGCGCGAACGAGGCGTGCGACTCGCGACCGTGGAACTCGACCATGAGATGGGCGACGGCGAGAAACGCTGGATCGACGATGTCCTCCGGGGCGGGGTGGACCATCATCGCCGCGGCTGCATCGCGGAACGCTCCCGCCCGGATGAGATCGATCTTGCCCCCGTACGCCTCCTCGGCCGGCGTGCCGAGGACCGTCAGGCGGATACCGAGGTCGTCGACGAGAGGGGCGAGCGCAGCCCCGGCACCACACGCTGCGGCGGCGATGATGTTGTGGCCGCAGGCGTGACCGACGTCGGGGAGGGCGTCGTACTCGGCGCAGACGACGACCCGCGGTCCGCGCGTTCCCACGTCCGCCGCGAACGACGTCTCGAGTCCGTAGGCCGGGTGCGCGACGGCGAAGCCCCGCGCGGTGAGAAACGATGCGAGCCGAGCCGATGCGGCCCGCTCTTCGAAGGCCAGCTCCGGGTTGGCGTACATCCAGTGCGAGATCTCCCGGAGCTCGGCCTCGACCGCATCGAACCCGGCGGTTGCCGCCTTCTTGGCCTCCATGACGCTCTCCGCTGCGGTGGTGCGCCGACCCTAGTGCGGCCGATGCGCCGGCTCGGCTGCCGGATCGGGGCGCCGCGGCCACCCGTAGCATGCAAGGCCGACATCGAAACGAGGAGTCCTCGATGGGTCAGCACAGAGAGGCCATGAAGACACTGCACGCCCAGGCCCGCGATCTGCGAGAACAGATCGGGGAGGTGTACGACGCCTACTCGTCGCTGCACCGCGCCGCACTCGGCGACGGCGCGCTGTCGGCGAAGACGAAGGAGCTCATCGCCCTCGGCATCGCGATCTCCGATCACTGTGATGGTTGCATCGACTCCCATGCCCGGGGGGCGGCGCGCCGCGGAGCCACGCCCGACGAGGTGGCCGAGGCCATTGGCGTCGCCATCCAGATGACCGGCGGCCCAGGCACCGTCTACGGGCCCCGTGCCTGGGAGGCCTACAAGGAGTTCGCCGAGAGCTGAGTCGCCCAGGTCCGCTAGCGCGGGCCGGAGGTAGGCTGACGTCGTGGTCGCCTCGATCAGTTACAGCCCGATCCCGATCTTCGACCTGGGGCCGCTGTCGCTCTCCCTCCACGGGCTCTTTGCCGGCATCGGGTTCGTCGCCGGCGCGTATCTCATGATCCGCGAGATCAGGGCCCGCCGCTTCGACGCGGCGGCGGCGCAGTCGGTGCTGACATGGGCGCTGGTCGCCGCCATCGTCGGAGCCCGTGTCTTCACGATCCCCGCCCACATCGGCGAGGCCGGCTACTCGTTCGGAGACGCCGTCTCGATCGCCGGCGACTACTCGATCCTCGGCGGCTACGCCGGAGGCGTCATCGGAGGGGTCCTCCGGATGCGCCTGCTCGCGGTGAGCGTGCCCGTGTACCTCGACGCAGCCGCGGCGGGGATGGCGATCGGCGCTGTCGTCGGGAGGCTCGGCGACATCGCCATCGTCGAGCATCTCGGCAGTGAGACGACCTTCTTCCTCGGCTACGCCATCAAGCCGGGATACGACGTGTCGCCGCAGCACAACGCCCTCGAATGCACCGTCGAGACCGCGATCGACGGCATCTGCGGGACATACCACCACACGGCGCTCTACGACATGATCGGCGCCGCCGTCCTCCTCGGGGTGCTCCTCTGGCTCTCCAGGGTGTGGGTCAGACGCCACTACGGCCAGCTGTTCGGGTTGTGGGCGCTGTGGTACGGCCTGCAGCGGTTCTTCATCGACTTCACCCGGCTCGGGGCGGCGCAGGAGGGCAACCGCCAGGTCATCGCCGATTCGGTGATGGGCCCCTTCACCGGGAGCCAGTGGGGCGCACTCATTGTCGCCGCCCTCGGACTTGCCCTCGTTGGCTGGTCGGCGCGTCGGATGCCGGTCGTCTCGAAGGAGACCGACGTCGAGCTGGGAGCCGAGCCGGCGGCGGCATCGGCCGGCGGCTGACGTCTCGCCCGCAGGGCCCCACACCGACGGGGCGGCCCGTAGGCCGCCCCGTGTGTCGTGTTGGTGATTCGAGTGGCTTCAGCCCTGATCGGCCGGCGTGGCGGGCCGTCGCGCCTCGGGCTCACTGTTCGAGGAGTTGAAGATCTCGCCGATCGCACCGATCGAGCCGAGGATGCCGCTCATCTCCATGGGGAGGAAGATCTTCGTCGCGTTGCCGTCTGCGATCCCGGAGAGCGCCTCGAGATACCTGATCGCGATGAGATCCGGTGTCGGGTCCCCGTTGTGGATGGCGCTGAACACCCGCTCGATCGCCTGCCCCTCGCCCTCTGCGACCGTGAGCTTCTGGAACTTCTCCGCCTCGGCGACTTCCTTGATCGCCTCAGCTTGGCCTTCCGCCTCGAGGATGCGCGACTCCTTGACGCCCTCGGCCCGGAGGATCTGCGCGCGCTTGGCGCCTTCGGCCTCTGTGACGAGCGCCCGGCGGTCCCGCTCCGCCTTCATCTGGCGGTGCATGGCGTCGGTGACGTCCCCCGGCGGGTCGATGCGCTGGATCTCGACGCGCACGACCTGGGTGCCCCAGACGTCGGTGGCATCGTCGAGGATGCTCCGCAGCTGGGCGTTGATCGTCTCGCGCGACGTCAGCGCGTCGTCGAGGTCGAGATCGCCGACGACGTTACGCAGGTTGGTCTGCGCCAGCTTCGTCGCGGCGAGCACGAAGTTCTGGACCTGGTAGGCGAGGCGCACCGGGTCGGTGGCCCTGTAGTAGACGACGGCGTCGACGGTGACGACGACGTTGTCCTTGGTGATGACCTCCTGGGGCGGCACGTCGACGACGATCTCGCGCATGTCGACCCGACGGATCCGCTCCACGAATGGCACGATGAGGTGCAGCCCGGGGTCGAGTGTCTCGCGGTACTTCCCGAACCGCTCGATGAGGCCCGCCTCGTGCTGGCGCACGATCTTGAGGCCGAGCCCCACGTACACCACGAGGAGGAGGATGACTGCGATCAGCAGCACTGCGATCGCTGGCATGGGTGTGCTCCTTTGCTTCCGATGTCCTTGTCTTCTGCGATCTGTGGAGGCGGGCGATCAGCTCACGGCGAGCCTCCGCCGCGCGGTTCGACGACGAGGCGCGCTCCCCGTACGTCGACGACGCGAACGCTCGTCCCCGGCTCGAGGATCCCCTCTCCGTCGGTCGTCGCCCGCCACTCCTCACGGTCGAGCCTGACCCGGCCCTGACCGGAGGCGCGGTCGATGGACTCGATGACGATGGCTTCGGCGTTGACGAAGCGTTTGGCGCCCACGGGGTAGGAGGGCTGGTTGTCGCTGATGGCGAACCGGCGGAGCCCCCACAACGCGACGAGGGAGGTGACGATGAACGCGCCGAGCTGGATGGGGACGGCGACGTCGAACCACGCCAGCGTGGCGGCGACGGCTGCGCCGACGGCGAACGGCAGCATGAAGAATCCGGCCGTGACCATCTCGCCGACACCGAGGAACAGGGTGATCCCGATCCAGAGCCAGCGCCACAGGGACGGGCTATCCACGGCTTCCTCCTTTGGTCCGAACACGATCAACAGTACGACGATGGCGAGGATCGGGAGTATCCATCCGAATGCGTCCCAGAAATCCCAGCGCTTGGCGATGGCGCGCTGACGGGGTGAGACGGCCGGCTGACGGGGAGGGGCGACCCGGTATTCGGACGCCCATACCTCGGCGAACGACTCGAGATCCCGACCGATGACGGACTCGGGGCCTTTCCCGGCGGCCGCGGCGTCGTCGAGGTGAGAGGCGAGCTCCACCTTCATCTCGGCGACGACGTGCGAAGGGACGAACGTCTGGAGCCAGTACTCCTCGCAGGCGGCGACGATCTCTTCAGGCGTCCGCGGTCTGCTCACGCTCACCTCCGTTCAGCACCTCTTCGACTCCGGCGGAGACCCTCGTCCATTCCCGGGCCCAGCGGCGGAGCTGCTCCTGGCCGGCCGCCTCGATGCGGTAGTACTTGCGAGGCGGCCCGCCTTGTGATTCCACGAAGTACCCCTGGATGTATCCCTTCTTCTGCAGCCGGCTCAGCAGCGGGTAGATCGAGCCCTCGCTGACGAGTTCGAGTCCCTTCTCCTGGAGCTTGTCGACCATCTCGTACCCGTAGCTCGGCTCCTCCTCGATGATGGCCAACAGGCACATGTCGAGCACGCCCTTGAGCACCTGGGAGCTGTGTTCCACTCGGTCTCCAACCTATCGCGCCGTGCGGAGCCGCATCGAGTCCTCGCAACGGTATCCACACCTTGTCTCGCCTGACATGCTGGTTTGCATGATATCCTGGTAAACCGGGTACCTTTCGTAGCAAGGTATCATGACCGGCGCCGCTTGTAAAGGGGCGAGCGGGGTGTGATCCGGGGTAGCCTCCGATGGCTACACGTGGTCGCGCAAGACCCGTCCGGCACTTTCGTCGGTCGGTCGTGTGTGTGAACCCAATCGGGGTATCGAGTTGTCAGGATGACGCGCGTTCTCTATGTCAATGCGTTGCTGCGGCGACGTGATCGCTGGACGGGCGAGCGCGGTCGTCAGCTCGTCGACCACTTGAGGCGAGCGGGCGCCGAGGTCCGGACTTTGCCCGACGCCAATTCGCCCAGCCGCGACGGCACCGTCGGGGTCGCGACACGTCGTGGGATGACCCGGAAGCTCCGAGATCGATTTCCGACCCAACTCTCGCCTGCTTTGCTCGAGGCCGTGCTCCGGGGGCGCGGAGTCCTCCACACGTTGCGCGCTTTGTGGTGGGCCTGGAAAAGGCGATCGGAGCCCGGTATCGACGTCGTCGTCGCCCGCGCCGCTGAATATGACAGGGGCCCCTCGCTCGCAGCGAGGGTGTTGAAGCGTCCGCTGATCCTCGAGGTCCACTCGCCGAATCACATCGAGCGTGTGCTGAGAGGTCGTCCGCCGTCACGCGCCGTGCAACGCGCGGAGGTGGCGAGGTGGGAGAGGGCATCTCTCGTGTGGGTCAACTCGCCACGGTTGCATGAGATCGTGTGCGCGCAAGGGATTTCGAGCGATCGTGTTGCCGTGATTCCGTTTGGAGTTGCGGGAGTCTCCTCGACGAGACGTCCAGTCGACCGCGAGTCCACGGTGGTGGTCTTCTCAGGGAGCTTCTACCCGTGGCATGGGGTCGATGTGCTCCTCCGCGCGTTTGCGGAGGCCCTGGAATTGGAGGGAGCGATGAGGCTCGTTCTGATCGGGGAAGGGTCGACAAAGGCCGATGCAGTGGCGATGGCGCGCGACCTCGGCATCGAGTCATCGACCGAGTTCACGGGGTGGCTCGACCACCGTGCCGTCACGCAGAGGCTTGCTGAGGCTGATGTCGGCGTGGCCCCCTATCGGCCGGTGGAGCCGTTCTACTTCGAACCGGTGAAGGTGCTCGACTACATGGCTGCCCGCCTCGCCGTCATCGCCTCGGCGCAGGGGCGAATCCTCGATCTCATCACACACCGTGTGTCGGGTCTGCTCGTGGCACCCGCCAGTCACGAGGAGCTACGAGATGCCCTCGTGGAGCTCGTCCGGAATGCCGGCCTGCGGCGGCGTCTCGGCGAAGAGGCTGCACGAAGCGTGCCCACGCTCGGGACCACTGCCCGGGAGCTCCTCTCGAAATGCGAGGCCGTCGTCTCCACGTCTCGAGGGTGACGCCTTCGGCGTTGCAGCATGGCAGAGCTCATCGACCATCGAAACAAGTCCGCGCCTGGCGGATCAGGAATCCGGCTCAGACGGCGGCGGCGCCTCGATACCTCGCGATCGTGTCGGGGTCGATGCGCTTCAGTTCGCCGTCGGAGAAGGGACCGAAGAGCTCCCAGGCCAGGTCGAGGGTCGCCGCGATGGGGCGAGCTTGGCCGGGCTGGTGGACGAAGCGCCGTTCGAACTCCTCGGCGAAGGAGAGAAAGCGGCGATCGTCCTCGGAGAGCGCCGACTCGCCGATGATCGACACGAGGCGGCGCAGGTCGCGTCCCGTCGCATAGAGGGCGTACAGCTGGTCGGCGACCCGGCGGTGGTCGCCCCGGGTCCTGCCGGCCCCGATGCCCGAGCTCATGAGCCGGCTCAGGCTGGGGAGGACATCGATCGGCGGGTCGATGCCCTTGAGATGGAGTTCACGGGAGAGGACGATCTGTCCCTCCGTGATGTAGCCCGTGAGGTCCGGAATCGGATGGGTGATGTCATCGTCGGGCATCGAGAGGATGATGAGCTGGGTGATGGAGCCGTTGCGATCGCGAATCCGCCCCGCCCTCTCGTAGATCGTGGCGAGGTCGGTGTACATGTAGCCGGGGTACCCGCGCCTACCCGGGATCTCCTCCCGGGCGGTGGAGACCTCGCGCAACGCCTCGCAGTAGTTCGTCATGTCGGTGAGGATCACGAGGACGTGCATGCCCCGCTCGAAGGCGAGGTACTCCGCGGCGGTGAGGGCGAGGCGGGGGGTGAGCAGCCGCTCGATCGTCGGGTCGTCCGCCAGGTTCAGGAACATGACGGTCCGTTGCAGTGACCCGGAGTCCTCCATCGACCGGCGGAAGAACGCGGCCTCGCGATGCGTGATCCCGAGCGCGGCGAACACGACGACGAAGCGTTCCGTCTCGGCAGCGGTCACCCGGGCGTCCGCGGCGATCCGGGCTGCGAGCTCCGCACCGGGGAGGCCGAAGCCCGAGAAGATCGGCAGCTTCTGACCACGAACCAGCGTGTTGAGCCCGTCGATGGCCGAGACACCGGTCTCGATGAACTCGGACGGGTGGTCGCGTGCTGCGGGGTTGAGCGGGAGCCCGCTCACATCCCGCAGCGCCTCGGGGAACGGTGGCGGCCCACCATCCACCGGCTCTCCCGACCCGTCGAACATCCGTCCCAGCATTCCGGGGCCGACGCCGAGGGCGGCACTCCCGCCCCCGAGTCGGACGCTCGTCGAGGCAACATCCAGGCCGCGGGTCCCGGCGAACACCTCGATGACGGCCCGGTTCCGGTCGACCTCGAGCACCTGGCCCCGCCGGATCTCGCCGTCGGGGGCGACGACGTCCACCGTCTCGTCGAAATGGGCCCCGGAGACGCCTTCGAGGAACAGCAGGGGACCGGAGACGGCCCCGACGGTCCGGTATTCGACGGTGTGCAGGGCGCGCTCGCTCACAACGCCTGCTCCAGCTCCGCGACGATCCGCGATTCGAGCTCCCGCGCTCCGGACTCGGCGTCCTCGGGAGGCCATGACCGCATCCGCGCCACTCCCGCGATGGCGGGGAGGCTGCGGATCGTCTCGGGGTCGGCCCCCTCCTGCAGCGCCCGGAGGGCTTCGTCGTGCGTCCTCCGTATCACGTGCAGCATCCAGTACTGCTTGGACAGCGGGCAGAAGGCGTCGACCTCGTCGTAGGCCGACTGTTGGAGGAGATCCTCCCGGATCATGCGACCGACGAAGAACACGAGTTGCTCGGCGGGGGCGAGAACATCGGCGCCGAGGAGCTGCACGATGCTCTGGAGACGTTCCTCCTCCTGCAGCAGCTCCAGCGCCCACCGGCGATGGTCCTCCCAGTCGTCGGCGACGTGCTCGTCGAACCACGGGCCCAACTTGTACAGGGTGTAGCTGCGGGTCCAGTGGATGGCGGGGAAGTGCCTCCGGCGGGCGAGATCGGTGTCGAGCGCCCAGAACGTCCCGGCGAGGCGCAGGCTGTACTGGGTGACCGGCTCGGAGAAGTCCGCGCCGGGCGGCGACACCGCGCCGACGACGGTGACCGAACCCCGCCGGTCCGAGCCGCCCAGGCATCGGACCGAGCCGGCTCGCTCGTAGAACTCGGCGAGGCGCGAAGGCAGGTACGCCGGGTAGCCCTCCTCGCCCGGCATCTCCTCGAGCCGGCCTGAGACCTCGCGCAACGCCTCGCCCCACCGGCTCGTGCTGTCGGCGAGCAGGGCGACCGCGCAGCCCTGGTCACGGAAGTACTCGGCGATCGTCATCCCGGTGTAGATGCTCGCCTCGCGAGCCGCGACCGGCATGTTCGACGTGTTGGCGATGAGGATCGTGCGATCGGCCAGCGAGGCGCCGGTCCGGGGATCGGCGAGCCTGGGGAACTCTCCGAGGACCTCGGTGAGCTCATTGCCTCGCTCTCCGCATCCGATGTAGACGACGACGTCGGCGTCGGCCCATTTCGCCAGTGACTGCTCATGGACCGTCTTGCCGGTGCCGAACCCGCCCGGGATCGTGGCCGACCCCCCCTTGGCGACGGGGAAGAGCGTGTCGACGACCCGTTGGCCGGTGACGAGCGGCTCGTCCGGATCCAGCCGGCGCCGGACCGGGCGGGGGGTGCGTACCGGCCACTGCTGCAGCATCGCGATCGGAACGCCATCGATGAGCGCCACGGGGTCGGTGACCGTGAGCTCGCCGGTGCCGATGCCATCCACACGCCCTCCGGCGCCGGGCGGCACGAGCACGAGGTGGCGAAGCGCCGGTGTCTCTTCCACCCAGCCGAGGACGTCACCGGCGCCGACGACGGCCCCGACCTCGATCGACGGGTGGAACTCCCATCGCCGCGCTCGATCCAGGGTCGGCACCTCGGCGCCACGCCCGAGGAACGGCTCGCCGTAGCGACCACGACCGCTCGCCGCGAGCGCTTGAAGGGGGCGGCCGGTGCCGTCGAAGACCTTCCCGAGGAGCCCAGGTCCCAGCTCGACGAGAAGAGGTGCTCCGGTGTGATGGACGACCGACCCGACCTCGAGACCCGCCGTCGATTCGTAGACCTGGATCACGGCCTCGTCCCCGTCCAGCTTGATGATCTCCCCGACGAGGCCAAGTGCCCCCACCCGCACGAGATCGTAGAGTCGGGCCCCTGAGATGCCGGTGGCGACGACGACGGGCCCGGCAACCCGCATCACCCGGCCTTCAGCCCCGTTCATGCGTCCTCGCCTTCGCCGAAGCTGATGCGATAGCCGATGGCTCGCATGAGCATGGCCGCGAGCCTGGCGCGGTGCCCGCTCGCTTCGCCCGGTCCCAGACCTGCGGGGATCGATACCACGACGGGTGACACGAGTGAGTCGAGACGGCGCCGTTCGGCCGGTTCGATCTCGTCGAGGAACGGGGCATGGACGCCGACCACTCCGACGGCGGGGTCGGCGAGGATCCGGTCGACGACCCGGTGCGCGTCGTCGGCACCGGACGCGACGTAGACCTCGGCGCCGCCGAGACGGAAGCCGGGTGCCAGCTCGGGAGTCGTCACCACTGCGAGTCGCGCCATGACTGCATCACCACAAGATCACGAGGTCGTCTTCGATCATGTCGGCCGGTATGCCGCCGGCGAGCCCGGAGCCGAGCACCCGCAGGTTGCGTACTTCGTTCTCCTTGGCCCACACGAACGCGACCGGGACTGCGATCCCGAGCGGATCACCGGTTGCGAACATCCCGGCGTTCGTCCGCGCCTGAGCTGCGTCGAGTGCATCGGCGAGAGCGCCGAGGGCACCGGATCGTCCGTAGCTCGCGATCGGCTCACGCCACTCCGGGGGCATGGCGCTGCCGTGGAGGGTGGACGCAGCGGTGGACGCCTCGTCGGCGCGAGCCGCCGCTGCGAGCACGGCGAGCGGGATCTCGCCGCCCGGCAACAGCTCCTCTTCCGCCTCGACGGCGCCCAGCTCGCCTACCGTCGACGCGGCCGCCTGGAGCCGCAGAGCCGTGAGGATGTTCGTGCCATCCAGCTCTCGGCGGAGCACCCGGGAGACGACGGGATCGAGCGCCGCCATCCGGAAGACGAGCTCCCGGGCGTGACCGAGGTGGAGGGCATGCTCGAGAGTGCGAAGATCCCCGGTCGTCGCGTAGTCGGGCCAGGTCTCGAGGACCGCCCTGGCCACCGCGGTCGAAGGGACGCTCCGCACGACCATCTGCTCCACCACGGTGCGCAGGTCGGGTGACTCCGCCAGCTCCGCGAGGATGGATTCGCCGAGCGACCCGGCGGGGACGAGGAGCGCAACGATCTCGTCGGGCGGGCTGTGCCCATACGCTCCCCTCAAGATCGTGCGGGCGTTGCGAAGGTCCCAGCGGGACAGCACGGTGCGGATGCCATCCGCATCGGCGCCGTCATACCACCCGGGGAGCATCGCGAGGGTGC
Source organism: uncultured Acidimicrobiaceae bacterium (assembly GCA_947259365.1). Taxonomy (GTDB): domain Bacteria; phylum Actinomycetota; class Acidimicrobiia; order Spongiisociales; family UBA5794; genus CAMYMC01. The sequence goes on along the minus strand of CAMYMC010000030.1, from coordinate 77,053 downwards.
GACCGAGGTTTGTTCGCAAGGCCTCCTCGAGACGCCGCAGCCCGCCGAAGCGCGGCGTCGCGGCCTGGAGGTCGGCCCGGTACGCCGTGTCGGCGAGCGCCGCGATCAACGCATCGAGATCGGCTGCGGCGAGGCTCCGGTAGGCCGGACCGTCGAGGAGTCCGGCCTTCAGAGCCCGCACCCGGGCGTTGCCGTAGTCGATCCCGCTCACGGGCCCGCCCCGACGACGGGTCGGGAGCCGGCCAGCTCCGGGATGGCGCGAGCGACGAGCATCCGCAGCTCCCGGTCGGCCCGATGCAGCCGCTCGTCGATGGTGTTCCACACGAATCCTCCCGTGGGGCTTCGCACCGCGATGCCGCCCGATGTCTCGAGCGACGTGTCGAGGCGGAGGCTCGGGTCGACCTCTGCGATGAGCGAAGCGGCGACGGCCCGATCCCTGGGGTCCACCATCACCGCGCCGGCGTCGGGAAGCGCCCTCAGGCACTCGTCGAGGAGTGTCCTGAGGAGCCGTGGATAACGGGGCTCGTTGCGAAGGCGATCGAGACGGGAGCAGGCCCGACGCAAGATCTCGCGGAAGATCTCTTCCTTTGCGTCCTGGAGCCGCCGCTCGACGTGGAGCGCTGCGCGGTTCTCGACCACTGCGGCAGCGGCGAGGAGCCGCTCGCTCAGTGATGCCGCGGCCTCGGCCTCGACCCGATCGGCTTCTTCGTGCGCCGCGGCTGTGATCTCGGCGACGACCTTGTCCCGTTCGGCGATGATACGAGCAACCTCGTTCTCAGCTTCGAGGCGCACCTCGGCGAGGATCGCTTGGAGGGGCACTCAGCCTCCGAGGATGAACATGATCATCGCCGCGACCGCGAACCCGAGGATCACGAGCGTCTCCGGGATAGCGATGAGGAGGATGACCCTTCCCATCATCTCCGGCTTCTCCGCCATGGCGCCGATGCCGGCGGAGCCGATGCGGCCCTGGGCGACGCCGGCGCCGATGGCGGCCAGACCGACGGCGATGCCGGCGCCGATTCCGAGCAGACCGGTCTCCATCTGTCAACTCCTTTCACGAGGGTTGCGGTTCTATCGATCGTCGACGCGGTGCGCTCCGGTCGAGCGAGGTGTCGGGGACCGGGGCGATGGAGCCTCCGAAGGGTTGGAATGGCGCTCCTCCGGGCTCGTAGAACTTGTCGAAGAACTCGACGTAGTGGAGGCGCAGTGCCTGGATCGTCGGGCTGAAGGCACCGAGGGCGAGGTTCAGCACGTGGAAGAGGGCTGCGATGACGATGCCGATTGCCAGCGGGGCCGTCGCCCCCAGCTCGTTGGCGACCCGGGCGAGGAACACCGAGGCCAGACCGAGGGCGGCGATCCGCAGGTAGGAGAGCACGTTGGTGACGATGCCGAGCAGGTCGAGCGGGCCGAGGATGGCGCCGAGGGGCCACTGCACAGCGACGAGGAGGACGAATGCGACGATCACCGCGACGACGGCCGGCGTCATGGCGCCGTGGGGCAGGACGTCGGCGGCCGCACCGGCGATGACGCACAGGGCCACGAGGGTGAGCATGAGAGCGGCCCGCTCCGTGAGCCGGCGCCGGTCGCCGCGGCGGGCCGAGACCCACACCCCGAGGGCGAGTCCCAACAGGACGTGGGTGACGCCGATCGCGACGGCGAGGACGAGCAAGGGCTCGATGGCCTCCTCGCGATTGATCCATATCGGCTCGAGGCCGGCGACGCGGTGCCCGAGATCGCCGAGGATCTCTCCGAACACGAAGCCCCACACCACCGCCCACGCGGCGCCGAGCCCGAGGATGCGAGCAAGATCGGCCACCACCGGGGTGCGCCGCCCCCATCGTTTCCCCGCCCACACGGCGACGCCGAGGAGGACGAGACCATAGGCGACGTCGCCGAGCATGATGCCGAAGAACAACGGCACGAAGAACGACATCAACATCGTCGGGTCGAGCGTCCCGTAGCGGGGCAGCGCCAGCATGCGGACGAACAGCTGGAAGGGGCGCACCGGGGCCGGGTTCGTCAGCAGGATTGGCGGTTCGTCGTCCGGGGCGGGTTCGAGCTCCGCGAGGAGGGTCTCGGCCCCGGCCTCCACCGTCAGGGAGTCCGCCAGCTCCTCGAGGCGCCGGCGCGGCGCCCAGCCGACGATGACAAAGGTCTTCTCCGTGGTCCCGACGAGCCGCAGTGCCTCGATCTGGGCGATTCGCCGCCCGATGTGGGCCCGCGCCCGCTCCCATCGCTCCACGGGGCTCAACAGGGCGGCCAGCGCCGCCTTCGCCTCCCGAATCTCGGTCGGCAGCAGCCCGATCCGACGCTCCATCGACACGACGGCCGACGCGAGCGGAACACCGCGAAACTGCTCCGGGAGCTGCACGCGGCTGACCTGTTCTCGCGACAGCATGGCGTGGATGCGGCGCGACTCGCGTCGGGGGAAGACGAGAACCGCGCCGACCGTGTCGCGGTCGATCTGGCCGGAGAGAACGTCGAATCGCGAGCCCAGCATCTCCGTGAGCTCATCGCGGAGCAACTCGACCACGCCGGCGTGGCGACTGTCGATGAGGAGCGCAACGGTCTCGTAGGTCTCGAGTCGGGGGAGCTCGGGGATGAGCGGCAACAGCCGCCGCAGGGACTCGACGTGGCGCGGGAGCGCGGCGTGCTCGTTCTCGAGTTCGTCGATTCGCTTGACTGCGGTCTCGAGCCGGGGCGCCATCTCATCCAGATCGGCCAGGAGCTCGTCGAGGTCTGTGCCGGGAAACGTGTCCGGCTCCGACCGGAGCCGGAGATTCCCGGCGAGGTCGAGAAGCCCCTCGATTCGCAGGCCGAGCTGGCGGAGCTCCTCGCCTTCTCTCGCATATCCCTCGTCGACGGCGAGCGACGACACCCGGAGGCCGGGCACGGCGGTGGCATCGAGGAGATGGACGGCTCCGTGGCGTTGGAGGAGGGCGAGGACGGCATCGAGGTGGCGCCGGTGCCCGACGATCTCGACCTTGGCCATCGGCACCAGCATCGCCGTCAGCCTCCTCCCGGCTCGGGGGTGATGAACGCGACGACAGCCTCGACCGCCGTATCGAGTTGGGGAGCCGTGAGCGCTCGGAGCTCCGCGACCCGGTCGTCGACGCCCTCGAGGAGCCGTGCCGCCTCGTCGCGGGCGAGCCGCATCCCCTCTTCGTAGCGGTGCTGGGCGGCTGCGCTTCCCCGGTCAGCAGCCCGGCGCACGAGTTCCCCCGCCCGAGCGCGCGCGTCGCGCCCGGCGGCGTCGGCGCCCGCCCGAGCTTCTTCGACGGCGCGAACGCCGGATTGCTCCACCCGGCGGATCTCGTCGAGGGGGTTCGGCGTCGCCGTCCGCCCGCTCATGCCGCCTCCCGGGACCCGCGTTGCAGCTTGATGCGCTTGAGACGGAAGTGCTCCTCGCGCTCTCGCTCGTCGAGCACCGCAGCGATGCGGCGGCGGTCGGCGACGAGGCGGGGAATGACGACGTGCTCGAGTGCGTTCACCCGCCGGGTCGTCGTCCCGATCTCGGCTGCGAGGCGACGAAGCCGCACCTCCTGGGCGGCGATCTCGAGCACGGCTTCGATGACGGCCTCGAACCGCTCGGCGACGGCATCGATGCGAGGGCCGGTGCCGGCGAGGGTATAGCCCCGCCCCGTGGCCGGGCGTCCCACCGGTTCGTACGAGATGTCCGGGACCTGGACGCCCATGACCGACGTGATCCCGGCCCGCAGCCTCACCTCTCCGGGGAGCACGAACCCGGCCGAGGCAACGGCGTCCGGACCGTCGCGGGCTCCCGCCCTGCCGATGGCGCGTCTCGCCTCGCCGGAGGCCGTCTGGAGCGCTGCGCTGCCGGTGACGACGACCCGAGCGGTTGTGCGGAACTCAGCGAGCAACTGCTCCCGTTTGTCCTGGAGCAGGTTGCGCCCCTGTCGGGCCAGAGCGATCTGGCGCCGACGTGCCAGCAGCTCTGTGCGGGTCGCGCCACTTTGCACTCGCCGCTCCTTCTGTGCACAGCCTCGGCTGTCTGGCCCGTGGCCGCAAGGGCCGTCAGGCCCGTGAATCACGGCCGTTTGTCCTCCGTGCTGCCAGTTCGGCGAAGGTGGGCATGGCCGGTGATCTATCGTCCGTCTCGTGGAGATCGACGGAACGGTGTGTGTGGTGACCGGCGGTGCCGGCGGGATCGGCCGGGCCCTCGGTGAGGCGCTCGTCGCCGCACGAGCTGCCGCGGTCGTCCTCGCCGACGTCGACGAGACCGGCGTCGCAACCGCAGCGAACGAGATCGGCGCCTTCGGTGTCGGCTGCGACGTCACCGACGAGGTGTCGGTGAGCGGCCTCGTCGAGCAGGTCGAGGACCAGCACGGCCCGATCGACCTCCTCGCGTCGAATGCTGGCTTCTCGATCGACGGCGGGCTCGAGGTGGACGACGACGGCTGGCGGCTGCTGTGGGACCTCCACGTCATGGCCCACGTCTACGCCGCTCGAGCGGTCCTCCCCTCGATGCTGTCGCGGGGTTCCGGATACCTCGTCCAAACCGTCTCGGCGGCGGGCCTGCTCGCTTCGTTGACGTCGCTGCCTTACACGGTCACGAAGCACGCGTCACTGGCGCTCGCCGAGTGGCTCTCGATCACCCATCGCGATCGCGGCATCCGAGTGTCCGCCGTGTGCCCGCTCGTGGTCGACACGGCACTTGCCGGGAGGTTCTCGCTCGACATGACGGGCGAGATGGCGAACCCCGCCGACGTCGCCGTCGCGATCGTCGACGGAGTCCGCGAGGAGCGGTTCCTCATCCTCCCCCAGCCCGAGGTCGCCGATTATGCAGCCATGAAGTACGGCGATACCGATCGGTGGCTCGGCGGCATGGCCCGTCTGTGGGGTCGGGTCACAGGCTGAGTGCCGGGAGCACGACGGGCACGCCCCGCGTATTCTCCCCGCATGAGTCGCATCATCTCCGGGCTGTACGACCTCGTGCTGGGACCGAGCGAGCGGGCCGGACTCGCGTCGTGGCGTGCCGAGCTTCTCTCCGGCCTCGAAGGGAAGGTCCTCGAGGTGGGCGCCGGCACGGGTCTCAACCTCGCCCACTACCCGGAGACCGTCGAGCGACTCGTCCTCGCCGAGCCCGACCCGCACATGCGCAACAAGCTCGAGAAGCGGGTCGAGACGCGGCCGAGACGGTGCGGGGATACCTCGGTCATCGACGCCGGCGCCGAGTACCTGCCGTTTCCCGACGAGCGGTTCGATGCCGTCGTCGCGACCCTCGTGTTGTGCTCGGTCGAGGATCCCGACGCCGCCGCGTCGGAGATCCACCGGGTGCTCAAGCCCGGGGGCCGTCTCGTCTTCATCGAGCACGTCGGTGGCCGCGAGCCGCGCATCGCCCGCAGGCAGCGGCGGATCGAACCCGTGTGGAAGCGGGTTGCCGCCAACTGTCACCTCACCAGGGACACGGCGGCCACCCTCGAGGCATCGGGCCTTCGGCTCGATGGCGTGGTGGAGGCATCGCTCCCCCGGGCAACCTCCTGGGCCCGGCCCGCGATCCGCGGCCACGCCGTGAAACCAGACTGATCAGGCCTCGGTGAAGCCGAGCCCTTCGCCGTCGGCGACGACGCGGACGGTCTCGCCCTCGCCGAAGGAGCCGTCGAGGAGGCGCAATGCCAGCGGGTCGGCAACCTCGGTCTGGAGCAGCCGCTTGAGCGGTCTCGCCCCATAGGTGGGGTCGTACCCGTGCTCGGCCAGCCAGTCGGCCGCGTCTTCGCCGAGGACGAGATCGATCTTGCGCTCGGCGAGCCGGCGCTGGAGCAATCGGAACTGGATCTCGACGATGTGGCGCAGATCGTCGCGGGTGAGGCGGTCGAACACGATGAGATCGTCCACCCGGTTGAGGAACTCGGGGCGGAAGTGACCCCGGACGACCTCCAGCACCCGTGTCGCGACGTCGTCGTCGGGCAGGCTCGGATCGATGAACTCCGAGCCGAGGTTGGACGTCATGATGAGGACGGCGTTCGTGAAGTCGACCGTGCGGCCGTGCCCGTCCGTCAGCCTCCCGTCGTCGAGGAGCTGGAGGAGAGTGTTGAACACGTCGTGGTGGGCCTTTTCGATCTCGTCGAGGAGCACGACGGCGTACGGGCGGCGCCGCACCGCCTCGGTGAGCTGGCCCCCCTCGTCGTAGCCGACGTATCCGGGCGGCGCGCCGATGAGCCTGCTCACCGAGTGTCGCTCCATGTATTCGGACATGTCGATGCGAACCATGGCGCGCTCGTCGTCGAAGAGGAATTCGGCGAGCGCCCGTGCCAGCTCGGTCTTGCCGACGCCGGTGGGGCCGAGAAAGATGAACGATCCGATCGGACGGTTGGGGTCGGACAGACCGGTGCGGCTACGGCGGATGGCGTTGGCGACGGCGGACACGGCGGCGTCCTGGCCGACGACGCGCTCGTGGAGGTGGTCCTCGAGACGGATGAGCTTCTGCATCTCGCCCTCCATGAGCCGGACGACCGGGATGCCGGTCCAGCGGCTCACCACCTCGGCGACGTCCTCCTCGCCGACCTCCTCCTTGAGCATCGTGAGGTTCGCCTGGAGCTTCTCCAGCTCCTCCTGTGCGGACTCGAGCCGCTTCTGCAGATCGGGCAGGGTGCCGTAGCGAAGCTCGGCGGCAGTCTGGAGATCTCCGGCGCGCTCGGCGCGCTCGGCTTCGGCACGGACCTCCTCGATCTCCTGTTTCACGGCACGAATGGCGGCAATGCGCTCCTTCTCGAGCTGCCAGTGAGCGGTGAGGCGATCGAGCTCCTCGCCGAGGTCAGCGAGCTCCTGCTCGATCGACGCGAGGCGTTCCGCCGACGCGGCATCGGTCTCCTTGGCGAGGGCGTTGCGCTCGATCTCGAGCTGGCGGCGCCGGCGATCGAGCTCGTCGATCTCCTCCGGCATGGAGTCGATCTCGATCCGGAGTCGCGATGCCGCCTCGTCGATGAGGTCGATGGCCTTGTCCGGCAGATGCCGCGCCGTGATGTAGCGGTCGGAGAGCACCGCCGCTGCGACCAGGGCACCGTCGGTGATCCTGACGCCGTGGTGCACCTCGTAGCGGTCCTTGAGCCCGCGAAGGATGGCGATGGTGTCCTCGACGGAAGGAGGATCGATGGCGACGGGCTGAAAGCGGCGCTCGAGTGCGGCGTCCTTCTCCACGTACGTCCGGTATTCGTCGGGCGTCGTTGCTCCGATCATCCGCAGCTCGCCGCGCGCCAGCATCGGCTTCAGCATGTTCGATGCGTCCATCGCGCCTTCGGCGGCCCCGGCTCCGACGATCGTGTGCATCTCGTCGATGAAGGTGATGATGTTGCCCTCGGCGGCCTTGATCTCGTCGAGGGTCGCCTTGAGTCGCTCCTCGAACTCGCCGCGGTACTTGGCGCCGGCGACCATCGCACCGAGGTCGAGGGCGATGATCCGCTTGTTCTTCAGGCCCTCGGGGACATCGCCGTCGACGATCCGCTGGGCGAGTCCTTCGGCGATCGCGGTCTTGCCCACGCCGGGCTCGCCGATGAGGACGGGGTTGTTCTTCGTGCGTCGGGAGAGGACCTGGATGACGCGACGGATCTCATCGTCCCGGCCGATGACGGGGTCGAGCTTGCCCTGGGCGGCGAGGTTGACGAGGTCGCGTCCGAACTTCTCCAGCGGGGCCAGGGTGTCCTCGGGCGTCTGGGACGTCACCCGCTGCGCTCCCCGCACCTCGGTGAGCGCGGAGAGGATCGCATCCTTCGTGAGCCCGAGATCACGCAGACCGTCGCCGATGGCTCCCTTGGCCGTTGCGAGCGCGAGCAGGACGTGCTCGACGGAGGCGAACGAGTCCTTCATCGCCCTCATCTCCTGCTGGGCGGCCTCGAGGATCGCCGCCGCCTCGGGCGAGAACACGACCTCACCGGCATCGCCGTACACGGATGGGTCGCCCTCGAGCGTCCGCTCGACGAGTGGCCTCACATCGCCGGGGTTGACGCCGAGCTTGGCGAGGAGCGGGTAGACGAGCGTGTCGGTCTGAGCCAGGAGTCCGGCGACGAGGTGGGCAGCGCCGACCTGCTGGTGCCGGCGGCGGCTCGCCTCGTCGCGTGCCGCGACAAGCGCCTGCTGCGTCTTCTGGGTGAAGAGGTCGATGTCCATCGGGGTTCGTCTGCTCCTGGTTGCTCGAGGCGGTGACAAAGGTCCGTGTGCCGCAACGCCGAGTATCACTCAAGTGCGCTAGAAAATCTGAGTCATATAGTATCAACTTATGTGGAGAGAGGCAACCGGAGCCCTCACCCTGTTGAATACGGGCCGATGCAACGGCGTTATGTGCGGATCGACCGGGGAGAGAACCCGTGCGGCGTCGTCATGCGGGTGTTCGGTTCGACCCATGCCGAGCTCTTCGAGCACGCCGCCGAGGCGATGTTCTCCATCGGATACGACCTCGCCCAGATCCCGCCGACGTACTCGCGCCCGGTCGTCGTGGGCGGGGACGGCCTCGAGGGCCTGCTCGTCGGCTGGCTCGAGACCGTCCTCGACGCGTCCGATGCGGCTGGCATCGTGTGGTCGTCGTTCATGGTCGATCGTCTCGAAGACGGCGGTGTCCAGGGTTCGGCGTCCGGGATGCCGATCGACAGCGTGGAGGCGATGGCGCCTCCCGCCGCCGGCGTCGCTTCGCCCTTTCCGGTGATCGTCGACGTCCCGGAAGGGTACTGGGCGGATGTCGGCTTCGACCTCGAGGGGCCGGGGCCTCGGTCGCCGTGACCGGTTTCGCGGAACCTCCGCCCGGCAACCGGGTCGAATCGCTGAGTGTGTTGTCGGTCCACACGGGAAACAGAAGGAGGATCGCATGAAGAACCTCGTGCAGGAGTTCAAGGACTTCGCGCTGAAGGGCAATCTCGTCGAGATTGCCGTCGGCCTGGTGCTCGCGCTGGCGTTCTCGGTGGTCGTCACATCGCTCGTCGACGACGTCATCATGCAGATCGTCGCGGCGATCTTCGGCCAGCCGGACTTCTCGACGCTCACCATCGACGTCGGCGACGCGACGATCCGATACGGCGCGTTCTTGAACTCGCTCATCATCTTCGCGCTCATCGCTCTGGCGCTGTTCCTGTTCGTGGTCAAGCCGTACAACGCGCTCAAGGCGCGTCAGGAGAGCGGTGAGGGCGACGCCCCCGCCCCACCCGAGGACATCACGCTGCTGCGTGAGATCAGAGACGCACTCCGCCGGTGACACCTGCGACGTCGATGACGGGGAGGGCCTGAGGCCCGCCCCGTCATCGGACGACACGGGAATCGGTACGCTGACCGGCGGGTTGGGCACGAGGCCGGCGCAACGACATCACAGGAGACCGACACGATGGCCAAGGCGACCTGGAATGACGCGGTCCTCGCCGAGAGCGACGAGACGATCATCGTCGAGGGGAACCACTACTTCCCTCGCAGCAGCCTCAACGAGGAGTACTTCGTCGACTCGACCGCGCACACCGTCTGCCCCTGGAAGGGAGTCGCCAGCTACTACGACGTCGTTGTGCACGGCAATGCGAACCGGGGCGCCGCCTGGTACTACCCGACACCGTCGGCGGCAGCCGCCGACATCAAGGATCACATCGCGTTCTGGCGGGGCGTACACGTCGAGCCGTGACGAGGGCGCGACATCCGCGCGGCCCGGCCCTCGGGAGGGGACCGTCGTCGTCTACCCTCCCGGCGGATGATCCCGCTGCGCATCGTCGAGAAGGACCACCCTGATTTCGCCGAGCCGATCATTGAGATCTGGCGAGAGGACGAGTTCGTCGGGTACGTCTTCTGGGACGAGGACGTGCCCGTCGTCCAGGTGTATCCGGACGGTCGCGGCGAGCCCTACGACCTCGACGTCGGCGACCTCGTGCGGGTCCTCGACATGGCCCAGCAGATCGTGACCCCGGATCTCCTCCGTGACGAACCGGAGCTGGCGACGCTGTCGGACCGTCTCTCCCGGGAGGCGGGGACGGCCACGGAGACCTGGGAGGACGAGGACCACCGAATCGTCGAGCTCTCCGGCGAGTTCGATGCGAAGGCCGTTCATCGCGACGCCGACGGCGAGGGCTTCTTCACCCGAGAGGACGCCGAGGCGCTCATCGCTCGCTGTGAGCAGCTCGGGCTCGCCGTGGTCGAGATGGAAGGCCTCGATTGGGACGGGGCGAAGCTCGTCCCGAGGCCGGATCTCCACCTCGTCGTCCACGCCGAGCCCGACGCGACCTGGGAGGTGTTCCGGCCCCAAGCGAACGCAACGGTGGCGGCCAGGCTTCGGGACTGGCCCCGGCGTCAGACCCTCGTCTTGTCCTTCGTCATCCAGCTACCCGATGGTGACACCCGGATCCTGTGAATTCGCCTCAGCCGCCGACGGCCGGCTCACCCGAACGGCGTCCGGCGCTTGATGTCGGGGAGGTTCCGCCTCCGGGCGGGTGCCTCGCCCACGACCGTTGCCGATCCTCGCAGACCCCCGGAGTATCGGGCTTCTGCCTCGCCGAGGAGGCGTCGCAGCCGGTCGACCTGGTTGCGGAGCCGGTCGTTGTCCGCCTGGAGGTCGAGGATCCTCCGTACCCCCTCGAGGTTCACCCCGTCGGAGGTGAGCTCCTGGATGAGCCCGAGCCGCGTGAGGTCCTCGTCGCTGTAGCGCCGGGTCCCGCCCGGGGTCCGGTACGGCTCGATGAGGCCCTTCCGCTCGTAGATCCTCAGGGTCTGCGGATGGACGCCTGCCAGCTCGGCAGCGACCGAGATGATGTAGACGGCCTGGTCGCGCTTGGTCATGTCACACCCCCAGGTGAGCCCGCGGGTTGTCCGGGGGACCGTTGTCTCTGAACTTCTCGAGTAATGCCCGTTGCTCGTCGGTGAGGTCGCGGGGCACCGTCACCTCGACGGTCACGAGCAGGTCGCCCTTTGTGCCGTTCGCCCGCTCGACGCCCCGGCCCGACACCCGGAACCGCTTGCCGCTCTGGGTGCCGGAGGGGATCTTGAGCCGCACCTTGCCGTCGAGCGTCGGCACGTCGATTTCGGCTCCGAGGGTTGCTTCGGTGAACGTGACCGGCACCGTGATGAGGAGGTCGGCACCTCTGCGCTCGTAGAGCGGGTGGCGTCCGACGTGCACCGCGACGTAGAGGTCTCCGGGCGGCCCGCCGGTGCGGCTCGGCTCGCCTTTCCCCCTCAGCCTGATCCTGGCTCCGTCCTCGACGCCCTTCGGGATCTTGACCTTGAAGGTCTGGCCCTCGACGGTGACGTCCTTCGTCACTCCGGCGATGGCCTCGAAGAAGGACAGGCTGAGCTCTGCGGAGAGATCGCGGCCGGGGGCGGGCTGGCGTGTCCTCCGACCGCCGCCGAAGAGATCCCCGATGCCTCCGAAGAGGTCGAAGGGCGAGCGCCCGGTGTCGGTGCCACCGAAGAGGTCCTCGACCCGGACGTACTGCTGGCCCCCTCCGGGGCCTCCGACGAAGTACCCCATCTCCCTGACGTGGTCGTACTCCTTGCGTGTCTCGGGATCGCCGAGGACGTCGTACGCCTCGTTGATCTCCTTGAACTTCGCCTCGGCCGCGGCGTCGTCGGGGTTCTTGTCGGGGTGGTGCTTCTGGGCGAGCTTCCGATACGCCTTCTTGACGTCGCGCGCATTCGCATCCTTCGGTACGCCGAGGATGGAGTAGTAGTCGGTCTCGAGCCACTCTTTGCGCATCGCCTGGGTCACTCAGCTTCGCTCCGTGTCGTCCGTGTTCTCGCCGCCTTCCTCGGTCGCCTCCACCGTCACGAGGCTCGGTCTGATGAGCCTGCCGCGCATCGAGTAGCCCTTCCGCAGCTCCTGGTCGACGACGAGGTCGTCACCGCCTCCGGTGGGACCGGCGACCGCCTCGTGGACCGCCGGATCGAAGCCGTGTCCGAGGGCGTCGACCGGCTCGAGCCCTTCGCGCTCGAGGATCTCCATGAGCTGGGAGTGGGTGCCCCGCATGCCGTCGAGGATCTTCTCCTCGGCGGGTGTCTGCGGCTCGTAGGCCAGCGCCGCGTCGAAGTTGTCCAGGGCGGGCAGGAGCTGTTCGAGGATCCGCTGCGAGGCGCGCTCGATCATCTCGGCACGATCCCGCTCGACCCGCTTCCGGTAGTTGTCGTAGTCGGCGGCGACCCGCTGCAGCGCCTCCGCATACCCGGCGGCGGCTCGTCGCGTCTCGGAGAAGGCCTCGAGGAGCACGTCGCGAGCCTCGGCCGGGTCGTCCGGCAGCTCCAGGGGTGCCTCGACGACGGCCCCAACCGGCTCCGCTTCGACCGCAGCGTCGGCGTCGGGCAGCAACGTCTCGGCGGCGTCGGCCGGCGTCGGAACGAGCTCGTCGGGCAGTGCCATCGGGGCGGTGCCGGCGTCGATGTCGGCGTCGTCTCGGATCAGGTGGGAGGGCTCGTCAGGATGCATCGTCCTCTTCCACGATCTCGGCCTCGACGACCTCGTCGTCTGCGCCATCGCCGGCGTCGCCGCCGGTGGCCGCGGCCTCGGTCTGCGACGCCTCGTAGATCTTCTGCCCGAGCACCTGGCTCGCCGTGAACAGGGCGTCCGTGCCTGACTTCAGCTCCGCCGCGCCGGCGTCGTCGGCGAGGAGCTTGCGCAGCTCGGTGATCTTGTCCTCGATGGCCTCGCGCTCGGCGTCGGTGAGCTTGTCGCCGTGCTCGGCCAGCTGCTTCTCGATCGAGTACGCGGCGTGGTCGGCTTGGTTGCGGCTGTCCGCGTGCTCACGCCGCTCGCGATCCTCGTTGGCATGAGTCTCGGCGTCCGTCACCATGCGGTCGATGTCCTCCTGGGACAGCGCGGTTCCACCGGTGATGGTCACCTGCTGCGAGGCACCGGTGCCGAGGTCCTTCGCCGACACGGCGACGATGCCATTGGCATCGATGTCAAACGTCACCTCGATCTGGGGGATCCCGCGCGGCGCGGGCGGAATGCCGGGCAGCTTGAAGCGGCCCAGCGACTTGTTGTCGCCCGCCATTGCTCTCTCGCCCTGGAGGACGTGGATCTCGACCTCGGGCTGGTTGTCGGCCGCCGTCGTGAAGATCTCGCTTCGCCTGGTCGGGATCGTCGTGTTGCGCTCGATCATCTTGGTGAACACACCGCCCTCGGTCTCGACCCCGAGCGTGAGGGGGGTCACGTCGAGGAGCAGGATGCCCGAGACGTCGCCGGTGAGCACACCCGCCTGGATCGCGGCGCCGAGCGCCACCACCTCATCGGGGTTCACGCCCTGGTGCGCCTCCTTGCCCGACAGCTCCTCGACGAGGTCCTGGATGGCGGGCATCCGCGTCGATCCGCCGACGAGGATGACATGGTCGATGGCGTCGACGCTGATGGCGGCGTCCTTCATCGCCTGGAGGAACGGCGCCTTCGTTCGCTCGACGAGATCCTCGGTCATCTGCTGGAACTCGGACCGGGTGAGCGTCTTGAGCAGGTGGATCGGGCCCTCGTTCGTCGCGGTGATGAACGGGAGGTTGATCTCGGTCTCGGCCACCGACGACAGCTCGATCTTCGCCTTCTCGGCGGCTTCCTTGAGCCGGGTCAGCGCCATCGGATCGGCGCCGAGGTCGACGCCGTGGTCGTTCTTGAACTCCTTGACGAGCCAGTCGATGATCCGCTGGTCCCAGTCGTCACCCCCGAGCTGGGTGTCGCCGCTCGTCGCCTTCACCTCGAAGACGCCCTCGCCGATCTCGAGGACCGAGACGTCGAAGGTCCCGCCACCGAGGTCGTAGACGAGGATGAGCTGGTCGCTGTTCTTGTCGAGGCCGTAGGCGAGCGCCGCCGCCGTCGGCTCGTTGACGATCCGGAGCACCTCGAGACCCGCGATCTGACCGGCCTCGGTTGTCGCCTGGCGCTGTGCGTCCCCGAAGTAGGCCGGGACCGTGACCACCGCCTGGGTGACCTCCTCGCCGAGGAACTGCTCGGCGTCGCGCTTGAGCTTCATGAGGATCCGGGCGGAGATCTCCTGTGCGGTGTACTTCTTGGCGTCGATCTCGGACGTCCAGTCCGTCCCCATGTGCCGTTTCACCGAACGGACGGTCCTGCCGGGGTTGGTGATCGCCTGTCGCTTCGCCTGTTCACCGACGAGGACTTCGCCGTTCTTGGCGAGGGCCACGACAGAAGGCGTCGTGCGATGACCCTCTGCGTTGGCGATGACGCGGGGGTCCCCGCCCTCGAGGATCGCGAGGACGGAGTTCGTGGTTCCGAGGTCGATTCCGACGGAACGTCCCATGTGTGCTCCTTGTTCGCGGTGGGATGGTGGCTCTGTCGACCGGGCTCGACGAACCCGGCGCGGACTTGTGGTTGAGTCGAATCACAGTTTATAACTTGAGTCGGACATTGTCATATTCCGTTCTCTTCCGTGTGGGGTACGCTGCGTCCTCACCCGTTGGAGCCGGCGCAAGGAGGGTCCGCACGCTCATGACGACGGCGAGGTTTCCCATCGGTCTGCTCTGGGTCGTGTTGCTGATCGCCCTCACGACGGGTGGCGCGGTCGTCTGGGGTCTGTCCCACTTCGAGGACGATCTCGGGGCGAGATCTGCGACAGAGCTGGAGCGGGCGGGCCTCGATCTCGCGGTCCGTGTCGACGGCCGAGACGTGTCGCTGTCCGGCAGCGTCGCCTCGGACGGAGAGGCGGCGCTCGCCGGCCATCTCGTCTCGGCCGTTCGCGGGGTGCGCCGGGTCACCGTCGACGTGACCGTGGACCCGGCCGCGGCCGCCGGTGGGAGCAGCGGCTAGTGCTGCGCGGGTCCGGCTACGCCATCGCCGAGATCATCTTCTGGATGATCGGTGCGGCCGTCCTCGGCGGCACCGTCGGGTGGCTGCTGCGCCGCTGGATCGGTCTGCGCCGTATCACCCGGGACCATGAGGCGGCGCTCGTCGCCGGCAGAGCCGAGCGGGAGCGGCTCAGCGCCGAGCTCTCGTCCTGTCGCGCCGACCTGGCGTCGGGGCAGGCGCGGGTCGAAGAGCTCGCCGCCGAGCTGGCGGGATTGCGTACGAGGCTCGACGAATCCCGCTCCGCCGGGGTCTCCGTCACCGATCCCGTCGACCCCGCACGGCAGATCGGTGACGATCTCGGGACAGCGGGTGCGGGCAGCGGTGCGGAAGCGGACACGCCCGCGCCGGTCGAAACGCTCGCCACCGCGCTCGAGCAGTCCCGCCAGGAGCGGGACCGCCTCGTCGCCGAGGTCGAAGAGCTCGCAGCCGTCGTGGCCGACCTCGAGGGGAGGCTCTCCGAGCGCGGCGGATGAGGGCGCCTGATCGGTCCCGGGTCGCGGTCACGCGAGCGACGGTGCGCGATTGGTACCTTTCCGGCGATACGAGAGCGACGGGACCACATGGCGAATCGAAGACGCGTCATCACCGGACTGGCGATACTCGTCGCCGTGGCCGCGTCGGCGACCGCGGCCTACATGATCGTCGAGGATCTCAATGCGCTCGACGCCCTGTACCAGGTCGTCATCACGCTCTCCACCGTCGGGTTCGGCGAGCCGAGCGGCGGGTTGAGTGCGAGTGGGCGCTTCATCACCATTATCTTGATCGTCGTCGGCGTCGGTGGTGCGCTGTACACGGCGCGCGGTCTCGCCGACCTCGTGCTCGATGCGATGTCGGGCGATCGGAGGAGAAGGCAACGTGAGGCAGCGGTGATCGACAAGCTCTCCGACCACGTGATCGTGTGCGGCTACGGCCGGGTGGGGCGTCGGGTTCAGGAGGTCCTGGATCGTGAGGGTCTCCCCTCCGTCGTCGTCGAGATCGACGACGCTCGTGTCGAGGAAGCAAGGGAGCGGGAGGTGGCGGTGATCCTGGGCGACGCCGGCAGGGACGAGTTCATGGAGGCCGCGGGCATCGACAGGGCGGAGGCCGTCGTCGCCTGCGTCGGTGCCGAGGCGGACAACCTCGCCATCGTCCTCTCCGCCCGGTCCCGGCGTCGGGACATCTACATCGTCGCCAGGGGAGGCGACGCCGAGTCGGAGCGCAAGCTGAGGCTTGCTGGCGCCGATCGGGTGGTGGCTCCGGAAGCGGCCGGGGCCGACCGGCTTGCCCGGCTCATCAGCCATCGGGAGCTGACCGAGTTCGTCGAGGTCGCAACCGGCGACAGCATCTTCGAGTTCCAGATCGAGGAGCTCCCGGTGCGCGCCGGCGCCAAGTTCGCAGGCTCGGAGCTGCGGAACAGCGGAATCAGGTCCGAGTGCGGCGTGCTCGTGCTCGCGATCCATCACGCCGACGGCGCCATCTCGGCTCCGCCGACGCCCGCCACGCGCATCCGCCCCGGTGACGTGCTCGTCTCTCTCGGAACCGACGAGCAGCTCGACAAACTGCGGAGCATTGCCCTCGGCGATTGAGGCGGATCAGCCCCGCCAGGGCCCTTCTCCTCTTGCTCGCGGCGTCCTCGCGGGTACGGTGGAGCCAGGAGTCAACGTGGATCTCTACCCGGATTACACGGCATCGAGCCTCCTGGCGCGGATGCCGGCACCGGAGCGCCGGTTCCTCGCATCGATCGCTTGCGAAGCCTTCTTCGACGCGGGAGCAACCCTCTTCGACGAGGGCGGGTCCGCGGACAGGTTCTACATCCTGGGCAGCGGCATCGTCGAGATGACCCAGGGACGGGTCGTCCCGGTCGTCGTCGATGTGCTGGGGCGCGGCGACCTCGTCGGGCTGAGCTGGCTGCGCGAGGACCGGAGATGGCGGTGGTCGGCCCGCGCCGCCACGGATGTCGTTGCCGCCGTGTTCCCGGCGGATGCGGTGCGGACCCGGTGCGACATCGACGAGCGGATGCGTCTCATCGTCCTCGACGAGGTGAACGCCGCCCTCTTCGACCGACTCGATCGGGCCCGATCGGCGGCGGCGGGTCGGGCTCGGGTCGACGCGCCTTGATCAGGCCGTCGAAGTCTCCGTGACGTCGACGAGGGCCCAGAGGATGTCCTTGATGCTGACGATGCCGATGATCTGGCCGGACCCCGACGTGACCGGGAGGTGCCGGTAGCCGGCGCCGAGAAGCCAGGCGGCGGCCTCCTCCACGCTCGTGGCTGCGCTCACCGATCCGACGTTGGCGGTCATCCAGTCCTTGACGGTCTCGTCCTCGAGGCTCCTCCCCTCGGCCGCAGCGCTCAGCATGTCGCGCTCGGTGATGATCCCGGCGAGCGCATCGCCGTCCATGACGATGAGTGCCCCGATGCCGGCTCCCCTCATGAGCCGGGCGGCCTCCTGGAGCGATGCTGCCGGTGCGCATTCGATGACGTCACCGATGAGCTGTTGCAGCTTCATCCCTGACCTCCGATCACGGCCGGGCGCGTTCTGATCTCCTCGAGCCGAGCGCGCACCGCCAGCTGGACTCTGGCGAGCACGGCATCGAAGTGCCGTTCGATGGCGGGACGGGCGAGCCGGTGGAACCCGATGGCGTCGATGGCGTCGCCGAGCGAGCGCGATGGCGGGTCGTACCAGCCGACGACTGTGACGTCCGTTGCCCCGTCCGGCCTCGCAAGCGCCTCGAGCTCGGCATCGAGTCGGGGAAAGGCCCGGGGATGGGTGCGGTCGGCGATCTGGAACGGGATGGTGGTGAAGCGGACCGGTCTCGTATCCCGGAACGGCGCCTCCGCCGTCGTCACGACGTCCCGGTGCACGATCCGCGATCCGAACCGGATGACGAAGCGACCGGCTTCGGGTGTCACGAGATCGCGGCCGAACTCCATCATCACCGCCGACACGAGGTCGTACGATGCCGACACGACGACGCTCTTCTCAACCTGAGCCACTGGCGCCTCTTCGCCGACGTCTCAAGCGTGACGCCGTTGGGTGCTCGGCGATAGGGCCGAGGGGTCCAGGCGGAATGGACGAAAGCCCCGTCTCGGCAGAGCCGGTCAGCCGTGCGCCTCGTCCCACGAGCCGGGCGGGAACTGGGTGGCGGTGTTGGCCGCCCGCCGGGCCGCGTATGCGGCGGCTTCGGAGCGACGCGACATGCCCATCTTCGCGAGCATGTTCGACACGTAGTTCTTGACCGTCTTCTCGGCGAGGTGAAGCTCCGCAGCGATCTGACGATTCGTCATGCCCTGCTCGATGAGCTCGAGGACGCGAAGCTCCTGGGCGCTGAGCCGCTCCAGGAGCGGATCGCCCGGCACCTCTCCCCGGATGCGGCGGAACACGGCGTCGACCAGGGCGGGATCGAGGAGCGCCTCGCCGGCGGCTGCTCCCCTGATGGCGGCGATGAGCTCGTCGGACTGGATCCTCTTGAGGACGTAGCCGGCGGCTCCGGCGAGGATCGCAGCATGGAGCGCGCCGTCGTCTGCGAACGAGGTCAGGATGAGCACCTTGACGTGCGGCCACCGGGACCGGATCTCCCGGCAGGCGTCGACACCGGTGCCGTCGGGCAGCTGCACGTCCATGACGACGAGGTCCGGCTCGTCGAACCCGACCCTCCTCACCGCATCCTCGGCGGTGCCCGCCTCACCGACGACGGTGATGTCGTCCTGGGCATCGAGAAGCGCCCGCAGCCCCTCCCGGACGACGGCGTGATCATCGACGACGAGGACTCGAGTCGGGCGGTCCGCCATGGCGAGCACTGTACGGACAACGGCAGCGCAGTGTGTAGGGTCGTTGGTCCCTAGGCGCCAGCTGGCGCCGCTACCCTCTCGATCGTGAGCGCCACACGGGACGATCCCGGTCTTCTCGAGGCCGTCTTCAGCGGCGCCGCCGACGCCATCGTCGTCGTCGATACCGAGGGCGTCATCGTGGCAGCCAATTCCGCAGCCCACGACCTCCTCGGCGCCCAAGACCTCGTCGGCGGCAGCGTCGACGAGTTCGTGCCGGAACCGGCGAGGGCCGCCCACCGCGGCTACCGCGAGGTCTTCGCCGCTCAGGGCTCGACGCGTCGGATGGGAGCCGGTCACGACCTCGTCGCCCGTCGCGGTGACGGCACACTGTTTCCGGTCGACATCGCCCTCAGCACCGTCGAGATCGACGGTGCTCCCCACGTCGTCGCCTCGATGCGCGACCTCACGACGCTGGTGGACACGCGCGAACAGCTCGAGTCGTCACGCTCCCAGCTCGCCATCATGGAGGACCGGGACCGGATCGCCCGGGACCTCCACGACACGGTCATCCAGGACATCTTCGCTGCCGGTCTCGGGCTCAAGGCCATCCAGGCGACGCTCACCGACCCAGATGCCGTGCAACGGGTCAACTCGACCGTCGACCAGCTCGACTCCGCGATCGCCCGGCTGCGCCGGGTGATCTTCGACCTGCGGGTGAGGACCGGTGAAGGCATCACGACGACCGTCGAGCGAGTCGTCGCCCGCCTCGTCGCCGGGTCGGGGGTCCAGGCCGACGTCCAGTTCGGCGGACCGCTCGAGTCGTTGACGGCCCGGATCCGCGAGCACCTCGTGGCGACGATCCGTGAGGCGGTGGCCAACGTCGTCCGTCACGCCCGCGCCCATCATGCGCTCGTGGATGTGCACGTCACCGACAGGGAATGCATCGTCAGGGTCAGCGATGACGGCGTCGGCCCGGGTGAGTCGGCGGGAGTGGGGTTCGGCCTCGACAACATGGCAAACCGTGCCGCGGCGCTCGGGGGCGGGTTCTCCTTCGGTGAGGTCGACTCCGGAGGGAGCGCGGTGACGTGGTGGGTGCCGCTGCCCGACAACCAGGCCAAGACGCGCAGCCCGGCGAGCAAGCCGTAGCTCACCCGCCGGGCTGTTCCTCGTGCTCGCGTCGTGGGTTCGCGAGCGGCATCCTGCTGCGACTCACCGGAGGACGGGAAGCGACGCATCAGGCTCAAGTGCCCATCACCGCGGGAACGGTGCATGCAGTGAAGCGCACCGGCCCTCGGTCGATGATGACGAGGTGGTAGGTCGCACCTCAACCACACCCGGACCCGGCCAAAGCCAGGCAGGGTGTGGTCCGTCACCGGGGGACGACCGTGACGGGCGCAACCAGAGCTGTGGGGTGTGAGACCTCCTGCGGATCGGATGCCCTGCCACGCTCAGAGTGCTGCTCGACCCGCCGCGCGGCTAGGGTCGCAGGCCCCGATGAGGACGGCCGAAAGACCCGTCCCGGTCCGATCAGTGGACGACGAGCACGTCGGTGCGTGCTCTCCACAGGACGCCGTGGCTCGTGGAGCCGAGCAGCACCGTCGCCACTGCACCCCGTCCCCGCGATCCGACGACGATGAGGTCCGCGTCGTGCTCCTCGGCATGGGCCGTGAGCTCGAGAACGGGGTTGCCCCTCACGACGACCGTCTCCGGCTGGGTGTCGAGGCCGTTGCGGATCGCATCGAACGCCCCGACGAGGCGTTCCTCCTCGAGGCCGTAGAGGTCGACCTGGTACGGGTTCGCCATTGCGGTGAACTCGATCGGCGAGACGTGGGCGACCATCACGACGTGGTGCTCCGCGCCGAGACGGGTGGCGAACATGTCGGCGCGCCGGATGGCCTCATCGGCGTGAGGGGAGCCGTCGTAACCGGTCACGATGAGCACCGTATCCTCCTTCTTCTGGCAGCGGGCGTCGCCTTCCCCGCTGCCCCTTCACGGTGACTCAGCCGGACCGTTCGCACTAGGGTCCTATGGCCGGTGTTGCCGTCCGTCGCGGCCGCCGGTCACCACCGAGGATCGCCGTGGACGCTCTGAACCTCCAAGAGATCGAACAGCTTCTCGATGAAGGCCGTGTCGCTCACATCGCGGTCGTCGACGACGAAGTGCCGTACGTGTCGCCACTGTCGTACATCTACACGAACGGCTCCGTGGCCTTCCGAACCCTCGAGGGAAGGCGCGTCCGCGCCCTGCGGGCGAACCCCCGCACCTGTATCGAGGTCACCCGCTACGACGAGGAGACGGGCGACTGGTCGAGTGTCATCGGGTTCGGCGATGCGGAGCTGGTGGAAGACGACGTCGTCGCCGGTGCGTTCGTGGCCCAGCTCCTCCGCAAATACGACCAGTCGTTCGAGCAGCTCTTCGGCGTCCCCAACCGGCCGCTGCCGGCACCGGGCCATGTCGTTCGGGTCCCGCTCGACTCGGTCGAAGGGCGCTGCTCCGGCCGGTTCCTCGGCACGAAGACGCGCCCCGGCCGGCTCTGAATCGCCGGGTGCTTCGGGTGACGCCTGCGTCGGTGTCTCAGCCGTTCGCCGGCACGACGTAGACGGGGACCGGAGACCGGCGCAGGACTTCCTCGGTCACCGAGCCGAGGAGCTGCCTCTCGAGCCCGGACCGGCCGTGGGTCGTCATCACGATGAGGTCGACCCCGCTCGCGGTGGCGAACTCGATGATGGACCGCGCCGCGTCCTCGGATGGTTCCTCGTGGGTGCGGGCGGTGAGGCCACTCGACGTCAGATCGGCGGCGAGCCGGCCGAGGTAGGTCGCCACGGCCCGGTCGGGTGTCACCCGCTCCACCTCGGCGAACTCGGCGAGGCCACGGGTCACGGGCGCATCGATCGCGGTGTAGAGCACGAGCTCGGCGCTGAGGCGAGAGGCGAGGGCTGCGGCGTGGTCGACCCCGCGGTCGGCGAGCCGTGACGTGTCGAGGGTGACGAGGATCTTGCTCACGTCACCGGTGTCGTCCATGGGTGTCTCCTTCGGCGTAAGAGTCGAGCCGTCCGGGGACATGATGCCCTCGTCGCCACCCTCGGGGTCAAATGGGCCATCGCCCGGAACGGGCTGTGCGGCGCGGTGCCGCACCGCCGGTCGGCGCCGTGGCTACGGTGGCGCCGTGGCTGGATGCGAGCGATCTCCGGCGCGGCCGCCGGGGCGAGATCCGGGCCCGGCGGCACCGGCTTCGCCCCCGTGAGCCCTGGTCGCTCCCCGTTGATCCGACGCACAGCCGTCGGCGCCGGGATCTCGGCGGCTGCGCTCGCCGGGGCGATCTTCGCGCTGCAGTCGACGGCCTCGGGTCTCGACTCGCTGTTTCCCTCGGACGCCGATCTCTTCCTCAGGGTCGCCGGCGACCCGTTCGGCGACGGCGGAGCCATCGATGCGCCCGAGCTGTACGGAGACGCGTACCGGTACGGGAGGATCCTCTTCCCCCTTGTCGCCTGGGCCCTGGCGTTGGGCCAACCGGAATGGGTGGACGTTTCGTTGCTCGCGGTGAGCACGCTCGGGCTGGGCCTCGGTGTCGCAGCGGCCGTCGAATTACTGCGGCGGCGAGGGGTCGGCCCCGGGGCGATGCGATGGCTGCTCGTCGTCCCCGCGATCTGGATGGGCCTCCGTGGTGCGTTCTCCGAATGGTTCGTCCTCGGGCTCGTCCTCGTCGCGTTTCTCCTCGAGCTCGACGGGAGGCGCCGCTGGGCCGGAGTCGTGTTCGCGCTCGTCCTGGTCTCGCGGGAGGTGATGGTGCTCGCCCTGGTGCCCATCATCCTGCACGATCTACGGCGCGACGCAGGAGCCGGGCTGGCGCGGTGGTCCGCTGTCGTCGTGATACCGGTCGCGTGGCACATCTGGGTATGGCAGCGGGTCGGGTCCTTGCCGGTGCTCGACGGATCGGTCTCACGCCGGGAGGCGGTCGACTATCCGTTGGCGGGCGTCGTTCGCGCGTTCTCCGAGCTCGGCGCCGACGGGGTGCTCGTCTTCGTCGCCGCCCTCGGCGCGGTCACGGTGGGTGTGGCGGTGCTCGTCGCCGTTCGCGCCCCGTGGTACCCGGTCAGCCACGCCGCGGTACTCGTCGCCCTCTCCATCGTCGTGTTCGGGCCCAACGTGTGGCGTTTCCCTGGTGAGGCGCTGCGGACGATGATGCATGCCCAGGTGCTGGCGGGTATGGGTCTCGTGGCCTTCCTGAGCCGGCGGCAGACCGCATCCGCCTCCGGCGGGTGACCCGCCGCGGTGCGACGCGGATCACCCGAAGGCGGCGACGATCTCACCGACCCGCTCGATGGCCTCCGGCGACGCCGGGTCCGGCAAGGCGACGATGGCGTGGCGCACGCCGGCATCCGCGAGCTCGCGAAATCGCCCGATGTGGTCGGCGACGGTGCCGGCGTTCAGCGAGGCGGCTGCGGCGCGCCGGTCTGCGTCTGCCGGGCTGAGACCGGCGACGAGCGAGTCGACGTCGTCGCGGGTTCTACCGACGAGGGCCGGCCCGAGATGGGTGACCGTGATCTCGGCCGGATCGCGGTCGACGTCTGCGCAGTGGCGCTCGAGCGCCCCGATCTTGGCGCGCACCGTCGCTGCGTCGCCGAAGAGGTTGCACATGTCTGCGAGTTCGGCGACGAGGCGCAGCGTGCGGCGCTCTCCCTGCCCGCCGACGAGGATCGGGATGCGGTCCTGGACGGGACGGGGATAGCAGATCGCCTCGGGCACCCGGATCAGCTTGCCCTCGAACCCGGGGCTCCCCGGTCCCCACATCATGGGGAGGAGCCGCAGCGCGTCCTCGAGGAGGTCGAGACGGCTGCGGGCGCCGGGAAACGGCAACCCGTACGCCTCGGCTTCTCGGCGGAACCAGCCGGCACCGAGCCCGCAGATCGCTCGGCCGCCGCTGAGGACGTCGAGCGTGGCGACGATCTTGGCGAGATGCGCAGGGTTGCGGTACCCGGCCGCGGTCACGAGCGTGCCGAGGCGGATCCGCTCCGTGACCCCGGCGAGGTAGCCGAGCGTGGTGTAGCTCTCCAGCATGTCGTGCCACACCGGGCCGATCTGGGGGATCTGGACGAAGTGGTCCATCACCCAGAGGCTCCGGAACCCGGCATCCTCGGCGCGCCGAGCGATGTTTCGCAGGTGGCTGCGGATCTCCTCCGGCCCATCTCCGAAGTCGAAGCGGGACACCTGGATCCCGAACTCGAGCGGGAGCGGTGCCTCCCATTGGCGGCGGGCGGCGGCGGGTGCGTCGGAGAAGACCGGCGGGACGAGAGCGACGGCGTCGCCGGCGGTGAAGACGCCGTCGAACGCCTCTGCCTCGAGGCGGCCCTTGATCTCCGCCCATCGCTCGATCTGACGGGTCAGGACCCGGGCGGGAACGGGCCGGGTCCGTCGCTTGTTGCGGGCACGGCACTCGGCGGGCGGGGTGTCGAAGCCGATCGCGTACGCCGCCATGCCGGTGGTCCGGGCCGCCTCGATGGCGTTGCGGCGCAGGTCGTCGTCGAACCCGAGCGTGTCGATGACGGTGGTGAGCCGGCGCGCCAGCCTTCGCGACAGTATGAGGTCGAGGGCTGCGAACGCATCTTCCGAGGCCTTCTGGTCGTAGGGACCGAGGCCGACGGAGGCGCGCAACGCATCGGACGAGACGATCTCGTTGCGGGCGAAGTGCTTCGCCGCCCATGTCGACTTGCCGGACCCCGATGGGCCGACGAGCACGACGACGCAGGGGGCGACGAGCCGGATGACCACCGTCGCAGGCTACCGGCGGGGCGGAATCGCGCTGCCGCCCCGGCGTTCGCGTCCTCAGCCGTCGACGAGTTCGACGATGAGGACGAGCGTCTCGGCGCTGAACAGGGCCCTGATCGGGGGATGGAGCCCCACGACGATGGTGTCGTCACCCACCACGACCCAGCGCACCGTGATCCCGGTTTCGATCGGTCCCAGGGGCAGCTCGAAACGCGGCGGCTCCCAGACCCTCCCGTCCGCCGACCAGAGCAGCACCGGGTCGGGACCCGAACCCCACGCCACGTGGCCGAGGTGCCCGGAGGCGAGCCCGGTGAGCGGCCCGACGCCGGAGAGGACGGGCGCTGCGACCGCCTCCTCGTTGTCGTCGGGTAGCGCCGGGACTCGCTCCCAGCGCCACTCCGCATCGGCCCGCCAGATCGTCCGGGTATCGCCCGATTGCGCAACGACGCTCGTTGTTTCCTCTCCGGGGACCACGGCGACGATCTCACCCACGTCGTCGGGGACGGGGACCGCAGTCCACCGCACCCCGTCGGACGTGGTCCACAGCCCGGCGCGGTCGAAGCCGACGAACCCGTCGTCGATCGCCTGGACGGTCTCGAGCGAACCCGGGGCCGTGGTGTCGGCGACGAGGCGGACCCGGGCCGGGCCGAACGGCGTCGCGATCGGACGAGGTGGCCCCGGGGCGAGGGCGGCCGCGGCAAGGGCCTCAGCCGCCTCGAAATGCGCGGCGGCCGCGGCCGGCGTGTAGCGCGGCGCCGGAGCCGGCCCGGCGTCGAACCCGCGTGCCCAGGTCTCTGTCTGGTGCGTTGCGGCCCAGCGCGAGAGCCGCTCCCAGACCCGGAGCTGGGCTCCGCCGTCGAGCGTGATGTCTGCGATCGCGCCGTTCGAGAGAGCGACGGCGAGCCTCCCCGACGTCGAGGGGATGCCGAGCGGCTCGAGCACGGTGCGCCTGGTCTCGAAGTCACAGTGGACCGCCGCCCGGGCGTCGGTGGCGGCGCGTACCCGGGCGGTGCAGTCGGACAGCAGGACGAGGCCGGGGGCGGTGACGGCGTAGCCAACGAAGTCGACCACGGCGTCGGTGTCGAGGTCGAGGTGCCCGGCATCCTCCTGCCAGAAGCGCGGCGAGGTGGGCAGTCCCGGCCAGGCCGACCTTCCCAGGTCGGGCTCCAGTGGCAGGTCGGCGGCGAGCATGTCGACGACCGTGTGGGTGAAGCCGCGGTCGACGAGCACGGCGAAGCGCTCGACGGTCGCGATGGCCGCGGCCTCGACGGCGGCGGTGTCGGGCTCCGCGATCCAGAGCTGGGAGCCGCCCCCGTCGGGCCCGGACCCGGTGGCGAGCAGCACGTCGCCGTACGGCACGAGCCCGCCCAGCAGGTCGACGCCGCCCTCGCCGACGGCGCTCGCCTCCCACGTCGCCCCGCCGTCGTCACTGGACCACACCATCGGAGTCGTCTCCCGGGTCGCAGGCGCCACGTCCGTCCCCACGGCGACGAGCCTGGATCCGTACGGCGCGAGCCCCGTCATGAAGCGGGACCCCGACAGCGCGAGCTCGTCGCCGACTGTGACGTCGATGCGGCGGTCCCCGGCGCGGAAGCCGGCCGCGTCACGGGCGACGTCCTCGAGGGCGACCCCGGGGGCGACGGTGCCGCTGCGGATGGTCACGATGCCCCCAGGCCCGTCGATCGTCGCCCGCCACTCGTCGCGGACCCGTTCGACCGCCTCGACTTCGACGACGGTCCGCCGGGGACGCAACGCATCCTCGTCGAGCGCTCGCGGCACCCACTCCTCGCCGTCGGCGCTGGCCCACACGGCGGCGCGGTCGAGCCGATCGGCGTCGGTGAACGCGACCCCGACGGCGACGAGACCCTCCGGCGTTGCGGTGAGGTCGGTGACGGCACCGCCCGCCCAGGCGGCATCCATTCCCGGCATCGTGGTCCAGGTCTGTCCATCGACTGATCGCCACGCCGCCGGCGCCGGGGTGCCATCGCCGGGAATGGATCCGGCGGCGAAGAACGCCTCACCGTGGACGACGACGCGGACCGGACGCACTCCGTTGGGCGTCTCGGCGCGTCTCCAGCGCCGCCCGTCTTCCGATGCCCACAGCTCGGTGGTGTCACCGGGGCCGGCGGCGACGGCGACTGCGGCGCCTCCGGGCCGCTTCGCCACGTCGACGAGCACGAGAGAGAGATCGAAGCCGCTCTCGTCGGGCGACACGAGCCGCCACGAGTCGGGGGACGCACCCAGCCAGATCGCCGGCCGGGCCCCGATCGCACCGACTGCAATCATCCCCGACCCGTCCCCGGCCAGGGCGTGGATCTCCCGGGCCGGGCCGTCGCCGGCGACGAAGACGTCGGTCGGCCCGGACAGCGCAGGGTTGAACCCCGAAAGCGTCGTGATCCAGATCGCTGCATCGCGTCCGTCGCGACCGGCGACGACGAGCAGTTCGTCGACGACGAGCATGTCGGCGATCTCGATGCCCCCGCGGTCGAGCCCCGCCACCTTGTTCCACATCAGCGGGTACGGGCCGACGCGCCCCCCCGGAGCTTCGCTGCTGATCGGAAGGGTGTCCGGCTCGACGGCGGCGGGCGGTGCCGGTGGCGGGGTGTCGGGAGCGGGTTCGGGGAGCGCCACCCCGGCGAGGAAGCCGGCGAGCGCGACGGCGCCGGCGGCGGCAAGGACGAGCACCGGTGTGGGCGAGGCCGGGGGCGGGGGAGGCGGGCGGACGCCGCGGCGCGGGTCGGCGGCGATGGGCTCGAGGACCGTCACGGCGCCGGGCACGTCTCCTCCCTCCGTGCGGAGCGTCTCCGCCCCGGGATTGTCCCCTCTCCGGGCGTCTACGTCGAGGCGCCGCCCGCCCCGGCCCCGCCCCCGGCGCGGCGAACTTCCTCGAGCCAGGCACCGAAGAGGCGCCGGGCGAGGTCCTCTCCGGTGTGCCGGGCGCCTCGCAGCCGCTCCAGGAACCGGGCCGGGTCGGCACCGGCCGCCTCCGCCTCGGCCCGGCCCCGTGGCGTGTCGAGCCAGCGCTCGACCATCTCGGGCGTCGCCTCGGGGTGGGGTTGGATGCCGAGTGCCGAGCCGGTGCGGAATGCCTGCGGGTACCGGTCCGAGTGGGCGAGGACGGCGGTGCCCGGCGGCGGGTCCCACGTGTCCTCGTGGAACACGACGACGGGGCCGTCGAGCTCACAGAGGACGGGATCGCCGGCGTTGACGTGGGTCAGCGTGGCGAATGCCACCTCGGGATGCTCGGCCTTATAGGCGCGGCCGCCGAGCGCATCGGCGATGACCTGGCAGCCGAGGCAGATCCCGAGCACCGGGACCGCGGCAGCGACCGCGTCGCGGATCAGCTGCTTCTCGGCGTGAAGAAACGGGTAATGCTCCTCCTCGTACGCTCCCATGATCCCGCCGAGCGAGACGACGGCGGACCACCCTTCCACGCCGGGGAGGGTTGCGCCGGTGTGAAGGGGGAAGACCCGAAACGGCGTGGCGGAGTCCTCGAGGACTCCGCCGAGGTACCCCGGCGGGACCTCGTCGCCGTGCTGGAGGATGGCGATGGGGAGCACGCCGTGACGTTACCCGCCGGGTATCGGCGTCCCCGCCGCGTCGCTATTCCCGATGCGCCCGGTATGCCTCCGGTGTCGGCTTCACCGGCCGGTTGAGCCACAGGGGCCGGCGAAGGCCGCCGGGTCCGGGTCCGGGTCGGGTGAGATCGAGCCACTCCCGGTAGATCGCAAACGAGCGCTCCGTGTCGACGACGACGTCGCCGTACCGATCTCCCGGCTGGGCCGGGCCGATCCTCACCCGCTGGTGCCAGGCGTGCATGCCCGAGACGGGGTCCGGGTGCGGCGGGAAGGCGAGGTTCTGGTGGACGCCGGCGTCGCTCCACCAGATCCGCTCGCTGTCCGGATCGTCCGATGGGAACGGCTCGATGCCCTTGGTGTGACGAAGCCGCCACGTCCGGTCGCCGGGCCGGTCGATCTCGACGAGCGCCGAGGACCATCGTTCGTTGCCCATGGCATCGGAGAGCCGCCATCGGCCGAGGTGATGGGATGCGGCGACGACGCCGGGCCGGATCCCCTCCGTCCTCCACGCCCGGATCACGAAGTGCCCGGTCTCGGTCGTCACCCGCACCAGGTCTCCGGTGTCGATCCCGAGCGCCTCGCCATCACCGGGGTGGACCCACAAGGGGTGGCCGTGGCTGATCTCGTAGAGGTACTTGGCGTTGCCGGAGCGGGTGTGGATGAGGGTGGGAAGGCGGAAGATCGGCAGGAGGATCCGCTCGTCGCCGTCGAGGTCGATGTCCCTCCAGTGGACGTGGGTGCGGAGGTAGGTAGGGATCGCGGCGTCGTCCCAACCCCAGTCGTCCATCGTCTTCGACCACCACTCCAGCAGCCGGGACTCCGAGGTGAACCCGGTGAGGCGGGTGCCGCCGACCTCCACCCCGGCGTCCTTCGTCGCGGGGCGCTCGTGGACCTCGTACACGTCGCGGGCGACCTCGAAGGCGCCGTACTTGCGCATGTACCCGAGCGGGGTGAGGCTCTCGGCGGCGGCGGCCCCGGGAAGGCCGGGCACCGAGTTCTCGAACATCCAGCCGTAGTACTCGTCGACGCTGACGGGGCGGTCCGGGTCGTTCGGTGAGGCGAACCACTCCTTGATGCCCAACGACCCGTCCGGGTCGATGCGCCACGACAGGTCGATCCAGAACTCGGTCTCCTCCCACACCTCTCCCGGGTTCGTCTCGTAGCTGCGCTCGACGCTGCGTCCCTCCCGCTCGGCGGCGACCCGCAGCACCGGCTGGCGGAACCCGATCCACTGCGCCGCGTGCGTCTCGTAGGAGTGGGTGTCGTGGCGCTCCGAGCCCACCCCCATCGGGAGGACATAGTCGGCATACCACGCCGTCTCCGACCAGGTGGGGGTGAGGGCGACGTGGAGTCCGACCAGTTCCTCGTCGGTGAGGACCTCGATCCACGAGAACCCGTCGGGGTTCGTCCACACCGGGTTGTAGACCCGGGTGAAGTACACGTCGAGCTTGCCCCGCCCCTCCTTGAGGAAGTAGGGGAGGAGGAACGACATCTCGTGATGGGCAAACGGGTACTCGGCCGGCCACAGCAGCTCGTTCCATCGGTCGTGTGGCGGGGGGGCATTCCAGTGCGCCGGCTTGAACTTGGCCCAGCCGTTCGGCGAGGTTCCCCCCTTCGTGCCGACGGAGCCGGTGAGGACGTGGAGCAGCCACAGGGTGCGGGCGGCCTGCCACCCGCCGAGGTTGCCCGATCCGGTGGCCCGCCAGGTGTGGGACGCAAACCGGCGCCCGGCCCTGGCGACCTCGTCGGCGACGGCCCGGATCCGGTCTGCGGGCACGCCGCATTCGGAGGCGGCCCACTCGAAGGTGCACTCGTCGTACGTCTCGCGCAGGAGCTCGATGAACGACTCGAACGACTTCGGCCGCTCCGGGTGGCGCAGCGACAGGGTCTGTTCCCAGTTGACCCACCTGCGGACGAAGCCGCGATCGACGGCGTCGGTTTCGAGGAGGTGACGGGCGATGGCGAGGAAGATGGCCGGCTCGGTGCCGGGCCACGGCGAGAGCCAGATGTCGGACAGCGACGCCGTGTTGGACAGGCGCGGGTCGATGGTCGCGATCTTGGCGCCGGCCTGTTTGCCCTCCATGATCCGTTGCGCGTGGGGGTTGAAGTAGTGGCCGGTCTCGAGATGGCTCGACAGCAGGAGGATGAACGCGGCGTTGGCGAAGTCGGCGGACGGGCGGTCGTAGCCCATCCACATCGCGTAGCCGGTGCGGGCCCCCGCCGAGCAGATGTTCGTGTGGGAGTTGTGCCCGTCGACCCCCCACGTCTTGAGGGTGCGGTCCATGAACCCGTCCTCGCCGGGCCGTCCCACGTGATACATGATCTCGTCGTGGCGGCCTTCGCCGAGTGCGGTGCGCATCCGGGCCGCGATGTCGTCGAGCGCCTCGTCCCAGCTCACCCGCTCCCAGCTCCCCGAGCCGCGCGGACCGGACCGCCGCAGCGGGTGAAGGATCCGGTCGGGGTCGTACATCTGGTTGAGGGTGGCGGGGCCCTTGGCGCAGTTTCTGCCGCGTGAGCCGGGGTGGGCGGGGTTGCCCTCGAAGCGGCGCACGATCCCGGTGTCCCGGTCGATGTAGGCGAGGAGGCCGCACGCCGACTCGCAGTTGAAACACGTCGTCGGGACGAGCCGGTAGCGGCGTTTGACCTTGCGCGGCCACGCCTCGGCGTCGTACTCCTCCCAGTCGTCCCACCGGTCGGCCGGCGGAAAGCTCGTGAGCTCCCCGGGGGGGACGAGCCTGGGGATCTCGATCGGCTGCTGATCGTCGATCACGGTGATCCGCTCCTCGTCCATCGTGACGTCATGACAGGGGCACGCTCTGGCCGGCTTGCACGAACGCATCGTCGGCGAGCCACAGCCCCGCCGCGGCGGCGATGCCTCCGGCGGCGCCGATGGCGACCGGTCCGCCGGCGAGGGTCATCGCCGCGGCGAGGATGGGGATCTCGACACCGATGAGCTGGCCGCCGACCCACCACTGCGGTCCCCAGCGGCCCCGGGTCATGTGGTGCATCGCGGCCTCGATCCGGCTCGTGGGGTGGCGGCTGAAATGCTCGGCGAGGGCGATGACGCCGAGGGCGGCGGCGCCGCCCAGCATCGCCCACGCGTATGCGTCCTCGAGCAGCGGTTCGAGGTCGAGCACGAGCGCGGCGACGAGACCGGAGCCTCCGCCGACGGCGAACGCGCCGGCGACCATGTGCCACAACAGCGTTGGGCTCTGCCACAGGTCGCGGCCCTCCGCCTGGCCGAAGAGGAACGCGGTGTAACCGGCGGTGGCGAGAGCAAGCGGAACCGCGACCCAGACGAGGACGACGAGCACCCGGTCGGCGTCGACGATGCCGGCGGCGCCCCAGAGACCGAGCACGGCGCCGTAGAAGGTGAGGATCCATGCGCCGCGGACGAGCCAAGAGCGCGGGTTTCCCCTGAGGAGGAGGTAGTGGAACCGGTCCGGTCGCTTCAGGTCGGCGACGAGGAGGGCCCCGGTGAGGGCGAGGAAGACGGCGGAGACGAGTGGGGTGCCCCAGCGCGCCCAGCCCGAGTCGAGGGAGGCGCCGGCGAGGACCGCGATGGCGAGGGCCAGGACGATCCCGGCTGCGATGCCCTTCGTGAGGAAGTACGACGACACTTTCCACCCCCACGATGCGGGGTGGTCGGTCGTGTAGACGACGCGTGGCGGCCCTCCGTTGGATCGATCCACGACCGGCCCGCTTCCACCGCCGGGCCGGGCTCCGTCGCCGAGGTCGACCGCGGGTGGGTTCGTCGCCGACCCCGTGTCCCTCCAGATCCCACCTCCGGTGAGCGACGTCGCCGCCAGCGGGTCGATGTTCGCCTCCTCGACGCCCTTGTAGAAGAGGTTGGGACCGGTGCCCTGGTCCGGCGCACGGACGGTGAGACGTTCCCCGGCGATCAGGCGGGCGATCCGTGATGCCGGGTTGTCGAGGTCACCGGCGATGATGGCCCGCTCGGGGCAGACGACGACGCAGGCGGGCTCGAGCCCGATCTCGACCCGGTGGACGCAGTAGTTGCACTTCTGCGCCGTGTTCTCCCCGGGGTCGATGTAGAGGGCGTCGTAAGGACACGCCTGCATGCACGACTTGCACCCGATGCACAACGACGTGTCGAAATCGACGATCCCGTCGGACCGCGTGTACAGCGCCCGGGTAGGGCAGATGGTCACGCAGGGCGCGTGGGTGCAGTGGTTGCACCGCATGACGGAGAAGAACCGGGTCGTATCCGGCCAGGCCCCCTTCTCGACGTACTTCACCCACGTCCTGTTGACCCCGAGCGGCACGTTGTGCTCGGTCTTGCAGGCGACGGTGCAGGCGTGACAGCCGATGCACGTGTCCTGGTCGATGATGAAGCCGTATCGCAGGCTGCCCTCCCTTGCAGTCTGCAACGTACACGACCGCCCTCGCTTGCGGCGAGAGCCTCAGTCGCCGGCGCGGGTGGCGGGGATCGTCCCGAGCTTCCCGGCCTGGAAGTCCTCGAACGCCTCGATGAGCTCCGCCCGAGTATTCATGACGAACGGGCCGTGCCATGCGACGGGCTCGCGGATCGGCCTCCCGCCGAGCATGAGCACGTCGAGGCTCGGGCTGCGGGACTCCTGGGTCTCGTCGGCGGTGATCGTGATGACGTCGCCGGGCCCGTAGACGACCAGCTGGCCCATCGCGGCAGGGCGACGTTCGACACCGAAGGTGCCCCGCCCGTTGAGCACGTAGACGAGGGCGTTGAACTCCGCCTGCCACGGCATGCGCAGGCGGGCGCCGGGGCTGAGGGTGGCATGGCTCAGTGTGATCGGCGTGAACGTGGACCCGGGCCCGGTGTGATCGGAGAGGTCGCCGGCGATCAGCCGGATGAGCGCCCCGCCGTCGGGTGAGCTCAGCAGCTTCACCTCGCCGCCCCGCAGATCCTGGTAGCGGGGCGGGAGGAACTTGTCCTTGGCCGGCAGGTTCACCCAGAGCTGGAAGCCGTGGAACAGCCCGCCGGACATCACGAGCTCTTCGGGGGGAGCTTCGATGTGGAGGATCCCGGCGCCGGCGGTCATCCACTGGGTGTCCCCGTTCGTGATGACGCCGCCCCCGCCGTTGGAGTCCTGATGGACGAACGTGCCGTCGATCATGTACGTGACGGTCTCGAACCCGCGGTGCGGATGCCAGGGGGTGCCCTTGGGCTCGCCGGGGGCGTACTCCACCTCTCCCATCTGGTCGAGGTGGATGAACGGGTCGAGGTCGGCGAGATCGACTCCGGCGAACGCCCGCCGGACCGGAAACCCCTCGCCCTCGAAGCCGCTCGGGGCGGTCGTGACCGAGCGAACGGGGCGATCGGCGGTGCCGGTGGGCGGGGGGGCCTCGAGGCGCGCCAGCGCGAGAAGATCGTCGACGGTCACGGCAGGCATGAGGGTCCTCGTCTCTCTCGTCGGGTGCCGAGTTTCCCAGATCTGGCGGCTCACCGTGCCGGTCTCGACGGCGCCGGCGCCTTGCACGGTGGTGGTGGCGGCGACGATGATCGGCAGGACATGGGATCCCAACGCCACCGAGAACGACCCGACGTGCCGGCGGCAAGCCGCGGCCCAGTGGCGGCCAGGCGTCCGGCCCTGCCGGCGCGCGGCGACCTCATCGCCGGCCTCTCCGTTGCCGTGATCCTCATCCCCCAGGCGCTCGCCTACGCGGAGATCGCCGGGATGCCCCCGTACGTCGGCCTGTACGCCGCAGCGCTTCCGACGATCGTCGCCGCGTTCCTGGCGTCGTCCCGGTACCTCCAGACGGGCCCGGTGGCGATGACGAGCCTGCTCACGTTCGGCGCGCTGTCGACCATCGCCGTGCCCGCCAGCGGCGAATACGTTGCCCTGGCGACGCTGCTCGCCCTCGTCGTCGGCGTCGTCCGGCTCGGTCTCGGCTTCCTCCGCGGCGGCGTCGTCGCCTATCTCATGTCCCAGCCGGTGCTCGTCGGGTTCACGTCGGCCGCCTCCATTCTCATCGTTGCCTCGCAGCTGCCGACGGCCCTGGGTGCACCCGTCGCTGAAGGGGACCTCCTCAGTCGCGCCTACGACGCCCTGCGGGCTCCGGGGGACTGGTCCTGGGGCCCGATCGCCGTCTCGGTCGCCACCGCCGCGATCGTCGTCGGGGGGCGGCTCGCCCATCGGCTGTTCCCGGGCGTCCTCGTCGCGGTGATCCTCGGGGTGATCGTCGGTGAGGTGTTCGACTATCAGGGCTCGATGGTCGGAGCCATCCCCGAAGGCCTTCCCCCGCTGTCGCTGAGCTTCCCCTGGAGCTCGCTCCCGGAGCTGCTCGTGCCCGGCATCGTGATCGCCCTCGTCGGCTTCGCCGAGCCCGCCGCCATCGCCCGCACCTTCGCCGCCCACGACCGGGACCCGTGGGACCCGAACCGTGAGTTCCTCAGCCAGGGCGTGGCGAACCTGGCGGCGGCGGTCTCGGGCGCGTTCCCGGTTGGAGGCTCCTTCGCCCGCAGCTCGGTGGCACGCCTGGCGGGGGCACACAGCCGCTGGACGGGCGGCATCGCCGGTCTCGTCGTGCTCTTGTTCCTGCCGTTCGCCCGCGTTCTCGAAGCGCTGCCACGGGCCGTCCTCGCCGCCATCGTGATCGTCGCCGTCGCCAGGATGATCCGCGTCGTGACGCTCCTGCGCCTCATCAGGGTCACCTGGGGTCAGTCGGTCGTGGCGTGGGGCACGTTCGTCGCAACGCTGGCCCTGTCGCCGCGTATCGATCTCGGGGTACTCATCGGCATCGGCCTGGCGACGGCCGTCCATCTCAGACGGGAGGCGCTCATCCGGGTCGACACCCGCCTCGACGGGGCCGTGCTCGAGCTGCGCCCGTCCGGCGTCCTCTATTTCGGCTCGGCGCCCCGGCTCGGCCAGACCCTCATCGATGAGCTCGCCGCCCACCACGGGATCCGCCGCGTCGTCGTCGACCTCGAGCGGTTGGGTCGGATCGATTACACCGGAGCCATCGCCCTGCGGGCGTTCTTCGACGAATGCGACGGAGCAGGGCTCGAGACCGCGCTACGCAACGTGCCCAAGCACGCGGCCGGCACGCTCAACAGGTCATGGGGGACGAGGCTCGCCGACGTGCTCGCCGAGGACTGAGGCGGCGCCGAGGGCGCTCCAGTCGATGGGCGTCCCGACCGTCTCGAGCGGGAGCTCGATGACCTCGACGTATTTCTGCGCGGCGCCGGTGTTGTACACGACGATGCGCTCGTTCGGATCGACGCTGCCGTCGCGAACCATGTCCTCGAGCACGGCGAGGGCGGCGCCCGCCTCGGGGCAGAACGAGATGCCCTCGAGCGCAGCACCGCGACGGGCCCAGCCGACGAGGCGTGACTCCTCGGCCGCCCTCGCCTCACCGCCCGACTCGCGCACTGCGTCGAGGATCATGAAGTCGCCGACGGCGGAGGGGACCCGCAAGCCGCTCGCCGACGTCGCCGGGTCCGGGAAGGGCTCGGCGAACCTCGAGCCGGCTGCCCAGGCGGTGGCGATCGGGGCGCATCCCGCCGCCTGGCAGGAGATCATGCGCGGCCTGGCCGGGTCCTCGAGCCATCCGATGGCGTCGAGCTCGGCGAACGCCTTCCACATGCCGATGAGCCCGGTGCCGCCTCCGGTGGGGTAGAGCACGACGTCGGGGAGGCGCCAGTCGAGCTGCTCTGCCAGTTCGAGGCCCATCGTCTTCTTGCCCTCGATGCGGTACGGCTCCTTCAGGGTCGAGACGTCGAACCACCCCATGGGTTCGATGCCGTCGCGGACGATGGCGCCGCAATCGGTGATGAGTCCGTCGACGAGGTAGGCGTGGGCGCCGTGATTCGCCGCCTCCGCCTTGTTGACGACCGGTGTGTCGGCCGGCATGAAGATCCATGCCTCCAGCCTGCCCCGGGCCGCATACGCGGCGAGTGCCCCCCCGGCATTGCCCGCAGTCGGGATGGCGAGACGGGTCACGCCGAGCTCTCTTGCCCTGGTCACGGCCATCGCGAGGCCACGCGCCTTGAACGAGCCCGTCGGCAGGCCGGACTCGTCCTTGACCCACAGATCGTGCACACCGAGCGCCGCGCCGAGGCGGTCGCAGCGCAGCAGCGGGGTCATCTGCTCACCGAGGCTCACCACGTTGGCCTCGTCCTCGATCGGAAGCAGCTCCCGGTAGCGCCACATCGACGGCGTCCTGACGGCGAGCGCGTCCCGATCGGCGACGGCGGCGACCGCGGCGAGGTCGTAACGGACCCACAGCGGCCGCCCCGCATGCATCGTCTGCGGCTCGTCGTGGGGCAGTTCCGTGCCGTCGATGGCGGCTTCGAGGTGGGTGACGAAGGACATGTGCGGGCGGCAGGCTACTGCCCGTGCTCACCGCTCCGGCTGCCGGCCGACGTGGGAGACTCCGAGCCATGATCGGCCCCACGCGTGTCGCCTACGCATTCCAGCCCCGGGCGCCCGCAGGGCTGGTCGCCGGAGCTGCTGCAGTGGCGGTGTTGTTCGCCGCAACCCCTTTCCTCATCCCAGAGGTCGCGGCCCGCTTCGGCGTGACGGAGGGACGTGCCGGTCTCATCTCGGTAGCCCAGGTCGGCGCGTTTGCCGTGGTCAACCTCGTCTTGCCCCGGTTCTTGGCACCGTCGGCGGTGGCCTGGCGCTCGGCCGCGTGGGCACTGGTGGCGACGAACGGGGCGAGCGCCGCGCTGACGGACTTCTCGGGTCTGCTCGCTGTCCGCGCCGGTGCGGGTGCCGCCGCGGGGCTCCTCACGTGGGTGGCGTGGAGTGACGCCATGCGCCGGCCACGCTCGCTCGCCAGCATCGCCGCGACCGGCCCGGTGACCGTGCTTGTTGGATCCCCCGTCCTCGCCGCCCTCTCGGCGTCCGGGGACCGCCTCGTGTTCGCCGTGATGGCAGTCGTTGCCGTGCCGGCGGCGGTGGTCCCGCCGGGGCCGGAGATCGGCGCGGCCCGGAGGAGCGGCGTGAGCCGTTCCCGGTCCAATCGCATCCTTCTGGCGGCAATGTTCGTGTTGACGTTCAGCGGTTCGTCACTGTTCATCTACGAAGTCGTGCTGGCCCGGGATCAGCTCGGCCTCGGCCCTGCGGTCGCGTCGCTCGGCTTCAGCCTCAACGCCGCCGGAGGTCTTCTCGGTGCCCGTCTCGCCTCCCGGCACCGGCGCCCCGGATGGTGGTTGGCCACGGGTGGACCCGCCGCCTACCTCACGATTCAAGGTGGCAACGCGGCGTCGTATCTCATCTCGATGACGTGGTGGGGGTTCGCGTTCTGGATGGGTGTGCCCGGGATCATGCAGATGCTCGCCGAGCGGTCACGCGAGCCGGGGGAGAGGGCCGGGGATGCCCAGGCCGTCATGGCGTTTGGGCGAGCACTCGGCCCGGCGTTGGGCGGCGTTTTCGCCGACGCCGGGGCCGTCACCGGTCTGGCGCTCGTCGCTGGCGGAGGGATCGCCGTGGCGGGGCTGGCGGTCACGGGCGTGCAGGAAGGCCGGGAGCGCCTGCCCCCGACCGACCCGGCGTTCGAGCCTCGCCCCCCGCCTGGCGGTGGAGGGTGAGGCCCTCACCCGGCCAGTGCGGCGGGGACCCCGGCCAGGACGCGGTCGACGCCGGCGAGCAGCTCGTCGAGCTCGTCCTTCGTGGCGATCAGCGGCGGGGACAACGTCAGCTTCGCCCGTCCCCGGCTGTCGCCGCGGATGAGCAGCCCGGCGTCTTGGATGAGCGCCGGCAGCTCGTCGTCGATGAGCCGCGCCGTGGTCTCCTCGTCGAGGTGCTCGCCCCGGCTGCGGCTGACGCACAGTTCCACCGCGTAGAAGTACCCGGCGCCGCGCACCTCGGAGACGACGTCATGGGCGGCAGCGAGGCCTGCGAGCCCTTCGGCGAAATGACCCTCGTTGGCGTGGACGTTCTCCACCACCTTCTCGTCCCGCATGGCGGTGAGGTTGGCGATGGTGACCGCCATCGACACCGGGTGCCCGCCCCATGTCGCGCCGTGGGTGAACGTGCCGACGCCACCCTCGAGCAGCGTGTCGGCGACCGACCTGCGGACGATGAGCCCGCCGACCGGGGCGTATCCGGACGTCGCGCCCTTGGCGAACGAGACGAGGTCGGGGTCGCCGCCGACGAGCTCCGATCCGAACCAGGGTCCGACCCGGCCGAACGCGTTGATGACCTCGTCGGCGAGGAGGAGGACGTCGTGCTCGTCGCAGATCCGGCGCAGCTCCGGCCAGTACCCGGGGGGCGGCACGAGCACCCCGCCGCTGTTCTGGACCGGCTCCGCCATGACGAGGCCGACGGTGTCCGGACCCTCCTCGAGGATCGCCTCCTCGAACACCGACGCCGCCGCCACCCCGTCGGTGGCTCCGAGCGTGTTCGGCACCTTGCGGAACCCGGGAAGGAGCGGCTCGAAGGGCTCGGTGATCGCGGTGAGACCGGTGGCGGACAGGGCCCCCATCGTTGTCCCGTGGTAGGAGAGGTCGCGGCTGATGACCTTCGTCTTCGCCGGGTTGCCCCTGGCCGCGTGGTACTGGCGGGCGAGCTTGATCGCCGATTCCACGGCCTCCGACCCCGATGTGACGAAGAAGACGGTGTCGAGGTCGCCGGGTGCGAGCGAGGTGACGAGCTTCGCCGCCTCGATCGCCGGTGGATGCGCCGCACTCCATGCCGGCGTGTAGGCGAGTTGCTCCATCTGCTTCGCGGCAGCGGCGGCGAGATCGGAGCGCCCGTGGCCGATCTGGACGACGAAGAGCCCGGCGAGCCCATCGAAGTACCGTCTCCCGGCGTCGTCCCACAAGTAGCAGCCCTCACCGCGTACGTAGATGGGGAGCTTCCCCGCCTTCCACGCCGCCGCCTTGGTGAAGTGGAGGATGAGATGCCGGAGGTCGTCGCCGCTCGGCGCCGTCATGGCCTTCCTTCCGATCGCCTCCCCGAAGGTTACGCCCCGGCCGACGGGCGGCGTTCGGGTCCGGGGGTCAGTCCCGCTCGAGCAGGAGCGCCGCCGCCGTGGCACCGGCCCCGCACACGCTCACCAGCGCCAGCTTCGCGTCGCGCCGCGCCATCTCGTTGGCGGACTGGTTGACGATCCTCGCCCCGGTGGCGGCGAAGGGGTGGCCGATCGCGATCGAACCACCGCCGACGTTGAGCCGGTCCCGGTCGACCTTGCCCACGGGCGCCTCTTTCCAGCCCTGTTCCCAGGCGGCGATGTTCGCCGCGACCTGGCCGGCGAACGCCTCGTGCATGTCGACGAGGTCGACGTCCTCGAGCCGGAGGCCGTTGCGAGCGAGGAGTCGAGGCACGGCGACGCCGGGCGCCATGAGGAGCCCGGCGGCGGGCGAAAGGGCGGCGAACTCGACGTCCCGGATCCAGGCGAGGGGCTCGAGCCCGTGGGCCTCGGTGGCATCCGCAGAGGCGAGGAGCACCGACGCCGCTCCGTCGGTGAGCGGACTGGAGTTGCCCGCGGTCAGGGTGCCGGCGGGGCTCCGATCGAACACCGGCGCCAGCCCGGCCAGCTTCTCCATGGAGGTTCCGGGGCGGACGATGGGATCGTGGTCGAGACCGTCGACCGGGTGGATCTCCGCCTTCAGTCTCCCGTCGGCGGTCGCGGCCGCCGCCCGCATGTGACTGGCGTATGCGATCTCGTCCTGTTCGGTCCTCGAGATCCCCCACTCCTTGACGGTGATCTCGGTGTGCTCCCCCATCGAGAGGCCCGTCGACGGTTCGGTGACGCCGGGGGCGGTGGGGCGGAGATCACGAGGCCGGAGCCGGCTCAGCACCTTGAGACGCTCGGGAAGGCCGCGGGCGCCGGCGAGGTCGGAGAAGATCCGGGACGCGTTCCGGGAGAGCATGATCGCCGGATTGGACATCGACTCGACCCCGCCGGCGATGCCGACCGAGGCTCGA
Source organism: uncultured Acidimicrobiaceae bacterium (assembly GCA_947259365.1). Lineage (GTDB taxonomy): Bacteria > Actinomycetota > Acidimicrobiia > Spongiisociales > UBA5794 > CAMYMC01. Next base: position 37,332 of record CAMYMC010000030.1, on the reverse strand, counting down.
CCCACCCGGATCGAGTCGGCCACATGAGAGATGGCGGTGATGCTCGTGATGCAGTTGTCGGTGACGGTGTGCGACCGCACCGAGTCCGGCAGCGCCGAGCGGACGTTGACCTCTCTCGCCAGCTGGGGGACGCGGGGGTCGAGGGTGACGATCCCGTAGGTGAGCTCGTCGACGATGCCGGGGTCGACGTCGAGCTTCTTCAGGAGGCCCGCCACCGAATGGGTGGCGAGGTCGAGGGCGCGGTGACCGGCGAGCGCGCCACCCGCCTTGGCGAACGGGGTGCGGGCACCGCCGATGACGGCGACGCGTTGCGAACTCCCCGACGTCGTCTCCGACGTCTCCGACATGATGGCTCCTCGAGTTCGTCGTCTCGGGGAACCGATCCCGGGGCGCACCCATTCCACCGTCACCAGGCGTGCTCTTGCCCCTCCCAGGTCCAGAAGCGCCCGTGGTGGTCGGTGGTGAGCCCGTCGACGACGCCGCGGATCCCGGCGACGCTCTCCGCCACTCCGAGCGGCGCCGTTGCGCCCCCCATGTCGGTCCGCACCCATCCGGGGTGCATCACGATGGCGATCACGCCCCGGCGCGCCCAGTCCGGGGCCCGGCGCCGAAAGGCGTCGTTGAGCGCCGCCTTCGAGTCGCCGTAGGCGCCGAGGCTCCCGCTCGTGCCCCGCCGTGCCCCCGCCTGCGAGGTCATCAGCACGAGCCGGCCCCGACGGGAGGCGGCGACACGATCGAGGAGCGCGTCGGCGACGCGGATGGGGGCGACGGCGTTCACATCGTGCATCTCCTCGCGAGAGACGCCGTGGTAGACCCCGGCGTTGTGGATGAGGACGTCGAGCGCGGTGCCGCCGAGGGTGGCGTGAAGCTCGGCGACGTCGGCCCGGCTGCGAACGTCGAGTGGGTGGATGACGAGACCGTCGCCGAGCTCACCGAGGGCGCCCGGGTTCTGCGGCGTTCTGGTCGTGGCGTGGACTCGCCACCCGGCTGCGAGGTACTGCGCAGCGATCTCGAGCCCGATGCCCCGGCTGGCACCGACGACGAGGACCGTTTCCCGGTGGCCCGGGGCAGGACGGCGATCAGGGCCCACGCTCGAGGCTCCGCGCCGCGATGCCCGCGATGTGTTCGCCGATGGCCAGCGAGGCCGTGGCCGCCGGGCTCGGGGCGTTGAGCACGTGCACCATCCGTCCTCCAGTCTCGAGGACGAAGTCGTCGACGAGGTCACCCTTTGGTGTCACCGCCTGTGCCCTCACCCCGGCGCCCGCTCGCGCCAGGTCGTCGTGGCGCACCTCGGGGAGGAGGAGGCGGGCCCTCCGTGCGTACATCCGCCGGCTCAGGGAACCGGCTGCCTCGGTCAGTCCGGTCCGCCAGTAGCGGCGCGCCAGCCGCCGAAACCCCCGATACCGGATCGTCCTGGCGAGCTCGCCGAGATCGGGTCGGGAGCCCCGGTAGTGCTCCCTGCCCATCGCGAGCACGGCGTTGGGCCCCGCCTCCACGGTCCCGTCGATGCGGCGGGTGAAGTGCACGCCGAGGAACGGGAAGCGGGGGTCGGGGACGGGGTAGATCATGGCCCTGACGAGGTGCTCCGCCCCGGGCCCGAGCGAGTAGTACTCGCCGCGGAACGGCACGATCTGCACCGCGGGGTCGACACCGGCGAGGCGGGCGATCGTGTCGGCGTGGAGCCCGCCGCAGTTGACGAGGAGCCGGGCGGCGATCGTCGTCGCCGCCGTCGAGACCGCCACACTCGCCGCGCCCGGTTCGATCGCCGTGACGGCGGCACCGGTCTCCACGACGACGCCCTCGTCGGCGAGCAGCGCCGCCAGTCGCCGGGCGAGGAGGTGGAAATCGACGACGCCGGCCTCGGGCACTCTGACCGCCCGCACCCCGGTGGCGTGGGGCTCGACGGCGCGCATCCCTTCGGGGTCGAGCCATTCGAGGCCCCGCAGACCGTTTGCCGTGCCCCTTCGGTGGAGCTCCTCGAGCGCGGGGATCTCCTCCGGCCTCGTCGCCACGACGATCTTCCCCGTTCGTTGCAGCGGAACGTCGAGCTCGGCGCAGAGCTCGTCCATGCGGCGCTGGCCGTCGACGCAGAGGCGGGCTTTCAGCGATCCCGGCCGGTAGTAGAGACCCGAGTGGAGGACCCCGCTGTTGTGTCCGGTCTGATGAAGGCCGACCTCGGGCTCCTTCTCCAGCACGGTCACCGCGACGCCCCGGTACCGGGTGACGATGGCGCGGGCGGTGGCGAGGCCGACGATGCCACCGCCGACGATGCACACGTCACAGGTGGGCGCCATCACCAATCTCCCGGGACCCTCGTCCGATGCGCTCCGTGGCCGCCGCAGCGCAGGCGGCGAGTGTACCGGGCTCCACAGGACCAGCCTCGGGTGTCGCGGCGAGCCGGCGGTGCGGGTGCAGTCGTCATCCCACCGAGGCTACAATCGATTGCAGCCTCCGACGGACCCCGGGAGTGTTGCACGATGACAGTGAGCGGCCAGAGCCAGCGTCTGGGATGGATCGGCACCGGACGCATGGGGTATGCACTTGCCGAACGGCTCCTCAAGGCGGGTCACGACGTCGGCGTCTACAACCGGACCCGGGCGAAGGCGGAGCCGCTCGCCGATCTCGGAGCGACCGTCGTCGACAGTCCCCGCGAGCTCGGGGATCGCGACATCGTCTTCACGATGGTGGCCGGACCGGCCGACGTCATGGAGGTGACCGCCGGCGACGACGGTGTGCTCTCGGGCACCGAGAGCCCGTCGATCCTCGTGGATTCGACGACCATCGACCCCCCGACGTCGCGGCGGCTGCGCGAGACGGTGGCCGGCGCGGGCACCGCGATCCTCGCCGCTCCGGTGAGCGGCAACCCCAAGGTCGTCAAATCGGGGAAGCTCACCGTTGTCGTCTCCGGCCCCCGTGAGGCCTACGACGTCGCGCTGCCCTATCTCGAGACCTTTGGGCGCAAAGTGACGTATGTGGGACCGGTCGACGAGGCGCGGCTCGTCAAACTGTGCCACAACCTCCACCTCGGCGTCGTCACCCAGTCCCTGGCCGAGGTCACGATGCTCGCCGAGGCCTCGGGGGTGAACAGGGCGGACTTCCTCGAGTTCCTCAACGACAGCGTCATGGGCTCGACCTTCACGAAGTACAAGACGCCGGCGTTCGTCAACCTCGACTGGACGCCGACGTTCACGTGGCACCTCCTCCGCAAGGACTTCGAGCTGGGCCTCGCCGAGGGGAGGGAACTCGACGTCCCGCTTCCCACCGCGGCCGCCGTCCACCAGATGGTCCTCGAGGGCATCGGCCGCGGGTACGGGGATCAGGACTTCGGCGCCCTGCTCGAGCTCGAGGCCGGCGCCGCCGGTCGCACGATCGTCTCCGAGAACCGCGACGTCACCGACGGTCTCGGCGAGGGCGGCTGATCTCGCCCTCCGGGCCGGTCAACCGGCGGGAGACGTCCGCACCCAGCGGACGACGAGGTCGACGCCCGCGTCGGAGACGAGGTTGAAGACGGGGCAGCGGCGCTCGGTCTCCTCGACGACCTCCGCCAACCGCTCCTCAGGCTCGTCGGTCGCGACCTTCGCCTCGACGCGGATCGTCTGGAAGTGAGGTCTGACGTCGCGCTTGCCCATGCGGCCGCGGATATCGATCGTGTATTCGGCCTCGAAGGTGATCGAGTCGTACTCGAACCCCATCTCGCTCGCCGTCCTCCGGAACGTGACGCCCTCACACCCGCAGAGGGCCGCGAGCACCGTCTGCAGCGGAGACGGACCCTCGCCGGAGCCGCCATGAGCGAGCGGCTCGTCCGTGACGACGTGCCCGTGCTCGCCGAAGTCGATGATCGTCATCATCGTCGCGTCGTTCTGTGCGGTGAGCGTCTTGCGCCGGATGATGGGCTCGGCCATCTGGTCGTCGCTCGTCACCTCGGTGGCCATCGTGGGATCCCTTCGTCGTCGAGTCGGGTGACGAGTCTACAAACGATTGCATCCGGGTGCCCGGCGTCGATGCGACCTCATCCGTCGGGAGCCACCGTCTCGGGGACGACGACGAAGGCAAATGCGATCACTGCGGCCACGAAGACGATGAGGGGGAGCACCGAGATCCCGCGGCCGGCCACGTCGTAGAGGGCACCGGCGAGGGCGGGGGCGACGAGCAGCGCCAGATCGCCCGTCAGGCGGAACATGCCGAGTCTGCGGCCGAGGCCGCCGCCCTCGGTGAGGTCGGCGAGGATCGTCGCGCCGACGTTGACGCCGACCGATCCGAGCATGACGAGGCCGATCGCGATCGCCCAGCCGGCCCTCGACCCGGCAGCGGCGAACACGACGAGGCCGGCGAACTGGATGAGAAGACCCGGGAACAGCGCCCACCGCCGCGAGCGACGATCGGCGATCCTGCCGCTGATGACTGCCCCGGCGAGACGGAACAACCCTCCGAGCCCGATGGCGAGCCCGACGATGCCGGCACCGAGCCCGAGCTCGGCGTCACCGACGATCGGAACGAGCGTCTGCACCATCGCTCCGCCGATGCCGAACTGGACGGCGGGCAGCAGGTAGAGGGCGGCCAACACGCGCCGGCGCGGCAGCTCCGGTGCGGGTGGGGACGCTGCCACGCCGACCGTCGGTGCTCGCGGGGCGGGCTGCGAGCGCAGGATGAGCAGGAGCCACGCGGCCACGCCGCCCATGAGCCCGGCTGCCGCGAAGAACGCGATCCGCCAGTCGCTCGCCGCGGCGACGAGACCCCCGAACGCCGGCCCGACGGCCTGGCCGAGGAGGAGGCCGGCGGCGAATGCCGACATGGCGACGCCCCGGCGGTGGCGGGGTGCCGTGGCGAACGCAGCCATGCCGGTGGTGTTGGTCCACGCCGACCCGATGCCGAGGACGAAAGCGCCGGCGAACGCGAGCGCACTCACCGGGGCGAGACCGGAGACGACGCTGCCGGCGCCGACGAGGGCGGCACCGGCCGCGAGCATGCGGCCCGAAGGCTTGGTGTCGGTGAGGCGGCCCACCGGGATGTCGGTGATGATCCGCCCGAGCGCGAAGACCGATCCGAGCGCACCGAGACCGGTGGGCGAGAGGTCGAGATCGCGACCCATGTCGGGGAGCAGCGGCGGTCGGACGAACGCAGCGGTGGTGATGGCGAGCAGGCCGGCTCCGATGACGATGCCGGTCCGCGGCCCACGGCCCGGCGCCGGCGTCGCCGCGCCGGGCCCCGGCGTCGTCACGAACGAGGCGGGGCCGTCGAGGCCCGGACGGTCAGGCTCGGGGTGAGGCGGATCGTCTCGGCCGGCGGGGACGGCAGGTCCGGGTTGCGACGCATGAGCTCGAGCAGGCTCACACCGGCGACGTGGCCCATCTCCCGGTACGGCACACAGATCGTCGTCAGCGCCGGCTCCATGAGGTCGACGAACGGCATGTCGTTGTAGCCGGTGACCGAGAGATCCTGCGGGACGTGGCGGCCGCGCTGGGCGGCGGCCGCGTAGCACCCGAGCGCGAGCAGGTCGTTGGCGGCGACGACCGCGGTCATGTCGGGCCGGCGATCGAGGAGGGCGAGGCAGGCGTGGCGGCCGGGCTCGACCTGGAACCATCCCGCTTCCTCGACGAGCCCGGGGTCGACGTCGAGCCGGTGGCGGATGGCGGCTTCGAGGAAGGTCTTGGCGCGGACCCGTCCCGTCGACAGCACGCCGGGCCCGGCGACATGGCCGACGACGCGATGGCCGAGCGACGCGATGTGGGCAACGGCGAGCTCGATGCCCGCCCTGTCGTCGCCGACCACGGCGGAGGTGGGGACGTCCTCGGCGAAGCGGTTGACGAGAACGAGCGCGACCCGGCGCTCGACGAGCTCGTCGACGAGGTCGTCGTGGGCCGCGGCGGTGGCGAGGATGAGCCCATCCACCTGGTGGGCGAGGAGCGAGGCCACCATCGTGCGGAGCCGTTCCGCGTCGTTGTCGGTGTTACCGACGAGGATCGAGTAGCCGGCGCCGCCGAGCTCGGCCTCGACGCCGCGAACGATGGGGGGGAACAGCGGGTTCTCGAGGTCGGGGACCACCATCCCGACGGTCATCGTCCGGTTGGTGCGCAGCCCGCGGGCGACGGCATGGGGGCGGTAGGACAGCCGTCTCGCTGCCTCGAGGACCCGGTGGACCGTCGTCTCGCTCACGACGCCGCGGGTCTCCGGGTTGAGGGCGCGAGACGCCGTCGAAGCGTGGACGCCGGCCTCACGGGCGACATCGCGCAGTGTCACTCGATCGTTCATACGTCTGCCCCGGCGGTTTGGCCGGAGTGTAGCGACTGCAATCGATTGTCCCGGGCAGCCCGCGACGGGGTTGCGTCGGTGGGCGCGCATTCGCCGTCCACAGGCCGGCTGGGTCACGTTTCGGTGTCGCCGCTACAATCGATTGCGGCACGTCGCGCAGGAGGTCCCCCATGGCCCACATCAGCTACCGGCTCCCGGATCAGGTCGACGACGTCGAGTGTCGCGCCTGGCTCGAAGCCGCGATCGAGCGTGGCAAGCCGGGACCGGAGTTCCAGTCGATCCGCGCCCACCAGCCCGGCGTCATGCGCTCGTTCACGAAGACCCGGGAGTGGATCTATCACGACGGCGTCGTCGACTTCGACCTCAAGGAGTTGCTGCGCGCGTACATCTCGCTCGCCGGGGAGTGCACCTACTGCGCCAACCAGGGCATCGCTCGCGACATCGCCCAGGACCACGACGAGCTCCACGACCTCCTCCACTTCGACACATCCGAGCGGTACACCCCTCGGCAGAAGCTCGCCCTCCGGTACGCCGACACGATCATGTGGGACCCGGCGCGTGCCGACGACGGGATGTGGGCGGCGTTGCGTGCCGAGTTCACCGAGGCCGAGATCGTGGAGATCGGCTACTGGGTGGGATTCACCTTCGGCGGCCAGCGATGGCTCAAGACGCTCGGGGCCGCCCAGGGTCAGCTCGCGGAGGCGATGCGGTCGGCGGCGACGACCGGGTGAGCGACCTCGGAGGAGATCTCATGCATCCGGAGTCGGCGGTCGGCCTCCGTCTCGTCGGGTCATCCGATCTCGGTGGACACGGGGACGGGATGCAGGTCATGCGGGAAGGGGATGCTCTCTACGTCGGGCACTTCGGCCCGAGCGGGATGGGCACGAGCATCCTCGATGTCTCCGATCTCGCCGATCCGCGTCTCGCGAACCAGTGGCCGGCGCCACCGGGCGGCCACAGCCACAAGGTCCAGGTCGCCGACGGGCTGCTCCTCGTCAACCACGAGCAGTTCCGCGGCGGGAACCACTCCTCGGCCGGGTTCGCGATCTACGACCTCGCCGATCCCTTCGACCCCCGCCAGATCGGGTTCTACTCGTCGGGTGGCAGCGGGGTCCACCGCATCGTGTGGGAGGGCGGTCGCTACGCGTACGTCTCGGCGACACCCGAAGGGTTCGCCGAGCGCATCTGGGTCATCGTCGACCTCGATGATCCGGAGCACCCGGTCGAGGCCGGCCGCTGGTGGTGGCCGGGCATGTTCACCGGTGGCGGCGAGGTGCCCGACTGGCCTGCGACCGAGTCGCGGTCGGTCCACCACGCGATGGTCCACGGCGATCGGGCGTACCTCGGATTCTGGGACTCCGGCATGGTCATCCTCGACATCACCGATCTCGCCAACCCCGGCGTGGTGTCCCACCTCCAGTGGGAGGTCGGCGGCCACACTCACACCTGCCTGCCGCTGATCGGCCGTGATCTCGTGGTCGTGACGGACGAGGCGATCGAGGACGGATGCGATGGCCCGCCGCACATGGTGCGCGTCGTCGACGTCGCCGACGAAGCCCACCCCCGGGTCCTGTCGATCTGCCCCGTGCCGGAGGGCGACTTCTGCGAGCGGGGCCTGCGCTTCGGCGCCCATTGCCTCCACGAGAACCGTCCCGGCAGCTACCGGAGCGACGAGGTCGTGTTCGTGACGTACTTCAACGCAGGTCTTCGGGTCTACGACCTCGCCGATGCCTCCCGGCCACGCGAGATCGCACACTGGATCCCGCAATGCCCCCCTGGGCAGGCGGCGGCGCAGATCAACGACGTCTTCGTCGATCACGGGGGGACGGTGTTCGTCACCGACCGGGTGAACGGCGGCGTCTACGTCCTCGAGCCCGACGACGACCTGAGAGCACGGATGGAGGAGGCCTCACGGTGAGCATCGACGTCCACGCCCACTGCGTCCCCACCCGGCTGCTGCCGGCGCTGCGCAACGAGGGCGCCGCTCTCGGCGTCGAGATCCAAGAGGACGGGAGGGGCTCGACCGCGGTGCTCGCGGGACGCCGCATCGCGGGCCCGATCCGCACCGAGCTCATGGATCCCGTGCTCCGGCTGGGGACGATGGATGCCACCGGGGTCGAGATCCAGATGCTGTCGAGCTGGATCGACCTCACCGGGTACGAGCTGGACCCCGAGGCCGGCGGGGTCTACTCCCGCCTCTTCAACGAAGCGCTGGCGGCCGAGGTCGCGACCCATCCCGATCGGTTCATGATGCTGGCGACGGTGCCGCTCCAGGAAGGACACATCGCCGCGGCCGAGCTGGAATACGCCGTCGCGTCGCTCGGGGCCGTCGGGGTCGAGATCGCAACGACCGTCGACGGGGCGCCGCTCGCCGACGCGTCCCTCGAGCCTTTCTGGGCGAAGGCCGCGGAGTTGCGGTGCCTCGTCCTCGTCCACCCCCACCAGCCGCTTCCCGGGATCGACCTGTCGGCCCACTTCCTCCACAACATGGTGGGCCGGCCCGCCGAGACGACCCTCGCGGTCGCTCGCATCCTCGTCACCGGCGTCCTCGACCGTCACCCGGAGCTGCGGATGTGCATCGTCCACGGCGGAGGGTTCCTGCCGTACCAGGTCGGCCGTCTCCAGCGAGGGTTCGACGAGAAACGGTCGCTCATGGGTGGCGACATGGTGAGGGGCCCGACGGAGCTGATGCGGAGCCTCTACTTCGACACGGTGCTCCACTCCGCCTCGAGCCTGCGGTTCCTCGTCGACGTCGTCGGTGCCGACCACGTGCTCCTCGGCACGGACTATCCATTCGAGATGGGGGACCCGGACCCGGTGGCCACTGTGGCCTCGATCCCGGGGCTGTCGGAGGACGAGCGCCGCATGATCCTCGACGGCAACGCCCGCCGCCTCGTCGACGAGATCGGCGAACGCGCCGGCGGGTGAGGTTCCCTCAGATGAACCGTCCCCGCTCGGCGAGGTCGAACATGGCCAGCCTGTCGATGCAGAACAACAGCTCGTCGAGCACGTCGTCCTCGATGATCCGGATCATGGCCTCGGCGCGGGCCTGGAACTGGCGGAGCCGTTTGACGACCATCTCGCTGGGACCGTCGAGGCGACCGAGCTCGTCGAGGTGGCCGACGACGGTGTCCCGGTAGGCGTCGCAGGCCTCCAGAGCGGCATACACGGCAGCCTCGAGCGCCTCGGTGCGCGTCTTGACGTCGTCGTGGATCGTCACAGCCACTTCCCCCATCTCTTCCATCGGTACGGGAGCTCGATGAGCGTGTTGGGCCCGGTCGCTGTCTCGAGCAGCGTGAACAGGTCCTCGAGGACGAGCCGGTGCTGGCCGGGCCGGTGCGGCTCACCGAACGGATTGCCGAGGGGGAACCGCACGTAGGCCGCTCGCGACACGTTCATGTGGATCGTGATCTCCGGCCGGAGCGTGAGGGCTGCGGTGGGGATGCCGGCCCGTTCGATGGCTCCCTGGACCAGTCCGACCGACCGGTGGCACATCGGTCAGCCGGGAGCGAGGAGGACGGCGCCGGCGCCGGCCTCCGCGAGGATCGACGCGACCCGCCCGGCGGTGACGTCGGCGATCTCCGTCGGGTCCGGGTTGAAGCCCATCATCCCGATGTGCATGCTCGACACGTCGCCGATCCGCCCGGCGGCGGCGGATTCGCGGAGCCGGTCGATGGGGAAGACAACGTTCGGGTCCGTCTCCGCGCTCGACGTGTCGTAGTGGGTGTGAGAGAACCGCAGGTCGGCCGTCTCCACATCACCCGGGATGGGGCGGAACGTGGGGTCCCCGGCGACGTCGTCGACCGTGAACGGCTGCTGGCCCCGAACGTGTGCGCCTGCGGTGGTCACGAGCGCCACCGTCGTGCGTTCGAGCGGGGCGGAGAGGCGGGCAAACCCGGCCTCGTCGTTGACCCGGTGGTTCGCCCCGTGGTGGGTGGAGGCGATCCGCGACAGCCACGACCGGTACTTCTCGTCGAGGATCTCGTGATCGAGCGCCAACGTCGGTCCCTCGATAGCCTGGCGCGACAGGCTACTGCGGCCGCCGAGGAGGACCGATGGCATCAGAGACCGGATCGCTGGGATTCGCCCCGAGCGAGGATCCGTTCGTCGTCGAGCACGGCGGCTTCTATCGCCGCTGGTTCTCGATGATCGACGACCTGTCCGTCCTCGAGCGCACCGTGGCGTCGCTGCGGGGCACGACCGAGGACCTCTGGGTGCCGGTGTGGCGGGAGGTGGGGAGGGACTACGAGGAGGAAGGTCACCGCCTCCACGACGCCGGCGATCGGGAAGGGGCGCGTCGGGCCTATCTCCAGGCCAAGACCTACTACTCGATCGGCCGCTTTCCCGGCGAGCTGTCGCCGGTGAAGCGCCTCGTCGGCGACGACTGCAAGCGTGCCTACCGCCACGCCGCCGCCTACCTCGATCCGCCCCTCGAGGAGGTCGACGTCGTCTGTGACGGCCGCCGGATCCGGACGCATTACCGCGCGCCGAACCACGCGAGCGCCGAGGAGCCGGTCGGTGCGGTTCTCGTCATGTGCGGCGCCGACGTCTTCAAGGAGGACAGAGGGTGGGCCGCCGAGATGGTCCTCGACGAGGGCCTCGCCGCGCTCGTCATGGACGCGCCCGGCACCGGCGAGAACCCGTTCCCGTACGCCCCGGAGTCGGTCGTGGCGTGGATGGCTGCGATCGATCACCTCGCCGCCAGACCGGAGGTCGACCGTACGCGCATCGCAGCCTTCGGGATCAGCCGCGGCGGCTACTCGGTCATGCAGCTCGCCGGGACGTACCCGGAGATGGTGCGGGCCGTCGTCGCCGTTGCCGGGCACCCGTTCGGCTACCGGATGACGGCCGAGGAGATGGACGCGTACGTCGCCATGCGGTCGCGACGGGCGACGTTCCAGTTCGGCGCCGAGGGCGACCCGCCGACGTTCCCCCCGACGTCGGTGGAACAGGAAGAGGCGACCTTCTCGAGGTGGGCGCTCTCGGAGCTGGGTCTCGTGGATCGGATCACCTGCCCCGTCCTCATGATCAACGGGAAGCTCGACCACCTGGCGCCGATCGGCAACATCTACTTCATGCTCGAGCACGGGCCCGTCACCGGGAAAGAGGCGCGGGTGTACGCCGACGCCGGGCACTGCGCGTTCAAGTACTACGCCGAGTGGGCACCGGCGTCGTTCCGCTGGCTGCGCGACAAGCTCGGCTGACCGGGCGGCTCCGGCGCACCGGCTGCAGTCACGAGGCGGCGACGCCGATCGAGTCGAGAAGGGGGCGCAGCTCGATCGCGGCGCCTCGTGCCGCCGACGATTCCAGGGCCGCCCGGACGATCGCGAGAGCGCGGATCGCGTCCTCCGCACCGACCTCGACGGTCGCCTCGCCGCGGATCGCCAGCGCGAACTCCTCGAGCTGCTCGCGGAACATGTCGGTCCGCGGCAGGTCGACGGGGGTCCGAACCGACTCCCGGTAGGCCTGCGAGACGAGGCTCGACCAGTCGTCGGCGAGGTGGGACTCGTCCCAGTGGGTGAAGTCGAGGTCGTACTGGAGGTTGGCCTCGGTGCCCTGGAGCCGCATCTGGTAGACGCCGGGCGATGCCCATCCGCATCCGAGGTAGCCGAGGGCGCCGGACTCGAACTCGAGGATCGCCATCGTCGCGTCGGGGACCTCCGACGCGGTGTAGAGGCGGCGGACGTGGGCGGACACCGCCGCCACCGGGCCGAGGAGGTACTGGAGCGTATCGGCGTGGTGGACGCCGAGCTGGATGAGCGTCCCGCCCGGGCTCTTGTCCGCATACCACCGCCAGGTGTCGGTGGTGAGCTCGAGACCTCGCTCGTTGGAGAAGTTCGCCTCGGCGAGCGATACGTTGCCGAGGCTGCCGGTGTCGATCCACTGCTTCATCATGCGATGCCCCGAGAGGCGCCGGGCGCTGTGGCCGACGGCGAAGACGAGCCCGCTGCGGGTGACGGCGTCGCTGATGGCCATCGCGTCCTCGAGCGTGTGGGCGATCGGCTTGTCGGTGTAGACGGCCTTACCGGCATCGAGGGCGGCGAGGATCATCTCGCGGTGGGTGTCGTTGGGCGTCGTCACGAGCACCCCCTCGACTTCCGGGTCCGCGAGCAGCTCGTCGAACGTCGCCGCCGCCTTGGGCACGGAGAACTCCTCGCGAAACGCGTTCCGCTTCTCTTCACTGCGGCTGAAGCAGCTGTGGAGCTCGATGACGTCACCCCGTTGTGCCCCCCGCGCCAGCACCTTCGCCCACCGCCCGAGGCCGACCGACGCCAGCCTCACCTTGTCGTTCATGTGTTCGCTCCGTTCGGGTCGGTGACGATGAGTTCGGTGTCCTCGGTGTTGGCGGCGAGGTCGGGGTGGGGGAAGAAGCACACGAGCCTCATCTCCACGGCGGGGTCGGGGATCGTGGCATGCGCCGCGTTCGCCGGCACGAGCACCGTGTCGCCCGGTCCCACCGGCGCGGTTGCTCCGTCGATCCACACGACGCCGGTCCCCGAGACGACGTGGATGACCTCCTCGGTGTGGGGATGGCGGTGTGCGGTGCGGCCCTCGGTGCGCTCGAGGCGGACGATGCGCACGCTCGAGGTGACGTCGTCATGGTCTGCCAGGGGATCGGCCGTCCGCCGTCCCGGCAGGTCGACGAAGCGAAGGTCGTCGTCGCCGACGATGCTCATCGATCCTCCTCCCGCATGGCGAAGATCTCGCGGACCCGAGCGCACACTGCGTCCGCGACCTCCTCGGCAAAGCCGCGAGCCAGGTCCTCATCGGCCCAGGAGGGGTCCCCGTACCAGCCTTCGTCTGCGATCTCGGTGACGTCGGTGATGTAGCCGTGCACCTCGACCGAGCGCCGCATGGCGTCGAGCGCGTCGGCGCCCTCGGGTCGCGGCGCCGCCCCGGCGCGTTCGATGCGGACGAGCCCGGGGTCGTGGGCGAGGACGGCGAGCGTCTCGATGCCGCCGCCGTGGGTGAGCTCGCCGCCGCGCCCGGCATAGATTCGCTGGGCGACGTAGCAGGCGTGGGCGGTGATGACGACGACGTCGTGCGCCGCCTGCAGCTCGGTGGCGACGGCGTCGAGCGACGCGTTGTTCCCTTCGTGCCAGTTCACGAAGACGAGCCGGCGGGCTCCCATCGTGATGAGCTCGGAACCGATGTCGCGCAGCAGCGCCTCGAAGGTGTCGCGAGACAGCGAGATGGTCCCCGGGTGCCCGGCGTGGATGGGAGTGATGCCGTAGGGAGCGAAGGGGACGAAGATCGCCCCCAGGCGTTGGGCCACGGCGGAGGCGACGAGCTCTGCCGCCATCGAGTCGGTGCCGTTGGGGAGGTGGGGCCCGTGCTGCTCGACGCTCCCGAAGGGGAGGACGACCGTGGGGTTCGCGTCGAGCGCTGCGCCGATCTCGGGACCGGTGAGGTCGTAGATGGATCGGCTCACGATTCCTCCTTGGCTGAAGCGAGGTGCGGGCGCACCACCGGGTGGAGCGGCTCGGCGCCGGTGAGGATGCGTCCCGCTTCTTGCGCCGTCTTGACCCGCAGGTCCCGTTCGGTCTCCTCGGTGTACCAGGCCATGTGCGGGGTGAGGATCATCCGGTCGGCGACGGCCTCGAACACGTCGAGCTGCGCGGGTTCCGGCGAGAAGACGTCGAGGGCGGCGACGGCGGGCCTTCCTGCGGCGAGCCCGGCGGCGAGTGCTCCCGCATCGATCAGGCTGCCGCGGGCGGTGTTCACGAGGACGCTACCGGGCTTGAGCATGCCGATGGCCCCGGCGTCGAGGAGCGGTGCGGACGGGTCGCCGGGCACGTGGAGCGTGACGACGTCGCTCTCGCCGAGGAGGGTCGCGAACTCGATGGGTTCGACTCCCGGCTCGTCCACGGCGCTGAACGCGTCGTGGGCCACGATGCGCCCGAAGCCGAGGCCACGAAGCAACGCCGCCACCCTCCGCCCGATCCGGCCGAAGCCGACGACGCCGGCCGTGAGCGAGGCGGGCAGGTGCAGGGGGCGGAGATGGCCGAAGCCCCACTCGCCGCCGCGCAACGAGCGGTCGGCCTCGGTGAGCCGGCGGAGCGCAGCGAGGACGAGCGTGACCGTGTGCACGGCCACGGCGTCGGTGCCGTAGTCGGGCACGCTGACGACCCACAACCCGCGGCGCCGAGCCGCATCGAGGTCGATCGAATCCACCCCGACGCCGTAGCGAACGATGGCGGTGCAGGCGAGTGCATCGATGGTTCGCGCGTCGAATCGGGGGCGGGACCCGGCGAGGATGACGTCGGCGTCTCCGGCCGTCCCCATGATCGCGTCGTGGTCTGCGCCCGACCCGACGACGATCCGCGCTCCGAGCGGGGCGAGGATCTCCTCCTCGACCGAGACGTCCCGGTAGCGAGTCCCCAGGATGGCCACGGTTGCCACTGTCACTCCTCGTGCCGGGCCGGGCCCGGCTCGTCGTCGCTCGATGCCGGTGCCCCGACTTTACAATCGATTGCAGGCAGATGTTCGGACGGGGTCAGCCCGCGGCAACCCCGAGTTGATCCGCCATCCAGTCGGCGGTCTGGGGTCGGTAGAGGTACGCCTTGTTGTTCACGACGTGATTGCCTCCGGGGACGACATGGAGGACGGCGGTGCCGGAGACACCGGCTGCGATCGCGGTCGCGGCCTCGGGGGGGATGAGACGATCGCGGTCGCCACCGACGACGAACGCGGGACACGTCACGTCACCGACGACCGTGGTGAGATCGAGACGCTCGGCTATGGCGCGGGCAGATGGCTCGTCGGGCGCATGGGAGCGCACCTGGAACGCGAGGCGGGAGATGTCGGGGATCTCGTCCCACTTCTCGACGAAGCGGAACGGACCGGAGAGCGAGACGAGCGCCTTGATCCGGGGCTCGTACGCTGCGGCGCGCACGACGTAGTAGCCGCCGAGGCTCACTCCCCAGGCTCCGAGCCTGTCCGTGTCGAGATCATCACGTTGCTCGAGGACGTCGATGACGGCGCCCGCGGGCTTCTCGTAATGCGGTTCGATCGGGTAGTCGTATTCCGCTTCGCCTTGACCGGGACCATCGATCTCGACGGTCGCCATGCCCCGCTCGACGAACCAGCGCCCGTAGGCGCCGAGCTCCTCCTTCGCCGAGTCGAGACCGGGGAACATGACGACGATTGGGGGCCGTTCGAGCCCTACGGGCTTGCGGAGGTTGGCGACGAGGCCGGGGCCGTCACCGTAGGGGATCTCGATCCGCTCGATGGGAGGGGCGAGGAGTGCGTGCGCCTTGCGATGAGCCCGCACGGCGCGCTCGTGCGCAGCCCGCATCTGGTCGAGGTCGTGGACGAAGAGGAACTTGCCGAAATGGAAGCACACCGCGGCGGTGAGGAGATGATACGCAGCGCTCTTGTTGCGGCCTCGGGCGCCGGCGGCATCACCCTCGGCCTCGTGAAGCGCGGCCCGGTCGGACCAGGCACGGCACCAGTCGTCCCAGCGCTCGACCGACTCGCTCACCTCGCGGAAGTCCCCGACCGGGACCCCGTTCTCGACATAGCGCGGCGCCCAGTGCGCGATCGCCGCCTCCACTCTCGGGTCGGCCACCCATGCTCCCTTCGTTGCCCCGACCAGCCTCTCAGACGGCTCCGGGTGCTGTCAACGTGACGACCTGGCACCAACGCTGCCGCCGCCACAACCGTTTGCGGCAGCGGAAAGCGTCGGGGCCTCGAGGGGGCACTGCCGGCCGCCGGCATCGCCACACGCTGGTGCCCGTCGCCGTCGCTGGGCGGGAGCGTCACATGTGACGGCCCCGGTTGACGCTGTCTCCGTCGGCCGGGTAATCTCGACTGCAATCGGTTGCAAGGGTGGCGATGACCGCATCCGACAACGGCTCCCGGCCCCTCATCGTGGCCGAGAACCTCACGTGCGGCTACGAACTCGAACGGGAGCGCAAGCTCCTCACCGCCCTTGTCGACATCACGCTGACGGTTCACG
Organism: uncultured Acidimicrobiaceae bacterium; assembly: GCA_947259365.1. Taxonomy (GTDB): domain Bacteria; phylum Actinomycetota; class Acidimicrobiia; order Spongiisociales; family UBA5794; genus CAMYMC01. The sequence continues at coordinate 21,122 of CAMYMC010000030.1, read as the reverse complement.
AGGGCGAGTTCCTCGTCCTCGTCGGGCCCTCCGGCTGCGGCAAGACCACCTTCATCAACGTCATCGCGGGGTTGGTGAAGCCGTGGGAAGGCACCATCACGTTCGAGGGCAAACCGATTCAGGGCACCGGCCCCAATCGCGCGATGGTGTTCCAGGACTACGCGATCATGCCCTGGCGCACCGTTCAGCAGAACGTGCTGCTGCCGTTTGAACTTCGAGATCACGGGATCTCCAAGGACGAAACACAGCGGCGAGCACGGGCCATGATCAGCGACGTCGGGTTGGGCGGGTTCGAGGACTCATACCCGCATGAGTTGTCCGGCGGAATGCGGCAGCGAGTCGGTATCGCCCGGGCGATGGTCACTCAGCCCAAAGTGCTGCTGGCCGACGAGCCGTTCGGCGCCTTGGATGCCATGACCCGCGAAGTGCTCCAGGGTCAGCTGGAGACGCTGGTCATGAACGCCGGCCAAACCGTGGTGTTCATCACCCACAGCATCGACGAAGCCATCGCCCTCGGCGACCGCGTGGCGGTCATCTCCCACCGGCCCGGAACCATTCGTGAGATCGTCGAGGTTGACATCCCCAGACCCCGCCTGGCCGAGGGTGAGATCACCGGACATCCCAAACACGGCGAGCTGCGCGAGCACCTGTGGAGCCTGGTCAAGGACGAGGCTTTCGGCGCAAAGGACGTCGCAGTCGATGAAGGCGCCGAAGCATGAGTCGTTACGGACAGCAACCACACGTGTCCGAGTTGGGCGAGACCGCCGGAGGCGAGGTCATCGGATGACGCAGACACCAGTCAAGAAGACCGATGGCACCGGCATCGAGTCCCAACCGCGACTTCGCGATGCGAACTGGACATGGGCGCGAATCTGGACCCGCTACCGCTACGGCATCATCACGGTGATCAACCTCACGGTGTTCTTCCTTCTGTGGCAGTGGTTCGCCACGTCGGGCCGTGTCAATCCGCTTGTCTTCCCCAAGTTCACCGATGTGTTGCGTTCGCTCAAGATCGGCTGGCTGGGCGGCGGCAACCTCGAGGGATTCAACAACCGCATGCTCGCCGATTTCGTGATCGTGCAGAACTTCTGGGAGACGCTCAAGATCTACAGCGTGGCGATGGTGATCGCCATCGGAGCTGGCATCCCGATCGGACTGGCCATGGGCGGGAGCAAGTGGGTCGACGCCATCCTGAGTCCCTACGTGTGGACGCTGTCCTCGCTGCCTCGCATTGCCATCTACCCCATCCTCCTGCTGTTCCTGGGCATCGGGACCCAAATCAAGTACGCGATCATCCTGTCGACCGCGATCTTCCCCGTGATCATCAACACGTGGGCCGGGGTGAAGACAACCGAACAATCCTTGATCAACGCCGCCAGGGTGTTCGGTGCGAAGAGGCGCGATATCTACCGCAAGGTGGTGTTGCCGTACACGCTGCCGTTCGTCGTGTCCGGTGTGCAACTCAGTCTGAGCCGGGGTCTGATCGGTGTCGTGCTGGCCGAATTCCTGTCGGGCGCCACGAGATTGGGCGGGATCGGATGGCTCGTGTTCCGGTCGGCGGCGGCCTTCAATGCTCCACTCACCTACGCCTCGCTGCTGAGCTTGGCGGTGTTCGCTCTAGTGCTCGTGCAAGGGACGAGATCCATGGAGGCGAGGATCGCTCCGTGGCGTCAGGTCACAACGACCTGACCGAATGGGAGGAAGGACGACTATGACGACAAGAGATCTCGGTCGACCCGGCATCACACGCAGGAGGTTCCTCCAGATGTCGGGACTGGCGGCCGGCGGCCTGCTGGTCGGCGCGTGCGGTGACGACGACGAGCCTGCAGCCACGACTGCGGCAACGACCACCGCGGCGCCTGCCACGACCGCAGCACCTACGGGCACCGAGGCCCCGATGACTGCCCCACAGTCGGAACTCGAGGTCGTGCGTTTCGACTTCAACACGCCGAATGTGAACCTCCAGGCTCCGTACTGGATCGGCATGTCCAAAGGCTTCTTCGAGGAAGTGGGAATCGACCTCCGGCCCGACAACATCACGGGTTTGGACGAGTACCTGCCCCCGATGTTCGCCGGCGAGATCGACATCGCCCTCATGGACGCAAGCATCATCTTCCCCGCGGAGGACGCAGCCGTCCTGGACGGCTCCCCGAACGGGCTCCGTTGGGTGGGCTGCGTCTTGGGTGCGCAGCCGATCATCATGATCGCCAACCCCGGTGTCACGGCGGAGAATCTGGAGGGCAAGACGGTCGGATGCGCCCGGGCGGGAAGCACCAATGAGGTCCTGGCCAAGTTCGTCCTCGGCGAACTCGGCTACGCCTGGGAAACCGACGTCAACTGCGTCAACCTGACCGGGGGCTCGAACGATTGGGTGACGGCCATGCTCACCGGGCAGATCGATGCCACGCTGGCCTTCCCTCGCCACATCGCGCTTGCCGAGGCAGAGGGTGGCGGCGCCATCTACAACAAGCCCCGGCTGGATCCTCAGGCGGGTCTCGGCCTGCTCCAGTCGACGCTCCAGGAGTACCCGACCTTCGCCACGGCCTGGAACTACGCCTACATCAAGTCGCAGCAGTGGGTCAAGGACTCGGCCAACTGGGAGGAAGGACGCGAGATCCTGGTGACGGAGTTCGGGATCGACTACCCGGACAACACGTTCGCGGCGATGGACATCGACGCCGGGATCATGACGAGCGACCTCGGCTGGAGTCCCGACGACATGGACACGCTGATGGCGTTCCAACAGGAGCTCGGTGGTTACCGCGAGAACCTGCCATGGCGGGATTACGTCGACCTCAGCCATTTGCACGCGGCCCAGGAGGCGCTGGGATTGCCGCTGAATCCGGTCGATGTCAACACAGGGGTCACCAACCTCTGACGAATCAGCGCATCGAGGCATCGTGTGGGGCCCGGTCACGCCGGGCCCCACAACTGTCTCCACTCAACCGGTCTCGACCCACCGCCGCAGACGTTGTCTGAGCCGCGCATGTGAAGCCGGCGAGGTGATCGACCTCGACGGGTTCGCCGATGCCGGGAGGCGGTGGAGTCAGTCCACGACGGCGTCGATGGTGGTGCCGAGGTCCTCGAGGATCACGACGGCGGCGTTGCGGCCGGGGGGCGCCGGTGATCGACCCGCCGGGTGGCTGGTCCCGCCGGTCTCGTAGAGGCCCGGGACGGGCGGCCGGTGCGAGTCGTGATGTGCTCGCCGGCGGGAAAGCGCACGTGCGCCACCGGGTCGGGTCGACATGACTCCAGCCGGTAGCGGCGGACCCGCCCCAGCTCGTCGTCCGCGATGAGCGGGTTCGACTGGATGAGCGTGTGACCGGTGGAGCAGGTGTCGATGCCCAAGCCGGGCACGAGGATCTCTTCGGTGGCGGCGACGCCGCCGGGGATGGGGCGAGCGTCGAGGGTGCGCCAGGCGGAGGCCGGCGGCAGCGAGATACGCGGCCGTCGTCAGGCTGTTGTGTCCTACTCCGGCGACGCCGAAGTCGTCGTCGGTCGTGTCCTCCGTCAGGCCTGGCCGGTCCAGACGACGAGCATCGACCCGGCGATGACGGCCGCCATCCCGGCGAAGATCATCGGTGTGAGCCGCTCGAGCTCGCTGCCGACGACGAGAGGGGCGACGAGGACGACGACGGGGGTGGCGAGCTGCATGAGCGTGATCGCCACGGTGATCTCGATGAGATCCCACGCCTGCCATTGGGCAGCGATGGAGCCGGCGACGAGCAGCGAGCTGATGGCGATCCAGCGCACCGCAGGCCTCGGAACGCGGAGCCGCCGGCCGGCGAAGCCGACGGAGAGGATGACGCCGTACACGACCGCGGCACCGGCGAGGGCAACCGTCACGCCCATCAGCGGCACGTCGAGACCGCGCAGTCCCCAGCGGACGAAGAGCGGAGCCACTCCCCAGCAGAACGCCGAGCCGAGCCCGTACCAGGGCACCGCGGCGAGGCGGCTGCCGCTCAACCGGTTCGGGTCGGCGAGGAGGGCGACGCCCGCTACGACCAACAGGACACCGAAGATCGTGATCGGTGGCAGCGGCTCCTTCAAGAAGACCGCAGCCGCCACGCTGCCGATGAGCGGCGTCGCCGCGATGGCGATGCCGGTCCGCGCTGCGCCGTCCCGCTGCTGGCTGAGTGTGAGGAAGGTCCAGCCGCCGAGAAACTGAAAGAGGCCGCCGAGGGCGAACGCGCCGAACGCCCAGACCGGCGTCCGGCCGAGCACGCTCAAGTCGTGGGTGAGTGCCGTGCCCCCGCCGATGACGACGACGGCGACGCAGCAGAGGATGAAGGTGGCGACGAAGGCGTCGATGAGCTGGTTGGCGCGGCGGTGAAAGGCCTGGAAGACGCCGAATCCGATCCCGGCCGTGATCGCCCACAGCACCCCGTTCACCCGGTCATCTCCTTCCCGCTAGCCTCCGTCTGCAAACGATTGTAGGACGACGATGATGGAGGAAGAGTTCGACGTCCCCCGCTTCTCGGCGGGGGAGATGGCGCGGCGCCGGCGCGCCATCGAGGCGGCGATGGCCCGCGCCGAGATCGACCATCTCGTGGCGTACGGGGCCGACCGGTCGGGGAGCGCGGTGCAATGGATCTGCGGGTGGCCGGTCACCCGCGAGGCTGCCCTCGTCGTGGCGCCCGGAGAACGCGACGTCCTGCTCGTCCAGTTCTACAACCATCTCCCCAACGCTCGCCGCCTCGCCGTCGACGCCGACGTCCGGTGGGGTGGGCCCTCCACGTTCGATTCGGTCGCCGAGCTCCTCAGCGCCCGGGCTGCGAGCCGTGTCGGGCTCGTGGGACCGATCGGGTACCGGAGCCACCAGCGGCTCGCCAGCGCTGCCGAGCCCGTGCCGCTCGACGCCGCGTACACCGAGATGCGCCTCGTGAAGTCTCCGGAAGAGGTCGAGTGGCTCGCCTGCGGTGCTGCTCTCTCGGACGCGGGCATCATCGCGCTCAGGGAGCACGCGACGCCGGGGGCGAGCGAGCTCGATCTCGTTGCCGCCATCGAGGCCTCATATCTCGCCGAGGGCGGGGCTACCCACATCCACTATCTCGGAGTCACCGCCATGGAGGAGCCGGCATCCTGCGTCCCGGCGCAGTGGCCCACCCGCCGCCGGCTCCGCACCGGCGACGTCGTCACCGCCGAGATCTCTGCGTCGTGGTGGGGCTACCCCGGTCAGGTCCTCCGCACGATCACCGTCGAGTCGGATCCGACGCCGCTCTATGCCGAGCTGCACGAGGTGGCGGAGGCCGCCCTCGACGCGGTCCTTGGTGTGCTCCGTCCCGGGGCTCGGCCCGTCGACGTGGTGACCGCTGCGGGGGTCATCGAAGACGCCGGGTTCACCATCTACGACGATCTCGTCCACGGCTACGGCGGCGGCTATTTCCCGCCCGTGCTCAGGACCGCGGCCACGATGCACAGCCCGCTGCCCGACATCGAGTTCGCCGAAGGCATGACCGTCGTCGTCCAGCCGAACGTCATCACCTCGGACGAGCGGGCGGGAGTCCAGACGGGCGAGCTCGTAGCTATCGGGAGCGAGGGTCCAACGCGGCTCCACGCAGTGCCTGGCGGGATGTGGCGGGGCGGGGCGGGATGAGAACCGATCTCCGGTGTGAGGAGGAAGGAGCGAAGGATGGGTGACGGCGGCTGGCGGCTGCACGAATGGGGCGGAGCTCTCGAGTGGGACGACATCGAGCGTCCGGCTCCCGCAACGGGCGAGGTGCTCGTCGAGGTCGAGGCCTGTTCGATCGGGCTCACCGTCCTCAACTACATGCAGGGCAACATGGCGAACGACCCGGCCCTGCTTCCCGTCGTCCCCGGCCACGAGTACGTCGGCCGGGTGGTGGGCGTCGGCGACGGTGTGGATGACGAACTGGTGGGCACTCGGGTGGGCGCCTACTTCTATCTCTCCTGCGGGTCGTGCCCGTCGTGCTCGGCGGGTGACGAGTCGCGATGCCTCCGGCCCGGCGGCCGCGTCGGCGTCCACCGCGACGGCGGCTATGCCCCCTACGCGACGCTCCCGGCGTTCAACGCGATCCCCGTTGCCGAATCGCTTCCTGCGGCGCAAGCGACCGTGATCTGCGATGCGGTCGCCACCCCGGTCCACGTCGCCGCCCTCGCCGCGATCACGCCTGCCGATCGGGTGGTGGTGGTAGGCGCCGGTGGCGGCGTCGGCATCCACATGATCCAGGTCGCCGGGCTCGACGGAGCGACCGTGGTGGGCCTCGAGCAGTCCGTCGACAAGCTCGAAGCCATCGAGGCGCTGGGGGTGACCGCGGTCGCCGTCGGCGACATCACCGAGATCGACTACGTCCGGGACATCGGAGAGCCCCCGACCGTGGCGGTGGACTTCGTCGGCACCCCCGACACGCTCGAGTGGTCGCTGCGGTCGCTGACGATGGGCGGCCGTATGGTCGTCGTGACCACGTTCCCCGACCGGGTCATGGCCCTCAACCCCAGGGACCTCGTGCGCCGCGAGGCGAGGATCATCGGCTCCCGCTACGCCTCGCGCAGCCAGTTCGCACGTGGCGCCCGGCTCGTGGCCGAGGGCGCAGTCGAGCCCGTTGTCGGGCGTACGGTGGCACCGGCGGGGGTGCCCTCGGTGCACGACGATGTCCGGGCGGGAACCCTGCTCGGCCGCGGCGCGGTGACCTGGAGCTGACGACGCTCAGCCGTCGAGAGGGGTGGGCGAGCCCAGCTGACCCAGCTGGCTGACGTCGCGAGGGAACAACAGCGCGATCGTCCAGTCGCTGACGACGCGCAGCTTGCGGCCCAGGCCCGGCATCATCAGCAGGTGGTACGACCGGCCCATCCACCACGCCAGCGGACCGGTGAACGTCGTCCGGCGCACCTGGGCCGTTCCTTGCCACTTCCCCAGGGTGACCGCGAGACCGCGGGTGCGATACGAGAACGGCACCTGCTCACCCACCCCGAACCCGGCTGCGACATTGCGTGCGGCGGTGCGGGCCTGGCGGAGTGCGTGCTGAGCCGTGTTCGGGGCGATGCCACCTTCCGGGTCGGGCACCGTCGCCGCGTCGCCGACGACGTAGACACCTTCGAGCCCGCGGACCTGCAAGTAGCGGTCGACCGGAACCGAGCCGCCCTCGTCGAGCGGGAGGCCCCATTCTCCGAGGATGGGATGCGGCCGCTGACCCGCCGTCCACACGATCGTGCCCGAGGGGAAGGGCCGCACCGGGTCGCCGGTGAGAACGACGACGCCTCCGGTGCACGAGGCGAGGCGAGTCTCGGTCATGACCTCGACCCCGCGACGACCCAGGGTGCGCTCGGTGAACGTCGCCAGGTCCGGGTCGAGGCCGGGCAGGAGCGACGTCCCGGCCTCGACGAGCACCCAGCGGCAGTCCGCCGCCGTGATCCGGGGATACCGCCGCACCGCGTCGCGGACGAGCGACTCCAGCTCGGCGAGGGCTTCGACCCCGGCGTAGCCGCCACCGATGAAGGTGAACGTGAGCAGGCGGCGCCGTTCGGCCAGATCGTCCGCGGCGTCGGCCGCGTCGAGCTGGCGAAGCACCCGGTTACGGAGCCAGATCGCGTCGGCGAGCGTCTTGAAGCCGACCGCGTGTTCTCGCAGCCCCGGGACCGGCACCGTCGCCGGCACCGATCCGGGTGCGAGGACGAGCCTGTCGTACTCGATCTCGTGCTCGTCACCGTTGAGGTCGCGGCCGAGGGCGCGGCGCGAGTCGAGATCGAGCCGCTCGACGGTGCCGATGAGGAGCTCGGTGGTGGCGAGGAGCTCGCGCAGCGGGATGACCGCGTGGCGAGGCTCGATCGTGCCCGAAGCGGCTTCCGGCAACAGCGGCGAGAAGAGGAGGAAGTTCTCGGGGGCGACGAGCAAGACCCGCGGCGGCCGGCCCCCCATGAGCCGTTCCAGCTCCCGGGCGAAGAACGCCCCGCCGAAGCCGCCCCCGACGACGAGGACGTCGCATCGCGCCATGACCCGGAAGCGTACCGGCACGGACGGCGGCCCCGGTGGGCCGGCTACAGGCGGGCGCGTATCTCGCGGCGCAGCTGCTCGATGCGTCTCGTCCTCGTGGCCTTCCGGCGCGCTCGGGCGATCCACCCCAGGATCTCGTCGCGCCTGGCGGCGCCGAAGTCCTCCCAGACCCCCCATCCGGCCGGGATCGAGGCGATGGCGGCATCGACCTCGGGAGGCACGCTGTGGTCCTCTTCGCGAAGGTCGAGGACGAGCTCGACCTCTACGGGGGACCCGACCTCGAGCTCGCAGGCGTCGCGGATTCCCCGGTCGAGGTAGAGCATCCTCAATCCGTCCCCCGCCGGCACGAGGCGGTTCTGGAACTCGATCCCGTTCGCCGTGCCCCGCACGAGGATGTAGAGGTCTCCACCGAGCTCTTCGACGATGTGGCGCGGGACGAGGACCCCGTAGTTGAGCCCCACGTGGTGGAGCTCCGCGGTGAAGCGGTAGGCAGCCACGTTGCTCACTCCCCGCTGCGATCCTCACCCATTCTCCCTCGAATCGCCGGATAGGGGAAGGGGTGGCGGTCGGCGCACGCGGCGGCGCGTCGTTCCGGGGGGAATCCCGTTCAGAGGGCGAGGACGCCCTGCACCTCGCGCAGCAGCCGCACCCGGCGCCGAACGACCTCAGATGACCCGTCGAGCATCGCCTTCGTCTCCTCGATCATGGCGGCGAGGGGGACGAGGGTCACGCTGGTGTCGATCGTCGGCGTGCCCATCGGGGAACTCCATGCGGTCATGACGTCGGAATGGCCGTCGCCGAGAGCGGTGATCGCAGCCAGAGCCAGGCGTCCCGCCAGCATCCGGTCCTGGTAGGTGGGCCGGCCTCCGCGCACGAGGTGCCCGAGGACGCTGGCGCGCACCGAGACATCGTCGAGGTCGGCGACCCTTTCCTCGAGGTCGCTCGCGAGCTGGATCGTCGGGATCGGGACCCCCTCGGCCTTGACGATGAGCAGCCGGCGCTTGTCCCGCTCGGGGGCGAAGCTCGCCCGGATCAGGCCTTCGAGCTGGTCGAGGATCTCGCCCGAGGTCTTCGGCTGCTCGGGAAGGAGCACCGCGTCCGCCGTCGCCGCCACCCCCGCGGCCATCGCCAGGTACCCGGAGCGGCGCCCCATGACCTCGATGATGAACGCCCGGTGGTGCGACCGGGCCGTGTCCGAGATTCGGTCGCACGCCTCGAGGATGGTGTTCAGCGCGGTGTCGACCCCCAGGGCGTCCGTCGTGCCACCGACGTCGTTGTCGATCGAGGCCGGGATGCCGACGAGCGTCGTTGCGGTCTCGGCCGCGAGCCGGTGGGCTCCCGTGAGCGATCCGTTGCCACCGATGACGACGAGTGCATCGATGCCGGCGCCGGTGAGTCGATCGGCGGCGGCCTTCCTCCCCTCGGGGGTCAGGAACCGGGCACATCTCGTCGAGCCGAGGAACGTGCCCCCCGTTCCGGCGAGCCAGGCGATGCCGGGAACGGGCACGAGTCCACCGGCCGTGGCCCGAGTCAGCGGCCGGAACTCACCATCGATGAGCCCGTCGTAGCCGCGCTCGACGCCGACGATCTCGACTCCGTTCGCCGCTCCGAGCTTGATGATCGCCCAGACGGCGGCGTTCATCCCGGGGGCGTCCCCTCCTGAGGTGAGCACGGCGATCCGCGGCATCGGCAGATGGTATTGGCTGCGGCGCGTCCACGCCGCACGCCCGGTGCGTCACCAGCGCGCCAGCGCCCGCACCTCGTCGGCGATTCGTGTCGCGTCCGGCCTGTACGCCGCCTCCAGTGGAGGGCTGAAGGGAACCGGGACATCGAGACCCCCGATCCGCCGCACCGGGGCGTCGAGGCGGTCGAACGCCTCGTCGGCGATCAGCGCCGCGATCTCGGCGCCGACACCGGCGAGCCGGTTGGCGGCGTGGATGACGAGCACCCGCCCGGTGGCGACGGCGAGCTCGAGCACCGCCTCGGTGTCGAGCGGCTTGAGGCTGCGCAGGTCGAGGACGGCGACGTCGATGCCGTCGGCTTCGAGGGTCTGGGCGGCGGTGACGGCCTGGTGGACCATGGCGCCGTAGGTGACGACGGCGACGTCGGTTCCCGCTCTCGCCAGCCGCGCCCGCCCGATCGGCACCGTGTGGTCACCCTCGGGGACCTCGCCTCGCAGAGACCGGTAGAGGGGCTTCGACTCGAAGTAGACGACCGGGTTGTCGTCGCGGATCGCACTGATGAGCAGGCCTTTGGCGTCGGCCGGGGTGGCGGGGACGACGACCTTGAGGCCCGGGGTGTGCACGAACCAGGCCTCGGGGTTCTGGCTGTGGAACGGGCCCGACGAGATGCCGCCGTCCGCCGGGGCCCGGATGACCCAGGGCACCGCCGCGCCCCACCGGTAGTGGTTCGTCGCGGCGAACTGGACGATCGCGTCGAACCCGGTCGTGATGAAGTCGGCGAACTGCACCTCGACGACGGGCCGGAGCCCCATCAGCGCCATACCGGTGGCGGCACCGATGAAGGCGTTCTCCGTCATCGGCATGTTCATCACCCTCCGGTCGCCGAACTCGTCGGCGAACCCCTGGGTGACCTTGAACGCCCCGCCGAAGGACCCGCCGACGTCCTCGCCGAGGACGACGACGTCGCCGTCGCGTCGCATCTCCTCCCGCAGCGCCTCGCTGATCGCCGCGATGTACGTCATCTCCGTGCCGGCGGCCTCTGCGGTGGGCGCGGCGAACCCGAAGTTGGCGCCGGTCACGGTGCGTAGACCCCCCGCTCGACCGATGCCGGGTCGGGCCACTCGCTGGACTCGGCGAACTCGACGGCGGCTTCGACGGCGTCGGCGCACTCTTTGTCGATGGTCGACACGCCTTCGTCGTCGATGACGCCGCGTTTGAGCAGGCGCTTGCGATAGCGGTCGATCGGATCCCTCCGTCGCCAGTGCTCGAGGAGCTCGGCGGGGACGTACTCGGCACCGTCGTGGATGGCGTGGCCCAGCATGCGCATCGTCTTGCACTCGATCATCGTCGGACCGCCTCCGGCGCGGGCCTTGGCGACGGCGCTCAGCGCAGCGGAATGGACCTCCTCGACGTTGTTGCCGTCGACGATCGTCGCCGGCACCCCGTGGGCGGCGCCGCGATCGGCGATGTCGTCTATGGCCATCTGCTGGGACAGCGGTGTCGAGTACGCGTACTGGTTGTTCTCGACGACGAGGACGAGAGGCGCTCGCTGCACCGCGGCGAGGTTGAGGGCCTCGTGGAACAGACCGGTGCTCGAGGATCCGTCCCCGGCGAACGCCATGGCGACCCGGGGCTCGCCGCGATACGTGAAGCTCATCGCCGCCCCCACCGCGGTGGACATCGACTGGGGGAGGTGGGACACGAACCCGATGATCCCGAGCTCGAGGTCCCCCATGCCGTGGAGGTTGGCGTCACGGCCGGCGGTGACACCGGTGATACGGCCGAGCTGGTTGGCCACGATCCGCTCGGGCGTCAGCCCCCGCACCAGGTAGCAGCCGAGGTCGCGATGCATCGGGGCGACGACGTCGTCGGCCCCGAGTGCGAGCCCGGCGCCGACGGCGATGGCCTCGTGACCCTTGCCGCTGAAGGTTCCGCCCACGCCGCGGCCCTGTTTCCACAGCGCCATGATCCTGTCGTCGAGGGTGCGGGTCAGCACCATCCAGCGGTACAGGTCCAGCTGAGTCTCAGGCGGCGGTGCTGGCAGCGGTATGTCCCCCAAGAAGTTCCTCCTCGCCGGAGCGAGTGTACCGAGGGCGGTCCCGTGCCCGCCGGGGCTGCCACCCGAGTTCGTGTACGCTCGAAGGTGCCGCAGACCCCCTGCGGGAGAGAGCGAGCCGCGACTCGACGCCGAAGGAGCAACCGCCCCGGGAAACTCTCAGGCACCCGTACCGCTGGGGGAAGGCGACTCTGGAAAGCGGGCGGCCGCCGCCCCGCCGAAGGTGAAAGCCGGCAGCGGCCGGTGAATCTCTCAGGCGCAGATGACAGAACGGGGCAGACGACCGGGCCCGGAGCCCGGCTGGCCGCCGTCATCAGGAGCCGAGATGGAGACACTGCCGACAGAGCTCAGCGGGACCACCGACTTCGCCCGCCGTCACATCGGCCCGTCCGAGTCCGACATCGCCGCCATGCTCGACACCGTCGGCGTCGCCGACCTCGCCGAGCTCATCGATCGGGCGGTGCCGGCGTCGATTCGCACCGTCGAGGCCGGAGACGTCGACGCGCCGCAGGAGCCGGGCATCCCCGGTCCGATGACCGAACCCGAGGCCCTCCGCCGTCTGCGCCGCCTCGCCGACGAGAACGAGGTGTACACATCGCTCATCGGCATGGGGTACTCGGGCACGTACACGCCGGCCGTCATCAGGCGGAACATCCTCGAGAACCCGGGCTGGTACACGGCGTACACGCCGTATCAGCCGGAGATCTCCCAGGGCCGGCTCGAGGCCCTGCTCGACTTCCAGACGATGGTCATCGACCTCACCGGTATGGAGCTGGCGAACGCGTCCCTCCTCGACGAGGCAACGGCCGCCGCCGAGGCGATGACGATGCTCAAGCGCATCGCCGCGGGTGAGCGGGACACGTTCTTCGTCGATGCCGACTGCCATCCCCAGACCATCGAGGTCGTGAGGACCCGCGCCCTGCCGCTCGGCATCAAGGTGGTCGTCGGCGACCCGACCCGCGACCTCGTGACGGCCGACCCGTACGCGGTCCTACTCCAGTATCCCGGCTCGTCGGGGCTGGTCCGCGACGACACCGAGCTCATCGCGGCGCTGCGCGAGGGTGGCGTGCTCGTGGCGGTCGCCGCCGACCTGCTGTCCCTCACTCTGCTCACCCCACCCGGCGAGATGGGCGCCGACGTCGCCGTCGGTTCCAGCCAGCGCTTCGGCGTTCCCCTGATGTTCGGGGGGCCCCACGCCGGTTACCTGGCCACCCGGGACGAATACAAGCGCACGATCCCAGGACGCCTCGTCGGTGTCTCCCGCGACGCGAAGGACCGCATGGCGCTTCGTCTCGCGCTCGCCACCCGCGAGCAGCACATCCGCCGGGAGAAGGCGACGTCGAACATCTGCACGGCCCAGGTCCTCCTCGCCGTGATGGCCGGGATGTACGCCGTCTACCACGGGCCGGAGGGGCTGCGCCGGATCGCCTCGCGCGTTCATCGTCTCACGTCGCTGCTCTCCGCCGCGCTCGACCGGGCCGGCGTACACGTCCGCAACGACACCTGGTTCGACACGCTCACCGTCGAGGTGCCGGGCCGCGCCGAGGAGGTCGTCGCGGCCGCAGAGGACCGGCGCATCAACCTTCGCCTCGTCGACGCGGACACCGTCGGCGTCTCCCTCGACGAGACCAGCACCGCCGAGATCGTCGATGCCGTCCTCGAGTCGTTCTTCGTCGCAGCCCGCGCCGCAGATGTCGCCGACGACGCCCCCACCGGTCTGCCGGCAGCGCTGGAGCGGACCACGGCGTTCCTCACCCACCCCGTGTTCCACAGTTACCGCTCCGAGACGGAGATGCTGCGGTACCTGCGCAAGCTCCAGCAGATGGACATCGCACTCGACCGGTCGATGATCCCGCTCGGGTCCTGCACGATGAAGCTCAACGCGACAACCGAGATGATCCCGGTCACCTGGCCCGAGTTCGCCGACATCCATCCCTATGCGCCCCTCGACCAGGCGCAGGGCTATCTGGAGATGTTCGACGACCTCGAGCGCTGGCTCGGGCTCCTCACCGGCTACGACGCCGTGTCGTTGCAGCCCAATGCCGGCTCCCAGGGTGAGTTCGCCGGGCTCCTCGCCATCAGCGCCTATCACCAGAGCCGGGGAGATGGGTTCCGGGACGTGTGCCTCATCCCGGCGTCGGCGCACGGGACGAACCCGGCGTCGGCGACGATGGCCGGGCTGCGAGTGGTCGTCGTCGCGACCGACGATCGCGGTGACATCGACATCGACGACCTCCGGGCGAAGGCGAGCGAGCACTCCGACGCCCTCGCTGCTCTCATGATCACGTACCCGTCGACCCACGGTGTCTTCGAGGAACGGGTCCGTGAGGTGTGCGACATCGTTCACGGCCACGGCGGCCAGGTGTACATCGACGGCGCCAACCTCAACGCGCTGCTCGGCGTCGCCAAACCGGGCGAGTTCGGCGGCGACGTGTCTCATCTCAACCTGCACAAGACCTTCACGATCCCCCACGGCGGGGGCGGCCCCGGGGTGGGGCCGATCGGGGTGCTCGCCCATCTCGAGCCCTTCCTCCCCGGGCACCCACTCGTTCCCGATCAGGCCGGCTCTGCCGACGGCGTCGGAGCGGTCGCTGCGGCGCCGTGGGGCTCGGCCGGCATCCTGCCGATCTCGTGGGCCTACATCGCCCTCATGGGTGAAGCCGGGCTGCGCCGGGCGACGGAGGTGGCGATCCTCAACGCCAACTACGTCGCGAAACGGCTCGAGGGGCACTACCCCATCCTCTACACCGGCGACGACGGCCTCGTCGCCCACGAGTGCATCATCGACCTTCGCGACCTGAAGAAGGAGGCGGGTGTGACCGTCGACGACGTCGCCAAGCGGCTGATCGACTACGGCTTCCACGCCCCCACGATGTCGTTCCCGGTCGCGGGGACGCTGATGATCGAGCCCACGGAGTCCGAGCCGAAGCACGAGCTCGACCGGTTCTGCGATGCGATGATCGCGATTCGGGCCGAGATCGGCACCGTGGCCGCCGGCGAGGCGCCGCTCGAGGACTCGCCGCTGCGCCACGCCCCGCACACCGCAGAGGATGTGGTCGCCGACGACTGGCCCCACGCCTATCCCCGGGAGCAAGCTGTCTATCCCGTCCCCGGCCTGCGGGGCGACAAGTACTGGCCGCCGGTGGGCAGGATCGACCAGCAGTACGGCGATCGTCACGTCGTCTGTGCTTGCCCCCCGATCGAGGCCTACCGGTAGGGCGCTCGGTTCAGCCGGCTCACGTCTCCGGATCGGGGGAGAGGGCGGCCACGGGCGCACTGGCAGCGGCCGCGTCGGGAGTCGACCACGCGGAACGCCGGGGTGTGGTGCAGCCGGGATCTACCCTTCGGGCATGACCTCGCGGTCGGCTGCCCTGACACGGGCGCACCTGGCGGATGCCCTCACCGCGTCCCGGGTGCCGCTGGGATTCGTCCTCGTTCCGGTCATCGCCGGGGATCACTGGCTCGGTGCCGGGATCCTGCTCAGCATCGCCTGGTGGACCGACTTCTTCGACGGCCGCGTCGCCAAGTCGACGACCGGAACGCGGCTCGGGGCCTGGGACGGTTACGCCGACGCGATGGTGGGGGCGGGAGTGCTCGTCGGCGTGCTCGCCGGCGGCCACGTCCCGGTGCTGCCGTTCGC
The DNA here is from genome assembly GCA_947259365.1 of uncultured Acidimicrobiaceae bacterium. Taxonomy (GTDB): domain Bacteria; phylum Actinomycetota; class Acidimicrobiia; order Spongiisociales; family UBA5794; genus CAMYMC01. The sequence continues at coordinate 5,793 of CAMYMC010000030.1, read as the reverse complement.
GGCAGCGGGTCTCGTCTTCGGCGTCGTCCTCATGGCGACGGGGAACTTCGCCTACGGGATGCTCCTCCAGGCAACGGGATACGGCCCGCTGCTCTTCCTCTTCGCCGCGAAGTCGGCGCCGGCGCTCGTGGTCGCGGTGGCCACGATCGTCGTCATCGCGATCGCGGACCGGGGTCGGTTCGTCGGTTACGTGCTGCCTACCTTCTTCGAGGGGGTGCGGTTGCGCCGCTGAGGGCGCAGCTCATCGCTCAGATCGCTGCCACGGCGGGGGTTCGCTGCGCCCAGGGCCGGGTCCGCTCGAGCTGACCGGCGAGGCGCAGCAGGGCGAACTCGCCTCCTTCGGCTCCGATGAAATGCGACCCGATCGGGAGCCCGTCGTCGCTCCAATGCAACGGCACCGACATCGCCGGCCTGCCGGTGAAATTGGCCATCGGGGTGAACGGGACGTACGCCCGCAGCCGGCGCTCGAGATCATCCCACGGCTCGGTCTGATCGATCTCACCGGTGAGCACCGGGGGGGCTCCCAGCGTCGGCGTGAGCAGCATGTCGTAGCCGCCCATGAACTCGGCCAGCCGGTACGACGCCGTCTGGAGGACCGTGTCAGCCATCGCCAGCTTCGCCGGCGTCTGGCGGCCGGAGCGCTCGGCGAGTCCGACCGTGAACGGCTCGAACGCCTCGAGCCCGCTCTTGCGCTCATCGAGGCGGGTGATGATCTTGACGGCCCGCCGGTCTCCGAAGACGCGCCGCATGGCCCTGCCCCTGCGCGTCTTCGCTGCCTCCTCGAGGATGAGCTCGAAGATCGAGGCGGCGAGGGCGGCCCACACGACGAGAAAGGCATCCTCCACGTCGTCGGGTGGGATGGCGGGCCGGGCGTCTTCGAGGTGGTGCCCGAGGTCGTCGAGGATCGCCACCGTCGTCTCGAGCGCCGCCGCACAGTCCGGGTGGAGCGCGTCACCGGCGAAATCCGTGCGCATCACTGCGATCCGTAGCCGGTCGGGGTCGGCGGTGAGGGCCTCGGCGAACGGTGCTTCCGGGTCGGCGACGGCGTACCGTGCGCCCGGCACCGGCCCCGCGGTGGCGTCCAGGAACGCAGCCGTGTCCCGCACGGTGCGGCTGAGGCATCCGCCGAGGGCGAGCATGTCGGACGGCGCCGCCGGATGCTGCGGGATGCGGCCCCGCGACGCCTTGAGCCCAAAGATGCCGCAGTTCGCCGCCGGGATGCGAATCGACCCACCACCGTCCCCGCCGTGGGCCATCGGGACGATGCCCGCGGCGACCGCCGCCGCAGCACCGCCGCTCGATCCGCCGGGGCTGCGGGCGAGGTCCCACGGGTTTGCCGTGGCGCCGAAGAGCACCGGCTCGGTGGTGGGGAGCAGCCCGAACTCCGGGGTGTTGGTGCGGCCGACTGAGATGAGCCCGGCGCGATCCATGCGGCGGGCGAGCTCCGAGGACGTCTCGGCGATGTACTCCCGGAAGAAGACCGAGCCGAAGGTCGTGCGCTCTCCTTCGACGAGCTCGAGGTCCTTGACGAGGAAGGGGACGCCGGCAAACGGGCCTTCGTCGGGTGGGTCGTCGGCAGCCGTCCGGGCTCGGTCGGCGTCGACCCTGACAACCGCGTTCAGCTTCGGGTTGCGCCGCTCGATCCTGTCGAGTGCCGCCGCGACGAGCTCGGCGGGCTTCATCTCGCCGTCGGCGACGAGGGACGCCAGCCCGACGGCGCGCTCACATCGGAATGTCCCCGTCGAACGTCGCGACGACGTACGCGGCGAGGAACTCGTCGCGAGGGTCGCCCTGCGCTCCGGCCGCCACCTCGGCCGCGGCCCGGGCGAGACGCTCGTGCGACTTGAGGCGATCGGGTAGGTAGGCCCCGGCCGTCTCCCACGCGCCGTGGTTGCGCTCCTCGTCCCAGTCGAGGTAGTCGCGAAACCCGATGAGAAACGTGATCGGCTTGATGAAGCTCGACTGGATGCGGGTCGGGAGGCTGGAGAGGAGGTCGCAGCCCAGGCTCGTCCCGTTGTCGCGCAGCATGTGGAGCAGCAGCGGGGCCAGCACCGCCGGTGTGTAGTTCTCGAGGGCCGCGATTGCCTCCCAGGCCTGGCCGATGGCGTCGTCCGGGGAGATCGTGAGATAGACGCTCTCACCCAGCGCCATGAGGTCGAGCGACATGTGGAACGGCTTGGCTCCGTCCTCGACCCATTCGAAGTTCACCATCGGGATGAGCCCGGCAACGCCGCCGACGACGTCGTACGCGGTGTTCTCGTCGCAGTCGTCCGGGTAGAGCTCGGCGGCGAGCATCGAGAGGTCGATCGGGACGGGCGGGGCGAGAACGGTGACGCCCTCGGCCTCGAAGTAGAGCTCCTCGAAGTCGGGGTCGAGCTCATCTGCCAGCTGCTGGAGATCCATCACGTCTCTGGCTCTCGGGCCTTCGCAGCGTACCTCACGGTGGGCCGTACCGAGCCTCGCCGTCGACATGGAGGCGCACGACGGGGATCAGCCGTTTGGTGCGTTGCTCGTAGGTCTCGTAGCCCGGGTACGCGGCGACCGCCCGTTCCCACCAGCGGTCACGCTCCGGCTCCTCCATCGGGACGGCGACGGCTGCATCGCGGCGGTTACCCCGCTGGATCTCGACGGCGGGCTCGGCGAGGAGGTTGAGATACCACTCGGGGTGGGTGTCCCGCCCGCCCCAGGAGGCGACGACGACGATGTCGGCGCCGTCGGGAAGACCGAGAAGGGGGACGGTGTGGGACCTCCCGGTGCGGCGGCCGCGGGTGGTGAGGAGCACCATGTCGTTGCCGACGAGCCTGCGACCGACGGCTCCGGCCGTGGCCCGGTACACGCCGCGATGGATCGCGGAGAGCCGCCTCGCCGTGACGTCACGCACGAAGCTGCTCCATACGATCGAGGGCTGCGGCGAGCGTCGCCTCGTCCTTGCAGAACGCGAACCTCACGAGGGGCGCCCCGTCGGAGGGACGGTGATAGAAGGCCGATGGCGGGATGGCGGCCACCCCGGTCGTGCGGATGAGATGCTCCACGAACGCGACGTCGCCGGCGAGCCCGAACCGGGTGTGATCGGCGAGCATGAAGTACGTCCCCTCTGGGACGAACACCTCGAAGCCGATTGCGTCGAGGCCGGCGGCGAGCATGTCTCGTCGCGACCGGTATGAGGCTTCGAGCGCCCGGTAGTACTCCTCGCCGGCGGCGAGCGCCGCGGCCGCACCGTGCTGGAGCGGGGTGGCGGTGGCGAACGTCAGGAACTGGTGCGCCGCCCGCACCCCGGCGGTGAGCGCGGGGGGAGCGATCGCCCACCCGACCTTCCACCCCGTCAGGGAGAAGGACTTCCCCAGCGAGGACAGAGTGACGGTGCGGTCCCCCATCCCCTCCAGCGTTGCCAGCGACACGTGCTCGCCGTCGAAGACGATCCGCTCGTAGACCTCATCGGTGATGGCGATCGCGTCGTACTCGAGGCAGAGCTGTGCGATGGTCGCCAACTCGGCTTTCGTGAAGACCCGGCCGGACGGGTTGTGCGGCGTGTTGACGACGACGGCGGCCGTCTTCGGCGAGAACGCGGCCCGCAACTCGTCGCCGTCGAGCGCGAACTCCGGAGGACGCAACGTCACGTACCGTGGGACGGCTCCGGCCAGCGATGCGTCCGGGCGGTACGCGTCGTAGGTGGGCTCGATGAGGATGACCTCGTCGCCCGGCTCGAGGAGGCCGAGGAATGACGCGGCGAGCGCTTCGGTGCAGCCGGAGGTCACCGTCACCTCACCCATCGGGTCGATCTCGAGCCCGGTGTCCGCGGTGAATCGGGCCGCGATCGCCTCGGCGAGCGCGCCGATTCCCGCCGACCGGGCGTACTGGCCCTCACCGGCCTCGATCGCCTCGACTGCGGCGGACGTGACGAACGCCGGCCCGTCGAAGTCCGGGTACCCCTGGCCGAGGTTGATCGCGTCGTGCTCGGCGGCCAGGCGCGTCATCGTCGTGAAGATCGACTGGCCGAACGGCTGAAGTCTGCGGGCCGTCGGCATGGGCGGCAGGCTAGAGGAGCCGCTTGCGATCCGGACCGTGACCGACGAGTGTCGCCTCAGCGACCTTCGGTGAATCGTGGTCGAAGGGGACCGGCTTGCCGGTGGGAAGGAAGGATCACGATATGGCCACGCGACTCGACGACACGGCACGCACCGGGGAGCCGTACGAGCTCTTCCCGGATCCGGCGGAGCCGCCGCAGCCCCCGACGGTATCCACGCCGCGGCGGTGGCCGTGGCTCGCCGCCGGTCTCGTCCTCGCCGTCTCATCGGGGTTCGGCCTCGCCCGGGCCGCGAGCCCGGCGGACGGCGGCGGGTCACCACAGGAGCGGAGCCCGGCACCGCCGCCGATCACGTCCCCGGAGGACGTCGGCCGGGTCGCCGCCGTCGCAGAGGCCGTCGCCCCGACGGTCGTCCAGCTCGAGTCGAGTTCGGGCCTTGGCTCCGGGGTGATCTACGACGCCTCCGGCCTCATCCTCACCGCAGCCCATGTCGTGTCGGGAGCGGAGTCCGTCGACGTGCGTCTTGCCGACGGGAGGCTGTTCCGCGGGATGGTCATCGGCGCTCACCGCCTCACCGATGTCGCCGTCGTCCAGGTGTTCGGAGCCTCTGATCTCCCGGTCGCGGTGCTCGGCTACGGCAGCCCGATCCGGGTCGGGGAGCTCGCAGTCGCCCTCGGCAGCCCGTTCGGCTTCGATCAGACCGTCACCGCTGGAATCGTCTCCGCCGTCAACCGGACGGTCAACGGAGTCCCGATGGTCCAGACCGACGCCGCGATCAACCCGGGGAACTCGGGCGGCCCGCTCGTCGACGGAGCGGGCAGGGTCATCGGCATCAACGACGTCATCTTCACCCGCGGCGGCGGCAACGACGGCATCGGCTTTGCCATCTCCATCGACGTCGCCATCGTCGTCGCCGACCAGCTGACCGCAGGCGACGAGGTCCAGCTCTCGGTGCTCGGGGTCAACACGATCCCCTCGATGACCGGAGAGGGCGGCGCGATCGTACGCGAGGTCCTCGACGGATCGCCCGCAGGGCGCGCCGGGCTCGAAGTCGGTGATCGCATCGTCGCCGTCGACGACGAGCCGATCACCGAGCCCACGAAGCTCTTCGCTGCGGTGGTGACCCGTCGTCCGGGTACGGAAGTGACAGTGATGTATGTTCGCGACGGCGACCGGCGCTCCGTCGGCGTCGTCCTCGTCGGAATCGAGATCTGATCGGATGGCTCGTTGACGCGCCGTGCCGCCGCCGGGTAGATTCGGAGATGCCTGTTCGGGACACGTAGGCCCGGGGGCCGGATCACGATGGACGGGCAGGGCGGTTCCCGAGGGACCGCCGGGCGAGAGCCCCGGGAGCGGAGACGCTCGCGGGGCTCCGTCTACGTCAGGAGGAACAGGCTCTGGTGCGTCACCCAGGCCTCGGCTGCCTGGATGCCGACCGAGATGACGACCGCAATCGCGAAGTACCGCTTCACTCGTTTGCCGCCGCCGGCCACCCACTCCCGATAGGAGAGGAGGAGCAGCGGCGCCGCCATCGTCAGCATCGCCAGCGGGTACCGGTAGTTGTAGGCGAGGCCGCCCGACTGCCGGTTGAGCCACAGGTGCACGAGCATGTAGAAGGCACCGCCGAGCGCGGCCGCCCGAACCCATTCGGGGGCAGCTCGCCACGCCCTGGGAAGCCCCGGCAGCAGGACGAGGAGGAACGGTGACCACACCAGGAACCCGTTCGGACCCACCATCGATCCGATGACGTTGCCGAGGTACCACAGCGG
>CAMYMC010000029.1 GCA_947259365.1 uncultured Acidimicrobiaceae bacterium | reverse complement strand
GCATCGAGGTCTCCACCGATCGGAGCAGGACGACCCGGGCACATGGGACCTATTCCTCTAGTAGCCGGGGGCCGTAGGTGAGAGGGTTTTGAGTGAAGAAGGCCGGACCGGGGCGTCTGGAGTCAACCGGTCGAGCCCCCGTTCCTGCACCGAGTTCGTCGGGATGGTGCCCACCTGGAACGGCGTGGCGACGGTGGCTCCCCCCCGGTCCGGGCCTTTTTTCGCCCCCTCCCCTGCCCAGTCCACGCCTGCCGACCGTGCTCAGTCTTCGAGGCGGTGGGCGTCGAGGTCGACCGGCAGCGGCTGCCGGAACGTGCCGTCGGGCACGGGCGCCCCGGATCGGACGAGGGCGACGTTCCAGGAGGGTGAGGATCCGAGGTTCCAGCGCAGGAAGCGGATCATGACGCGTCCGAGCACCATCGCCCCGGGACGTCTCTTCACGCCGAGGATCTCTCGGATCCGGGGCGGGAGGGTGGCGACGGCTGCGGCCAACATCACGCGGTAGCCGGCCTTCACCGCGCGACGAAGCGGGGGGGAGCGAAGGAACGCAATGGCCTCCTCCATACCGGGGGACGGTCCCAGGTCGGGGTGGCTGGAGATCCACGCGGAGAGGCCGGCGGCGGTGTCCGGCAGCGGATCGGCGCCGAGGAGCTCGCCGACGGCCGTTTGCTCGGCGACGAACCGATCAGCTTCGTCGACAGACAGCCGCCGCGGTCCGAACGCGCGGTATGCCGTGAGAAAGCCGTCTGTGAGCGAGTTGTGGACCCAGGCGGAGAGCGCTTCGTCGTCCGCGGCGTACGGCCGTCCCCGATGTGACGTTCCGACGACCTTGCGGTGCGCGTGGCGAACGACCTGCACCGCCCGGTCGACCTCGGGTCGGGCGCCGAAGGACGTCGCGGTGACATACGCGGAGGTGCGCGACAACCGGCCGAGGGGGTCTTCCCGGTACGACGAGTGGTCGGCGACGCCGGCCACGACCTCCGGGTGGGCGGCCTGGACGAGGAGGGCGCGGACGCCGCCGGCGAACGCCGCTGCGTCCCCGATGATCGACCAGGTAGCGGAGCCGGGACCGAACAAGCCCGGGTCATTCCGGTACTCCATCGTGCGCGCCAGGGGATACGGCGCATGGGCGAACATGCCCGTCGCCGCCGATACGACGCGGGCCCGGTATGCGTCGATGAGCCGTTGGTGTCTCTTCACCCGTGTGTCCCGTGCGGAGTCGACCGGACGATATCGCGGGCCGGAGAGCTATCCGATGTCGCGCGTGCAGCCTTGACGATGCCGCTGCGCCTTCTCATCGGAATCTCATCCGACGATCATGCGCTGTTCAGGTTGCCGCGCCATCATCCGGACCGACACGCGAGACCGACGGAGCCGACATGACCACCCCCCCGATATTCCCAGAACCCCCAGACCGCCGACCGTTACCCCACACGCCTCCAGATCCTCCCTCATCGTCCGAGGATGGTCGCCCCTCTCGCCGCACCGTCACTCTCGCGGCCCTTCTCGGGGCGCTTGTCGGAGCCCTGCTCGTCGGCGGCGCCGCAGTTGCGCTGTGGGCGGGTGGTGTGTTCGACTCCGACTCCTCTGCGACGGCCCCGGCGGCTGTGGAGACGGTGGTGACTTCACCGGCGGTGACGTCGGGACCGACGACGGTCGCCCCGGCTCCGGCGCCGACGGTCGCTCCCCCACCGGCACCGACGGTGCCTCCCGGGTCGTCACTCCTCGATGCGTCGGCGATCGGGGCGCAGGTGGTGCCGTCGGTCGTGACCGTCCAGGTCGGCACTGCGACCGGCGACGGGTTGGCTCCTCGCGCCTCGGGGTCCGGTGTCGTCCTCGACGAGGAAGGCCGCGTCGTGACGAACGATCACGTCGTGGCTGCCGGGAGCGACTACGAGATCGTGCTGGCGGATGGACGAGTGTATCCGGCCAGCCTCGTCGGGACGGACGAGGCGACCGATCTCGCCGTTCTCGCCGTCGAGGCAACGGGTCTGCAACCGATCCGCGTTGGCGAAACGGACACGCTCGAGGTCGGCGACGCCGCGATCGCCGTCGGGAGCCCTCTGGGTCTCGAGGGCGGGCCGTCGCTCACGGTCGGGGTCGTGTCGGCGTTCGGGCGCGAGGTGCAGACGGGATTGAACTCGGTCCTCTACGGCATGGTGCAGACCGATGCGCCGATCACCCAGGGTTCGAGTGGCGGAGCGCTCGTCGACGGCGAGGGGCGCCTCATCGGGATCACGACCGCGGTCGGCGTCAGCGACGTCGGCATCGAGGGTATCGGTTTCGCGACTCCCATCGAGATCGTGAGCCGCGTGGTATCGGAGCTCATTGCCGACGGCGCTGCGAGCCAGCCCTTCCTCGGGATCACGGGGTCGACGGGGTTCGGAGACACCGCAGACGGCGGTCGCCGGCCCACCGGGGTCGACGTGAACGAGGTGGAGAGCGGGTCGGCCGCGTTCGCAGCCGGCGTGGAGCCCGGCGACATCATCACCGCCCTCGACGACCGGTCGGTGGACACGATGGACGAGCTCATCGCGCTCCTCCGTCGCTACCGATCGGGCGACTCCGTCGAGCTGCGAGTGATGCGGGGGCAGTCGACCATGGTGCTCGAGACCACGCTTGGCAACCGGAGGTGACACCGGCGCCTCACTGCGAGGCCCCGGCGTCGTCGAAGATGAGCTTGTCGATCTCGGCGTTGAGCTCTGCGCCGAGGAGGACGGCGCTCGCGGCCACGTAGACCCAGAGCAGGACGACGAGCGGTGCCGCAAAGACGCCGTAGGCGGAGTCGCCCTCGATGAACGTCGTCGCGTAGAGCCGGACCGCGAAGCTCCCCGCAGCCCATATCACGAGCGCGAGCGCAGCGCCGGGCAGCTCCCAGCGCCACGGCGAATCGGGTTCGACGAGGTGATACACCCACGTGAGCAGAACGAGGCCGATGCCGGCGACGACCGGCCAGTACAGGACGGCCCATGTCACCTCGAACGCCCTGCCGAAGCCAACTCTGTCGGCGATCCCGACCCCGGCTTCCGGGCCGACGACGAGCAGGGGCAGCAACACCACCACCGCGATGATCCCCGCCGCGGTCAAGCCGAAGGCAACGAGCCTGCGCTGCCACCACGTTCGCGCCGGCTGGCGATCGTACGCGATCGTGATGGCATCGATGATGACCCGGGTGGCCCGGCTCGCCGACCACAGCGCGATGACGGCTCCGATGGTGAGGACGTCGAGACGGCCCCGGGCGAGGAGACCGTCCACGGCCGGCTCCACGAGGTCGGTCACCGTCGAGGGGCTCAGGAACGTGTTGGCGGCGTCGAAGATCGCATCCCGCACGCCGTCTTTGGCGCCCTCCCCCAGCCAACCGGTGACGAAGCCGAGACTGCCGAGAAGGACGAGCGAGAGCGGCGGGAGGGCGAGCACCGTGTAGAAGGCGACCTCGGCGGCGAGCCCCGGCAGCCGATCGCGCAGCGCGTCGCGCACCGTCCGCCGCGCCAGGGTCCAGACGATGCCGGGGCCGCGCCGCGGGGACTCTGTGCCCGTTGCCATGCGGCCACGCTACCGGTCACGGCGCCCCCCGGCCGCGCACCCGGTGCGGTGCCGTCGGCACACCGCAGGTACGCTCCCGAGTGGAGGTGCCCATGACCGAGCTTCGCGCCGACGTGTTCATCGACCGGCCCGCCCGCGAGGTGTTCGGGTTCATCTCCGACCCTCGGAACAACCCGCGGTGGCAGCGCGGCATGAAGCAGTGCGAGATGGTGACCGAGCCGCCACTCGGCGTCGGCTCCCAGTACGACCAGGTCGCCGGTTTCGCCGGCAGGCGAATTGTCTCCCGTTTCGAGATCATCGAGTTCGTCGAGGATCGCGTCGTCGTGGCCACGACCATACGCGGCTCCTTTCCGATCACCTTTCGCCGTGCCGTCGAGCCCGCGAGTGGAGGCGCTCGCGTGACAGCCAGGATCACCGGCAACGAGGAGGACTTCTTCGCCCGCTCCGGACGGTTGGTGCGGTCGATGGCGCATCGGGCCGTGAAGAAGGACTATCGGCGTCTGAAGCGCCTCCTCGAATCGGGCGTCGGGTGAGGGAAGGTTTTCGCACCGGCTGCGTTCACAGTTGACGAGGAGCCCACCGGGCGAATCTGGGCGCGGAGGGAGACGATGGACGCAGAGTTCAACATCGCAATGCTCATTCTGCGGACCTGGGTCGGCGTCGTCATGCTGGCCCACGGCGTCAAGCATGCCTTCGGCCAGGAGAAGACGACGAACTGGCTGCGCAGCATCGGCTACCGCAACCCGGGGTTCCAGTGGCTGGCGATGTCGGCGTCTGAGATCGGCGTCGGAGTGCTGCTCGTTGCCGGCCTCTTGACGTCCCTCGCCGCCGCCGGCACCGCCTCGATCATGGTCGTCGCCTACCTCACGGTGCATCGAACGCCGGGCTTTTGGATCACGGCGCGTCCCGACGAGGGTTGGGAGTATGTGGCGACGTTGCTTGCGGGATCTCTCGCCATCGGATTACTCGGACCAGGGGAATGGTCGATCGATCACGGGATCGACATCGCCGTGAACCTCGACGGGTGGGTCGGGTTCCTGGTCGTGGCCGCCGGGGCTGTCCTCGGCGCCATCCAGGTTGCCGCCTTCTTCCGGCCGGCTGAGGCGGAGAAGGCGGCCTGATCACGGGCGGTGTGCTGTTCGCCGACGTTGCCACCGTGTCGTCGGAGGTCGCCACGACGCGAAGCCGCCGCGAGAAGGCCCGGAAGCTGGCCGCCGTGCTCGAAGCTGTCGACCCATCCGATCTCCCCGTCGTCGTCTCGTATCTCACCGGTTCGCTACCCCAGGGCCGTATCGGGATCGGCTACGCGACACTGACCGCAGTCGCGGCAGCTGCGGTCGCCGCGCCGCGCCTCGGCGTAGGGGACGTCGATGTGGCACTCACCGCGATCGCGTCGACAACGGGACCGGGCTCCGGCCGTCGCAGGGCTGAGATCCTCACGCAACTCATGGGCGCGGCAACCGAGCGGGAGCAAGGGTTCCTTCGCGACCTTCTCTCGGGGGGTCTTCGCCAGGGCGCGCTCGAGGGGTTGATGGTGGATGCGATCGCCGTCGCGTTCGACGTCGATGGGGACAGGGTGCGCAGGGCTTCGATGCTGTCCGGGGACCTGCCGGGCGTTGCCGTCGCAGCGGCGTTGGGTGGTGATGCGCAGCTCGATGCGTTCCGGCTGCGCGTCTTCGGTCCGATCCTCCCGATGCTCGCGTCGACGAGCGGATCCCCGGCGGCTGCCATCGAGTCGCTCGGACCTTCCATCGTCGAGTGGAAGCTCGACGGGGCGCGGCTCCAGGTGCATCTGGACCACGGCGTCGTTCGGGCGTTCACTCGAAGCCTGAGGGAGGTCACCGGTGAGCTCGCCGATGTGTGCGAGTCGGTGCGTTCGGTCGATACTCCGACGATCGTCCTCGACACGGAGGTCGTTGCGCTGGGAAGCGACGGCCGGCCCTTGCCCTTCCAGGAGACGATGAAGCGCTTTGGCGGGACCCACCCCGGCGATCAAGACAGCGGCCGGGGTCTGAGCCTCTTCGCCTTCGACTGCTTGCACCTCGATGGCAACGACCTCATCGACCTCCCGCTCGGCGAGCGGCTGGCGGTGTGGTCGCCGGTGGTGCCGGCCGACCTCCAGGTCCCCCGCCTGGTGACGGACGACGCCGGTGAGGCGACCCGGTTCTACGAGGCGGCGGTCGCCGCCGGGCACGAGGGTGTCGTCGTCAAGGCGCTCGACTCCACGTATCGGGCGGGTCGTCGCGGGTCCGAGTGGCTGAAGATCAAGCCCGCGCACACCCTGGATCTCGTCGTGCTCGCCGTGGAGTGGGGTTCGGGGCGTCGGCGCGGCCTGTTGTCGAACCTGCACCTCGGCGCCTACGACCGCGACCGGGACCGGTTCGTGATGCTGGGCAAGACGTTCAAGGGGCTGACCGACGAGATGCTCGCATGGCAGACGGAGCGCTTCCTGGAGCTCGAGACTCACCGCGATGGCCACGTCGTCCACGTCCGGCCGGAGCAGGTCGTCGAGGTCGCGTTCGACGGTGTCCAGACGAGTCACAGGTATCCCGGAGGTGTCGCGCTCCGCTTCGCCCGGGTGAAGGGGTACCGAGAGGACAAGGCCGCGGTCGATGCCGACACGATCGAGACGGTGCGCGCCATCCGCGACGCCGGACGGACCGGGTAGCCTCTCCGCGATGGCGTACGAAGAGAAGCTCGCGGCGCGGGTGCGCGACGAGCTGGCGGGCGTCGTCGACGTCGCAGAGAAGAAGATGTTCGGCGGCGTCTCGTGGCTTCTCGGCGGCAACCTCGCCGTCGGTGTCATCGGTGACGAGCTCTGCGTCCGCGTCGGACCCGATGCCTTCGACGAGGCCGTCGCCCTCCCGGGCGCTCGCGTCTTCGATTTCGCCGGTCGTCCGATGAACGGTTGGGTCATGGTCGACGCCGCGGGAGTCGGCGACGACCTGTCCCTGTCCGACTGGGTCGGGCGGGGGCTCGACTTCGCCGGCTCGCTGCCCCCCAAGTAGACCGTCGGGCGGGACGTCGGGCGTCACACCAGCGACGGCTCGTCGAACTCCGCCTCGTTCATGCCACCGGCAGTCCCAGACCCCTGCTGATGACGAGGCGCTGGATCTCGGATGTGCCCTCGCCGATCTCGAGGATCTTGGCGTCGCGGTAGTACCGGGCGATGGGGCCCTCCTCGATGAAGCCCGCGCCACCGTGGATCTGAGCAGCGATGCGGGTGGCCGTCACCGCCGCCTCCGAGGCATAGAGCTTGGCGACAGCCGCGGCCTGCTTGATGGGGCGGCCTGCGTCCTTGAGCGCGGCGGCCCGGTAGGTGAGGAGGCGCGAGGCGTCGACCATGACCTCGAGATCGGCGCACTGGAAGGCGATTCCCTGGTTGCGGCCGATGGGGGCGCCGAAGGCGACGCGCGACTTGGCGTAGTCGACGCTTGCTTCGAGACACGCCTGGGCGAGGCCGAGCGAGAGGGCGGCGACTCCGATGCGGCCGTCGTCGAGGGTGGCGAGGAACTCCTGAAAGCCGTGTCCCCGCTCCCCCACCAAGTTCCCGGCCGGCACCCGGCAGTCGTCGAAGACGAGACCGTGGGTATCCGACGCCCGCCACCCCATCTTCTCGTACGGGGGCTCGACGGTGAGGCCGGGACTCCCGGCGGGGACGATGATCGACGAGATCTCCTCGGGGCCGGTTCGTGCGGTGACGGTGATGAGCGACGTGATGGGGGTGCCGGAGTTCGTGATGAACGCCTTCGTCCCGTTGATGACCCATTCGTCACCGTCGAGGGTGGCTTTTGTCTTCGTCGCTCCGGCATCGGAGCCGGCATCGGGCTCGGTCAGGCCGAATGCCGCGAGCGCCTTGCCGGTGACGAGATCGGGGAGCCAGCGCTGTTTCTGCTCCTTGGATCCGAAGGTGGCGATGGGGTTGATCCCGAGCCCGACCCCGGCCTCGAGGGTGATGCCCATGGATTGGTCGACGCGGCCGATCTCCTCTATGGCGACACACAGGCTCGTGAAGTCGCCACCGGCTCCGCCGTATTCCTCGGGAAAGGGGAGCCCGAAGAGGCCGAGGTCCCCCATCTTGCGGACCGTCCCGACGGGAAAGTGGTGGCGCCTGTCCCAATCTGACGCGTGCGGGGCGATCTCCGCCTCGGCGAACTCCCTCACGACCTTGCGGAACGCCTCGTGCTCGTCGCTCAGCTCGTAGCGCACCATGCCCTCGCTCGTCCTGTGTCGCTTACGTTACCGCCGGAGCCGGGCCGAACCCCCACCTCTCGAGCAACGGGACGGCCCGTTCCATCGGCAGTCCCATGACGTTGGTCGGTGAGCCATCGAGCGAGGCGACCAGGTCCCGCCCCTTGCCCTGGATGGCGTAGGCGCCGGCTTTGCCGTGGGGCTCGCCGGAGTCGACGTAGGCGGCGATCTCGGCCCGGGTGAGCTCCCGGAACGTCACCGCGGTCCGCGCCAGTTCGAGCGTCGCCCTCGTGCCGGGTGCGGCGACGACGGCCACGCCGCTCCACACGGTGTGTGTCCTCCCCCCCAGCCGGGCGAGCAGCTCCCGGGCGTGGCGTTTCGAGCGGGGCTTGCCGACGATGTCCCCGTCGAGGTCGACGGTCGTGTCGACGCCGAGGACGACGGCGTCATCTCGGACACCGGACGCCACCGCCAGCGCCTTGGCGAAGGCGAGCCGGAGGACGAGCGCGTCCGCTCGCTCCCACAGCGCCGGCGCCTCGTCGATGTCCGGCGCCCTGACATCGAAGACGTACCCGGCCGCGGCGAGCAAGGCGCGGCGCCGCGGTGACGACGATGCAAGCACGAGAGTGGACATGGGCGGCATGGTGGCACAGCCCGCTCGGGCGAGGACCCCAGAACCCGAGGCCGGGTATCGTGTCCCGCGCTCGAGCTCGTCGCCGACCGCGCCGGGCCGGACGGGCCGTCCTCGTCATGGACTGATCAGGTGAACGCGTTGAGCCCGGTGATCGCCTGACCGAGGACGAGCGTGTGGATCTCGTTCGTCCCCTCCAGCGTGTACACGGACTCGAGGTTGTTCATGTGCCTGATCACCGGGTACTCGAGGGTGATGCCGTTGGCGCCGAGAATGGAGCGCGCTTCGCGTGCCACCCCGAGTGCCATCCTGACGTTGTCCAGCTTGCCGAAGCTCACCTGTGCAGGCTCGAGCGTGCCCTCGTCCTTCATTCGTCCCAGATGCAGGGCGAGCAGGGCCCCGTGGTTGACGCCGATGAGCATGTCGACGAGCTTGCGCTGGGTGAGCTGGAAACGTCCGATCGGCCCTCCGAACTGGTCCCGCGTCACCGCGTAGTCGAGGGCGGCCTCGTAGCAGGCGCGAGCCGCGCCCACGACTCCAAAGAGGATGCCGAACCTCGCCTCGGTGAGACACGACAGCGGGCCGCGCAGACCGCGGACCCCGGGAAGGACGGCGTCGGCGGGCAAGCGCACATCGTCGAAGACGAGTTCGGAGGTGATCGACGCTCGCATCGAGAGCTTCTTGTGGATGTCGTGGGCGGTGAAGCCCTTCGTCGTCGTGGGGACGATGAAGCCGCGGATGCCGTCATCGGTCTGGGCCCACACGACCGCCACATCTGCGATGCCGCCGTTGGTGATCCACATCTTCGATCCGTTGAGCACCCAGTCGTCGCCGTCTCGTTTCGCGGCCGTCCGCATGCTGGCGGGATCGCTCCCCGAGTCGGGCTCGGTGAGCCCGAAACAGCCGATGGCGTCACCGCGCGCCATCGCCGGCAGCCACTCCTGCTTCTGGGCATCGGAGCCGTACGTCAAGATCGGGAACATGACGAGAGACCCCTGGACGGACACGAAGCTGCGGGCGCTGCTGTCCCCCGCCTCGAGCTCGGTGCAGGCGAGCCCGTACGAGACGGCGTTGGTGCCGGCGCACCCATAGCCCTCGAGGTGCATGCCGAGGAGCCCGAGGGCCCCCATCTCCTTCGCCATCTCCTTGGGGAAGGTGCCGGCCTCGAACCATTCCGCGACTTCGGGGAGGACCCGGTCTGCAACGAAGCTACGGACCGTGTCTCGGATCAACCGCTCCTCCGGCGAGAGCTTGGCGTCGAGACCGAGGAAGTCGCGGGCGTCGACCTTCCTCGCTCGGGCGGGTTGTTTGCTCATCGGTTGCCTTTCACGTCTGTCGTGAGCCTTCAGTCTCGTCGGTTCACGTCCTCCGGTCGAGCCACCGGGCGCCGCGGTAGCGTGTGGACATGCCCGCCGTGCCCGACCGTATGCCGTTGGCGTTGCTCCCCACTCCGCTGCAGCGGGCCGATCGTCTCACCGAGGCCTGGGGTGGTCCGACGATCTGGGTGAAGCGGGATGATCTCACCGGGTTCGGGCTCTCCGGGAACAAGGTTCGCAAGCTCGAATACCACTTCGCTGCCGCCCGCGCCGCCGGCGCGGACACGGTCATCACGTGTGGTGCCGTCCAGTCGAACCACTGCCGGGCGACGGCGCTCGCCGCCGCCGCGTCGGGATTCGCCTGCCGGCTCGTGCTGCGATCTGGGGACGGGTCGCCGCCGCCGACACTCGAGGGGAACCATCTCCTCGATCGACTCGCCGGCGCGACGGTGCGCTTCGTCGACCCCGACGGGTACGCGAACCGCGACGCCGTCATGGCCGAGGAGACGAACACACTCGAGACCGGAGGGGCCAAGGTCTGGGTGATTCCCGAGGGCGGCTCGGACGAGTTGGGCATGTGGGGCTTCGTGGCTGCGATGGCCGAGCTGGCGGACCAGCTCCCCCGCATCCCTCGCTCTCCCGTCACGGTGTGGCACGCCGCCTCGTCGGGAGGGACGACGGCGGGGATGGGATGGGCCATCGACCGGCTCGGCATCGACGCGCACCCCGTCGCTTCATCCGTAGGCGAGACGGCACCGGAGATTCGACGGCGCATCGATACCATCTGGACCCGCGCCGCGGAGGCGACGGGGTCGGCCCTTCCCGGAGTCGACATCGAGATCGTCGATCGCCACGTCGGAGGTGGGTACGGCATCGCGACCGATGAGGAACTCGCGACCCAAGCCGAGGCGACGGCGCTCTCCGGCCTGCTGTTCGATCCGACCTACACCGGCAAGGCGCTCCACGGGCTCCGCCTCGAGATCGAGCGAGGCACGTACGGCAAGGGCGACCACGTCGTGTTCTGGCACACGGGCGGCGGGTTTGCCGTGTTCGCCCACGACTTCGACGCCGTGCTCCGAGACTGCGCGCCCGGCCGAGATTCCGGTCGATAGGCCACCGAAACCGGCAACTTCCCACGGTCCTGGGTCGTTGACGCGTTGAGGGTCGTAGGAGCGCCGAATGCAAATGAGGGTGCTGGGTGTGGCGACGCTCGTTGTCGTCGCCGGATGCGCCGGCGGGTCCGCCGAACCGCCACGTTCGGGGCCGTCGACCACCGCACCGGCCCTGCCCGCGACGGTGACGTCGACGGCGTCGCCCGCACAGCAGCCGGTGGTGGCGACGACGCGCCTAGTCCCGCCCCCGGTCACCGTCGCGCCTCCGAGCCCAACGGCGCAGCCCCGGCCACGACCTGCAAACGACGATGGCGTGCCTCCGGCGAGAAACCCTGCGCTCGTGGTGAGAGCACCCGTCGCAGGCAGCCGGGTGACGACACGGGTGACGCGCTTTGCCGGCACGGCTTCTCCGGGCGCCGAGCTGCTCGCTGCCGGGCGCTACCCCGTGACCGTCGGCGCCGACGGGTCCTGGGAAACGACCTTGGTGCTCAAGCCCGGCGGTAACGTCGCGCGGTTCTCCGTCTCCGAAGCCGCCGGAGCAGATGGCGAGGTGCTCGTACCGGTCTTCTACAACCCCCCGCTCGAGTTGCGCGCCGGTGGGCTCGGTCGCGTCGACTTCGGGACGCCGGAGGATGCGGCACTCGCAGTGCTCTTCGAGCTGCTCGGGCCACCGGACCACGACGAGGTCGTCGATCGCGACACGCTCCCCGCCGAACTGCGGGACGACGAGCACGCGATCTTCGTGGCCACTGCCTACCCGGGGCATGACTACGCGCGGTTCCTGAGATGGTCCTCCGCCGGGCTCGATGTGATGGTGAGCGACTATGCCGGTGGTGAGCGTCCCGGGGTGCACAACTTCAACGGGTGGATCGCGTCGGGGCCGGGTCCCCACGGCGCCCGACTCGCAACCGCCGCTGGTGTCGGTGTGGGTACCGGCGTCGCGAAGCTGCGGGGGGCCTATGGGGATGCCGCCACCTGGGAGGCTGCCGTCGACGACCTGACCGGCGCGTGGCACTTCTCGATCCGGCGCGACGGAGACGATGAGGCCGAAGCCCGTTTCTTCTTGCACGGCCGGTTCGACGGCGAGCCATCGCTGCCCTCGACCGCCGTGTCGAGACTCCAGGCCGGCTATGCGTTCGACGAGTGTTGATCCGGGCGAAGCCCGGGATCACACTCCATCGCGTGGTGGCTCCTTGACGACGCGTACTCGCGCCCCGTCGATGGCCACACCGGCCCCGTGCCGGATCGCGCGGGTCGCTCCGGGCACGATGAGCACCGGACAGGCGGCGCCGTAGAGCTCGGCGGCGACGGCGACCCCGATGAAGATGATCGCATCGGGCTCTTCGAGGACGATCGCCGCCGGCCCCGAGCCGCTCCGGAGCAGCTCGGCGAGCACGGACGACGACGAACTCGACCCGACGCCGTGGGCCATCACGACGACGCAACCGGCGAGCGCGGTGCCGAACCCGGGGTGGTGAGGGTCGACGACGACGCCCGTTCCCGGGTCGACGCCTCCCCAGAAACTGAGCGGCTCGATCACTACGGCCCGACCCTCCGCTGCTCCGGGGAAGACGGCACGCGCCTCGACCTGCTCAGCCACCCCAGACCTCTTCGTCGCGTACGACCTCTCCGGCCACCGCGGAGGCAACACAGTCCTCGGTGCTCCCGAAGACGACCCTGACCCCGATGTTGGCCGGCGCGTAATAGGCCCACTTGGCCGAGTCGGTCATCACGACGCCGTCGACCCGACCGATGATGGGCGTGACGTAGGTGCAGGTGTCTGCAACGATCCGAACCCCGGCTCGCTCGAGCTCGTCGACGGCCCGGAGTTCGGATGTGAGCATGTCGCGTCCGCTCGAGACGTAGCAGTCCACGCCGTCGGCCACACGCCGCTCGTCGAAGAGCGCCGCCAGGCGTCGCAACTCGGCAGCCGACGCGTGCGGAGTCCCGAGGGCGACGGCCCCGAGCGCCGCGCCGGTGCGGCCGGTGGTGAGCTGGTCCCGGGCGTCGCGCAGCATTTGCACCGTCACCGCGATGGGTGGCAGCGACGGCTCCGGCCCACGGCCGAAATCGGGGAGAGACGACTCCGGAGTGATGCCGGCGACGTGGAAGAGTCCGATTCCGCCGGAGGAGGCCGCTCCGGCGCCGAGCGCCTTGAGCTGATCGGGGGTCGCCCGGTCGACACCGACGACCAGCGGGACCCCGCTCGGGACGCGCCGGCCGATCACGTACCCGAGGAGCGGGAAGAACACGTCGCGGTCGCGAAGCGGCGGCGGGATACGGGACACGTCGACGACGACGTCGGCGCCCCGGTTCTCGGTGAGGTGGAGGCCGTACGCAGGGACCCTCCCGGTGATCGCGGCGCAGATGTCGATGAAGTCTCCGTAGCGTTCGGTGCGGGCACCGAGGACGCTGTTGGCGTAGACGATCGCGTTCGACTCACCCCAGGCGATCTGCTCCCCGAACGCCGGTGGATCCTCCAGCTGGTACGGCGCACACGTCCAGGTGGGCCGGCACCCCATGGCGACGTATGCATCCATGAGGCTGCGGGCATCGCGCGCCGTCTCCGCGTCGCCCCGGTAGAGCCCGGGATGGAGCAGATCGAGGGAGCCGACGTTGAGCGTCGTCGGGACGCCGACCTGAGCGCCAGCGGCGGCGAGCCGCTCGGCAAACTCGAGTCCGGCGCGGCCTTGGTACAGGCATCCGTCGATGTGGGCCCTCGTCACGTCGATGAGCCGCTCCGCCCCGACGGCCTCGGCGAGCAGGACGACGAAGCGCATTGCGATCGCCGCCGCCTCGCCCTTCTCCCCGCTCAACCTCTCCCGATCGCCGGCGTCGAGATGCAGCAATCCGTCCACGTCAGTCGAAGAGCGAGCCCTGCGGGTCGGGCCGGACGAAGCGGGTGACGCCGGTCCACGGGAGTGAGTCCATGAATGCCCACGAGCGGCGATGAATCGTCGTCGGGCCCCACGCCTGGAGGGCGGCCTTGTGCCTCGGCCCCGGATAGCCCTTGTTGGCGTCGAAGCCGTATCCGGGGTAGTTCTCCGCCTCGGCTCGCATCAGTCGGTCTCTCGTCACCTTGGCGAGCACCGACGCCGCGGAGATCGACAGCGAGGTGGCGTCGCCGCCGATGATCTTGCGCGTTCGCCCCACACCGACGAAATCCCAGTTCCCGTCGATGAGGACGAAATCGGGTTCGAGGCCGAGACCTGCGATGGCGCGGGCACCGGCACGCCGCTGCGCCTCGGCCATGCCGAGTTCGTCGCATTCGTGGTGGGGCGCATGGCCCACCGACCAGGCGACACACCACGCGGCGATGCGCTCGAAGAGGGCCTCACGCTCGGGTTCGGTGAGCATCTTCGAATCGCGCACCTTGTAGACGCGCCGATCACGAGGCAGGACGGCGGCTCCAACGCTGAGCGGCCCGGCCCACGCCCCCCGACCGACTTCATCGACGCCGACCACGACGTCGTGACCGGCATCCCACAGGGCGCGTTCGACCGAGAGACCGGGAGCCTTGGCTTTCAAGGCCCTCCGTAGCCGGGGTGCCGTCGTCGCCACGTCGGAGAGGTTACCGGGAGGCGCTGTCGACGCCGCAGACCCTGGAGGCCGCCATCGTGGTCAGTTCTGGGTCGGGTCCGGGGGGAACGACGCGTAGAAGGCAAGACGGCCTGGTTGCCGACGCAGCACCCGCTTCCACAGCTCGCCCGGCTCCGCGGTGAACACGTCGTCTGGCTCCGCGTCGGTGAGAAACCAACCCCCTCCGGCGAGCTCCATCTCGAGCTGGGCTCCCGTCCAGCCGGAATACCCGGAGTAGATGCGGAGACGATCGAGTCCGTCGATGGACTCCGGCCCGATCGTGAGGTCGATGAGGCCGATTCCGTCGAGCACGGGAACGAAGCCTTCCGGCTGAGGGCGGGGCGTGTCGGCGACACCGACGGCGATCTCGTTGCTCACGGGGCCGCCGACGAACACGACCCCGGGTTCCGAGGCGAGACCCGCCCACCCGGGGACGTGATCGGAGAGCGGTTCGCGTGAGGGCCGGTTGAGGATGACAGCGAGAGCGCCATCGGCGCCGTGCTCGACGATCCAGACCACCGTGCGGTAGAAGTTCGGGTCGTAGAGATGGGGTGTGGCGACGAGGAGACGACCGGCGAGGGACTCGGTCATGTTCGCATCCTATCGGTGGCCGAACCGAGGCGGCTCCGGTCATCCCCGGGATGGACTCCCGGGAGAGGGTGCCGAGCCTCCCGTTCCTGCCGGCCGGGGGCGACGAACCCTCGACCGGTGGTCGAGGGTTCGTCGAGCAGGGTCAGCCCTCCTCGGGACGGGCCGCCCGGTTCTTCAGGCCGGGGGGCTTCGCCACCGGCGGCGGCCCGGCGAGGAACTCGTGCTCGACGAGCTCGTGTCGGTGGAGATAGGTGGCGACGAACGCCTGGATGGTGGCTGCGACGGGAAGCGCCATCAGCGCGCCCGGGGCGCCCAGCAGGGTCGCACCGACGATCGCAGAGCCGAAGGCGATGGCCGGGTGCAGGGACATCGTGCGTGCCGTGATGCGGGGGCTGATGACGTAGTTCTCGAGCTGCTGGTACAGGACGATGAACGCGACGACCCAGATTGCCTTCGTCGGGCTCTCGAGCAACGCGATGAGCGCCGGGAGGATGCCGCCGAGGTAGGTGCCGAAGACCGGCACGAACTGGGAGAGGACGCCCACCCAGACGCCGAGAGCGAGCGCGAACGGCACTTGGATGAGGCGGAGCACGACCCACGTGACGAACGTGGCGACTGCGGCGAGGAGGGCCCGGGAGTAGAAGTACGCACCGGTCTTGTCGATCGCGATCTCGAAGACCCGGATCACCTCACGCTGACGGGCCTCCGGGAGCACCGAGAGGACCGCCCTCCGTAGTCGGGGCGCGTCGGCCGTCAGATAGAACGTGAACAGGAGGATGGTGAGGAGCGAGAAGATCGTGTTGAGGAGGCGGGTACCGACGCCGAACACGCTTCCGGCGACATCCCCGGCGAAGTCCTGCAACGAGCTGTCGAGGGACGTCAGCGCACCGCTGATACGGTCCGGGGACAGGTCGAGCCCGAAGTTCCGGTTCAGGAACTCCGTCGCCTGGTCGGCGTAGCCGGGGATGTTGGCGACGAGGCGTTGGGTCTGGTCGACGATGAGCGGCACCATGAGTGCGATGAAGAGCGCAACCGTCGCACCGAAGACGAAGAAGATGAACCCGGTGGCGAGTCCGCGCCGCATGCCGCGGTTGTGGAGGTACGCGACCGCCGGCTCGAGCGCAACGGCGAGGAACAGAGAGATCAGCAGCAGGACGAGAAACCCGCGAAGCGACCGTGCGATGTTGAGCGCAACCCAGGCGCCCACGACGTAGGCGGAGATCTGGCGCAACAGGCGCGGTACCCACGGCGGCATGCCGTCATCGCCGGCACCGAACAGCCTGGTGCGGGACGGCCCGGCTCTCCTCGCTGCGCCCTCCACGCTGCTGGAGGGTACTTACGGGCGGGACCGTCGAGAAGGATTCGGGGTGGCGTGCCCCAGTGTAGTGTTGCCCGGTGGACGCCGACGCCCTGCGATCGCTGCCCAAGGCGGTCCTACACGATCACCTCGACGGCGGACTGCGCCCCCAGACCGTACTCGAGCTTGCCGACGCCGCCGGGTACTGCGCGCTCCCCACCGCGGACCCTGCACGCCTCGGCCGGTGGTTCCATCAGGCCGAGTCGGGATCTCTCGTGCGGTACCTCGAGGCGTACTGCCACACCCTCGCCGTCATGCAGACCCCCGAAGCGCTGGAGAGGGTGAGTTACGAGGCACTCGTCGACCTCTCCGCCGACGGAGCCGTCTACGCCGAGCTCCGTTTCGGGCCGAGCCTCCACACGGCGGGCGGCATGGAACGAGAGGATGCCATCGAGGCGGTGCTCGCCGGTCTTGCCCGGGGGCAGCAGGTAACCGCGTGCTCGGTCGGGCTCATCGTCACCGCGCTCCGCGACGAGGCCGACTCGGAGGCGGTCGCGAGAGCTGCGGCGCGTTTCGCCGGCGACGGGGTCGTCGGTTTCGACCTCGCCGGGCCAGAGGCCGGGTTCCCCGCAGACGACCACCTTCCCGCGTGTCACTACGCTCGGGAGGCGGGCCTCGGGCTGACGATCCACGCCGGGGAGGGCGACGGGCCGGCGAGCATCTGGCGGGCGCTGAGCCGGTGCGGCGCGCAGCGGCTCGGGCACGGAGTGCGGATCGTGGACGACACGAAGCTCGAGAACGGCGAGATCGCGGTTCTCGGGGAGTTGGCCCGCGCCGTGCGCGACCAGCAGATCCCCCTCGAGGTCTGCATCACGTCGAACATCCACACGGGGATCGCATCCAGCCCGCAGGACCATCCGTTCGGTGCGCTCTGGCGAGAGGGGTTCGCGGTGACGATCAACACCGACGGCAGGCTGATGAGCGGCGTGACGCTCACCGACGAGTATGCGACCGCGGCGACGGCGGCGGGCCTCACGAGGCGCGATCTCGGCGCCATCGTCGAGCTGACCGTCCGTGCCGGTTTCGGGGACTGGGAGGAGCGACGCCGGCTCATCACCGACGTCGTCCGTCCCGCCTACGCAGCTGACTGATCGCCGAGGCTGTTCTCGATCCAGCCGGCGACGAAGCGAAGAACCTCGTTCTGCTCCGGTTCGTTGTGGAGCTCGTGACGGAGTCCGGGGAACAGCTTCCTCTCCACCGCCGGCGCGGCGGCGAGCGGCGCAGATGCCGAGGGGGGCACCACGGTGTCGTCGGTGCCGTGGATGACGAGCGTCGGAACCGAGATGGCGGAGACGGAGTCACGCGCCCGGCGCATCGCATCGAGGAGAGTGCCGCCGAACCGGGCCGTCCCCTCGAGGTGGACGAGGGGGTCGGCGAAGTAGGCCTCCCCGACCGCAGGATCGCGCGAGAGCTGGTCGCCTCGTATCCCGGTGCCGAGACGGATGCCGCCGGCAACCCTCGAGAGCACCTTCGCCGCGGCGCGGAGCAGGGCCGAGGCGGCGGCGTCGAGCGCCGGAGCCGACAACACGTAGAGATCGGGCTGGAGCCGGTCCGACTCAGCATGGAGCGTGGCGATGAGGCCGCCCATGGAATGTCCGTACACGACGAGGGGACGATCGGAGCGATGCACCCGACCGACGACGAGAGTGAGATCGTCGAGATACTGGTCGAAGCGGTCGACGTCGAGGCGGGGCCCACCCGACAGCCCGTGGCCCCTGTGGTCGTGAGCGTGGACGGCGAAGCCTCGCTCGGCGAAGAACCGGGCGACGTGCTCGTAGCGGCCGGCGTGCTCCGAGACGCCGTGGACGAGCACGAGCTGTGCCGACGCGCCGGACGGCACCCAGGACCGGAGGTGAAGGTCGGTCCCGTCGATCGCGGAGAGGGTGGTGTCGCTGGTCTTCATCGGTCACTCCTTCGATCGGCCGACCGCCTCGTGGGCCGCCACCGCTGCGCCCACGATGCCGGCGTTGTTCCGCAACCTCGCCGCAACGAGCTTGGCCTCGGTCTCGATGCCCGCAGCGAACGCGTCGAACCGCTTCGAGATGCCACCGCCGACGACGATGACATCTGGTGAGAGGAGGCGCTCGAGGTGGTGCAGATACTCGCTCACCCGCGATGCCCACCTGTGGAGGTCCATGTCCTCTTCTTCGACGAGCCGGGCCGCCGCATAGTGCTCGGCGGGCCCGCCGCGGAACTCGAGATGGCCGAGTTCGGTGTTGGGGAGGAGGACGCCGTCGGCGAACACCGCGCTCCCGATGCCGGTCCCGAAGGTGAGGAGGAGGACGACGCCGGGCTCGCCGGCGGCGGCGCCGTGACGGACCTCGGCGATGCCGGCAGCGTCCGCGTCGTTGAGCGCAGCGACCGGGCAGCCGGTCCGCTCGGCGAGCAGCGACGCGGCGTCGACCCCGATCCACTCCGGGGCGATGTTCGCCGCGGTGCGCACGACGCCGTTGCGCACGACGGCGGGGAGCGCCAGCCCGATCGGCCCGCTCCAATCGAAGTGAGCGGCGAGCTCGGTGGCCACATCGAGCACCGCGCCCGGCGTCGCCGGACGCGGGGTCTTGATCCTGTGCCGTTCGGCCACCAACTGGCCGCGTTCGACGTCGACCGGAGCCCCTTTGACCCCCGAGCCGCCGACGTCGATCCCGAAGAGCACCGCCAACCGTCAACCTCCCGATCGAAGCGCAGCGACTGCTGCTGCGAACGACGCCGCATACTCGCGAATGGTCCGGTTCTCCGCACGTCCGCGAACGGACAGGCGCAGTCCGCCCGGAAGCTCGGGTCGTCTCACCGGTTCGGCGGCGAAACCGAGCGACCGGAGCCGGGTTGCGATCGGGCGGGGGTCGACCGGCAGGAGCACGACGAACCAGGGAGCCTCGGGGAGGCGGTGGGCGAGGGTCACACCCCGTACCTGGCGCGCCCGTTTCGCGAGATCGGCAGCGGCGTCGATCTCCGGCGACCGGCGGGCGCCGATGGTCGGTGCCTCTGGAGCCACCCGATCCCCGGTTTCGAGGATTCGCTCGGTCCCCGTTTCGACGAGCGCGCCGGAGTGGGACTGGACGACGATGGACTCGACCGCCGGCTGTCGTTCTCGCCGCCCGTCCCAGTTGGGCTGCTCGACGACGCATCCGTCGACGTCGTCTGCCCACACCGTTCTGCCCCGCACCGCAGGAGCGATCCGCATGGAGAACGTGTCCCCGAGGGCGAGGAGAAGCTCGGGGGAAGCCGCCCGGCTCGCGACGACCCGCGTCCCGGGCCCGAAGCGGCGGCGTGCTGCCTCGAGAACGGCGGCGACGACCTCGGGCGTCACCTCAACGTTGGATGAACGGGGGCTCGACGATCTCGGCCCGGTGCCACGAGCCCCTGATCTCGATCTCCAATGGCTCGTCGGCCGCCGGCGGGGAGAGATAGCCCATGCCGATGCCTCGCTCGAGGACCGGGCTGAAGTTGCCGCTCGTCACAGTCCCGGTCGCCGCTCCCCTCCTCATGGCGCACCCGTGGCGAGGGATGCGCCGGTCGGCGAGCCGGAACGCGACGAGATGCTTCGCGAACCCCTGCTCCCGCTGGGCGAGGAGCGCTCCACGCCCGACGAAATCGTGAGTCCAGTCCACCACCCAGCCGAGGCCTGCCTCGAGCGGCGTGGTCGCCGGGTCGAGGTCCTGTCCCCACAACGGGTAACCCATCTCGAGGCGGAGCGTATCTCTGGCTGCGAGCCCGCACGGGGCCGCACCGGCCTCGACGAGGGCGACGAAGAGCGCCTCGCCGCGCGACCCGGGCACGGCGATCTCGGCGCCGCGCTCTCCCGTGTAGCCGGTGCCGGCTGTCCACATCGGGGCCCCGTCGAACTCGGCCTCGACCGTGCGGAACCGGCCGGGCACGAACCCGACGACGTGCTCGAGCACTGCCGGCGCCTCCGGGCCCTGGACGGCGACAAGAACGGTGTCGTCACGCACGCCGTCGACCTCGATCGACTCGGCGCCGGCCTCGACGAACCGTCCCAGGATCTCGTGGAAGTTGGTGCCGTTCGGCATGACCCAGTACCGGTCGGCGTCCAGCCGCCACACGATGATGTCGTCCTCGACGCCACCCCTGTCGTTGAGCGCCATCGTGTACTGGGCCCGTCCCGCGTCGGCCTTGACGATGTCGTTGCAGAGCAGCGAGCGGGTGACGGCAGTCGCACCGGGGCCGGAAACCTCGAACCGGCCGAGGTGGCTCACGTCGAAGACGCCGGCTGCGGTGCGAACCGCCATGTGCTCTGCGATGACGCCTTCGTATCGAAGCGGCATCTCCCAGCCGCCGAACGTCGTGAGCCGGGCCCCCAACCGCTCGTGGACGGTGCGCAGCGGAGTTCCCGTCACAGCGGCTCTGTCGTGGTGCTCACCGGCCGCCGGCCGCGCCACTCATCCTGCGGCCGTCTCGTCGCCGAGATCGATCACCTGGGGTGGACCCGGGATCCGGGTCGGAGTCGGCAGCTCGTCCTCTTCGTCCTCCTCGGCGAGGCCGTACTTCACGAGGAGGTTGAGGTAGTCGCGTTGGTAGAACACCTTGCACTTGATGTCGGGGTAGAGCTCGCGCAACCGCCGAATCTTCCCGTTCTTCTTCGTGACGAGCTTCTGGTTCATCGTCGTGATCTCGATGAACAGGTCCTCGTCGGGAAGGTAGAAATCGGGACGGAAGAACCGATTCGGCCGACCCTGATCGTCCCAGGAGAGGGCAAACTCCTGCGGCTCGTACTGCCACTCGATGTCGTAGAAGTCGAGCAGCTTGGCGAATTGCTGCTCGCTTTCGTGGGCGAAGTCGACGAGATCCGCAGGCGTTGGATCGAAGTCGTTGGTCGTGCTCAGTTCGCCTGTGCCTCCGCGCTCGCAGCCTCGTCGGTCTTGGTCTCGGGGAAGAGTCGGTGGATCTCACCGACGAGTTCCTCCTCGAGCGGTCCGACGGCGATGCCGAACACACCCTGGCCCTGCTGGAAGACGTCGAAGACCTCGCTAGGGCTGTGCGCCGCATAGATCGTCGTCCCGTCGGAGAGCAGCGTGACGTCGCTGAGCGGGTTCTCGCTCTGGAGTTGGGCGCGGAGGATGTCCATTGCGGTGCGGATCTTCTTCAGGCTCATCCCGGCGTCGAGCAGCTTCTTGACGACCTTGAGCTGGACGATGTCGCTGAAGTCATACAGACGTTGCGAGCCGCTGCCCCGGGCCGTCTGGATCGAGGGCTGAATGAGCCCGGTGCGGGCCCAGTAGTCGAGTTGCCGGTATGTGATGCCGACCAGGTTGCACACTTGCGGGGCTCGGTAGCCCTCGGACGTGGGCGTCGGCTCGGGTCGTCGATCGGTCACCGCTCCTCCTTCACGCGCCACAGCTTACACGGACGTAATTCCGTCCGCCGAACTACGGGAGTGAAACTAGGAGCGACGCAGAGAAGTTGTCAACAACCCCTGTGGACAACTCACCGCCGTCTCAGTGCGGCCGCTCGAAATCCTCGGGGTTGATCTCGTCGAGGAACTCGCGAAACCGCTCGATCTCCTCTTCCTGGCCTTCGTCCTGGATCTCGACACCCGCCTCGTCGAGGACGGCTCGGGCGGCGAACACCGGCGATGAGGTGCGGGCGGCCAGGGCGATCGCATCGGATGGACGAGACGAGATCGTCAGCTCTTCGCCGTTCTTGCTCATCACGAGGTCGGCGAAGTAGGTGCCGTCGGAGAGCTCCGTCACGACGACCCGGTCGACGGTGGCACCGAGCTGTTCGGTCACGATCTTGAGAAGGTCGTGGGTCATCGGGCGCTGCGGCTCGACGCCTTCGAGCGCGAGTGCGATCGCCGTTGCCTCGTTCGTGCCGATCCAGATCGGCAGGAATCGGCTCCCGCCCTGCTCGCGAAGCAGCAGGATCGGTGTCTGGGTCGGCAGCTCGATACGCACCCCGACGAGGTCCATCGGGACCGGGTCTGTCATGCGCCCACACTATCACCGGGCCGGGTTCCTGCTACCGGGTGATCGGCGCCCCGAATACGAGCTCGGCGAACGCCGCAGGGTCCTGGGTGAGAGCCGCCAGGTCCATCACGGCCCAGAGCGACCGCAGGTTGCGGAACTTGCCCTCCCAGTCGAGCCCGTAGCCGAGGAGGAACTCGTCGCCGACCTCGAAGCCCCGGTATTCCAGGGGGACATCGACGATGCGGCGGGGAGCCTTGTCCAACAACGCGACGGTGGCGAGGCTCGTCACATCGCGCAACTCGAGAGCGCGCCGGAGGGCGGTGAGGGTGAGCCCGGTGTCGACGATGTCCTCGACGATGATCACATCCCGTCCCGCCAGCGGGACCGCCGCATCCAGCATGATCGAGACACGGCCATCGTGGCCGAAGCGAGTCAGCGACAGCACGTCGACTTCGAGCTCGAGGTCGGTGGCGCGCACGAGGTCGGCGAGGAACGGCAGGCAGCCCATGAGCACCCCGAGCATCACGGGCTCCCTACCGCGGTAGTCCTCGGTGAGCTCGGCGCCGAGCTGGGAGATGCGCCGGGCGAGGTCGGACTCGGTCACCACCTCGACGAACGCGTCGTTCATGACGCCCCGCCCGCGATCACTGGTGCGAGGTCCCGCAGCCACGCCTCGATCCTTCCCCCCAGGTCGGTGCCCCGCAACTCGGTCGTCGCCCATTGTCCGTCGGTGAGCGGCTCGATCGACCGCATCCGGGCGAGTGTCGCCGGGTCGGACGGCAGGCGGGGGGCGGCGTCCCCGCCACCTTCCTCGTCGAGGAGCTGGGCGAGCAGGCGGTCGTCGAGCGTGAGGGTGCGGGCTCCGAACTCCAGCAGCTCACGGCTGTCGGCAAAATGATCCTCCGAGCCCATGACGACCGCGATCAACATGCGCTCGCCCTCTTCGAGCACGGAGATCAACACCCTCCCCGCGCGGTTCGTGAAGCCGGTCTTCATCCCGACCACGCCGGGGAACACCCCGAGCAGGCGGTTCGTGTTGTGGAC
This sequence comes from uncultured Acidimicrobiaceae bacterium, assembly GCA_947259365.1. Lineage (GTDB taxonomy): Bacteria > Actinomycetota > Acidimicrobiia > Spongiisociales > UBA5794 > CAMYMC01. The sequence continues at coordinate 26,380 of CAMYMC010000029.1, read as the reverse complement.
CTTGCGCTCCCTACCGCCGGGGTCGGGCTTGAACTTGATGAGCCTCGTCCGGACGATGCGCGCCAGGACCGGGTCGTCGAGCGCCGCCGCGGCGATCCCCACGAGGTCCATCGCCGACGAGTAATGGCCGTCATCGTCGAGACCGTGCGGGTTCGTGAAACTCGAGTGGATGAGGCCCATTTCCGCGGCCTTCGCGTTCATGAGAGCGGCGAAGTCCTCGACCGATCCGGCGACGTGCTCGGCGAGTGCGACCGCGGCATCGTTGGCGGAACGGATGAGCATGGCCTCGAGCAACTCCTCCACTTCCCACCGCTCCCCCGCCACCAGACCGACCTCGGACTCGCCCACCGACGCCGCCTCCGGGGAGATCCGGGTCCGCTCGTGAAGCCCGGCCTGCTCCCGCACCACGAGGGCCGTCATGACCTTGGTGACCGAGGCCATGGGACGCTCGACGTCCGAGTCGTGCTCGGCGAGGACGATGGCGCTGCGGGCGTCGTAGAGGGCCCACGAGGCGGCGCCCAGCTCGGGCAGCTCCGGCGCCGGGCTCGAGGGGGGGAACCCTCCGGGAGGAGGAGCGAGCACGACGAGGGCGAGCGCGCCGACGACGGGCCTGGCGTGGAGGCGCATCACGTCTCCAGGAGCTTGCGGATACGGGACTTCACCATCTCTTCCTGGAGACGCGAGCCGGCCTGAGCGCCATCGGCGAGGATCTCGGCGGCCCGCCGTCGGTTCTCCGGGTTGCGATGGCGCAGCAGCGGCGTCACGAGCTGGCGGAGGAGCTCGGTCTCGCGATCGGCGCCGAGCCGCAATGCCCTGAGGTGGCGGCCCTCGAGGCCACGAGCGAGCAAGCGACGGGCCGCTCGGGCGATCGTGAGGTCCTCGTCGCGGAAGACAGCCGTACCGTCATCGAGGAGCATCGGGTCGAGAAGTCCCTGGGCGACGAGCTCATCGATCTGGGCGCGGGAGAGGCCGGACGAGCGGCTCAACTCGGCGTGCGTCAGCGACACACCCGACGAGGCGAAGTAGGTCTCGGGCGGCGGGCCGCTTTCGGGTGCCGGTGGGGCCTCCTCGCCGCGCTCCCAGGCCGTGAGCTTCGACTTGATGACTTTGAGGGGGAGGAAGTGGTCCCGCTGCTCGCGCAGGATGTAGCGGATGCGGCGGACGTCCTCTTCGCTGAAGAGGCGGTACCCGGCTTCGCTCCGGCCGGGTTCGATGAGTCCCTGGCCTTCGAGAAAGCGAACCTTCGATACGGAGAGCTCGGGGAACTCGTCCTTGAGCAGCGTGATGAGCTCGCCGATGCTGCGCGTGGCGGCGTCAACCATCGCCCTGGACCACGATGAGGTGGAACTTGCCGACGATGACCTCGTCCCCGGGCCCGAGCCGGGCGTGATCACGGCGCTCCATGTTGACGTACGTCCCGTTCGTCGAGCCGAGATCGTCGAGACTGAGACCCTCATCGTCGACGATGAACCTCGCGTGATGGCGGGAGACGGTCACGTCGCCCAGGTAGATGTCGTTCTCCTCCGCCCGGCCGGCCGTCGTCTCGCCTGCGCCGAGCACGTAGGTGAGCCCGGCGCGGGGGCCGCGCTCGACGACGAGGGCGTAACGGAAGGACCCGGCAACCCTGCCGGCCGCGGCCGCGGCGCCGGCCGCCGTCCCCGGTGTGTAGGTGATCGTCGAGTCGTGTTCGACGACCGGGTCATCTCGTGGCTCATCCATGGGGCCAATAGTAGCCGAAACCCTCAACCATGAGTTGAGGGTCGGGCCGGGGCGGTCACTCCGTGTGCGCGGTGTATTCGGCGGCGTCCATGAGGTGATCGAGGGAGCCGCTGTCTCCGGGATCGATGACGACGAACCACCCGTCGCCGTACGGATCGCTGTTGATGAGTTCGGGCGACTCGACGAGGGCCTCGTTGCGGGTCGTGATCGACCCGGCAACGGGTGCGTAGACGTCGGAGACGGACTTCGTCGACTCGACCTCGCCGAACGACTCCCCGGCGTCGAGCTGTCGACCGATCTCGGGGAGGTCGACGAACACGATGTCGCCGAGCGCATCCTGGGCGTAGTCGGTGATTCCGACCCGAACCGTGCCGTCGTCGAGGAGAAGCGCCCACTCGTGGTTCTCGGCGTACTTGCGGTCTTCGGGGATCTGCACCGTCCGGCCTCCTGGGGTCGTCGCTGGGTCGGCAATGGAAGCGGGCCGACCCCTGCGATGCTACCCCGCCGCACGGTCGTCGCCGTGGCCGGCGACGAGGCGGCGCGCATCCGCGAAATACTGTGCTCCGACGCCGTAGTAGAGGACGAGTCCGGGGATCCCGACGGCATACGCCGCCCACACGAGCGGGTCGAAGGGTGTGCCTTCGCCGATGAGGAACCAGGCGAGCGCGGCGTAGACGAGGAGCGTGGCGAGCTTGCCGAGACGGCGCACCTCGAGCTTCATCCGGGTCTTGATGCCGATGACGAGGGCCCCGACACCGATGATGCCCTCACGCACGATGATGGCGACGGCGAACCAGGCGGGCAGGTCTCCCGAGATGAGGCCGCCAACGACGGCTGCGCCGACGGCGAACCGATCGGCGAGCGGGTCGAGGAGCTTGCCGAGTTCGGTCACCTGGTCGAGCTTGCGGGCGAGGTAGCCGTCGATCCAGTCCGTCGACCCGATGATGCCGAGCAACCACCCCGCCGCCGCGGCGTTGTCCGGCGGGCCCAGGAGCAGCCACAGGAACAGCGGCACGAGCAGCAACCGCACGAACGAGACGAGATTGGGGATGGTGAGCACGACCGTCAGTCGACCGGTACCACCCTGAAGCGCACCCGCGCCAGCTCTTCGTCACCGTACGTGATGATGAACGCGTACCCCTTGGCCTCGGTGAACTGGATGTTGTAGAACGGGCTGACGATGGGAACGATGCTCGTCGAGCCGGGAGGTAAGTTGGGTGGCGCCCCGACACGAAGCTTGCCCTTCGCCTGCACCCCGAGGTCGACACCGTCCTCGTCGACGAGCTGGAGGGCGATCTCGAGGTTGCGGTGCCGCTCGTCCGGCTCGATCTCCGCGACCATGGCGACGGTCAGCGAGCGGTGGATGACGGGGAACGAGCGAGCGCTGATGGTGTCGAACCCGCCGCCGAGCACGAAGAGCTTCCCGCCCTGGACCTGGGCGGCGTCGGCGAGCATCGCGGTCGTCAGTCGCACGTCAATCCTCCCCCGCTGCGATGGAAGCGTCGGCCGTGTACGCCATGACACGACCTTAGCGCCCGCAGCGCGGCGCACCCGGCGCCGCCGATGAGGCCGCAACGAGCGTAATCTTCCGACCTCGTGGCCACGACATTGCGCCTCATCTCGACGAACCTGTACAACGGGCGGGCGTCGCCCGCGGCCTTGCGACGGCTCCTCCGCTCGGAGCTGCCTCACGTCGTCGCGCCGCAGGAGCTCGCCCCGAACGCAGCCCGCGTCATCGCCGCGGAGCTCCCCCGCGGGATGCTCGACCCGCGGCTCGACCATCACGGCGGCGGGCTCGCGTTGCGTCACGCGGCTGATGTCGAGCGGTTTCCGCTCGAGCACAGGGACGGGCATCGGGCGGTGCTGCTCCCGGGCGACTGGCCCGGGCTGGAGACGCCGCTCGAGATCATCGCCGTTCACCTCATGAGCCCGGTGGTGACGCCCATCCGCAGGTCGATCGAGATCCGGAGGAAACAGCTCGAGCAGATCCTGGCGCACGTGCGCCGCGAGCGGGGACCGCGGATCCTCCTCGGAGACTTCAACGCCACCCCGCTCTGGCCTGCCTACCGTCGTCTCGCGGCGGTGCTCCAGGATGCGGCACGCGCCGTCGATACCCCGCAGCGGACCTGGGCGCCGGCATGGTGGATGCCGCGGTTGCTCAGGATCGACCATGCATTTGTCGAAGGGGCCGTCCCCGTCGCCGTCAAGACGAGGAGGATCCGTGGCGCCGACCACAGCGCGCTCGTCGTCGATGTCTCGGTCGGGGGTTGATGATGGGAGGTGGTGCAACCGACAATGCCTCATGGCGGGTCGGCTTCCGACCGATGTATGACGACGACACGGGGAGACGATGACGCCGTTCACCAGTGAGCTGCGGACGCTGAGCGTCCTCATGCCTGTCTACAACGAGGCCGCCACCCTTCCCGAGATCCTCGAGCGCGTCCTCAAGGCTCCGGTGAACCTCGACGTCGAGGTCGTCTGTGTCGACGACGGCTCCAGCGACGCCAGCGTCGAAGTGCTGCGAACCTTCGCCGCCGGCGACGACCGGGTCCGGGTCGTGTGCCACGAGACGAACCGTGGCAAGGGAGCCGCGGTCCGCACCGCCGTCGAGCACATGAGCGGGGACCTCGCCATCATCCAGGATGCTGATCTCGAGTACGACCCCGACGATTACCCGCGGGTCCTCGGTCCCATCCTCGACGGCAATGCCGACGTCGTATACGGCTCGAGGTTCGCCGGAGGAGCGGAACGGCGGGTCCTCCTGTTCTGGCACAGTGTGGGCAATCGGGTGCTCACAGCGCTCGCCAACATCCTCAACGATCTGAACCTCACCGACATGGAGACGTGCTACAAGGCCTTCCGTGGCGACATCCTGCGGCGGCTGCGGCTGACGGCGTCGGACTTCAGGATCGAGCCTGAGATCACCACGAGGCTTGCCAGAGCGGGCGTCCGGATCTACGAGGTTCCGATTGCGTACCACGGGCGCACGTATGCAGAGGGCAAGAAGATCCGCTGGACGGACGGCGTGCTCGCCATCGGGGCGCTCGTCAAATACCGCTTCTTCGATCGGGAGCCGTACCGGCGCTGACGGGCTCTGCGGCCTCGACCGCGCGGGCCCGATCCACCCTCGAGACCATCCCGATCCAGGCGAACAGCCACAGCGGCAGAAGCACCCGGAGCGTGTTGTTGCCGGTCTTCCATACCCAGTGGCTGAGCACCACGGCAGTGACGACCCAGGGCCAGAGGAGAAACCGGACGAGGACGGGCCGCACCACGAACCCGGCGACAAGCGCAAGCGCGAGCACGGCCACGGCGATGGCGCTGAGGGCGACCTCGCTCATCGGGAACTCGCTCCACAGTCGGGCGCCGCGGACGATGCCGGCACCGGGCCAGGCGAGGTTGCCTTCGGCGCTGATGCCGCCGCCGATCGTCATCTCGACCCACAGCGCCCACAATGCGAGCGGAGCTGCGGCCCCACCGATCAGCCAGGCGGCGTCCCGCCCCGACCGGCGCCACACCGCGTACGCGGCGAGCCCGATGGCGAACAGCAGGTATTGATCCTTCGCCAGCCCGGCCGCCGCCAGGAAGGCGACCGCAAGCGGGAGCCTCCCTCTCAGGTACACCGTGACCCCGGCCAGAGCGAGCCCGAGGGCGGGGGCATCGGGCGTGACGAGTTGTACGGAGAACCACACGCCGAGGTTGGCCAGCACCGCCCCCGCGACCCAGCGGCGCAGTCCGAGGAGGGCACCGAGGTCGACAACGGTCGCCGTGGCCAGGCCCATCCCGGCAGCCGCCCAGAATGCGAGCGAGGCCAAGAGCGTCTCGCCCCGTAGGACCCCGCCGCTACCGGCGACGAAGGGGTAGAGGATGCGTCGCCACCGGTAGCCGGCGTCGTCGAGGAGGTCGGCGTGTTCCGAACCGTCCGGGTCGAGCGCCATGACGAATGACGTCTGGCCGTCGTGGCCGTCGGCAACGAGCACGATCTCCCCGAGCTCGCCCTCGATGACCGAGCGCAGCGGGGAGTCCGCCGAGACGGCGAGAAGCCCGGCCCACCCGCCGCCGACCGCCCGTACCTGGAGCACCTGGAGGACGACGGCGACGAGCGCCCCGATGACGAACCACGCGACCCAGCGCGGGCCGCTCAGGCCGCGACCGGCAGTCGGGCGCATTGGCGTGGTCGTCGTCGTTCCCATGGTGAACCATCAGGATCATCGGTCGATCGGGCCGTGGCGTTGACGGATCCGGCAAGGGCCGGTTCAGCCCTCGACACGACCCCGCTCGAGGAACTCCAGGAAGCGGGTGACGTGTCCGACCCCGGCGGCAACGTCGGAGACGCCGGCCTCGCGCAGCGCCCCTTCGTACCGATCGATGGCGGCGAGGAGCTCGGCGCCGCTCCATGGACCCCCGGCGAAAGTCCCGCCGCCACCGACGAGCATCGCCGCCTCCTCGATGCTGAAGCGACCTGCGGTGACCTCCCGGCCCACGATGACGCCGTCGATGTGCCTGCCGTCGACGTCGAGTTTGCACAGATCGCGCAGGTCGTCGAGGTGCCGTACCCCGCCCGCGGCGATGACCGGCTCCTCGACGATCGACAGGGTCCGACCGAGAGCTTCGAGGTTGGGGGGCTCTTCGAGGGCGTCCCGTCCCACCTCGGCGACTGCAAACGCAGCAGCACCTGCGGAGGACATCTCGATGAGCACCTCTTCGAGGTAGCGGCCGCTGTTGTGGGTCCAGGCGCGGGTTGCGATCTCCTCGTCGGGTCCCACGTCGAGGCTGACGACGATGCGGCCGGGGTAGTCGCGACACAGGTCCCACACCATGATCTGGTGCTCGATCGCGGCGGTCCCCATGACGACGCGCCACGCTCCCGCGTTGACGAGATTCTCGACTTCCCGGGGGGAGCGGACGCCACCGGCGACCTGAACCGAGACATCGACGGTGGCGATGAGCTCCTCGATGAGCGGGCGGTTGCGGTGATCGTCCCTCGCCGACGCATCGAGGTCGACGACGTGGAGGCGGTCCGCACCCTTGGACACCCACCCTGCGGCACGCCCGATGGGGTCGGCGTCGAGCGAGATCGCCTCGCTGAGATCCCCTCTCGGGAGCCGCACGGCCCGTCCCTCGAGGATGTTGACGCGTGCGTAGAGGTCCATGGCACGAGCTTACCCATCGCCTCGAGCCAGCCTGCGGCTCACCTCGGCAGCGTTTGTCCGCCCCTCAGATCGAGTCGCGAAAAGAATGTCGTGATCGTGGCGAGAAAAGGCAACGACCCGCTATTGCGCCCTCGTAGGATCGAGGCCGGGTCGCGTTCGGGAGGAGTGGTGCCGTGGGTGTGGTGGGTCCGACAGCTTCGTCGAGGGTCGTGCTTCGTCTGGTCTTGGCGACGGCGCTGTTCGGTGCCCTCGTGCTGCCGTGGCTCGTCGTCCGCCCGGCGGCCGCCGGACAACCGGCATGCGAAGGTGGCCCGTCGTGGCGCTGGGACGTGGCCACCGCCGTCGTCGACGCATCACAGGCACCCGGCGTCGGTGCCCTGAATGCGATGATCAATGCGGCGGGGTTCCATTGGTCCAGCAACGTCGACGGCGTTTTCGATCTCGTTCGCATCGTGCTGGATGCCGATGCCAGAGCGGGGGCCAGCTATGAGGGGGCGCTGCCGAATCCGGTGCCGATGCCGGTGTCCGCAACGCGGGTCACGTTCTGTTTCCGCCCCGTTGCGCCGCCGGGGACCGGTGACGACCCCGGAGCATCTTCCGAGCCAGCCGGGACCTCCGAGCCACCATCCGGGGAGGCTGGCGAGGACGCTGAGACTGGGGCGGATCCCGGCATTGTGGCTGCCCCGCCGATCAGCGAGGTCCCGGCTTCCGGCGCGGATCTCGCCGGCCCTGCTCCGGTTGCGGCCTCCATGCTCGTCACCGCGGCCGCGGAGACAGCCGACGTCACGACCGTCGTCATCGAGATCCCGGGACGGGTCGAGCGGGGGCCGGAGGGGTCATGGCACGTCTGGGCAACCGGCGAGGTGCCCGAGGAGCTCCGGGGCCTCCAGTGCTCGGTCGTCATCGTGGCCTCGAACCAGACGAGCGTGCATCCGGGGAGCAACCTCGCGATCAAATCCGACAGCACGACGGTCGTGGCAGAGGATGTCGAGAGCGCTCCCGGTGCCGTGACCGAAGCCCACGGCATTCTCAGCCTGGGTCCGACGTGGGTCGTCGAGGCTCAGCTGGGGGAAGACGGCGTTGCATCGTTTGGCGGCCGCGCCGAGCTGACGTGCGAGCCACCGCTGCCGACGACGACCACCACGGCCACGACCACGACGACGTCGACAACGACGACGACCACCACGACGGCACCCGTGACGACGCCGCCGACGACTCCCGCACCCACCACCACAGCGCCGTCGCCGACGACGGTCGTCTCGTCGAGCGCCGGTGTGCAGCCGGCACCGCTCATTGACGTCGAGAAGACGGCCGGCGAGTTCTTCGGACCCGACGGCGTGGTCGTCTTCACGATCACGGTGTCGAACCCGGGCCCCGTCGACCTCGTCGACGTCCGAGTGACGGATCCGGTGGCGGCGGCCGTGGACCCGGACTCCGACTGTGAGCGGACGATCGGCTCCCTCACCGCCGGCGAGTCGACGGCGTACACGTGCACCGTCACGCTGTCGGACACGGACACGCCGTTCGAGAACACGGCGATCGCGGTCGGTGCCGACGGCGGCGGCAACGCTGTCACCGACGAGGACAGCGTGACGGTCTTCCCCGAGGTCCTCGCGCAGACGGCGACCACGGCGGTGACCGCAACCGCGGCGTTCCGCCAGACCCTTCCGGTGACCGGTGTCGAGACCGGTGAGATCGCCGCGGTCGGTCTCGTCCTCGTCGGGTTCGGGTTCGCGTTCGTCGGGCTCAGCGGGCTGGCGGTTCGGGCGCAGCGGCGTCGGCCGTAGGCCGTCCCGACGCGGGCCCGAACACCCGGGCCGTGACCCGGTCCCACAGGGCGCGCGCAGGGGGGAGATTGAGGGGCGCGGCGACCCAGAAGGTGAGCGGGAGGCGGGATGCGATGCGTCGCACCGCCGCCGCACCGTGGGTTTCGACTCCGTTTCGATCGACGAGCGACACGAGCGGACCCTTCCCCGCCGGGGTCGTCAGCGCGAACCGCCCCGTCCAGTCGAGCCGCCGCACCGACCGCGACACGAGGCGAGCGACCGGCGTGCTCCCGCGGATGACGACGGTGCGGTCTCCCGCTTCCGGGGTGACCCAGATGACGAGGGCGGCGAGGGCGGCGTATGAGAAGACCTGAACCGAGGCGGCGAGCTCGATCGAGACGTGGAACGGGACCGCGAGCCACACTGCTCCGAGCCGGGTTCGGCGCAAGACGAGCCCGAGCCCGATCGCCAGCTCGGTCAGCACCGCGGCCTTGGCGAACCACGAGTGGAACTCCGGCGACTTCGCGATGTCGAGCAGCCAACCGGGCACGCCACCGTCCGCGACTGCGTCTTGCCACTGCACGACCCGGAGCCGGGTGACGGTGCCCCCCCACCAGTCGGCATCGATGAGCTTGCTCGTGCCCGATGCGAGGTACACGGTTGCCACTTCGAAACGCATGAGCAACAAGGGCCAGAGCCCCGTCCGGCTGTCCGCCGCAGGAAGCCCGCGCCGGCGGCGCCTGGCGGCGTCGATCGACCATCGGCGGCCGACGGGCAGCAGCGCCAATCCGACGAGGAGGACGAGCAAGAAGAAGCGATTGTTGGAGAAATGGGTCCGGCTCAACAGCAGGTTGTATCCGACGACGGCGGCGGTGGTCGCGGCTGCGACCCGGGTCGCGAACCCGAGGCTGAGGAAGGCCGCAGCCGCCACTCCCACCCACAGGATCGCGAAGTAGAGGGCGGGGCCGACTGCGGGGTAGACCGAGAGGTAGGGCTCGGTGAACCGGTCTGAGTACGCGACCCCATCGAGGGCGAGCGCCAGGAACGGAGCGAGGTGGAGGATGACGAGCGGGCCCGCCGCCATCCGCAGCAACTCGACCGCCCTGATGTCGCCCTCACCGTCGATGGAGGTCGACAGCGCCGCGACCCGTCGCGCCGCAGCGGCGATCATCGAGCCGCCTCCTCACGGTCGGAGGACACGAGGACGGCCCGGTGCGGACCCCGGCCGTTCTCCCAATAGGTGACCACCGCCTCGAGCCGGATGGTCTCGCTGTCGTCCGGTGTGTGGTGTGCAACCCACTCCAGCGCGCCTTCGAGGAAGTCGAGCGTCGTCTCGATCCCGTACGTCGCCGGGTGCCTCCGGAAGGGGTCGGCGAGGCCGTGGTTGCGGACGACGGTGGACCACTGCACCCCCCCGGGCCAGGGATCGCGGATATCACGCCTCTCGCCGTCCACGGTGACTCGGACGATCTCGGCCTCCCATTCGTCGGAGGCGGGGAACATCTGCCAGCCGAGCGGCGTGTGCGTCGTGCCGTACGCGGCGACCACGGCGGTGATCTGCACGGCGACGACTGATGCGATCACGAACCGGCGTGCCCACCACCGCGTGCTGCGGTGTGCTCCCGAGCTCCTCGTCGGCCCGCCGTCCATGCGAGGCACGGTACGGGAGACACCGGCCCAGTGACGACCGGCGCAGGCTCAGACGTCGCGGATGGCGTCGACGACGATGGCGACCCCGACGACGACGAGGACGGCCGCATGGAATCGAGCCCCAGCCGTCCAGGGGCCGGACTTTGGGCCCCGGGGCGCCATGAGCGCCACGTTCGCCGTTGCGAGGGCGACCGCGACCGCGCCGAGTGCCGTCCCGACGCTTGCTCCGACGCTGAGCGCCACGACGAGGACGAAGAGCTCGGGGGTGACGAGGAGCGGAAACGCGACGGGCACGATGGCGGCTCTGAGGCCACCGAGTTCGGGCTCGTCCCCGGGCATGGGGAACGCGACATAGCGGAGCCCGGCGGCGATGACGACGAGCCCGGTGGCGATCCGCCACATCTCCTCGGTGATGTCGAGCCAGCCGAGGAGCGACGTGGCCATGAAGGCGATCCCGACCATGACACCGAACGCGATCGCCGACCCGGCGGCGACGACGACCGTCGCGGCCCGCCCCGTCGCCGTGGCCTGGGGCACGAGCGGTCGCAACCGCGGTGCGTTGACGGCGGCGACCGCGGCGACGGCGGCGAAGACGAAGCTCATGTCCGGGTCTCCTCGTCGATGGCGGGCAGGGACTGGTAGAGCGCGGCGATGACGTGCTGCTGGTCGTCGACCTGGGTGTACCCCCGGTAGAACCACGCGCCCTGGACGAGATCGGGCCGGGAGAAGCCGGTGGCGTCCGCCGCGCTCTGCTGGCGTTCCACCATCATCCCGGCGAGACATCCCAGCGTGTCTGCCATCCCGGCGCGAAGGTCGCCGAGACGGGGATCGACGCCGGCCAGCCGGAAGAGGGCGCCCAGCCCCTCGCCCGCCGTGCCGACCCCCGACGGCGTCCCCGGGTGCCACCGCACCATCAGGTTGATTCCCTCGCCGGTGCGTTGGGACTCGAAGCGGATCCGGGTGGCGAAGTAGCCGGCGAGGCGGCGGGCGTACGTGATGAGCTCGTCGTCGAGGAGCCCCGGACCCAGCTCGGCGAGCGCGTACGCCGCCCAGTGGTCGGGGACGCGTGTGGTGTAGCCCTCGGCGCGGACTCGGTCGGTGGCGAGATAGCGCAAGACCCGCAGCGAGACGGCGTCCCACCCCTCGCCGGGGAACAGGCGGTGGAGCAGGGCGAGTGCCCAGGCCGCCTCGCCGGTGGCGAACTGCCCGTAGACGCCCGGAATCGGTGCGCCGGAGCCATCGTCCCACCACGCCAGCATCTTCCCGTCGGCCTCTTCCTGGGAAGCGATGAACCGACCGACGGCTTGCATGAGCTCGTCGTGGCGAGGGTCCCCGGTGGCGATGCGGCGCTGGGCGAGCGCGGCGACGAACAGGCTGTTGGCGCCGAGGGCCACATCACCGCTCGGGTCGGTGAACGCCGTCCAGTCGTCGCGAACGGTGAGTCGTTCGAACACGTAGCCGAGAGCGGCGTCGGCCACCTTCACGTACGTGTCGTCGCCTCCGGCGGCGAGGAGGAAGAGCGCGGTCGTGGTGCCGGCGTGCCGGGCGGTGTTGTAGCCCCGGTTGACCCGGTCCATGTCGCGCTGATAGCCGTAGGTGTAGCGGCCGGTGTCGTCGATCCCGCGGCCGATCCAGTCGGCTGCGTGTCGAATGGCGGCCTCGACGCGGGTCGGATCGACGGGCGGGCACGTCTCGGGCGGTACCAGGCCGATGCGCACGATCGCTCCTCCGACGAGCCAGATGGCGAGGTGAGGGATGAGGAGGCGCTTCACCGGCGGGAGCCTAGAGCCGCTGACCCCTGCTCTCGATGTGGGAATAGGGACCTTTGGCCCGACACGGCGAGTTCCCGCTGCCATATATTTGGGGCGAGCAAGCGACGTGCATCGTGGAGGTACGCCATGCTTCGCCCTGGTACGAGGGTTGAGAGGCTGACGAAGAAGGTCGGGCAGCGACCCGCCACCGGCAAGATCACCGCCGTGAGGGGGCATGCCTACGAGATCGCGTGGGACGACGGCCACACGAGCATCACCGACTCGATCGGCGTCATCCAGATCCGTGACAAGAAGGGCAAGAACGAGATCTGACCCCACAGCGAGGCACCGCCGGGGTCCATTACCCCACGAGCTGGCGGGCGGACAGACGCGCATAGAGCCCGTTGGCGGCAACGAGCTCGTCGTGGGTGCCTTCTTCGACGATCTCGCCCTCGGCGATCACGACGAGCCGGTCGGCGGCGCGCACGGTGCTGAGCCGGTGCGCGATGACGAGCGTCGTCCTTCCCCTCATGAGGCGCTCCAAGGCTTCCTGGACGAGGGCTTCGGACTCGGCGTCGAGTGAGCTCGTCGCCTCGTCGAGGATGAGGATGCGGGGGTCGGCGAGCACGGCGCGAGCGATGGCGAGTCGCTGGCGTTGCCCCCCGGAGAGCTGCACCCCCCGTTCACCGACCACGGTGTCGTAGCCGTCGGGGAAGCCGTCGATGAACTCGGCGGCGTTGGCCACGGTGGCGGCGGCGGCGAGCTCGCCGGCGGTGGCCCCCGGCTTTGCCAGCTCGAGGTTCTCGGCGATGGATCCGGAGAAGAGTTGGACCTCCTGAGGAACGGCTGCCATCTGGGTGCGAAGCTCCCGCAGGTCCTGGTCGCGAACGTCGACGCCATCGACGAGCACGGAGCCGCCTTTGGCATCGTAGAAGCGGGCGATGAGCTGGGTGAGGGTCGACTTCCCCGACCCGGAGGGCCCGACGAGCGCCACGACCTCACCGGGAGCGACGGCGAGGTCGATCCCGCGGAGCACCTCCTGGTCGCGGCCGGGGTAGCTGAAGTAGACGCCGTCGAAGCGGACGGATCCCGCGCGATCAGCCACCACCGCAGCGACGTCGAGTTGGGGCATCTCGACCGCCTCGCCGAGGAGCTCGAAGATACGGCGTGATGCGCCGAGGGCTTCCTGGAGTTGCGAGTAGAGCCCGGTGAAGGTGCCGATGGCGCCGGCCACGGTGAGGGTGTAGAGGAGGAACGACACGAGATCGCCGGCGGAGAGACGCCCTTCGAGGACCTGTCTCCCCCCGATCCACAAGACAACGGCGAGCGTGCCGAACCCGACGAAGGTGACGAAGGGCACGAAGAGCGCCCGCAGCCTGGCCCGGCGAAGGGCGATGGCGTACGAGCTGCGGATGGCGCGGGCGTAGCGGGCGGCGACGTCGTCCTCGGCGGTGAACCATTTCACCACGCGCAGGGACGCGATCGACTCGTCGGCGAACGCGTTGGCGGCGGCGAGCTCATCTTGGAACTCGGTGGAGATCCGGTTGAGCCTTCTGCCGAAGATCGCGGCCCCGACGATCACGAGTGGGAGGAACGTGAGCACCGAAAGGGACAGGAGCGGGCTCAGCACGATCATGAGGATCACGCCCCCGATGAGCGTGATCGCCTGGGACAGGGCGCTCGCCACCGAGCCGGAGACGGTCGCCTGAACGACGGCAGCGTCGGATGTGAGCCGAGAGGTGATCTCGCCCGTGAGGCGCCCGTCGAAGAACGGCACCGGCAGCCGCACGATCCGGTCGTGCACGGAACGGCGGAGGTCGGCGACGACGCCCTCGCCGACGACGGAGAGGCCGTAGATCCTGAGGTAGCTGAACGCCGCCTGAGCGAAGAACACACCAAGGAGGAGGAGGGCGATCCGGTCGAGGGTCTCCGTTGAGCCCTCTTCGACGAGCGCGACGTCGACGAGCCGGCCCATGATCCGGGGGAACACGAGGCCGAGACCGGCGGCGACGACGACGCCGGTGACCGCAAGCCCGAGCCACTTCCGATACGGGCGGAGCAGCGCGAAGAGGAGACGCAACTGCCCGAGTTGCTCCCGCATCGGGACGTGCTCACGTGTCGGGGGATCACCGCCCCGGCGGCGGGCTCTCATCGCTCGCATCGGGCGATGCTACGGGGTTCCGGCCAGCAGTCGTGCGCCTCAGTGGATCTCGTCGGCGTCGCCCCAAGCCGCCATGAGGCGCTCGAGGTCGAAGTCGGACCGCTGGGAGGCCTCGATCACCACTCGCTCCCTCCGCGAGACCAGGCTCGCCGCCTCCACCAGATCCGCGGCGACGTCGTGGGGGATGACGACGGCGCCGTGGCGGTCGCCGTGGACGAGGTCACCGGGGTGGACGTCCATCCCGGCGACGGTCACGGGGATGCCAGTCGCGACGGGGCGCACGAACGCGTGTGAGGGACCAACCCGGTCGGCGAGCATCTGGAACCCCACGGCGATGTCCGCGACGTCCCTGATGCTGCCGCTCGTCACGACCCCGACACATCCGAGCCCGGCATGGATGTTGCTGTTGACCTCTCCCCACCATGAGCCGTACCCGCGAGCGGGGTCGTCGAGGTCTTCGATGACCATGATGCTGGGTCTCGGTCCCTCCTCCACGTAGCGGTAATACGCCTCGCGGCCGGACCGGTCGGCGGCGGTGCCTTCCGCCGGCTCCCGGGCCGTGATCGTTGCAGTGCGGGCGTAGCCGACCATCGATCCGAGCTCGGGTCGGATGCAGACGAGGGGTTCGACGGTGAAGCCGTAGCCGCGCCGCTGCGGAGCCACGATCTCGAGCGCGTTGCACACGGTCGGCGTGTCGAGGGTGGCGAGCCGGGCGAGCATCGCCGGTTCGAGTTCCGTCATGGCCTCCTGCCGCGTGAGGGCGGATGCATGTTACGGGCCCCCGACCGGAGCACACAGCCCCGGGGCGCACAGGGGCGCGATGTCGCTCCGGCGGGATTACCGTCTCCGTGATGACCACGACGCCGTCTCGCCAGCTCGAGACCTTCCCCAACCCGCACCCCGATCGGGACTACACGATCCGGCTCGAGGCGCCGGAGTTCACCTGCCTGTGCCCGCTCACGGGCCAG
Source organism: uncultured Acidimicrobiaceae bacterium (assembly GCA_947259365.1). Lineage (GTDB taxonomy): Bacteria > Actinomycetota > Acidimicrobiia > Spongiisociales > UBA5794 > CAMYMC01. The sequence goes on along the minus strand of CAMYMC010000029.1, from coordinate 11,212 downwards.
CCGGACTTCGCCGCGTTCACGATCGAGTACATCCCCGACGAACGATGCGTCGAGTTGAAGTCGCTCAAGGTCTACCTGTGGTCGTACCGGGACGAGGGTGCCTTCCACGAGGACGTGACGAACCGGGTCCTCGACGACCTCGTCGCCGTCACCGACCCGAGATGGATGAAGGTGACCGCCGACTGGCGGGTGCGCGGCGGGATCACGACGGTCGTCGAGGTCGAGCACTGGCAGGGGGCGGGACCGGCCGCTTGAGCGGTCCGGTGCCTACACGACGAGCCTGATCGCCACGACTGCGTGGTACGTGGTGAGGGCGGTGAAGATCCCGAGGAGGAGGAGGGAGAGCTCGATCACCCGCCGGAAGCGTCGCATCGACAGCAACATGATGGCGACGACGCCGACGATGCCGACCTTGACGAGGGCCGCGCCCACCATCGAGGACGACAAGAGCCCGGACATGATCGGGTTGATCTCGGCGGCACCCATCCCGAGGGCGCGTACCGTCAGCAGGAGGTCGACGAAGTTGAGGATGACGATCGTCGCCAGTACCACGAAGAACCGGGCGGTGTCGGTTCGGTAGGAGCGCAACGCCCGGTCGTAGGCGCAGCGGAGCGACGAGTGCTCACAGGAGCGCCGGTCGAACCCGGTCCGCCGCTCGGGGAAGTGGACGAGTCGCCGCTGCGTCCTCCGGCTCGGGTTGGTCCGCCGGTCGTCGCCCTGGTCGTGCGCGTTCAATGCCTGGCTCTCCGCCCTCATGACCGATACAACGCACCGGCAGAAGCCAGGCTTCCGCACTCATGAAGCTACCAGGCCGGAGCCGTTTCCTTGACGGCGCCGCTTGCCGCTCGCGGGGACGTCGCGTCAGTCGTTCGTGACGACGACCTTCCCGCAGTCGGTGCACACCCGCCGGCTCAGGCCTGCGCCGGCGATCCGACTCTCGAACGTGTGGACGTGGTCGGCCTCGAGGCGCATCTCGTCGGTCACGACTGGGATACGGTCGAGCCCGTAGATGTCGGTCTGGCGGAGGTGGTCGAGGGCCCACAGCCAGCCGAGGCGCAGCCGGCGTCGCGTCCAGCCCATTCCGGCAGCGGAGGCAGCCGCCATCTTTCGCTTGGTCTCGGGAGAGACGGCGGGGAGCTTGGGTCTGGGCCTGCGGGGACCGGCGAGCCGCCCGCGGGCCGCGCGCAGGGAGCGGGCGGCCGTGGCGCGTGCCCGCATCGCGGCGCGATCGGCCGCTGCCCGGGGTGCCACCGACCGGCTCTGCGTCGTGCGGGGTTTCGGCTCCGGCGGCCTGCGTTCTGGCGGCGTGACCCTCCCGGCCCGGATATCGGCTGCGGTGAGGCCCGGCCCGGGAGTGGCGCCTGCCGGTTTGGACCGGGTGCGGCGTCGCTTCTTCTTCGGGTGCGTCGGGGGCGGGGCGTACTCGGTGACGATCTCGAGCCGGCCCAGCGCGTCGGCATCGTCGGGGAGGAAGGTGAGGCGTTCGCCCTCGGCGCTGAGTGAGAACGCCCCCTCCGACATCCGAACGATGCGGACCGCTGCTCGCGGCCACCTCCCCAGGTCGGCGGTCTCGGTACGCAGCGAGACATGCCCGTCCTCGACCTCCAGTCGCACGACGAGGTCGGCAGCGGGTTCGCCGGGGAGCATGACCCGACCGGTGATCGCATCCATCACAATCCGTAGTATGCCACTACTCGGCGCGGTCGAGAATGACCATATCGACCCGGCGCCGGTGGGTCCGAGCTACGGCGGTGGTCCGGCGCGGAGCAACCGGATCACAGGTGAGACGAGCTTTCCCGGAGGCGTCAGCGGGGTGCTCGGCAGCCCCTTCTACGCCAACGTGCTGACGGACTGGCTCACGAAAGAGACACGTCGCCACGTCGTCAAGCTCGGCGAGATCCGCATTGACGCCGTTTCCCACGCGGGGCTTTGGCTGGCGGGGCCGCAGCCCCGCACGCGGCTGGCCTGGGTTCTCGCTGCGACCGCGGGCGCAGCCGCAGACCGCACGCGCAGCTCGAGGCGGCACCGGGCCCACACCGGGCCGAAGGGCACCGCGAGGAGTGCCGACCTTCCCTAGGCGCCCTGGTGTGACCGTGGCACCGTCGCAGCGTGCACGTCGACGAGCAGCCGACGCCCGCCCGCGTGGCGGTCGCCACCGATGGCGGCGGAGCGCGGCACCGAACGGCCTGCGCGCTCGCCTTGGTCGGGATGGTCGGCCCGCTCTTCTACATCGCCCTCACCCTCGTCCTCGGGGTGCTGTGGGACGGCTATGACCCGGTGCGACACACCCAGAGCGAGCTCGGGGCCGTCGACTCGCCCTACCAGCACGTGATGAACATCGCCGGTTTCATGGGTATGGGAGTCACGCTCCTTGCGTACGCGGGCGGCTTCCAACTCCTCGTGCGCGACGGCCTCGCGAGGACACTGACGACGATCCTCCTTGCGGCTGGAGGCGTCGGGATGGTGGTCGTCGGGTTCTTCCCGTGCGACGCCGGCTGTGTCGACGTCACCCGCACAGGGGAGCTCCACTCGGTGTTCAGCATGCCGGGGGCCATCGGCCTCCCGGCGGCGGCGATGGTGGCGTCGCGGGCGTTCTGGTCCGACCGGCGCCTCGGGAGGCCATGGCAGCTGGTCTCGTTCTGGCTCGGTCTCGCCGCCCTGGCGTCGGGCCCGATCATCGCGGCCGAAGTGGTCGAGGGCGCCAACGGGTTGCTACAACGAGCCGCGATGTGGCCGCCGCTGCTCTGGGTTTCCGCGGTGTCGTGGAAGCTCCGCTCGGTGAGCCGACCCTCGGCCCGGTGACCGGGGTCGTCCCCGAATCCGCTGCCGGTCGACCGGCATCCGTCAGCCGTCGGCGTCGATGAGAACGGGCGATTTGTGCAACCGGATGAGCGGGGGCAGGGTTTTTCTCGTTGTGAGCACCGAAGCGGCACCACGCCGTCTGTTGACGACCTCGGAGGGCGTGAATCGTGAGGCCTTTTCGCCCCTCGATTGGGCCCTGTTCGTGTCGGTATCACTGATCTGGGGATCGTCCTTCCTCTTGATGGCCATCGGGCTCGACGCCTTCGAGCCCGGTCTCATCACCTCGATGAGGGTCGGCCTCGGCGCCGCCACGCTCTGGCTGGTTCCGAGGGCGCGGGCAATTCGCATCGACCGGTCCGACCGACGCCGCGTTCTCGCCTTGTCGGTGCTGTGGGTGGCGTTGCCGTTCACTCTGTTTCCGATCGCCCAGCAGCACATCAACTCCGCGGTCACCGGGATGCTGAACGGGACGATGCCGGTCTTCACGGCCGTCATCGCGATCGCCATGTTGAAGCGGCTTCCCGCGGCGAAGACAATCGCCGGACTCGCCCTCGGGTTCCTCGGCGTGGTCGCCATCAGCGCACCGTCGATCGGCGAGGGCAGCGCCCAGGCGTGGGGTGTCCTCCTCGTCGTGATTGCCTCTGCAAGCTACGGTCTCGCGGTCAACATCGCCGCCCCGCTCCAGCAGCGCTACGGGTCGGTGGCGGTCATGGCGAGGATGCTGGCGCTGGCCACGGTCTGGACGGCCCCGCTTGGGCTGAAGGGTGGCCTTGCCAGCACGTTCGCCTGGGGACCCTTCGTCGCGGTGAGCGCTGCCGGTGTCGTCGGGACGGGCATCGCCTTTGTCATCATGGGGACATTGGTTGGCCGGGTGGGATCGACCCGGTCGTCGTTCATCACCTATGGGATCCCCGTCGTCGCCGTCGCTCTCGGCGTGCTCCTCCTCGACGACGCGGTCACACCTCTTGCGCTCGCCGGCACGGCGCTCGTCATCATGGGTGCTCTCCTCGCCTCCCGGCGCGGCCCGTAGGCGGGCCGGCGCGAGCGGCGCACGGTGCGAGCGGTGCCGGGTTGCCGCTGCACGGCGCGGCGACGACGTTCCTCGTGGCGTGGCCGGCTCCGACCTGGCAGATGACCGTGCCGGTCGCGCCCCGCGGGCACGTCGCCCGGACGGGCGGGATGATGTCGCCGGCGTCGCTGAGCTCGCGAGCACAGCCAACTGTCTTGCGCTCGGTGCGCCGGCGTCCCGCCGTGATCAACCGCAGGCGGCGAGCAGCGTCGGATAGGGATTCAGCGGCGAGTCGGAGCGCTGGGAATGGACCTCGAAGTGCAGGTGGGCGCCGGTGCCGCCCGCGTTCCCGCTGGTTCCGGTCGTGCCGAGTGTGTCCCCGGCCCGGACGTTGCCGGATGCCCCGAACGTGTCCATGTGGGACCCGAAGTACCTGAAACCGTCGTCACCGACGAGCGTGAATTGGAGACCGCCGATGTCGCCGACGGCGTGATGAACGTGACCGGAGACCGGTGCAACGATCTCGGTGCCCCGGGGGGCGAACATGTCGACGCCTTCGTGGGTCTTTCCGCTCGGCTTGACGAGACCCCAATCGTTCGTGAACGTCGCGCCCGGCACCGGGCACGTCCAGCCCGGCCGAATGACGACCACGGTCCCGGGATCGATGCGATCGGGGTCGTGGACGTGGTTGTACTCGAGCAATCGCGCCAGCGTCGTGCCGTGGGACCCAGCGATGACCCTCAGCGACTCGCCGGATCGGACCCGATGCACCGCAGCGGCGACCGGAACGAACTTCACGTCCGGCTCCGTCAGCTGAAGTCGCACGCCGGCGATGAGGCGGCCTCCGACGATGCCGTTGGCTCTGGCCAGCTCGTCGGCGTCGACGCCGTGGTCCGCAGCGATCTTGGCGAGGGACTCGCCGGGCTGTACCACGTGCGTGCCCGCTACGACGGGTGCTGCCGGGAGAGCCGGCGCGGTGTCATGGCTCCCGGTCAGCAGAACTTGGCCGGGGACGATGAGGTTGGGGTTCTCCAACGCGTTCAGACGGACGAGATCGGCGACCTCGACACCAAGCTCGGCGGCGATGCCACTGAGCGTGTCCCCGCTCTCGACGACGTACGAGCCGGCGCCCGTCGCCATGACGACGCCGAGCGTCGCAACACGCACGGCGACGGAGGTCCACCACTTCACGGACAAGCTCCCTGACCCAGGCTGAGGCGGGATGATATCGAGCCCGCGCAGATCTACCGAGGACCGGTCCGCTCGGATGACCTGTCGCGTCCGGCGTCATCCACTGTCCCTCGGGTTTCCCGACCGTGCGTCGACGTAGATACCGTCGGACCGAGGCCGAGAAGACGGACGCCGTCGCGGTCCGTGCCGTCAGTACCCGCGCCCTGGATCCACACGATTCCGCAGCGGCTTGCCGGCGATGAGGCGGCCAAGGTTCGCGAAGACGAGGTCGAGCGTCCGCGGCGCATAGGTGAGCGCGTCGTCGGACGACATGTGCGGCGTGATGATGAGGTTGGGCACGTCCCACAGCGGCGACGTCTCGGGCAGCGGCTCGGGGTCGAACACGTCGAGGACGGCGCCCGCCAGCGCCCCGCGCCGGAGGGCGTCGGCGAGCGCGTCGTAGTCGACGACCGCGGCGCGGCTCATGTTGACGAGTCCGGCTTCGGGGCGGAGGAGAGCGAGGCGGCGGGCATCGATGAGCGGCGTGGTATCCGGTGTCGCCGGTGCCGTCACCACCACGAAGTCGGCAGTCGGCAGCAACCGTTCGAGGGCCTCGACGGGGTGGACCTCGTCGAAGCCGGGGGTGCGGCGCGGCGTCCGCCGGACCCCGACCGTTCGCATGCCGATGCCTCTCGCCTGCCTGGCGACGGCGCTTCCCATCGCCCCGGCGCCGACGACGAGCAGCACCTTTCCGGTGATCGCCGACGTGAAGCACTCGACGTAGCGGCGCCGTCGCTGCTCGCCGACGAGCCTGGGGAGGGCGTTGTTGAGCAGCAGCAGCGCCATCAGCCCATACTGGCCGGCCTTTTCGGCATGCACGCCGCGGTTGTTGGTGAGGACGACGCCGGCCGGCAGCCAATCGAGCGGCAGGAGGTGTTCGATGCCGGCCCCGATGATGTGGATCCAGCGGAGTCGAGGGGCCCGTTCCGTCAGGCCGGCCGTCGGCAGGTCCCAGGTGACCAGGGCGTCGGCGGTCGCCATCGACTTGTCGAAGTTGTCGAGGTCGAAGTCGATCGTGGCCTCGACCTGGGCAGCGATCTCGGGGTGCCGCTCCGCCGCGTCCCGGTACCGCTCCGGGGTCATGCGAAACACGTCCTGGCCGTCCCGATTGTTCTTGATGTGGAGCCGGATCACCGCCGTCGAGCCTAGGCAGCCGGGAGACGACGCCCGAGCCACTCGACGAGGGTCCGGGGCGTCAACCCGCCAATCGGTACACGAGGGCGTTCCCCCGCTTTGCGGCGATCTCCGCCACTCCGCACTCGCGCAGGCAGTAGGCCATCTGCTGGGCGAGCCGGCGCGGCCGGGCGATCGCCGTCGCCAGATCAGCGGTCGTGAAGGGCTGTGAGAGTCCCTCGGGGAGCAACGCCAGCAGGTCCGGCGGCCCCTCCACGACGAGTCCACCGGTGACGTCGACCAGCCTCCGATCGACGACGCTCCACCCCTTTCGTCTCCAGCTCTTGCCGTCGAATCGCCTGACTTCCTCCTCTTCGGTCATGAGCACTTCGATGGTGAAGTTGGGATGGTCGATGAGCCACGGGAAGCTCACGAGTTCGGCGAACAGGTCGAGGACTGAGCCGCGCTTGGGCGACCGGCGACGTGATGCCGGTGAGCCGGCATGGGGACGCTTCACGATCCATTTCGTCGCGGGGATCGGGTGCACGATGCGGACCTCGTGGCCGTCGAGCAGGCGGTCGAGCTTGCGCCGCATGGCGGCGAAACCGCGGGTTTGGATCTCGATCAACCTGTTGCCGCGGACGATGTCGACGACGAACCCGGCCACGGCGGCCTCGAGACGGTCGCCTGGCTCCGCGTACCACTCCTTCAGCGCGGCGTGCAGGGCGGTTTCGTTGAGCCTGCCGACGCCTGGGGACGTCATGGGCCGAGGGTAGAAGCCGGATCGATCACCGAGGTGGACCGGAAGCCCGGTCACGGCGGCCGGGCTCAGCGATGGCTTGCGTCACGACTCCGGGCGGTCACCCCCGGCGAGCGTATCCGGAGCCACGACCGCGGTGAGAACCCGAGCGAGATGGCGGGCCCGGCGGTCGCGGCGCTTCTGCGATGAGCCTGTCCACATCCTCAGCGTCATCGGGTCCGCGGGTTCCAGCCAGATGTCGAGGTGCAGCGAGAACTCTCGGCGAACGGCGCCACCCCCGAGCGTCCGCGTGAAAGCCCTCTCCCCCTCCTCATGTCGCAGACTCACCGCCCTGGCGTCTCTCAGCGAGGCGACGACGGTGTTGGTTCGGAACGGACGGGTGCGGACGAGTGTCCCGTCTCCGTGAATCCGGAAATGGCGGGACCGCCACACCGGGCCTCGTCCCTCGACTCCCGGCGCGGGCGTGAGGTCCTCCTCGGAGACATCGCCGATCTCATCGACGACGAGGACATACCTCGTTCGACCCCTCGCCACGACCGCGCGGAACGGCGTTCGTGTCACCAATCGGCGCCGTCCCCCCTTGCCCAGCCACCAGGAAACGGCCCGCGACAGCACGGCTTCGCGCTCTTCCGAAGACAGAGGAGATGCGTGCTCACCGTTCATGGCGCAGACCGTAGCGAGGCGCAGGGAGGGCAGGCGACCTCCACGCATGGCCACGAGAAGCCCAAGAACCTGGCGGCTCCAGGCGTCCCGGTGGTCGGGCTGGCCGGATTTGAACCGGCGACCTCTTGACCCCAGATGCCGCCCGCCTCTTCACTGCGGTTCACTTCCGCGCAGAAACCCGTGTCAGCCGACTCGTTGATCCGAGGCCTGGCCATCCCGCCTCGCCTAGCCACTGGCGGGGCTGCGCAATCACCTCACCAGAAAAGTGAGGCCGGATTCTGTCACCCGAGCAGTCCAGTCGTTCGTCTGTGCCAATGACAACTCTGAAGGGAAGGGTCATGGGCAAAGCAGGCAATTGGTTCGGACCACTTGGTGGCATCCTGTTTGTTGCCGCCGTATTCATAGCCATTGCCGTGTCTGGAGAGTTTGACTCAGAACCGTCCGACCCGGCGGCCAAGGTGCTCGCTGAGTTCCGCGAGAAGGCCGACGACATACAGATCGCGGGTTTGTTGACGATGCTCGGCATCGGCTTTCTTCTTGTCTTCGTCGGGCATCTACGGACCAAGTTCCGGGACGGTGGAGCCGGCTGGGCGAGCGACGGCTTCTTGGCAGGCGGGGTCATTCTTGCCAGCGCGTGGGTCGTCCTCACCGGCGTCGAACTGGCCGGAGGAGTTGCCGGAGAGCACGGGCATGCTGAGGTTGCTCAAGGTGCCCTCGACTTCATTTGGGAAGGCGTCTACATCTTCAGCCCCGGCCTGTTGGCGGTTGGCATAGCTGCTGCTGTAGTGAGCTTCACCTACCGGACACTCCCGGTCTGGCTTGGTGTCTTTGGGGTAGTGGTCGCGCTCGGAGCCCTTGCTCCGTGGGTGGGCATCTTCGTGTTCGTCCTCTGGGTCCTCGCGGCGAGCATCGTCGAGTTCATCGAGGTATTGCGACCGGCAACCGCTGCCGACGTGAGGTAGCGGTCTCCAGCGAGCATCCTTATGTGACGAGGAAGGAAACAGCCAACGCCCCGGATCGACCGACTGGCTTCCGCTTCGCCACCGTCATCGCGGCCGCTTGGTTCGGCGTCTTCGTGTCGTGGCTGCGCAGCCGAAGGTGAGTGTTCGGACACGACTGGGTGAGTCGGGCGTCAGGCTTGGCGCTAGAGGTCGAAGTCGACCCTAGCGCCGTCCTCCTCCCACGCTTCTCCATTCGCCCAATGGCAGTTCCCGTAGTCAGCGTTCACATTCGGCGGTGGCTCGAAGAGCCCCGACACGGACGGGGGCGGCCATCATGTAGCCGAGGGTGGCCTTGTGGAGCGCGGTGCCGGGGAGCTCTCCGTCGTGGGCCTCGGCGAAAGTGTCAAGCTCCGCTTGGAGCTGGTGGCAATTCGTCATGTTGAGTATCCGCTTGTATTGGTGCTCAACCCCTCCATACTCAGCGACCCATTCGGCGATATGGTCCAGCGGCACCGTGGGTGAGCTCGGCGTGCCTTGAGTCCAAATGGAGCCGAATAAGGCGATACTCGCCGCGAACACACCGACGCTGACGAGCGTCACCACCACCACCCCTCGCTTGGCGTTCGACATAGCGGCGGCCTCCCTGCGTCGGACCCGACGCGGCCGTTGCGGCTCTGGGGCTTCGGGCAGTCGGGCTGGCCGGATTTGAACCGGCGACCTCTTGACCCCCAGACGGGATCAGGGGGGTTCGGTGAGGTGGCAATTCGACTCGATCTCTCTTCTGACCTGGGGTTTTGTCACTGGGTGTTTCTGGTTGTCGCGTGTCGTTTTCGATCCTCCCGCGGACTCCTCGCGGACTCCTGGGCTTGACGGCCGACCGGCGCCGACACCTCGCGACGCACATCATGGGTGCCCTGTCCCCCTTCTCCGTCGACGGCTCCGGTGGTATCCTTACTTCGCCTATCGAGTAAGGAGGCGACTCAGCATGGACCTCGCAGCGAAGGTCACATCCAAGGGGCAGGTCACGATCCCCAAGGCGGTCCGCGACAAGCTCGGCATCTCCGAGGGCGACGAGATCGTCTTTCGCGTCGAGGAGCACCGGGCCACGCTCGCCAAGACACCCAACCTCCTCGACCTCGCCGGCGCCGTCGACGTCCCAGGCGCGAAGCGGGGCACTGCCTGGGACGAGGTCCGCCGCAGCACGCGGCGCTCTCGTGCCGAGGTCCGGCGGTGACGGCGTTCGTCGACACCAACATCATCATCCGCCACCTCACCGGTGATCCACCCGACCTCGCCGCCCGAGCCACCGCCTTCCTCGCCGCAGCAGATGAGCTGCTCCTCCCCGACCTGATCATCGCCGAGACCGTCTACGTGCTGGAGTCCTTCTACGAGGTACCCGTCGACGAAGTCGCTCGCCTGGTCCGCTCCGTCATCGCCTTCCCCGCCATCCGAACCATCGACGCCCCGCTGCTGCTGCGGGCACTCGAGGTGTACGAGACCCATCGCATCGACTTCGCCGAGGCGTACCTCGTAGCGTCGGCTGAGGCCTCCGCAACCGCCAACCGGATCGAGCCCTGACTGGACGGCCGACACCAGGACGGCCACGGTGAGTGCTCGCCGCCAGCCGAGCCGCAATCCTCGAAGTGCCGATCACGCGCACTCGGCGGGATGGGCGTTCGTGCTCCCGATTCGGTGATATGTGTGGCGGTGGGCACAGTGTGTCGATGTCCCTGTGGACTCTTCCGACGTTTGAGACATCGCCCCTACGGCGGCGGCGGTTCTCCCTCGGTGTGGAGCAGCACGGCGCCCCCTACCCGAAGGGCAGTGGGAGATTCCTTGCCGGGTGGCTTGCGGGGAGGTGAGAGGGCTCGGGCCTACGAGCCGCAGACGGCGGCGGACAGTGGCCACCGATCTCCACGGCTGACGGTGTCGTAGCAATCGCCCGGGACCTCGACGTCGACGCTCACGATCGTCTCCCCGGTGGGGGCGATGCCACCGCCGGAGATCGTGCCCTCGATGGTGACGGCGCTCGAGCATTCCTCGAAGGGTGTCGGCCACGGGTCGCCGAAGCTTGCATGATCGAAGCAGCCCGGCGCTGCATGGAATTGAACGCTGAGCGTACGGGTCACGGTCCCGAACTGCAGCCCCAAGAGCGAGAAGCCGCCTGATTCGTACAGGCCGACTACGACGGCCCCGGCCGGGTCGTCAAGCGGATCGGGCAGCGGGACGTCTGGGAGGACTTCGGTTTCTGTCGAACCGGGCCGCAGTGCAAGGACCACGGCCGCGGCGAGGACGAGGACGACCACAATGATGCTGGCGTTCGATATCCGGTTCATATTGACGGCCTTCGGTTCGATCCTCGTCGCCTCTGACGTCGCGGAGTCACCTCTGGGTTCCCGTCGAGGCGATCCCCTCACGCGCTATCCGGCCGTGAGACCGATGGTTGCGGCCACATGCACACCGCCTACACCACTCCCTCATGGATGCCGATATGGGCGGGTGGATAGGGTCCACAGAGATGGCACGTATCGATGATTTCGACGATCCGATGTCACCTGATGGCAAGGAGGTTCTGGTCCCGTCGAGTCGTAGCGGATGGCGTCGATGGCTCGCCTCGAACTCCGAGCGACAAGACGGTCTCTGGATCGTCTACCGCAAGAAGACAAGCAGTCTGGACGGTCCGGTCTATGACGA
>CAMYMC010000028.1:38129-90000 GCA_947259365.1 uncultured Acidimicrobiaceae bacterium | reverse complement strand
GATCGGCTCGGCGCCGCCGGGATCACGTTGGGGTGTAACCCGCCGACGAACGATCGGTTCTGCCCGGGTGATGCGGTGACGCGTGCTCAGATGGCGGCGCTCCTGCACCGGGCCGGCGTCTGAACGGCGGCGGGTTCGGTGCCCGATGCGGTACCGGCCGGGGGATGACCGGCAGCCGCCGGCGGCTATCTTTCGGGGCCGGGCCGAGACGCGACGACAGGAGGCCGAAGGGCATGGTCGATTTCCAAGATCGAGTCGTCATCGTGACCGGTGCGGGCGGTGGGCTGGGCCGGTCGCATGCCCTCCTTCTGGCCGGGCTCGGGGCGGCCGTGGTCGTCAACGACGTCGGCGGCTCCGTGCACGGCGAGGGCGCGAGCACGTCGGCCGCAGATGCCGTCGTCGAAGAGATCCGCGCCGCCGGCGGCATGGCCGTCGCCGAGTACTCGTCGGTCTCGACGCCTGCCGGCGGCGAAGCGATCGTCGCCACGGCGCTCGCGGAGTACGGCCAGCTCGACGTGCTCGTCAACAACGCCGGGATCCTGCGCGACAAGACGTTCGTGAACCTCGAGCCGGAGGACGCCCATGCCGTGCTCGACGTCCACCTGCGCGGCGCGTTCTACGTGTCACGCCCCGCGTTCGCTCACATGCGGGAGCGGGGCTACGGCCGCATCATCATGACGTCGAGCGGCTCGGGTGTGTTCGGCAATTTCGGCCAGGCGAACTACGGCGCGGCGAAGATGGGCCTCGTCGGGCTCATGAACGCCCTCAAGCTCGAGGGCTCGAAATACAACATCAGAGTCAACACGATCGCGCCCATCGCACGGACGAGGATGACCGAGGATCTCCTCGGTCCCGTCGCCGAGAAGTTCGACCCCGAGTCGGTGTCGCCGGTCGTCGCCTACCTCGCCTCAGAGGAGTGCGAGCTCAACGGGGAGATCTGGTCGGCGGGCGCCGGGTCGGTGAGCCGCGTCTTCGTCGCCCTCACCCACGGATACTTCAAGCATCCCGATGCAGAGGGGCCGCTCAGCGTCGACGACGTCGCGGCCCACGTCGACGAGATCCGCGGCGAGGACGGCTACGTCGTGCCGTTCTCCGGTCAGGACGAGTTCGCCAAGCTCGGCCCTCGCCTGCTCGACGGGTGATCCCACCGCCAGCCCCGGACGCCGGCAAGGACGCATTCCGGGAGTGGGCCCGCCAGGCTCGTCGCGACGTCGACTGGGATTCCGTCTCGGCGCGCATCGTCGCTCATCTCGCCGAGTGGCCCCCCTTCGTCGAGGCCGGCGTGGTCCTCACGTTCCTGCCGCTTCCCGCCGAGGTCGACCTCGATCCGTTGCGCCTGGCGCCCGGCTCGAGGCTGATGGCGGCGACGCACACCCCCGAGCGGGGCGGTGACCTCACGATCCACGAGCTGAGCGGCCCTCTCGAGGTGCACCGCTTCGGCTTCCTCCAACCCCACGCCGGTGCTCCCCGCCTCGAGGCGCAGCAGGTCGACATCTTCCTCGTGCCCGGTCTCGCCTTCGACCTGTGGGGCGCCCGGCTGGGGCGGGGAGCCGGTTACTTCGACCGGCTCCTCACCGGGGTTCGACCCCATGCGACCCTCGCCGGCATCGCGCCGGCCGCCCTGGTGGTCGACCGCTTGCCGGCGGAGCCGTCCGACGTCCCCGTCGGGTACCTCGCCACGGAGGAGGGCATCGTCGCCGTGGCGCGGTGACGGGTTCGGACGGCGCTACTGTCGGCGCGATGGCTGAGCTTCCCGAAGCGGCGAGGCGTTTCGTCGCCGAGGCACGCCGTCTCGGCATCGAGATCGAGCCCGTCGTCTACCCGGACGGCACGAAGACCGCGGCCCAGGCGGCGGAGGCGGTGGGATGTCCGGTGTCCGCGATCGTGAAGTCGATCGTCTTTACCACCTCGCAGGACGAGGCCGTGCTCGTGCTCGTGCCCGGCGACCTCCGGGTCGACGAGCACCGCCTCGCCGGCATCGTCGGCTCGCCGGTCCGCCGTGCCGGGCTCGAGGACGTGCGCGACGCGACCGGCTATGCCGCCGGTGGCACGCCTCCGTTCGCACATACCCGCGACCTCCCCGTCTACGCCGACGAGGCGCTGCGCCGCCACACCGAGGTATGGGCCGCGGCGGGGACGCCGACGACGGTGTTCCCCATCGCCCTCGACCGCCTCGTCGCCGCTGCCGGTGCGTCGTGGGCGGACGTATCCGAGAGGAGCTGACATGTCCGACTGGTCGGAGGCGACGGCGCTCATCGTCGTCGACGTGCAGCGCGGGTTCGACGACGCCGTGCACTGGGGCCCCCGCAACAACCCGAGTTGCGAGGCGAACATCGCCGCGCTCCTCGATGCGTGGCGCTCCCAGGGCTGGCCGGTCGTCTACGTGCGCCACGACTCGAAGGAGCCGCTGTCGCCGCTGCGGCCGGGGGAGCCGGGGAATGCGTTCAAAGCCATCCTGGAGGGCGAGCCCGACCTCCTCGTGGTCAAGTCCGTCCACTCCGCGTTCTACGGCGAGCCGGATCTCCATGCCTGGCTGCAGGCCCACGGCATCGGGAGCGTCGCCGTCTGCGGCATCCAGACGAACGTGTGCTGTGAGACGACGGCGCGCATGGCGAGCGACCTCGGCTACGAGATGCTGTTCGTCAGCGACGCCACTCACACATTCGACCTGCGCGGCACCGACGGCACGATTCTCAGGGCACGGGAGCTGGCTCGCACGACGTCGCTGCTACTCGGCACCGAGTTCGGCACCGCCGTCTACACGTCGGAGCTCGTCGACGGCTGAGCCGGGTACAGGGCGATGTGATCGGGATCGACCGCGGCCCGGACCCGGGTGCCGGCGGGGAGTCGGTCCGGACACCGGACCGCCACCGTGGTCTCACCGATCTCCAGTCTCAGCTCGTACCCGTCCTTCGTGTAGGTGGCGTCTGCGACGACGGCGTCGATGGCGCCGTCGGGATCGATCACGACCGCCCCGGGTCGCATCGCCGCCGAGTACGAGCCGGCAGGGCCCGACCAAGGGGCCACGGCGAACCCGACATCGAGCCGGCCGTTGGAGACGGTTGCCGCGACCACGGGCCCGTAGCCGAGGAATCGGGCGGTCTCGAGGTCGGGGGGTCGTTCCCACAGTTGCGCGGGCGATCCGTGCCCGACGATGGCGCCGTCGCGCATGACGAACACACCATCGGCGACGGCGAACGCCTCGTCGTGGTCGTGGGTGACGTAGAGCGCAGTCGTGCCGAGGGCGGAGAAGATGCGACGCATCTCCGGAACGAGGTCGTCGCGCAGCGAACGGTCGAGCGCCCCGAGCGGCTCGTCGAGCATGAGGACATCGGGAGACGGGGCGAGGGTGCGGGCGAGGGCGACGCGCTGCTGCTCGCCCCCGGAGAGCCCGTCGATGGTCCGCGATTCGTAGCCGGGGAGCCCGACGAGGTCGAGCAGCTCGCCGACCCGGCGGTTCGCTTCGGCCCGGGACGTGTCGGAGAAGCGGAGGGCAAAGGCAACGTTGGCGGCGACGTCGAGATGGGGGAACAGGGCGTAGTCCTGGAACATGAGCCCGAACGGCCTGGCGTGCGGCGGCGCCGCGGTGATGTCCGCCCCATTCCAGGTGATGCTGCCGTGGTCCGGGCGCTGCAGTCCGGCGATGACGCGCAGCAAGGTGGACTTCCCGCATCCGGACGGCCCGATGAGCCCACCGACGCGGCCGATGTTCACCTCCAGGGTCGCCCGGTCGACGGCGATCGTCTCGCCGAACGACACCGTCACCTCGCGGCACGCCAGCATCAGAACTCGCCCAGATGGCCCACGCGGAGCCGGTCGATGGCGAGGATGGCGCCGGCGGTGATGAGCATGAGGAGGGTGCTCATCGCCAGCGCCCGTCCCAGGTTCTGAGCACCGGGCTGACCGAGGAACCGGAAGATCGCGATCGGAATGGTGGGCCTGTCCGGCCGAACGATGAACGACGTCGCCCCGAACTCACCGAGTGAGACGGCGAAGGCGAACCCGGCTCCGACGAGGGCGGCCCGGGAGATGAGGGGGAGGTCGACGAGGCGCCACACCGCCCGCGGCGGGGCACCGAGCACCGCGGCCGCCTCGCGGAGCCGGTGGCGGACGCTGCGCATGATCGGGACGGTGGTGCGCACGACGAAGGGGATCGCGACGACGGCATGTGCCAGCGGGATGAGCAAGGCCGAGGTCCTCAGGTCGATCGGAGCGTCGAGCGCGACGAGGAAGCCGAAGCCGAGTGTGACCGCCGAGGTGCCGAGGGGGAGCATGAGCAGTGCGTCGAACCACCGGCTCGCCCTGCCGCCGCGGTAGGCGATGACGGCGGCTGCGAGTAGGCCGACGGCGAGGGCGAGTGCGGTTGCGACGACGGCAAACCACAGTGAGTTGCCGATCGCCGTCGTCGGGGGGACGAACGCGGCACCCGCCTCGTCCAACTCGGCGAGGGCGCGATAGTGGGTGAGCCCGTGGCCGTCTCCGACCCGGAGCGAGCGCTCGGCGAGCACGACGAGTGGGGCACCGAGGATGGCGACGAGGCCGCCGACGGTGGCCGCCACGAACCCGCGTTCCCGCCATGTCGCCGGCCGCCGGGCCGTCGCCCGGGCGGAGAGGAGGGGAAGCTCGTGGGCGCGGCGCTGCTGATACCGGGCATATCCGACGAGGATGCCGGTGACGCCGACGAGCTGGAGCAGCGACAGCGCCGCGGCGAGGGGGAGATCGATGAGGGCCGTCGCCTGCCGCCAGATCTCTACCTCGAGCGTCGCGTACTCGAGACCCCCGAGGATGAGGACGACGCCGAACGACGTGAACGTGAACAGGAACACGATCGACGTCGCGGAGACGACCGCCGGGCGCAGCAGCGGCCACGTCACGGCGCGGAACGCGTTCCACCGCGTCGCGCCGAGCGTGCGCGCCGCCTCTTCGAGGCGGGGGTCGAGGCGCTCCCAGGCGGTCCCGACCGTGCGGACGACGACGGCGACGTTGTAGAACACGTGGGCGGCGAGGATCGCCCAGATGCTGCGCCGCAGGTCCAGCCCCAGGGGACCTCCGGGACCGAGCAGGGCGAGGAAGGCGGTCGCCACGACGACGGTCGGTAGCACGAACGGCACGGTGACGGCGGCGCGGACGAAGCGCTTGCCCCAGAACTCGTAACGGGAGAGAGCCGCGGTGGCCGGCAGGGCGACGACCAGCGTCAACAGCGTCGACGCCACCGCCTGCCAGAGGGTGAACCACGCAATCCCCAACAGCCGGGGCCGCGAGGCGATCTCGCCGAGCGGTCCCAGATCCGGGACCCCGTCCGAGGTGAGGCCGGTGATGAGGATCGACGCGAGCGGGTAGAGGAAGAAGTAGCCGAGGAACAGCGCCGGGACGGCGAGGATCGCCAGACCGGCGACGCCCGTCAGCGGACGATCTCTGTCCATGCCTCGATCCAGGCATTCCGGTTGGCGTCGATCTCGGCGGGGTCGAGGGAGTTCGGGCTCTCCGGAATCGCGGTGTGCTCGACGAAGACCTCGGGGAGCGCGGCCTCGGCGTTGGCGGGGAACACGAACATGTTGAGGGGGATGTCCTCCTGGAACTCGAGGGTGAGCATGTAGTCGATCAGGGCCTGGGCCGTCGCCTCCGCCTCCGTGCCGGCGAGGATGCCGGCGAACTCGATCTGGCGGAAACAGCCATCGAGGACGGCGGCCGTCGGAGCCTCGGCGAGCTCCTCGTCGGCGAAGAACACGCCGGCCGGCGGAGACGACGCATAGGAGACGACGATGGGACGGTCGCCGTCCTCGGAGCCGCCGGAGAACGCGCCGAAGTACGCCTCCTCCCAGCCCGACGTGACGAGAACGTCGTTGGCGACGAGGTCGGCCCAGAACGTCTGCCAGGGGTAGGCGGTTCCCTCGGGGAACTCGGCGATCGTCGAGAGGAGGAAGGCGAGGCCGGGAGAGGACGTCGCCGGATCCTCGACGACGAGCGTGCCGCGGTAGGCGGGCATGGTGAGGTCGCGCAGGCCGGTAGGGGGCGACAGGCCTGCAGCGGCGAGCCCGGCCTTGTCGTAGTTGAGGCAGACGTTGGCGAAATCGATCGGCGTCACCCGGTGCTCCGGATCGAGCTCGAGCGAGTCGGGGACCGACCCGAGACCGGGGGAGGCGTAGGGGATGAAGAGGTCCTCCTCCAGGGCCCGCGACAGGAACGTGTTGTCGATGCCGAAGAGCACATCGGCAGTGGGCTTGCCCTTCGTGAGGATCGCGCTCGACACCAACGTCCCCGCGTCGCCGGCCTCGAGGATGCGGACGGGGACTCCGGTGAGGTCCTCGAAACCGGCGAGCACCTCGGCGGAGATGGCGAACGAGTCGTGGGTGGCGAGCACGATCGCGGCGGGCGGCCCCGTCGCCGGCGGACCTGTGTCGTCATCGCCGCACGCGGCGGCAACGACGACCGTGACGAGCACGAGCGCGCAAACGCGTCTCAGACTCATGATCGTGTCCTTTCGTGAATCACGAGGAGCGCACCGGATCCGATCGAGACGGTGGCCGGCGGGTCGACGAGCTCGTTGCTCACTCCGCGGCTCGTGGCCGGGGGCAGCGTGGCACCGTCGAGGCGCCAGCGCAGCCCGGACGTCGCGATCCCCGTGGCGTCGCCGCCGACGGCGAGCAGCGTCACCGGATCCCCCGCCGTGCCCGGGATCGAGACGGACAGTTCCGGCCGGGCGACCCGAACCGTCGCCGTCCCGAGGTGCCAGACGACCTCGAGGGTTGCCAGCTCGGGGCTGGTGAGCACGAGCGCGTTGGAGAGGAAGTGATCGACCCGCCCCCCGCCGCCGCCGACGATGACGACACGACGGAAGCCGGCATTGCGGACATGGTGGAGGGCGAGCTCCCAATCGGTGGCGTCCTTGTCGGCGGAGTGCCGCTCGACGCGGGCACCGGCCGCAATCGCCTCCTCGACGTCGGCGGGGCTCGCCGAGTCGAGGTCGCCGACGACGACGTCGGGAGTGACGCCGAGGCGGGCGGCGTGCACCAGCCCTCCGTCAGCGGCCACGACGTACGCGGCGCCGTCGAGTGGGGGGATGGGTTCGGGCGCGTCACCGGCCGCCAAGACCAGTGCGGGTGACCCGTTCACCGAGCTGTCGTCCACACACTTCCTCCGCTGGTGTTACCCAGATCAGGTTCCGCGGGTCGGCGGCCTCAGCGGTGTCCCGCACCGGCCGCCCTCTCAGCCCGGCGTGTCCGAGCTCCCCGGGGTGGTTGTGCCCGCTCAGTGTACCCGCCGGCAGGGGCGTCGGGACGGCTGCGACGGTTCTCAGGCGGGTGCGGTGTCCGCCGCGATCACGTCGTCGATGGCCTGCCACTGGTCGTAGAGCCAGCGGATCCGCTCCGCGCGCGAGCGCGGGATCTCGGCGGAGGCGATCCGCCGGAACCACACCCGCACCGTGCGACCGACGATCGCCCCAGACCACAGGTCGGAGATCCGGGCGAAGCCGCCGAGCCCGTCATGGCCGCAGATGAGGACGTCGTGACCCGAGTCGAGGAGCGTCAAGACGCCACCGGGGCGCGGCGGCATGACGTTGCGCAGGCGGGATGCCCGCTCCCAGAGCTCCGGTCTCGACGCCCGGAGGCGGTCGAGGGCCGCGGCCCGGCGCGACCGGGTGAAGCGGGTGCCCTCCGGGTAGATGAGCACTCCCTCATGAGGCCCGAGCCCGTCGGCGAGTGCTCTGATCCGCCTCAGCTCGGTACGGGGATCGCCGGACTTCCTGTCCACGAAGTAGTTGGGGAGTCGCTTGCCGCCGACGTCGAGGCCCGGGACCGACAGGAGCTCCCGCTTGATGATCCACCGCAGCCTCAGCCCGGTCCGGTCGGTGAGCAACACGGCGGGGAGCAGGTTGTCGACGATGCTGGCGTGGCGGAACAACGCGATGACCGGGCCCGGGGTGGCGGCTTCGAGACCGGCGACCTCGAGATCGAGCCCGAAGAGCCTCTGCACCGCGCCGAAGAGGGTGCGCGCCCACCACGCCTGGACGGGCCAAGCGCTCTCGACGAGACGCTCCCGGTCGGAGCCGAATCCGGCCCGTACCCAACCGGCGAAGAAGCGGGTGAGCCCCCACGCCTCGGCGGCGAGGAACACCCAGGCGAACGCGAGAAGCCTGACCGCCATCCAGGGCCGCCTGCTGCCCACGCTGCGGGCGATGTCGATGGCGAACGCGACGAGGAACGCGACCGGAGAGAGCACCGTCAGGACGGCGAGGAGCGCGAACGTGCGCGGCACCGTGGTGAGCCGGCGGCGCACGACCTTGCGTCGCGGCTCGTCGTTCCAGGAGCTCTCGGGGGGTGCCACGGCGGCCACGATAGGCCCCTCCGGACCGTATCGGAGCGCCGGCGGCACACGACAACGCCCTGAGGACTACGGTGCGCCGCGCCATGGCCGCGAACGCGATGACACCGTCACATCTCGACGACAGCGGCGGCGCCGCGACCGGGTCGGCCGCGCCGGCCGCCGGTGTCTCCGCGACGACCGCCGGCCGCAGGTGGGCCCCGTTCCCACCGCAGCGGCGGACGCGGTGAGCCGGTTCCCCGATGTCGGCGCCTGGCCGACCGACGGTGAGGACAGGCCGCTCGTCATCGGCATCGCCGGCGGGTCCGGCTCGGGCAAGACCACGATCTCCGAGGCGGTCGTCGAGACCGTCGGCCCGGATCTCGTGACCCTCATCCAGCACGATGCCTACTACCGCGACCTCGCTCATCTCGATCTCGACGCCCGCGCCGCCGTCAACTTCGACCACCCCGACTCGCTCGAGACGGAGCTCCTCATCGCCCATCTCGGCGAGCTTCGAGCCGCGAGGCCGATCGAGCGCCCCGTCTACGACTTCTCCCAACACGTCCGCACCGAGGACACGGTCACTGTTGTTCCCGAGACGGTGGTCCTCGTCGAGGGAATCCTCGTGCTCGCCGAAGCCGAGTTACGCGAGATGTTGGACCTGAAGATCTACATCGACACGGACCCCGACCTGCGCCTGTTGCGCCGCCTCCGCCGTGACATCGTCGAGCGGGGCCGCACGGTCGACTCGGTCATGAGCCAGTACCTCGGCACGGTGCGCCCGATGCATCTCCAGTTCGTCGAGCCGTCGAAACGTTACGCCGACATCATCGTCCCCGAGGGCTACAACACCGGAGCGGTTGCCACCGTCACGTCGATGATTCGCGACTTCCTCGCCGGGCGCTGAGCTCGGGCTCCAGCCGCTTCAGGAGGGCCCCGACGACGGGCACCATGGACATGGCGAAGATCTCGTGTCCGCGGGCCGAGGCATGGAAGCGGTCGGCGGCGAACACGGTGAGATCCCCTTCGGAGAACGGGCGCCACAGCGCGCCCCAGGTCTCGCTCTTCGGCACCTCGTACCGGTCGGCCACCCTCACGATGGCCCGGTTGTACGAGCGCCCTCTGACCCGGGCCCAGGATCTGGGGACTGCAGGGAGCCTCGGCAGCGACCCGAGGTCGCCGATGCCGGAGATCCCGACGGCGGGCACCTTCGCGGTGAGGCGTCTCAGGATCTCGCCGAGGTCGCGCTCGTAGTCGGCGACCGGCACCGCCCGCAGGGCATCGTTGGCGCCCACCGAGACGAGGGCGATGTCCGGTTCGAGGGCGAGTGCGGCGTCGATCTGGTCTCGCAGCAGCTCCGATGCCTTCGAACCGCCGACCGCCACCGAGCGGAGCTCCACGAAGTAGCGCTCGGACAGCAAGCGGGCGATGCGTCGGGGCCAGCAGTCGTCGAGGGGCTCGACACCCGGCGCCGTCATCGAGCTGTCGCCGAGGAGCACGATGCGGAGACGGGGCCGGTCCCTCCTCCCGAAGTCGCCGCTCGGGTCCTGGTTCTGGAAGCTGGGGAGGTCGTTGCGGTGCGCGGCGTGCATGACCTGCCCGGCCAGGATCGCCAGGCTGACGATCGCCTTCCTCGTGAGCCGCCGTACCGCACCCATCGCCATCGTTGGTCGCTTCGCCCGGGCGGGATGCTACCGATGCCGTGAGGGTCACCGCGCCGTGAGCGCTCAGACGTTGAAGCGAAACAGGATCACGTCGCCATCGTGCACGACGTAGTCCCGTCCTTCGAGCCGCCACCGCCCGGCGTGTCTGGCCCCTCCTTCTCCGCCGAACTCGACGAAGTCGTCGAAGGACACGACCTCGGCGCGGACGAAGCCGCGCTCGAAGTCGCTGTGGACGAGACCGGCGCACTCCGGTGCGGTCATGCCGCGGCGGAAGGGCCACGCCCTCGCCTCCTTCTCGTTCCACGTGAAGAACGTGTTCAGGCCGAGGAGGCGGTGGGCGGCGCGTACCACCCGGTCGAGCCCGGGCTCGGTCTCGCCGATCTCGGCGAGGAACTCCGTCTTCTCGTCATCGGCGAGCTCGGCGATCTCCGCCTCGATGCCCGCCGCAACGGCGACGACCTCGGCGCCCTCGGCTGCGGCGATCGCGGCGACCGCTGCCGCGTGCGGGTTCTTCGCCGCCCCCTCGTCGCCGACGTTGGCCACATAGAGCAGCGGCTTCGCAGTGAGGAGGAAGAGATCCCGAACGACCCGCTGCTCGGAGCCTCTCAACTCGATCGACCGCGCGGGCGCCCCGCTGGAGAGGGTCGCTTCGACGCGATCGACGACGGCGATCGCCGCGGCCGCCTCCTTGTCTCCGGTCTTCGCCTTGTGGCGGAGACGGGTGAGGGATCGCTCGACGGTGCCGAGGTCGGCGAGGGCGAGTTCGGTTGCGACGATGTCGATGTCGCGGCGGGGGTCGACGCTGCCGGTGACGTGCGAGACGTCGGAGTCGTCGAAACAGCGAACGACGTGGGCGACGGCGTCGACCTCGCGGATGTGGGAGAGGAACTGGTTGCCGAGGCCCTCGCCTCGGGACGCGCCCTCGACGAGGCCGGCGATGTCGACGAACTCGACCGTGGCGGGGACGATGGCCGGCGGTGCGACGATCGCTGCGATCGCATCGAGTCGGGGGTCGGGAACCCGGGCGACGCCGACGTTGGGATCGATCGTCGCGAACGGGTAGTTGTCGGCAACGGCCCCGGCGCGGGTGAGGGCGTTGAAGAGCGTCGACTTGCCGACGTTGGGCAGCCCGACGATGCCGCACTGGATGGCCATCACAGAACCCGGGGAGCGGACGCGGATGCTAACCCGGTGTGCCGCTACGCTCCGCTGCGCCGGAAGACGAACGCGACGGTGCGGAGGGAGATCGATGGGCTACAGGGAGGTCTACGAGCGCTCGCTCGCCGATCCCGAGGGCTTCTGGGGGGAGGCGGCGGGCGGCATCGACTGGGACCGGGCCCCGCAGACCGTCCTCGACGACTCGACCCCGCCCTTCTATCGCTGGTTCCCCGATGGGCAGCTCAACACCTGCTACAACGCCCTCGACCGCCACGTCGACGGTGGCCGTGCCGACCAGCTCGCCCTCGTCTACGACTCGCCGGTCACGGGCGAGGTGCGCCGGTACACGTTCCGGGAGCTGCGCGACGAGGTGGCGACGTTCGCCGGCGCGCTGCGCCGGCTCGGCGTCGAGCGCGGCGACCGGGTCATCATCTACATGCCGATGGTGCCCGAGGCGGCGATCGCGATGCTGGCCTGTGCCCGCATCGGTGCCATCCATTCCGTCGTCTTCGGCGGGTTCGCCTCCAACGAGCTGGCCGCGAGGATCGACGACGCCACCCCCCGGGTCATCGTCTCCGCATCGTGCGGTATCGAACCGGGGAGGTTCGTCGACTACAAGTCGCTGCTCGACGGCGCCATCGACATCGCCGCCCACACCCCGGAATGCTGCGTCGTCCTCCAGCGGCCTCAACTCGAGGCGCCGTTGACCCCGGGCCGCGACTCGACGTGGAGGGAAGCCGTCGACGGCGCCCCACCGGCCGACTGCGTGCCGGTCGCCGCCACCGATCCGCTCTACATCCTCTACACGTCGGGGACGACCGGCGAGCCGAAGGGCATCGTGCGGGACAACGGCGGTCACGCCGTCGCCCTCAACTGGTCGATGCGGAACATCTATGGGGTCGATCCGGGCGAGGTGTACTGGGCGGCATCCGATGTCGGCTGGGTCGTCGGCCACTCCTACATCGTCTACGCGCCTCTGATCAACGGCAACACGACGGTGCTCTTCGAGGGAAAGCCGGTGGGAACGCCCGATCCAGGCACGTTCTGGCGCGTCATCTCGGATCACGGCGTCGGCGTGCTGTTCACCGCGCCGACCGCGTTCCGGGCGATCAGGCGCGAGGACCCCGAGGCGGAGCACGTCCGCAAACACGACCTCTCTGGTTTCAAGGCGCTGTTCCTCGCCGGAGAGCGCTGCGATCCGGACACCCTGGAGTGGGCGCAGACGACGCTGAAGGTCCCCGTCATCGATCACTGGTGGCAGACCGAGACCGGGTGGCCGGCGTGTGCCAACCCGCTCGGGATCGAGCTGCTCCCGGTCAAACCGGGCTCACCGACGGTACCGGTCCCCGGCTACGACATCCGCGTGCTCGACGAGGACGGCGAGGAGCTTCCCGATGGGGAGATCGGCGCGATCGTCATCAAGCTGCCGCTGCCGCCGGGGACGCTGCCGACGCTGTGGAACGCCGACGACCGCTACCTCGCCGCCTACCTGGAGCGGTTCCCCGGCCACTACCTGACGGGAGACGCCGGGGTTGTCGACACCGACGGTTACCTCCACGTCTTGAGCCGCGTGGACGACATCATCAACGTCGCCGGACACCGGCTCTCCACCGGGGCGATGGAGGAGGTGCTGGCGGCGCATCCCGACGTCGCCGAATGCGCCGTCATCGGCGTCGCCGACGAGCTGAAGGGCCAGCTTCCGGTGGGGTTCGTCGTGCTCCAGGCAGGCGTCGAGCGACCGAGCGCCGAGATCGTGGACGAGGTGGTCGCGATGGTCCGCGAGCGAATCGGCCCCGTCGCCGCCTTCCGGCGCGCCGTCGTCGTCGACCGGCTGCCGAAGACCCGCTCGGGCAAGGTCCTTCGCGCCACGATGCGCCAGATCGCCGACGGTGTCGAGTTCAAGGTGCCGGCGACGATCGACGACACGGCGATCCTCGACGAGATCACCGCGGCGCTGGCGGGCATTGGCTATCCACCCGGCTGAGCGACCTCGGCAAGTCCGGCGGCTTGAATGAGCTCATGGCGATGACGCGGCTGCGGCGGTGATGGTGGACGAAGCCCGGCTCGCCGAGCTCGTGGAGTCGAGTGATCTCGACGGCCTCGTCCGGTTCGTCGACGGGACGGTCGCGGCGCGCGATTGGGACGGTCTCCGCCTCGTGCGGGATCGGTGTCGCGAAGCCGTCGAGCGGGGCAAGCAGGTCTGGGGCGCAGCCGAGTTCGCCGAGTACCGGATGGCGCTCGATGCGCCCGCCTCCGACGCCGTCGAGGTGGTTCGTCCGGGCGCGGGCCGGTTCGGGCACGGGCCGCTGTGGGAGGTGGCGGCCTCGACCCACACCTGGGCGGAGCTGCGGGTCGTCGCGGATCCTGCGCTGCGGTCGCTCATCGCCCACGAGCGGTCGATCAGAGGGGACCCGGTCGCCGACGACTCGATCGACCGTCTCGTCGTCGACGCTCCGCTCGAGCTCGCTCCCTGGGAGCCGGCATACCCGGTTGCGGTGTACCGGGCGGACAGGGCCGACTTCCCCGAGCTCGCGACGCCCGGACTCGCCTGGGTCGAGCTCGGTGAGCCGGTGAGCCGGCTCGCCGATCGCAGCGTCGCCGACGCGCTCCTGGATCTGGTGACGCCGTGGCTGGAGGAGTCGAGCGGACGTGGGGAGGGGGTGGCCGTCTCCGGGACCGCAGAGGACGCGATCCGGTCACTGGGCCCGCACCGGGTGCGGGCCGCCGACACCGACCTGACCACGGCGATGGGTGTCATGTGCTGGGCCGCTGCGAGCGGAGGGGCGTACGGGCGCCGCCGGGGCACGCCGGTGGGGAGGGCGCTGGCTTGGTGGACGGCCGCGGTCGCGGCCGGGATCGACGAGGATTGGCCGGTGACATCCGACGAGCTCGGCAGCGAGGCGTCTGCGCTGCGCTGGGTCCTGTGGGATCCGGGCGATGCGGCGTCGGGCTGGCGACTTCACCTCGCGGTCGAGGACCGGGACGAAGGGCTCGCCTGGGCGGTCAGCGCCGTCGACGCCAGGTAGCCAGCAACGAGGTCTGTGGGTCACGGGTTGGGGCGGAGAGCCGACGGCGGAGCACGGGCACGGCGTTGAAACCCGCCCGCCGCCCGCTACGCGATCTTCGCCGTTGCGGATTCCTCGTCGACGGCAACCGCGAAATGGAGGCCCTCGGGTCCCGAGTGGAGGAGGTACATCGCTTCGATGTTCACGCCGGTCTGGGCGAGCGCCTCGGCCATGTCGGCGAGCGCACCAGGCTCGTCGTGGAGCACCGCCGAGATGATGCGCCGCTCCTCGAAGCTCACGCCGGAGTCGTCGAGCACCCGGCGGGCTGCGGCCTCGTTGTCCACCACGAGCTTGACAAAGCCCTCGGGGCCCGAGGTGATGGCCGCGAGGGCTTCGATGTTGACGCCGGCGTTGGCGAGGTCCCGGGACAGGGTGGCGAGCTGGCCGGGACGGTTCGCCAGCTTGACGGAGAATTCGATCATTGGCACATGCTACGCAGTTCGCTGCCGAATCGCTAAGGACGGTTTTCGCGACTTCTACTCTCCCCGGGCGGAGCTCGACGCCCATCGGGCGGTGGCGACGCGAGCCGCCGGTGCGATGTTCTCCATCGGCTTGCCTTTTCCAGGAATCGAACGTATGTTCGATTCATGACGACGACGTCTCCCTATGCCGAGCTCCATTGCCACACGAACTTCAGCTTCCTCGATGGGGCGTCGCATGCCGATGAGCTCGTCGGACGGGCTGCCGATCTCGGCTATGTCGCGCTCGGGATCACCGACCACGACGGGTTCCGCGGCGTCGTCAAGGTGCACCGCGCGGCGCGACGTCACGGGCTTGCCATTGTCTACGGGACCGAGGTGGGGATGCCGCAGAGCGTCGAGCAACGGCAGCAGGTGAGATCGCAGCCGGCGCCGGCTTCCGTGCCCGCCCCCGTCGGGTCGGGTGCGTCCCAGCCAGGGGAGCGGCCCCGTCGGGGACGGATCCGGAGGATGCACGGCTCGAAACCGATAGCTCGCGCCCCTACCGACCACGTCGTGCTGCTCGCTCCCGATCCGAAAGGCTATGCGGCGATGAGCCGGTTCGTCATGAGGGGCCAGTACCGCGGCGAGAAGGACCGGCCGGTGTACTCGTACGAGGAGCTGGCGGTGGCGTCGCGCGACGGCCGTCTCGTCGCGCTGTCGGGTTGCTGGCAGGGGGTGGTGGGCCGGGCGGCGCAGCGGGGAGATCTCGCCGCGACGATGGCGGCGGCGGCGCAACTCCGCGAGCTGTTTCCCGGCCGCTGCTACCTGGAGCTGTGGCACCACGGCATGCCCGAGGACGACCCCCGCAACGACCTCGTCGCCGAGGTGGGCGCCCGGCTCGACATCCCCACCGTGGCGACGAACAACGTCCACTACGCCTATCGCCACGATGCCGACCTCTCCGAGGTCCTCGCCGCCATCGGGGGCAGGCGGAGCCTCGACGCCGCGGACGGCTTCCGGCCGGCAACGGACGAGCGGTACCTCAAGTCTCCCGATGAGATGGCGCGCCGGCTCGCCCGCTACCCGGGCGCGGTCGAGCGCGCCGCCGAGCTGGGGAAGACGCTTGCGTTCGACCTCGACCTGCTCACGCCCGAGCTTCCCGACTTCCCCATGCCGGGGGCGTTCACGACCGAGGACGAGTATCTCCGCCACCTCGTCTTCGAGGGCGCCCGCGACGTGTACCCCGGGGAGGGGGCGGGGGGCGTCGCGCCGGAGGCGAAAGCAAGGCTCGACCACGAGCTGGACGTCATCGAGGAGCTCGGGTTCTCCGGGTTCTTCCTCGTCGCCTGGGACATCGTCCGCTTCGCCCGATCCCAGGACATCTACTGCCAGATCCGCGGCTCGGGCGCCGACTCCGCGGTGTGCCGCTGCATCGGGCTCACCAGAGTCGATCCCATCCGGCTCAATCTTCCCTTCGAGCGGTTCCTCTCCGAGGAGCGGGGCCGGCCGCCCGACATCGACATCGACTTCGAGGCGGAGCGGCGCGAGGAGGTCATCCAGTACTGCTACCGCCGCTACGGGAGAGAGCGGGCGGCGATGGTCTCCAACGTCATCACCTACCGGGCCCGCTCGGTGCTCCAAGACGTCGGCAAGGCGTTCGGGCTCACCCAGGCCCAGGTGAACGCGCTCACCAAGTACCTCGACACCCGCAGCCCGAAGACGCTGCGCACCGAGGTGGAGCTGCCGGCGGGGCTCACCTCCGAGCTCATCTACGACGTGTGCTGGCGTCTCGACGGCTTCCCCCGCCATCTCGGGATCCACTCCGGGGGGATGGTCGTCGCCAGGCGCCCGCTGTGGGAGATCGTCCCGCTGGAGTGGGGGCGGATGGAGGACCGCTCGGTGCTCCAGTGGGACAAAGACGACTGCGCCGCGATGGGCATCGTCAAGTTCGACCTGCTCGCCCTGGGGGCGATGAACGCCCTTCATCTCTCCGTCGATGCGATCAGGAACGCCCACGGCATCGACGTCGACCTCGCCACCATCCCCCAGGAGCCGGTGATCTACGACATGCTGACCCGGGCGGACACCGTGGGGGTGTTCCAGGTCGAATCGCGTGCCCAGATGGCGACGTTGCCCCGGATGAAGCCGCGGACCTTCTACGACCTCGCCATCGAGGTGGCGCTCATTCGCCCCGGCCCCATCCAGGGACACTCGGTGCATCCCTTCCTGCGGAGACGCAACGGCGAAGAGGAGATCCGCTATCCCCACCCCGCGGCGGTGCCGATCCTGCGCAAGACCCTCGGGGTCCCCGTCTTCCAGGAGCAGCTCATGGAGCTGGCCCGGGTGTGCGCCGGGTTCACCCCGGGCCAGTCCGACCGGCTCCGCCAGGCGATGACCCACAAGCGCTCCGGCGAGGCGATGGACGAGCTGCGCGACGAGGTGTACCGGGGAATGGAGTCCAACGGCGTCACCGGTACCGCTGCAGACGAGATCTGGGAGAAGCTGCAGGGCTTCGCCTCGTTCGGGTTCCCCGAGTCGCACTCGGTGTCGTTCGCCTACATCGTGTACGCCACGTCGTGGCTCAAGTACCACTGGCCCGCCGAGTTCTTCTGCGGGCTCCTCAATGCCCAGCCGATGGGGTTCTACACCCCGAACTCGCTCGTCCAGGATGCCATCCACCACGGCGTGGTCGCCCTCGGCCCCGACGTCAACCGCTCGGAGTACGACTGCACGATCGAACACCTCGACGCCGACCCCGACGATATCGCCGAGTACCTGGGGATGCGCTGGCGGCGGGGGAGAGGGGCCGTTGACGATCCGTTGCGAGCTGCGGTGGCGATGCGGATCGGGCTCCGCTACGTGCGAAACCTGGGGGATGCCGAGATTGCCCGGATCGAGGCGGCCCGCTCGGTCGGTGGCGAGTTCACGTCTCCCGAGGACCTCGCTCAGCGCACCGGGCTCCCACTCGACGGTCTCGAGGGCCTTGCCGCCTCCGGAGCCCTGACGTCGCTGGGGCTGGGGCGGAGAGAGGGGATCTGGGCGGCGGGAGCGCTCGCCGAGCTGGGGCCCGACCGGCTCGCCCTCTCGGTGGGAGCGACGCCTCCCGAGCTGGCGGCCATGGACCATCCCGCAGAGGTCCAGGCCGACCTGTGGTCGACGTCGATCTCGGTCACCCATCCCGTCGCGTTCTTGCGAGAGGCGCTCGACGCATCGGGTTGCCTCCAGATCGCGGATGCGCTCTCGCTCCGCCGTCACGGGACGAAGGCGCGAATCGGAGGGATCATCACCCACCGCCAGCGTCCGGGGACCGCCAACGGTGTGCGGTTCATCAACCTCGAGGACGAGACGGGGCTTCTCAACGTCGTCGTGCTCCCGCCCGTGTGGGAGACGAACTACGAGATCGCCCGCAAGGCGATCGGGGTCGTCATCGAGGGGATCCTGGAATACCGCGACGGGGTGACGAACCTCGTCGCCCACCGCTTCGAGCACTGGCCGGTCGACGGGATCCGGAGCCGGGACTTCCGGTGACTCCTTGCTGGTAGGGCCCGAATCTCATGACGGCGGCGGGGGATGGAGCGCTCTCGGCGATGTCGCCCGGATCCTCGCCGACGCTCCCGTGGCATCGGTCGTCACGTGAGCACGACCGAAGGCGCCCTGTACGAATCAGCCGTGCTCGCTGCGGTCGGTGCGGAGCGGTTCGGAGCCGTTGCGGGAGCGACGGACACCTCGATCACCACGGGTGGGGCGATGGAACAGCCCACTTCACGGCGCCGCCGACGGCGACGCGCACACGCGCTACTGGGCGCTCTATCCCGCGCTGCGTCCCACGTTCACGCCCTCGGATGAGGGGCTAGACCCCCGCCATCACCTCGCCGATGGCGCCGAGCGCGGTGTCGATGTCGGCGGTCGTGATCCCGAGATGCGTCACCGCCCGCACCCGGTGGGCGCCCGCCGGCAGCATCCAGGCGCCGCGGGCGTGTACCTCCTCGCAGAACCGCACGGCCGGCATCGTCTCCACGCCGAAGTAGACGAGGTTCGTCTCGACAGCTGCGGCGTCGATCGTGATCCCCGGCGTCTCGGCGAGCCCGGCGGTGAGACGGGCCGCGGCGGCGTGGTCCTCGGCGATCCGCTCCCGGTGGTGCTCGAGGGCGTGGAGCGCACCGGCGGCGAGCAGTCCCGCCTGGCGGAACCCGCCTCCGTACATCTGCTTGAAGCGGCGGGCGCGCTCGACGAGGGCGGCAGAGCCGCACAGCGCGGAGCCGACGGGTGCCCCGAGGCCTTTGGAGAAGCACACGCTCACCGTGTCGAAACCGGCGGCATAGGCGGCCGGCTCGATCCCGGTCGCAGCCGAGGCGTTCCAGATCCGAGCCCCGTCGAGGTGGGTCGCCATCCCCGCGCCCCGGGCGGCTTCGGTCACCGCCGTCAGCTCGTCGAGCGGCCAGACCGTGCCGCCGGCCTCGTTGTGGGTGTTCTCCGCCTCGACGAGGGTCGGCGGCTGGAACAGCGAAGACGGCAACCACTCGTGCGGCGCGGGCACGGCGGCGAGGACGTCGTCGGCGGAGAACCGGCCGCGGTGGGTGGGAAGGGCGTGAACGGTGACCCCGGCGAGTGCAGCCGGGGCGCCGATCTCGTGGCTGGCGATGTGGGCGCCCTCGGCGGCGAGGACGAGATCGCCGGGCTCGGTGTGGGTGCGGAGCGCGATCTGATTCGACATCGTTCCCGTCGGGACGTACACCGCGTCCTCCTTGCCGAGGATCTCAGCGGCTCGGTGCTCGAGGGAGAGGACCGTCGGGTCGTCGTGGAACACGTCGTCGCCGACCTCGGCCTCGGCGATGGCGCGCCGCATGTCGGGTGTCGGTGTCGTGACGGTGTCCGAGCGCAGATCGATCATCCGGCGACGTTAGCGACGTCGGGGGAGCGAGACGCTCGTCCCCTCTCAGCCGAAGGTGGCCGCGAAGCGACAGAACGGGTGCCCCGCTGGGTCGAGCATCCGGCGGGCGATCCGCCTGCAGACAGCCGTGACGGGTCCGGTCTTCGGGCAGCAGGCAGGGCTACAGGATCCGCTTGGCGACGATCTCTTTCATCACCTCGGACGTGCCGCCGCCGATCGACAGGATCCGGCTGTCCCGGTAGAGGCGTTCGACGGTGTATTCGCGCATGTAGCCGTAGCCGCCGAAGATCTGCACGGCCCGGTCCGTCACGAAGTCGGAGGTGTCGGTGGCGAAGAGCTTCGCCATCGAGATCTCGGTCACCTGGTCCTCGCCCCGGCTGATGCGGTCGGCTACCCGGTACACGTACTCCTTCGCCGCCGTCAGCCGGGTCGCCATGTCGACGAGGGTGTGGCGGATGACCTGGTGGCCCTTGAGCGGCCGGCCGAACGCCTCCCGCTCGCCGATGTAGTCGAGGCTGGCTTCGAGCCCGACCTCGGCCGTGATCACCGCCACGATGGCGAGCATGAGCCGCTCCATCTGGAAGTTCTCCATGACGGCGTAGAAGCCCTCGTTCTCCTCGCCGATGCGGTCGGCGACGGGGACGCGAACGTCGTCGAAGAACAGCTGGGCTGTGTCCGACGCCAACCAGCCCATCTTCTTCAGCGGCTCGGAGCGGGTGAGGCCGTCGGCGTCGCCACCGATGACGAGCAGCGAGATGCCGTGGGCGCCCTCACCGCCGGTGCGCACCGCCGTCGTGATGAGGTCCGCCCGGACCCCGGAGGTGATGAACGTCTTCGACCCGTTGACGACGTAGTCGTCGCCGTCGCGTACCGCCGTCGTCTGCAACGCGGCGACGTCGGACCCGCCCGACGGCTCGGTGATGGCAAGTGCGGCGATCTTCTCGCCGGCGAGGAGGGGAGGCACGAACCGGCGCTTCTGCTCCTCGGTGCCGTGGGCGAGGATCGGCGGGATCGCGATGTCGATCGAGCCGAGACTGGCGCCGACGCCGCCGCTGCCCGCCCGAGCGATCTCCTCCCAGGCGACGATCTGGGTCCAGACGTCGCCGCCGCTGCCCCCGTACTCCTCGGGGTACCCGGCGCCGAGGATGCCGACGTCGGCGGCCTTCTTGTAGAGGTCGCGATCGAAGGTGCCCGCTTCCTCCCACGCTTCGATGTGCGGCGCGATCTCAGCGGCGACGAACTCGCGAGCGGTGCGGCGCAGCAGCCGGTGTTCGTCGCTGAGGTAGTCGCGGTCGACGGTGCGCCAGGGGGCGTCGGTCATGTCGCGTAGTTGCTCGACGCCCGGATCGTCTCGGCGAGGTGGACGTCGACGAGCGCCGGCAGGCCGCTCGCTCGGGCCCGCTCCAGCGCCGGGACCAGGTCGCCGGGCTCGGTGACGAGCTCCCCGTGCCCCCCGAGCCCCGTCACCACGGCGTGGTAGGGACGTCGCCCGAGATCGGTGGCGACGAGGGCGTCCGGGTAGAACATCCGGTGGAACGTCTTCGTGTTGCTCCAGGCTCCGTCGTTGCCGACGACACCGATGACGGCGAGGCCGTGGCGGACGAACGTGTCGTACTCCATCCCGTTGAAGCCGAACGCGCCGTCACCGAAGACGATGCCGACGGTCGAGTCGGGATGGACGACCTTGGCGGCGAGTGCGAAGCCGGGGCCGGTGCCCAGGGTGCCCGCCGGGCCGGCGTCGAGGACGTGGCCCGCTGTCGAGACCTGGAGCCATTTCGCCGTCGTTGCCACGATGTCGCCCCCGTCGACGGCGACGATGGCGGCGGTCCCGAAGAACGCTCCCACGTCGCGCCCGAACCGCTCCGGCATGACCGGCACGGCGTCGTCGCTGGCCGCGGCCTCGGCCGCAGAGAGCTTCTCGGCCTCGACCTCCTGGACCTCCTTGCGCCAGCCGCGGTCGCCGTCGTGGCGGAAAGCGGCGACCTCGTCGAGGAGCTGTCCGAGCACCCGGCCGGGGTCGGCGACGACGCCGACTGCTGCCGGTCGGTTCCATCCGATCCTCGTCGGCTCGGCGTCGACCTGGACGACGGTGGCCTCCGCCGGGATCGCCTGGCCGTAGCCGGTCCGGAAGTCCCAGTCGACGCCGAGGGCGAGGACGACGTCGGCACCTGCGAACGCGGCGGCACGAGCCCTGACCCCGAGGAGGGGGTGCCCGTGGGCGAACGCCCCACGCGCGCCCGAGTTGACGTAGGCGGGGGCATCGAGCGCCTCGGCGACGGCGACGAGGGCGTCGGCAGCGTCTCCCCTGATTCCCCCGCCGGCGAAGACGACCGGCCGCTGCGCCGAGGCGAGGATGGCGACGATCCGCGCGACGGTTGCCGGATCGGCAGCCTGCGGCTCGGCGGGGCGGTAGCCCCTGGGGAGCGGTGTGTCGTCCGGCACCATGTCGGCCTGGACGTCGAGGGGGACGTCGAGGAACACCGGCCCGCCCCTCCCGCTGAAGGCGTGCCGGGCCGCCACCGCGACGTACTCGGCGAGCCGGTCGGTCTGCCACGCGGTCGCCGCCCACTTCGTGATCGGAGCGACGAGCGGGGGGTGGTCGATCTCCTGGAGTCCGCCCTGTTGCTCCTGACGGATGAGATGGCGCCCCGCAATGACGAGCATCGGCGTCGAGGACATGTGGGCGTTCATGATCCCGGTGATCGTGTTCGTGACACCGGGCCCGGCGGTGACGGCGCACACGCCGAGCCTGCCGGTCAGCCGGGTGTACGCCTCGGCGGCGTGCGCCGCCGTCTCTTCGTGGCGGACGTCGACGATGCGAATCCCCTCGGCGTGGAGGCCGTCGAGGATGGACACGATGTGGCCGCCGTGGAGGGTGAAGACGGTGTCGACCCCCTCAGCCTTCAAGGCCCTGGCGAGCAGCCTCCCGCCGTGGATCTTGGCCACGCTCCTCCTCGTCAGCCGGCTCTCGAATCGTACGTGATCACGCCACGCCCTCCCATTCCCCGTCTGTGAACAGACGCGGCTGGAGCACGAACGCGATCTCGGCGCGGGCTGCGGGAAGATCCGTCCACTCGTGGGCGAAGCAGTCGAGGGCGACGACCGTCGTCGTCTTGACCTGCACCGCGGCGCCGCTGAGATGGTTGACCAGAGCTCCCCATGCCGGCTCGTGACCGACGAGCATGAGCCGCTCGGCGTTCTCGGGAGCCGCGGAGGCGACGGCGAGGGCGGTCTCGACCGACGTCCCGTAGAGGTCGCGCGTCGTCGTGATCGTCGTCTCCCATCCCCCTGCATCCTCGGCGAGGAGGACGGTGGTGTGGGCGCGAACGGCGCTGGACGAGATGACGTGGTCCGGCGCCTGGCCCATGCGGGCGAGAACCCGCCCCATGGCGGAAGCTGCCCTCGTCCCGCGCCGCGAGAGGGGTCGATCGTGGTCGGCGACGCCGGTCGACCAGTCCGACTTGGCGTGGCGCATGACGAGCAGGCGTTTCACGGCCGTCCCGGGGTGAGCATCGTGGGATCGTACCTTCCGGTAGCGTGGCCCCGACTCGGGAGGGCACGTGGCCGCCACGGCAGCGGACAGGTACATCGACCCCCACCTCAAGAAGGGGGAGCGCGCCGAAGCGTCCGTGCGCGGCGTGATCGCCGGGTTCACGCGATGGTCGTCCGTGGGCGGGGGCGCGACGATCGCCCTCGCTCTCCTCGTCCCTCAGGCCCTCGGGTTGAACATCGTGTTCGGCATCATCACCGTCATCGCGATCATCACGCTCGGCTTCTTCGTCATGCTGACGTTCGTCGGTGGACCGATGGCCCGCCGCCACGACCCCCCGCTGTCGAGCCCCTACGTGACGCTGGCACTCACCAATCGCCGTCTCCTCCTCATCGAGCGGGGGACCGGCAAAGAGGCGAGCAGCCTGGTCGAAGAGTGTTCGCGAGGATCGGTGTCCGGTGTGTCGTTCACGAAGGGCGGGCTCGTCAGGCCGCACCGGCTCGTCTACGAGACCTCCTCCGCCGAGCGGCTGCTCGAGTTCCCGAGGATGGAGCGCGTCGAGCAGTTCGCCTCACTGCTCGGCTGAGCATCACCCGTCCCCGACGGCGACCCACGTGCCCGGCTGCTGGCGCACGAGCCCGGCGCTGTCGACGACGAGCTCCGTCGTGACATCCCCGGAGCGGCACGTGTACGTCGTCTCGTCGATCCGCTCGTAACGTCTGGTGACGCGAGCGATCTCGTGGTCGGGGAACTCGATCCGGGCAACGACCGTCTCAGCGGACTCGCCGATGCCGATACCGAGCCGGTTGATCGGGAGGGTGTGGGTGGAAGGAGTCCAGGCGAGGTCGACGTCGACGGCGCCGAACAGCTCGAGGACGGGAGCCGCGGTCACCGACCAGTTCCCGGCTCCGTCTGCGGTGAGCGCGAGCCGGCGGTCGCCGCCGGGTCCCTGGACGTGGGCGCCCACGGTGCGGGTTCGCCACTGCCCGTCGGTGAGGACGCTGTAGCGGATCTCGACGGGGCCGTCGGGGCTGGCGAGCAGCGCGGTCCCCACGAGGCGATGGCCGTCTGCGGTCGATTCGAACTCGCACCGCTCCAGCCCGACCGTGTCGAGGCGGCGCCACAGGACCGTCGCCATGGCGGCGACATTACCTGCCGATACGATGGGGGGTGGAACACAAACCGGAAAGGCAGCAGATGAGCTGGAACGACGATCTCGAGAAGGCCTTCAACGACCAGATCACCGCCGAGTTCGCGTCCGCGTACGAGTACCTGGCGCTGGCGGCGTGGCTCGAGGAGCATGGGCTCCCCGGGATGGCGCACTGGATGCGCCAGCAGGCCGAGGAGGAGCGGGAGCACGCCATGAAGCTCTACCAGTTCGTGCTCGACCGCGACGGGACGGTGGCGCTGGGATCCATCACCGCGCCGGACACCCGCTTCGAGACGCCGCTCGACGTGTTCGAGCGTGGCCTCGGCAACGAGCGCGCGATCACCGCGAAGATCAACGACCTCTACGGCCTCGTCACCGACACCCGGGACTTCGCCTCGCTTCCGCTACTCGACTGGTTCGTCAACGAGCAGGTCGAGGAGGAGGCAACGATGCAGCAGATCGTCGACGACCTCCGCCTCGCCGGCGGCGAGGGTCACACGCTGCTCATGATCGACCGCGAGCTGGCAACACGAACCGAGGGCGACGAGGACGGGTGAGGGTCAGAGCCGTTCGACGACGAAGTCGACTGCCCGGGTGAGCTTCTCGATGTCTGTCGGGTCGATGTTGGGGAAACACGCCACCCGCAGCTGATTGCGCCCGAGCTTGCGGTATCCGAACGTGTCCAGGATGCCGTTGTCGCGCAACACGCCTTCGACGATGTCTGCCGGGACGTCGTCGACGAGGTCCACGGTGACGACCGAGGGGGAGCGGTCCTCCGGCCTGGCCACGAACGGCGAGGCGTACTCGCTGTGCTCGGCCCAGTCGTAGAGGATGCTCGACGAGCGCAGGCTCCGCTTCACCGCCCAGTCGAGCCCGCCCTGGTCGAGCATCATGTCGATCTGCTTGCGGAGGAGGTACAGGGTGGCGAGACCGGGCGTGTTGTAGGTCTGGTCCTTGCGAGAGTTGTCGAGCGCGGTGCGAAGGTCGAGGAACCTCGGGATCCACCTCCCCGTTGCGGCGACCCGCTCGATCCGGGAGATACCGAACGGCGAGCACAGGGCGACCCACAAGCCGCCCTCGGACCCGAATGCCTTCTGCGGCGAGAAGTAGTAGGCGTCGAACTGGGAGGGGTCCACTGCGATCGCTCCGGCGCCGGAGGTGGCGTCGACGACGACGATGCCTTCGACACCGCGGGGTCGAGCGATCGGGGCGGTGACGCCGGTGCTCGTCTCGTTGTGCGTGAGTGCGTAGACGTCGACGTCCGGGTTCGGGACCGGATCGGGTCGGGTACCGGGCGCCGCTTCGATCCTCTCCGGCTTCTCGAGGTGGGGAGCGCCGTCGACGGTCGCCGCGAACTTGGCGGAGAACTCCCCGAACACGAGGTGCTGGCTGCGCCGCTCGATGAGACCGAACGCCGCCGCATCCCAGAAGGCCGTCGCACCGCCGACGCCGAGGACCACCTCGTAGCCGTCCGGCAACGAGAAGAACGCCCTGAGCCCCTCGCGGATGGCGGCGACGACCGAGCGCACCCGCTCCTTGCGGTGGCTGGTGCCCATGTAGCTCGAGCCGGTGACACCCAGCTCGAGGAGGCTCTCGGTGCGTACCTTCGACGGCCCGGAGCCGAACCTGCCGTCGGCCGGGATGAGCTCGGCGGGGAGGTGGATGGTCGGCAGATCCGGCATCGACTCGAGTGGGTAGGGTGCTGGTGTCTCACGCCGCGGCGCACGAGGAGGCTACCAAGCGATGGCCGGTTCCACGACGCACGAGCTCGCCAGGCGCGCCGCCGGGATCGCAGAGTCGGCAACGCTGGCGATCACGATCAAGGCCGCCGAGCTGCGGGCGGCCGGCGAGCACGTCATCGGCTTCGGAGCGGGAGAGCCCGACTTCCCGACACCGGAGCACATCGCCGAGGCAGCAGCCGCCGCCGCCCTCGACCCGGCGAACCACCGCTACACCCCTGCCGGCGGCCTCCCCGAGCTCCGGGAAGCCGTCGCGGAGAAGACACTGCGGGACTCCGGCTTCGACGTGGATGCTTCCCAGGTCGTGATCACCAACGGTGCCAAGCACGCCGTGTACGCCGCATGCCAGGTCCTCCTCGACCCGGGGGACGAGGTGCTGCTCCCCGCTCCCTACTGGGTGACGTACCCCGAAGCAGTCAAGCTCGCCGGGGCATCCCCCGTTCCGATCGTCACCGACGAGACGACGGGCTTCCGTGTCACCGTCGACCGGCTCGAGGAGGCGCGTACGGAGGCGACGAAGATGCTCATCGTCGTCTCCCCATCGAACCCGACCGGAGCCGTCTATCCCGCCGGCGAGCTCGAGGCCATCGGACGGTGGGCCGCCGACAACGGTATCTGGGTGCTCACCGATGAGATCTACGAGCATCTCGTCTACGGCGACGCGGCGTTCAGCTCGCTTCCCGTTCTCGTTCCCGACCTCGCCGACCGCTGTGTCGTCGTCAACGGGGTGGCGAAGACGTATGCGATGACAGGCTGGCGCGTCGGCTGGCTCATCGGGCCGGCGCCCGTCTCCGCGGCCGCGATCCGGCTCCAGTCCCACACGACGTCGAACGTGTCCAACGTCGCCCAGCGTGCCGCGCTCGCCGCCGTCACCGGGACGCTCGACGCCACGACCCGGATGAGGGCAGCCTTCGACCGGCGCAGACGCACCATCGTGACGCTCCTCAACGGCATCGACGGCGTCGACTGCCTCGAGCCTCGCGGCGCCTTCTACGCGTTCCCGTCCCTCGGCGGCCTGGTCGGCCGGGATCTCCGCGGTCACATGGTCGGCTCGACCCTCGAGCTCGCCGCCACCGTCCTCGAGGCGGTGAAGGTGGCATTCGTGCCGGGCGAGGCCTTCGGAACACCGGGCTATGGAAGGTTTTCGTTCGCCCTCGGCGACGATGAGCTCACGGAGGGGATCGGGAGGATCGCGGAGCTCGCCGCGGGCTAGCCCGCGGCGCCGGTCAGCAGCGCCGCCGCCTCCCGCCATCCCCGGTGTGCGGGGTCGATGAGGTCGAAGTGGTCGGCTCCATCGACAACGAGCAGCGTCACGTCGTCACCACCATCGGTCGCCACGGCGGCGAAGACCTCCGACATCTCGACGGGGACCAGTTCGTCAGCGCTGCCGTGGACGACGACCACGCGGACCCGGAGGGGGAGGAGGCCGCTGGGGGATGCAGCCTCGTAGCGATCGGGTCCCGACTCCGGGGTGCGGCGGAGGAACGCCTCGACGGCTCCGGCTCCGAGGCTGAGCCGGTGGGCCTCGGCGAGGTCGGTCACTCCGGCGAGGACGAGCGCCGCCGAGGCATGCACCACGGGGGCTCCGGTGGGTTGCTCGTCGTAGAGATGGGGGCGCACCACCGACCACAGTGCGAGTTGGCCGCCGGCCGAATGGCCGACGACGGCAACACGGCTCGTGTCCAGATCGTGCTCCGGTCCGATGTCGGCGAGCGCATCGACCCCGGCGGCGACGTCCTCGAGTGTGACCGGCCAGCCCCCGCCGCCGCCGACGCGCCGGTATTCGAGGTTCCACGCCGCCCAGCCCCGCTCGACGAGATCGATCGCCACGCCGTCGAGAAGGTCTCCGGTCCAGGCGTCCGCCCAGAACCCACCGTGGACGAGGACCGCCACCGGGTGGGGCCCCGAACCCGGGGGCACCCTGAGCTCACCGAAGCGGTCCGGGCCGTCGCCGTAGGGGATCCGCTGCGGAGGGAAGGCGGAGCTGTTGACGAGCCGGGCCATCGCATCCCGGTAGCCGCGCAGGCCGCGCCCGTAGATGAGGTACTCGCATGCCGGGGCGGTCACCGAGACCCGGCGCCATGGCTCGCGCGCCCGGATGTTCGAGATGTGGACCTCGACGGTGGGCACCCCGCACGCAACGATCGCGTCGTGGATGGCATAGCTGTAGTGGGTGTAGGCGCCACCGTTGAGCACGACGCCGTCGAACGTGCCGGTGGCATCGTGGAGCGCATCGATGATCGCTCCCTCGTGGTTGGACTGGAACGCCGCAACCTCGAGTCCCAGCTCGTCGCCCCAGACCGTCAGCCACGATTCCAGCTCGGCGTAGGTCGTCGATCCGTAGACCTCGGGTTCGCGGCGTCCCAGCAGGTCGAGGTTCGGGCCGTTGACCACCAGGACGCGCCGCATGTCCGGCGAGGCTACGCGCTCACGTGGGTGCCGACAAGGTCACCCGGGCACGTGTTCCGGGAGCAGCCGGCGGGCGAGTGTCCTCGTGGCCGGGTCGATCGGCGCCTCGACGACGGTCGCCGTCGCCCCGACCTCGTCGACGATCGCGGCGGCGGCCTCGTCGACGCCGACGCCGGGAATCACATCCTCGAGGGCGCCAGTTGCCCCGGGCCGGAACTCGAGCCCGAGCGCGTCGTAGACGGGGCCGAGGATCGCGTTCACCCTGTCGCTCCCGGCGACGACGACGACGCCCCCGACGTGGGCGCCGTGCCTGGCGAGGCGCTGGCCCACCCCCATGACCTTGATCCTTCCCTCGACGTTGACGCTCCACTCGCCGGGGCAGTACTCACCGGGGATCTCACCGATCTCCGCCTCCGCCCCGAGACGTCGGAACGCCCGGACCATGAGCTCCGCCAGTGCGGCGAAGCGGGCCCGGATGCCGGGACGGGGATCGGCCGCCGGCATCGTCCAGCTGAACGCGAGCGTGCCTTCGTGGAAGGCGGCGGCTCGCCCTCCGGCGAGTCGCTCGACGGGGAGGTAACCGTCGCGGCGGGTGAGCGCGATGGCGCGCCGGTAACCGGGTTCGAGGACGTCGCGCTTGCCGAAGGCGACGATGCGCCCCGGCACGTGCAGCCGGAACGTCTCGGGAAGCGCACCGTTGGAGGCGCGGATGAGCATCGCACGCGACAGCGCGGTGTCGAGGCCGGGCTCGTCCGGGTAAGCCTCCGTCACGAGTCGGATCTGCCGGTTCACGGCGTCGGAGCGTAGCCGGACCGGCGGCGTCGGCTTTCGGCGGTTCGACGGTAACCTCGCGGCGATGACCGCCCACATCGTCCGGACCGCGACGCGCCTCATCGCCGTCGCGTTTCTCCTCGCCTCGTGCGGCGAGTCGGGGCTCCTCGACGGTCTCGGCACGCGCTCCCAGGAGGCGGTGTACGGGGATTCGACGACGACGACGATTGCCGTGCTGGTCGACCCCGTCACCGAGCGGGAGGTCGGCGCCGTCGCCGCCTCAACGGTGACCTGGTTCAACGACATCATCGAGCGCCAGTTCCAGGGCGAGCCGTCGTACGTCATCCAGAAGGTGTGGCAGCGGCGTAGCGAGGGAACCCGCTTCATCCAGGCGAGCCGGCTCGAGGTCTCCCAGGCGCTGCCCAACGTCCGCTTCCCTTCCCTCGTCCCCGACGAGGTGAGATGGATCACCTCCCAGCTCGTCTTCGACACCACGTCCGCAACTCTCGACAGGGATGTCTCGGCCGCGTTCGGGCTCTGGGGGGTGGAGCCGTACACCGTCACCGACGGGAGCCTCGCGGTGCTGCGGGTCGGCCTCGCCCCGGAGGAGGAGCGCAACGTGGCGTTCCAGATCCTCGCGGATGTGGTCGAAGAGGGCATCAGCCTCAGCTGGGTGACCGGGGACTACCGCTACGAGCTGTTCTGCCGCCAGAGCCTTCCCGAGGACCTCTGCTGGCAGATGGCCGAGACGAACAAGCTCCTCGCCGGCCAGCTGCGCGGCGCGGAACCCGTCGAGGTCGCCGCCGCCGGGGCCTGACGCTCTCGAGCCTTCGGAGAGCGCGTAAGCTCGCGGGCCCGAACAGGAGAACGGCGCATCTTCCACTCCAGCGGATGGTGGTCGTACGTCCGGTACGACGAGCAGCAGGACCGGCCGGCGGTCGACCGCGCTCTGCTCCGTCGCGTCCTTCGATACGCTCGGCCCCACCGGGCGCGCCTCGTGCTCGTGCTCGTCACGATCCTCGTCATCTCGGCGCTCTCCGCCTTGCCGCCGCTGCTCATCCGGGGGCTGCTCGACGATGCCATCCCGAACCGGGACCTCGGTCTCGTGACCCTTCTCGGCATCGGGATGGTGGCGGTTCCGATCGTCAACGGCGCCTTCGGCGTGTTGCAGCGATGGGCGTCGGCCTCGGTGGGCGAGGGCATCATCTTCGACCTCCGCCGCCAGCTGTACGGCCACCTCCAGAGGATGTCGCTCGGGTTCTTCACCGCGACCCGGACCGGCGAATTGATGTCGCGCCTCAACAACGACGTCGTCGGAGCTCAGCAGGCGGTGACGGGCACCTTTGTGACGCTCGCTTCCAACATCGTCTCGGCCCTGGTCACCCTTGCGATCATGTTCAGCCTGGAGTGGCGCCTCACCGTGCTCTCGGTCGCCGTCCTGCCGTTCTTCATCGTTGTCTCCCGCAGGGTCGGCCGGCTGCTTCGGGTCATCCGGAGACGCCAGCTGGAGCACAACGCGGAGATGAACGCCCACATGCAGGAGACGCTCGGCGTGTCCGGCGCCCTCCTCGTCAAGCTGTTCGACCGGACCGGCGACGAGGACGCCCGCTTCGCCGAACAGGCCAGTCACGTGCGCGACCTCGGCATCCGACAGGCGACCATCGGGCGCTGGTTCTTCATGGCGCTGGGCGTGATGAGCGCCATCGGGACCGCTCTCGTGTTCTGGGTCGGTGCGGTGATGGTCGT
Organism: uncultured Acidimicrobiaceae bacterium; assembly: GCA_947259365.1. Classification (GTDB taxonomy): domain Bacteria; phylum Actinomycetota; class Acidimicrobiia; order Spongiisociales; family UBA5794; genus CAMYMC01. The sequence goes on along the minus strand of CAMYMC010000028.1, from coordinate 59,212 downwards.
CAACGGCGTCCTCACCGCGGGCACGATCGTCGCCATGTCGTTCTACCTCACGAGCCTCTACGGGCCCCTCAGCGGGCTCACCAACGCCCGGGTGGAGTTCGCCACCTCGCTCGTGTCTTTCGAGCGGGTCTTCGAGGTCCTGGACATGCCTCACGACATCGTCGAGGCCGCGGAGCCGGCCGCGGTCGACCGGCTCGACGGCCGGGTCGCATTCGACGGCGTGTCGTTCTCCTACGGAGCGAGCGGCGACGGGCTGGAGTCCGTGCGCCGCTACGGCTGGGGGGGGATGACGGAGGGCGAGGTTGGCGCCGCCAAGCCCACCGATGACACATGGGCGTTGCACGACCTCTCCTTCACGGTGGAGCCGGGGGAGCTCGTCGCCCTCGTCGGGCCGAGCGGGGCGGGGAAGACGACGATCACGTACCTCGTGCCACGGCTCTACGACGCGACGACGGGAGCCGTGCTCCTCGATGGCCACGACGTCCGATCGTTGCCGCTCGGCACCGTCGCCCGCAGCATCGGCGTCGTCACCCAGGAGTCCTACCTCTTCCACGACACGATCGCCGCCAACCTCCGGTATGCGAGGCCGAGGGCGACGATGGAGGAACTCGTCGACGCGGTCGCAGCGGCGAACATCGCCGAGTTCATCGAGTCGCTTCCGGACGGCTTCGAGACGGTGGTGGGGGAGCGGGGCTACCGGCTGAGCGGTGGGGAGAAGCAGCGCATCGCCATTGCCAGGGTGATCCTCAAGGACCCCGAGATCCTCATTCTCGACGAGGCGACGTCCCATCTCGATGCCCAGTCGGAGGCGCTCATCCAGGACGCGCTGGAGCGGGTCATGCGGGGCCGCACGTCGCTCGTCATCGCCCACCGGCTCTCGACGATCCTCAGCGCCGACCGGATCCTCGTCATCGACGGCGGCCGCCTCGTCGAGTCGGGGACCCACGTCGACCTCCTCGAGCGCGACGGTCTGTACGCCGACCTCTACCAGACCCAGTTCCGCTCGATGGAGCGCGAGCTCGCCGGGGAAGCGCCCTAACCGATCGTCGCCGCGCCGACGTCGGCCCATCCGCCGTCGGCCAGCCTCCACACCGTCCCCGGTGCGGGCCGGAGGTCGGGGTGGGGGCGGTGGAAGACCCAGGCGAGGGCCTCCGCCCCGTCGACGAGGCCGGGGCCCGGCCGGGACAGGGACCCGGCGGCGACGGCGTACACCTCCCCGCCGGCCGCGCTCGATGCGTCTCGGGGTGCATCGCCTGCCCGGGCACGTCGGGAGCCGCTGTCGAGCGCCAGGACGGTGGCGGGCGCAGCAGGTCCACCGTCCGCCGCTTCAGAGCACCGCGCCGATGCGACGACATCGCTCACCCAGCCGCCGCCGGGCCGGCTACCGACGGCGTCGACGACGGTGACCGGCTGCAACGGCACGCCGGAGAGGGACCGCTCCAGCCATCCCAGGCGCCTCCTCATGTGCGACGCGAGCGCGAGGCCCTCGCGAACATCGCCGACGGCTTCCCCGATCCGGGTGACGCCCTCGACGACGGTGGCGAGGTCGGTCGGGTCATAGGCGTGGACGGCGACAGCCGCCGGCATCGGGCAACCGCGTCCGACCGGTGCGCCGGGCACCGGACAGCTCACGCACGTCGAACGGGCGAGAACGACATCGGGACGCACCGCGGCGAGGGCAGCAGCGTCGACCGGGTACGGGCCGTGCGGGTCGGCGGCACCGTGCCCGCCCGTGGTGACGATCGTCCTGTCGCCGCCGGGCGGGTCGCAGAGGTGGGTGACCCCGACGAGCTCGGCGCCGTGGCCGAGCGCCACGATGACGTCGGTCGCCGCAGGGAGAAGCGAGACGATCCGCACCCGGCGACCCTACAGCGGGAGCGCCGGGGTCGGGGACGGGTAGCGTGGCAGGATGCGGTACCTCGGCGCCGTCATCTTCGTGCTCCTCGCCCCCGGCTGCGGTGACGCTGCGATGGAAACCGCGGAGTACTTCACGGAGCTGGAGGCGGCGGCGCAGCGGTTCGACCGGGCAGGCACCGATCTCGGGACACAGTACGAGGCGACGCTCTCCGCCGGTCTGGCGTCGCTCCAGACCGAGCTCGATCTCAACGACCCCGCCCAGATCGAAGAGCTCGCCGGGCGAGCGACCGCTCTCGGGATCTCGACGACCGTCGACCTCCTTTCGGCGCGAGCCGAGGGCTACGAGCGGTTCATGGGCGAGCTTCGCTCACTGCGCCCCCCCGAGGTAGCGGAGGCGGTGCACGAGGAGGTGCTCGCCGCCGGAGACGATGCGCTCGCGTCACTTCCCGGCACGATCGAAGCCGTGCGCGGCATCGGCAGCATCGACGAGCTCGGCGCCGTCGTCATCACCTCGCCGTTCGGAGAGGCCCAGCTGCGGCTCGGGGCTGCGTGCAGGGCCTTGCAGGACGTTGCCGACGGCGAAGGGCTCGTCGTCGACCTGGAATGCCCGGACGGATGAGCGCTGCGTTGCACCGGGCGATCGGGTTCGCCGGCGGGCTCGTGCTCCTCGCCGCCGGGTGCGGTTCGACCGAAGGCGGCGTCACCGCCGGACCGGACCGCGACGGCACCGCGACCACTGCGCCGGTCGGCACGGTTCCGGCGACGTCGGAGCAGCCGGGTGCTGCCGGCGCCGGGTGTGCCGACGTCGTCGGGGCCACGATCGAGGTGACCGGGGACACGTACGCGGTGTCGGCGACGGTTGCCTCGGCGGACACGGGGTGGGAGAAGTACGCCGACGCCTGGGAGGTGCGCGCCCTCGATGGTTCGGTTCTCGGCACCCGCACCCTCGCTCATCCGCACGAGACGGAGCAGCCGTTCACCCGCTCGCTGTCCGGCGTGGCGATCCCGGTCGGCGTTCAGACCGTCGTCATTGCCGCCAGGGACTCGGTGGAGGGCTTCTGCGGAACGACGTTCGCCGTCGAGGTTCCGGGCAGGTGAGCGGCGTCCCCTACCGTGTGTGGACCGGCCGGGAGTGGACGACGCTCGACGTAGCCGCATTGGGCGACGAAGCGGTGGTCGTGCCCAACGTCGCCGCGATCGTGTACCGCGGTGCAACCCGTCGGGAGATCCTGCTGCAACGGCGCGACAAGCCGGGAGAAGCCGTGCGGGGTCGGTGGGAGGTTCCCGGGGGCCGGTGGCGGGCCGGCGAGTCGGCGGTCGATGCGATCATCCGCGAGGTACGCGAGGAGACCGGTATCGAGCTGCTCGCCGTGTCTGCTGCAGCGGAGCGAATGGAGGCGGAACCGAGCATCGCGTTCGGCATCGCCCGACCGCTCGCCGTCGTCACCGGCATCGACGGCGCCTACCCGTCGCTCCACGTCGTGTTCGAGTGCATGGGCGACGGCGACCCTCGAGCAGCGCCGGGGGAGACCGCGGACCCGGCGTGGGTGGCTCTCGAGGACGTCCGCCAGACCGCGATCGATGACCCCGGTGCGTTCGTGTGGCACACACGGGCCATGCTCACGGCGGTGGGTGTCATCCCGTCGCCGTGAGGAATGCCGCAATTCGTGCGCCCACCTCCTCGCCGCGATCTTCCTGAAGGAAGTGACCGGCTCCCTCGACGACCTGCAGCGGCCCGGCGCCGGGCACCTTCCCGGCCATCTTGCCGCCGACCTTGACGTGGAAGATGGGGTCGGAGTCGGAGAACATCACGAGCACGGGGTCGGTCCACGCTTCGAGGGCGCGCAACGTGACGGCCATCTCGGCGGCTCCAGCATCGTCGGCCGACAGTGGCACGATGAGTGGGAACCGGTGAGCTCCGACCTTGTGCTCCGCCGAGGGGAACGGCGCCTCGTAAGCGTCGATGACCTCGTCCGGCCAGGCGGTCACGGCCGAGCCCCGCATGATCCTCTCGATCGGGAGGTCCGGGTGCTCCTCGACGAAGCCTCGCCAGCGCATGAATCCTTCCCCCGGCGGGTTCCCGGTGAACAACCCGGTGTTGAGGATCACGAGCCTGCGGAACCGGTCGCGCTCTTCGGTGGCAGTGCGCAACCCGATCGGACCTCCCCAATCCTGGACCACGGCGGTGGCGTCGTCGAGGTCGAGGTGGGCGACGAGGGCACGCGAGGCGGCGACGTGGCGGTCATACGTGTAGAACCCCGGGTCGGTCGGCTTGTCCGACCGACCGAACCCCGGGTAGTCGGGTGCGAGGACCCGGTGCCCGGTCGCGAGGATCGGCGGGATGACCTTCCGCCACAGGAACGCCCACGTCGGCTCGCCGTGGTAGAGGACGACCGGCGCGCCGCTCCCCTCGTCGACGTAGTGGAGGCGGAGGCCCTCCCATTCGAACCAGTGGGGCTCGAAGTCGTATCCCGGGAGGTCGTCGAACCGCTCGTCGGGCGTTCGCAGCGCGGGCGCCGTCATTCGACGGCCGCGTCGACGATCGCGGGCTCCCGAGCGGGAGGCGGGAGGACGAGCACGGGCCGGCTCGACTCCGCCATCACCTGGGCCGATACGCTCTGCCACACCTGGTCGTCGAAGATCTGCCGGGTGGCGCCGAGGACGACGAGGTCGGCCTCGACGTCCTCCGCCAGCATCGAGATGAGCTTGGCGGGGTTCACCCCGTCGAGGAATCGTGTCGCGACGTCGATGCCGGCCCCCTGCAGGCCGTTGACGATCGGCTCGGTGAGACGCCGCCCCCGCTCCTCGACGTAGCGGTCGAGGAGCGCATCCCGGTCACCCGGGGGGACGTTCCCGCCGCCCTCCTCGAGCGGATTCCAGGAATCGGACTCCAGCGTCTCGAGGAAGTCCCGGGGCACTTCGATGACCGTGGTGACGGTGACCCTTCCGGACCCGCACAGGAGCCGTGCCGTGAACTCGACCACCGCCGGCGCCGGGAGCACCCCCGTGGTCGCGATCAGGATGTGCATGACGGCACATTCTACCGATCCGAGCGAGGCCGGTGCCCCTGAACAATCCGTGAACTCGGGTACCCGACGAGGGCGTTCGCCGCCCGGACGCATACGATGGAGGGTGCATGGGAAGCTCCGAGCAGCCGTCGAAGGTGCTCGTCGTCGACGACGAGCCGATGGTGCGCGAGGTCGTCACCGCGTATCTGGAACGGGAGGGGTTTCTCGTCGCCTGCGCCGCCACCGGGCCCGAGGCGGTGAGGGCGATCGACGCCGGCCGGCCCGACCTCGTGGTGCTCGACGTCATGCTCCCGGGTCTCGACGGGCTCGAGATCCTCCGCCGGCTGCGCGCCGCGTCGACGATTCCCGTCATCCTGCTCACGGCGCGCACCGAGGAGACGGACCGGGTCATCGGTCTCGAGCTCGGCGCCGACGACTACGTCGTCAAGCCCTTCTCGCCGCGCGAGCTCACGGCACGGGTGCGGTCCGTGCTGCGCAGGGCGCGCCCTCAGCCGGACCGGCCCCGCATCGAGTACGAGCACATCGTCATCGACGGTGCCACGCGCGAGGTGACCGTCGACGGTGCGCCGGTGGAGCTGACACCGAAGGAGTTCGACCTCCTCGCCTTTCTCGCCGGCTCGCCCCGGCAGGTGTTCTCCCGCGGTCAGCTCCTCGAGTCGGTGTGGGACTCCTCGCTCGACTACCAGGACCCGTCGACGGTGACGGTCCACATCCGCCGTCTCCGCCAGAAGATCGAGGACGAGCCGAACGAGCCGAGGTGGCTGCGCACCGTGTGGGGTGTCGGCTACAAGTTCGAGCCATGAGAGTCGTGCTCCTCCTCGGCGCCGTGGTCGCGCTGGGGCTGGCCGTCTTCGAAGTGACGATGAGCCCGAGCCCGAGCGAGCGGTTGCAGCTGCTCACCGTGTTCGCGGTCATGGCCGCGGTCACGGCGGGCCTCGTCTACCTCCTGCGCTCGGTGGCATCCCGGTTCCGCTCGCTGCGCAGCACGGTCGTCATGGTGGCGATGGTGACGCTGGCGATCGCCGTCGCCGTCGCCCTCTCGACGGCCTCGCTCATGTTCCTCACGGTGCACGACCTGACCCTGTTGTTTGTCGTTCTCGCCTTCGGAACGATGCTCGGCGTCGTCGTTGCCACGATGCTCTCGAAGCCGCTCGAGTCGGACCTGGGCAGGCTGCGACGGACCGCTGAGCAGGTCAAGGGTGGCGACCTCGACGCGAGGACGGGGATCGGGAGACCCGACGAGCTCGGCGAGGCTGCCCGTGCCTTCGACGGCATGGTCTCGCAGCTCCAGGCGAACGAGCGGACGCGCCGCGAGTTCCTCTCCGCCGTCGGTCACGACCTTCGCAGCCCGCTCGCCGCACTGCGGGCCACCGTCGAGGCGCTCGAAGACGGCGTCGCCCGCGACCCGGACCGCTATCTCCGGTCGATGCGGGCAGACCTCGACGCCATGGCGCACCTCGTCGACGACCTGGAGTTGCTGGCCACGATCGAGGCCGGCAAGGTCGAAGTGAAGCGGGTTCCCGTCGACCTCGCCGAGCTGGCCGACGAGTCCATCGAAGCGCTGTCCCCCGTGGCCGCTCAGCACGACGTCCGGTTGCGCCTGGAAGCGGGTGGCAGTGTCGCCGCCGTCGGCGGGGCGCGAGAGCTGGGCCGGGTGATCCGCAACCTCGTCGACAACGCCATCCGGCACGCTCCTGCCGGCACCGAGGTCGTGGTTCGGGTGAGCAACGGGCATGCCGCCGAGGTCCGGGTCTGCGACGCCGGCCCGGGGTTCTCTGCCGACTTCGTGACGTCGGCGTTCGACAGCTTCGTCACCGGTGATGCGGCGCGGACCCGTCACGGCGGTGCCGGCCTCGGGCTGGCGATCGCCCGCGGCTTCGTCTCGGCCCACGGTGGGGAGATCTGGGCGGAGCCGGGGCCGGGCGGCACCGTGGCGTTTCGGTTGCCGCCGCCCGGGTAGCCTCCTCCGGGCGACGAGGAGCGATCGATGCCAGCCGATGCGCCGGGGCCTGGGCCCGAGACACTCAACAAGGTGCTGTGGAAGATCCCGAACGTGCTGTGCCTCATCGGTTCCCGGGCGGGCGACGAGTGGAACGGCATGACCCAGAGCTGGGTGACCCAGGTGTCGATGGAGCCGGTGCTGGTGGCGATCTCGGTCGACGCCAAGGCCGTCACCAACCGCCTGATTCGCGAGGGCGGATCGTTCTCCGTGAACCTGTGGCCTCGCACCGACACCCGGCCGTTCGTGAAGTTCTCCAAACCCGCCACCAAGGACGGGATGACGCTCAACGGGCGGCCCGTACGCGAGGGGGTCACCGGTGTCCCCGTGTTCACGGAAGCCGCGGCGTTCCTCGAGTGCACGGTGTGGAAGATCGTCGAGTGTGGCACCCACGACGTCTTCTTCGGGGAGGTCGTCGATGCAGGCTTCGGCGCCGACGACGACCCGGAGGTCGCCCGGATGGAGGACACCCGCATGAAATACGGCGGCGTCAAGCGCGGCGGGCACTGAGATCTTGCCCTGTCCGATGTCGGCCCCGGCTCGCGCCGGGTGGAGATCGTTCGCCGGCCCGGGGCGGCGTCATCCGTCTCTCTAGGATTCCCCGGTTGGGAGATCGAGGAGAAGGCGATGGAGGTCAGGGTCGACGGGAAGGTGGCCATCGTCACCGGGGCGAGCAGGGGCATCGGCGAGGCCACCGCGGCGGAGCTGCTCGGCGCCGGGGCGGCAGGCGTCGTCATCACGAGCCGGCGCGAGGCCAACATCACCGAGGCCGCCGAGCGCCTTGGCCAGCCCGACCGGGTGATGGCCCGGGTGGCGAGGGCCGACAGCGTCGAGGACGCCGACGCCACGGTGGCCGCGGCGATCGAGCGCTTCGGGTCCTGTGACATCCTGGTGAACAACGCCGGCACGAACCCTTCGGCGGGTTCGCTCGCCGACGTCGACCTCGGCGCGGTGGAGAAGACGTGGGCGGTGAACCAGCTCGGGCCGCTGTTGTGGGCGCGAGCGTGCTGGGGCGGCTACATGTCCCGGCACGGAGGCTCGATCGTCAACGTCGCCTCCGTCGGCGGTCTCCGGCCCGGGCCCTTCATCGGGGCGTACAACATCTCGAAGGCGGCCGTGGTCCACACCACCCGGCAGCTCGCCCACGAGTTCGCCCCCGGGGTGCGGGTGAACGCCGTCGCGCCGTCGGTCGTGCGCACCCACCTGGCGAGGGCGTTGTGGGAAGGGATCGAGGAACAGGTGGGAGCCACGCATCCGCTGGGGAGGATCGGGGAGCCTGAGGACGTGGCCCGGGCGATCGTGTTCCTCGCCTCAGACGCCGCGTCCTGGATCACCGGCGTGATCCTCCCCGTCGACGGCGGGGTCACCGGCGCCGCAGCCGCGACCAGCCTCGGCGCCTGACGGCGCCGCCTCACACGGGGTCGCGTCCGGCGAACCCGGCGCTCTTCCAGCTCTCGTACGCCTCCTCGTTCGGCACGTCCCGACCCAGCTCCGCGGACCGCAGGTACCGGTGGTGGAGGAAGTCGCAGTAGCCCTGCACCGGGTCGCGCCCCGCGGCGAGGTCGCCGTCGATCGTGGCGAGAAGGGGCTCGAAGACGTCGACGCGCCACCGGATGGCGCCGAGGGCCTTGGCGGTCGGCGTCGTCGCGCCGTGGCGTGCCTCGTGATGGTGCAGGTCGGCGAGGATCTGGCGCGCCTGGTTCTCGGCCGCCTCGATGCGGGTCAACTCCCTCAGGCGGTTCGCGTGATAGGAGCGACCGGCGACGGTGACGCGAACCCGGAGGACTCCGGTACCGTCGACGGCGGGCACCAGCTCGACGTCGGCGACGTCGAAGCCGAGCGCGTTGAGGCGTTCTACGCGCTCGTGGATCCGGTATCGCTCGTCGGGCCCGATCGAGGGCTCCGCGGTCAGCTCCCGCCACAGCGAGCGATAGCGCGACGCAATGTCCTCGCCGAGGGCCACGTCTGCGTCGTCGAGGTCCGCACCGCGGGCGGCGGCGATGTCGGCCATGCCCCCCGCCACGTTGAAGATCATGATCTCGAGGTCGTGGTGGCGCTGTCCCTCCGAAAGAGCCTCGTGAAGCTCCGCGGTCTCGGCATCGATCATCAACGCCCGGATCGCGTCCGCGTCGTAGCGATAGAGCACGTTCGAGAGGGAGCAGTCTCCCCAGAAGCACCCCGCGATGTGCAACTCGACGAGGAGTCCGGCAAATGCGTCGAGCATCTGCGCGCGGCGCTCGCCGAATCCGTGCTCTCCGACGAGCTCTCGATACGTGAAGGTGAATGGCGCGTACTGGGTGATGACGGCTCCGGCGCCCTCGACGTCGGGGCTGAGCCACCTCCGCTCGACGACGCCGACGGGTGGCGCCACCGGTGCCGCTCTCTGGTCGAGCGCACGCAGCACGGTGTACTCGTGATGGGCGAGCCGGAGCGGGAGCTCTTTGATGACGTAGATGTGCTCGCCGTAAGCGACGAAGCGGACCGGGTGGCGGTGCAGTCCGGTCGGCAGGTCCACGGTTCGGTCACCTGCCCATTCGTCGATGGGCACGCTCCAGTCGAGGTCGAGGAAGTCGGGATGACCCGGCAGCACGTGGATGTACGGCGTGCTCACGGTGCGGGCTTGCGCGGACGACGGATCTGGAAGTGACGTCCTCGCCGTGAGGCACCGGTACCCTCATCGCCGTGGACGTCCCTGAGCGCATCGAGGTCGAGGACGGGGCCCGGGTGATCATCACCTGGGACGACGACGCCATCACCGCCATCGCCGCCCCCGAGCTGCGCGCCGCCTGTCCTTGCGCGACGTGCCGCGAACCCGACGGCAGGGCTCGGATTGAGGCCCTCCTCGCCGGCCCCATCGAGGTCACGATCACCGACACCCGCCTCGTCGGTGGGTACGCGCTCGGGTTCGTGTTCAGCCCGGACGGCCACGGGACCGGCATCTTCCCATTCGACGTCTTGCGGAGGCTCGGCGGCGAAGGTCTGGATCAGGGTCAGGATTCGTCCGGCTGATCCGCCCCGTCGCGTCCGACGACGGCCCGCAGCTGCGCGATCCTCGCCTCGATGGCGGCGCGGTCCTGCTCGGAGGAGCGAGCGATCCGCTTGTTGAGGTGGCGTGCGTACGCCGAAGCATCGTTGATCCAGCGCCGCCCCTCGACCCACGCCGGTTTGATCTGTTCCCGGTCGAGCTCGACGAGCCTGCGCTCGAGCGTCTCGAGCTCCCGACGCAACCCCACCGGGTTGCGGGCCTCGTCCGCGGCCCGCTGGGCGGCCACCCGCAGCTCCTCCCGCCTCGCCTCGAGGTCGGCGCGGCGCGGGTCGTCGTCGGTGAGGCTGTCGAGCCGCGCGGCGATGGAGCGAAGCTCGGCGAGCGCTTCGTCGACAGTCGGGCTCACGCCTCCTCCCGGGACGGCTGGCACGACGGGCACCAGTATGCAATCCGGTCTGAGCTCCCCGTCGGAGCCGCGAGGATCGTACTCCGACACCGGCGGCAGGGTCGCCCCTTCCGGCCGTAGACCCAGTGGCGGTGCCCCCGGGTCCTGTGACCCGTCGTCGTCCTCACGCCCGGACGAGCGTTGGCGGCGAGCAGCCGGTTCGCCCGCCGCGCCAGCCGGCGAATCGTGTCGTCGTCGAGCGACGACGCCGGAACGTGGGGGGAGACGCGTTCGAGAAACAAGCACTCCGCGCTCACGGCGTTCCCCACACCGGCCATCGTGGACTGGTCGAGGACGAGATCGGATGCCGTCGCCGCGTTGGATCGACGGGCCCTGGAGACGATGTCGGCGATGACGACGCCATCGACGATGGCCGGTGGATCGGCGAGGTCCGGTCCGAGGTGGTCGATGGCGGCTGCGATCCGGTCGTGGGGGCCGAACTGGATCGTGGGAGCGGAGAAGCACACCGCAACCACTCCGGGCGTTTCGAGAACGACCCGAGCCCGCGCCGGATCCTCGCGCCATCGCTGGCCTGGGCGGTAGACCCTCCATGAGCCGGTCATCCCGAGGTGGGTCCGCAGCGTCCAGCCGTTGTCGAACTCGACGAGGAGGTGCTTACCGGCGGAGCGGACCGCGACGATGCGCCGACCCTTCACCCGGAGCCCCTCGCCGGAGACAGCGCGATGGGTCCCGGTGAGGAGCGTGACCGTGGCACCGGTGAGGCGAGGAGAGAGCCTCCCGGCGAGTGCACGGATCGTGTCACCTTCGGGCACGGGCGGCTCCTCGGCCTCTTCGGTACGTCATGCCCTTGTAGCCGACGACGAATCCCTCGGCCTCGAGCGCCGCGGCGAACGGAGTGCCGAGGACCGGACCGCCATCGACCCTCTCGATGGTCACCCCCCGCGGCCTGCGTGAGGCGAGCTCGGCGAGGGCCGCGGCGAGCGGGCCGTCGTCGTCATCGTCGAATCTCAGCACGGTGCGGCCACCCTTCTCGACGTAGGCGACGAGGCGGCCTCCGGAGAGGAGGACGTGGGTCCCGCTGCGGCGGCGGGGGGAGCCCGCATCGTGGGCCGGCCATGCCAGGGCGTCGCCGTACGCGTTGGCGGGATCGACGGCGCTGAGGATCGTCACCCGGTCGTGCTCACCCGCCCGCAGGCGGTCCACGGCCCCGGGCAGGGCGAACTGGGCACCGCCGAGGCCTTCGATGAAGTAGCCGCGCCTCACCCTCCCGGCGTCCTCCATCGCGGCGAGCACCGGGTAGATGCCGGAGAACCCGCCGGGGAGCCCCTCGGCGAGGATGGCGTCGCGGACGACGATCCCGTGACGCTCCAGCATCTGCTCGGCGCGGGCGGCGGCGACCTCCTCGGGCGGCGGCGGGGCGCCGTGGTCGAGGAGGTCGGCGACGAGGTACCACCGACCGCTGCCTGCGGGAGGGGCAGAGCTGGGGAGGTGGGCCCTCCTCGCCCCGCGCCGTTTCGCTCGGCCCCACAGAAACGCTCGCAGTGGAGCCAGTGTGTCGTTCGTGACCTCGCCCGACCACACGAGATCCCACAGCGCGTCGACCACCGCGTCGGGGTCTCCTCCCCCGGCTGCCGCGTAGAGATCGCGGAAGAACGATGCTCCCCGGTTGGCGAGGTGGTCGCGCAGGCGCTCTTGGATCTCGCCGGATGGCGGATCGTCGGGGCCGGGAACGTGGAGCAGCGGAACCTGGTCCCTGAAGTAGAGCGCCACCCGGCCGTCCGACGAGGCGATGGCGCCGCGGCCGGTCCACACGACGTCGCCGGAGGCGAGCAGGGCATCGAGATGGGCCGGCTCGTAGGCCATCCGCGCCGGGAGGATCGCCGTCTCGAGGGCGCTCGCCGGCATCGGTCTCCCCTGCAGCTGCCGCACGATCTCGGTGATCCGGTCCTGTCTCGCCGTCGTCTCGCCAACGCCGTGCCAACCCGGCAGGAACCCGGCGAAGACGTCCGGCGTCACGGCCTCGACGTCGCGGCGGAGCACGGCGAGGGACCGGCGACGAAGCCGTCGCAGCACTTCGATGTCGACCCACTCGTGACCGGCGCCGCCGGGCCGGTAGGCCCCTGGAGCAACCCGGCCCTCGGACTCCAGCCTGGCCAGGACCTCGAGGACCGCAGCCGGCGGCAGACCGAGCGCGGCGGCGGCCTCGTCGGCCGAGAAGGGCCCGTGGGTCCGGGCGTAGCGGCCGACGACGTCTCCGAGCGGATCGGCGACCGGTTCGAGGAAGACGCCGGCGATGCCGCGAGGAGGAACGATGCCGAGCGCATCCCGGAGCCTCGCCACGTCCTCGACGGCGGCGAGCATCGTGCGCCCGCCGACCCTGACTCGGACAGCGCGGCGATCGTCGATCAACGCGTCGACCCACCCCCCGAAATCGTCGGTGACGGCCCTGGCCGCGAGCCCCTCCCGATCGAGGGGCCCGACGTCCCGCAGGATGTCGTGGAGCCGCTCGGCCGAGCCCGCCCGGCGGTCTTCGGCGAGGTGCTGGAGCTCGAGTTCGACCTGATCGACGACCTCGGCGTCGAGCAGATCTCGGAACTGGGGATCACCGAGCAGCTCACGCAGGAGGGCGCGATCGAGGGTGAGCGCCGCAGCCCGTTTCTCGGCGACCGGCGCGTCGTACTCGTACATGAACGACGCGATGAAGTCGAACATGAGCGACGTCGCGAACGGGCTGGGCCCGTCGAGCGAGACGTGCGACACCCGGATCCGCCTGGCGGCGACGTCGGTGAGGACCTCCTGGAGGGCCGGCAGGTCGAAGTAGTCCTGGAGCACCTCGCGGTAGGTCTCGAGCACGACGGGGAAGGAACCGAACCTTCTGGCCACCTCGAGCAGGTTCGCCGCCTTCCGGCGCTGCAGCCACAGCGGCGTGCGGCTTCCCGGGCGCCGCCTCGGCAACAGGAGTGCCCGCGCCGCCGCCTCGCGGAACCGTGATGCGAACAGCGCGGTGTCGCCGACCTCCTCGAGGACGAGCTCCTCCAGGTCCTCGGCCTCGACGAGGACCGGCTCGACGGGCGGAGGCTCGTCGACGTCGGGAAAGCGGAACACGATTCCGTCGTCCGACCAGATGACGTCGACCTCGCTGCCGTGCCGGTCGCGGAATCGGCGGCGGGCGGCGAGTGCCCACGGTGCATGGATGCGCGCCCCGAACGGGCTCAGCACCACGATGCGCCAGTCGCCGATCTCGTCGCGGAACTGCTGCACCACGATGGTCCGGTCGGTGGGGAGGATCCCGGTGTGTTCGATCTCCTCGGCGAAGAAGCCGGCGAGGTTGGTCGCCGCCCACTCGTCGAGGCGGTAGTCGGTGCGCAGCACGCCGGCAGCCGCGGCGGGGGGCAGAGCTCCGATCTCGCGCACGAAGGCGCCGACAGCTCTCCCCAGCTCGAGGGGGCGACCGGGTCCGTCCCCGTGCCAGAACGGCATCCGGGCTGCGGTCTCTGCGGGGGCGGGGGTCACGACGACGCGGTCGTGGGTGATCTCGGAGATCCGCCACGAGCTCGACCCGAGGACGAACACGTCCCCGGGTCGCGACTCGTAGACCATCTCCTCGTCGAGCTCGCCGACCTTGCCGCCTTCGGGAAGGGTGACCGTGTAGAGGCCCCGGTCCGGGATCGTCCCCGAGTTCGTCACCGCCAGCATCCTGGCGTTGGCTCGCGGCTCGATCCGGTCCTCGACGCGGTCCCACACGATCCGGGGCCGCAGCTCGGCGAACTCGTCGGACGGGTATCGCCCGCTCAACATGTCGAGCACCGCGTCGAACGACGCCCTGGAGAGGTCCCGGTAGGGGGCGGCGCCGCGCACGAGGGCGAACAGCTCCGTGCTCGAGCGTGGTTCCTCGACGACCATCGCCACGATCTGCTGGGCGAGGACGTCGAGCGGGTTCTTCGGGATCCTCGTCGGCTCGATCGCCCCTTCGTGCATCCGCTCGACGACGACTGCCGTCTCCAGGAGATCGCCCCTGTGCTTGGGGAACACCCTGGCGACGCTGGGAGCGCCGACCTGGTGGCCTGCTCGGCCCACCCGCTGCAGGCCGCTCGAAACCGAGTTCGGCGACTCCACGAGGAGGACGAGGTCGATCGCCGCCATGTCGATCCCGAGCTCGAGCGTCGAGGTGGCGACGACGCCGCGTAGCTCGCCGCGCTTGAGACGGCTCTCGATCTCGACCCGCTGCTCGCGTGACACGGAGCCGTGGTGGGAGCGGACGAGCTCCTCTCCGGCGAGACGGTTCAACTCGGCGGCGAGCCGTTCCGCAAGCGATCTGCTGTTGACGAACAACAGCGTGGAGCGATGGGCGAGAACGAGCTCGAGGAGCCGCGGGTACATCGCAGGCCAGATGGAGCGGCGGGCCGGCGCGGAGGACCCGTCGGGGCCGGAGTCCCCGGCGCCGGGAGGAGTCTCCTCCGGCCGGACCATGTCTTCGACCGGCACGACGATCTCGATGTCGAGTGTCTTCTCCCTCGGGGCGTCGACGACGGTGACCGGTCGCGGCGACCACGGCGTCGGGCTCCCCTCACCGCCTCCGAGGAACGCGGCGATGTCGGCGAGCGGGCGCTGGGTCGCGGACAGGCCGATGCGTTGCGGTGGTGCGTCGGCGATGTGGGTGAGTCGCTCGAGCGACAAGCTGAGGTGTGATCCCCGCTTCGACCCGGCGACGGCGTGGATCTCGTCGACGATGACCCACCGCACCGGCCGCAGCACTTCCTTGGCCTGGGAGGTGAGCATGAGGTACAACGACTCGGGGGTCGTGATGACGATGTCGGGGGGGTGGCGCAGCATCGCCTGACGCTCCGCCGACGGGGTGTCTCCGGTTCGCATCGCCGTCGTCAGCGATGGGGGCTCGAGCCCGAGGAGCCCGGCGGCGCGCCGGATCCCGGCGAGCGGAGCTCTGAGGTTGCGCTCGATGTCGTACGCGAGCGCCTTCATCGGCGAGACGTAGACGACCCGGCAACGCCGACGCTCCGGCGGTGGGGGCTCGGTCGAGAGCCGGTCCAGCGCCCACAAGAACGCAGCGAGCGTCTTGCCGGACCCGGTGGGCGCGTGGACGAGGGTGTGAGCGCCCGATGCGATCGCCTTCCAGCCGCCCTCCTGGGCCGGGGTCGGTGCGGCGAAGCTCGACTCGAACCACGCCCGCGTCGCCCCGGTGAACCGCTCCAGCGCCATCGGTGCACAGTAACCGGTGGGTGCGACGTCGTTCCCGGCCGGCGTCAGCCGCGTGAGAATCACAAAATCGTCTTACCCGCGATAAGCGCGCGTAAGACGGCGCACGGCCGCTCCTGGCGGGCGTTTCGGCGTGCGCCGCACCCCAAGTGCGGGTACGGTCACGGCGACGGTCGGACGAGGAGGTCGGTGCAATGAAGCTCGGGGTGTTCGTCGGCTACTGGGCTGCGGGCCCACCCCCCGGGATGCTCGACCAGATCCTGGAAGCCGAGGAGCTCGGCTACACGTCGGTGTGGACGGCGGAGGCCTACGGGTCCGATGCGCTCGTCCCGCTCGCGTGGTGGGGGTCGCATACCGACTCGATCGGCCTCGGTACCGGCATCGTGCAGATGTTCGCCAGGACCCCGGCGGCAACGGCGATGGCGGCGATGACCCTCGATCACCTCTCGGGGGGCAGGGTCCAGCTCGGGCTCGGGGTGAGCGGTCCCCAGGTCGTCGAGGGTTGGTACGGACAGCCGTACACGAAGCCGCTGGCCCGGACCCGGGAGTACGTCGACATCGTCCGGCGCATCATCGCCCGTGAGGAGCCGGTGTCGTACGAGGGGGAGTTCTATCAGCTGCCGCGTCCGGGGGGCTCCGGACTCGGCAAGGCGCTCAAGAGCTCGATTCACCCCTACCGCGCCGACCTGCCCATCTACCTCGGTGCCGAAGGCCCCAAGAACGTCGCCCTCGCCGCCGAGATCTGCGACGGCTGGCTCCCGCTGTTCTTCGCTCCCAAGGACGACGCGTTCTACCGCGGCGCCCTCCAAGAGGGGTTCGACCGGGCGGGAGCCCGCTCGAACTGGGACGAGTTCGACATCGCGGCCTTCGTTCCGGTCATACCCAATCCCGACGTGGAGGCGGCCGCAGACATGCTGCGGCCGATGCTCGCCCTCTACATCGGGGGTATGGGGTCTCGGGACCGCAACTTCCACAAGGACGTCTTCGTGCGGATGGGCTACGACGCGGAGTGCGACCACATCCAGGATCTCTACCTCGGAGGAGACAAGCAGGCGGCGGCCGCCGCGGTCCCGACGTCGATGGTCGAGAACATGGCGCTCATCGGCTCTCCGGACAAGATCCGCGACGAGCTGGCGATGTGGGAGGAGTCGGTCGTCACGACGCTGCTCGTCCAGGGCCCCCCCGACCTGCTCCGGATGATGAGTGAGCTCGTCGGCTGAGCGGGGAAGGAGTCGCGACGTCGCGGCGTTGACGACGACAGCAGCTTGACCGGAGGCGGTCGATGGACATCGCAGTCAACCTCGTCGAGAACTACCTCCGTCTCACCGGGTACCTGACGCTGAGCGAGGTCGAGGTGCAGCGGCGGGACGACAGGGGCCGGTACACGACGCTGACCGATGTCGACGTCATGGCGGTCCGGTTTCCCGGCGCCGTGTACATCGGCGACCCTCACGGCCATCGCGATTGCGAGGCGCTCGTCATCGACGACCCCGTGCTCGGTCTCGAGGACGACTGCGTCGACGTCATCATCGGCGAGGTGAAACAGGGCCCGGCCGAGCTCAACCCCGCACTCAAGGACCACGCGGTGCTCCACTCCATGCTGCGCCGCCTGGAGTGGTTGTACGACGATTCGCTGCTCGGCGTCATCGACGGCCTCCAGCGTGACGAGATCCACACGGCGAAGGGACGCGGGGGCGGCTCGGTGCGGACGCGGCTCGTCGCGTTCGGGAGGTCCAAAGTCAACAACCTCACGACGATCAGCCATTCCCACGTCATCACGAAGCTGCTCGAGGTCTTCTCGGAGCACGAGGACGCGTTCCGGCCCATCCAGTTCAAGGAGCCGGCGCCGGCGTTCTTGAGGCTGCTCCTCAAGTCGGGTTTCGACGTGACGAAGTAGCGGCCACAGCCGGCGGCCGGGCTGCGCCGGGGGTCCTCGTCGTCCCTCAGCAGTCCTCGACGGTGCCTCCCCACAGCGTGAGGCCGGTGCACGAGTCGTGCGCTCGCTCCGGTGGCTCGCCGTCCAGCTCGAAGATCGTGACCTCGAGGGCGAACACGGTCGTGCCCTGGTTGACGTGCCCGCCGAACGCGCGGCCGTCCTCGTCGGCGAGCGCCATGTGGAGGTGGAGAAACGGCTCCCCGTCGAGGAGGCTGATGTTGCCCACGCTGGCGACGACCTCGAGATGTCGTTCCAGGCTGAAGTCGCGGTAGTCCCGCCCGTCCTGGTCGTAGTAGCGGAGCGAGGCCCGCCGCACCGCGCCGAGACAGGTGACCGAGGCGGCCCGGATGTCGTGATCCCTGGCGTAGGCGGTGATCTCGTCGTAGAGGTCGGATTCGAACGGCAGCCGGACCAGGTGGGTCGCGGCCGGCTGGTACACGAACGAGGTCATGGGTCCCTCCGGCGGGTCGAGGCCGCCTCGGAGACGGCGCGGGCTCGTTTCAAGTCGACGGGCTTGACGGCCACGCCGCCTCGCTTGATGGATGTGCCGACGATCGCGCCGTAGGCGACGCCCAGGTACCTCTGGATCGTCGCCGCGGTAGCGCCTGACCCAACGTACACGGGTTCGTCGTTTGCCGCCGTGCATGCGGCACGCACCGTCGCCATCGTGGGGCGGCGGCCGGTGCCCGACCCGGAGACGACGACGGCATCGGCCCCGCCGCGCTCGAGGGTGTCCCGCGTCGCCTCGGCGAGCGTGAGGCCCGCCGGTGGGGTCGCATGCTTGACGAAGACGTCGGCGAGGATCGCAACGTCCACCCCGAGGGCCGTCCGCGCCCTCGCCACCTCGGCGGCGCGACCAACGATGGGACCCTGGTCCGTGTACATCGTCCCGGTGAGGACGTTGACGCGGACGAAGCCGGCCCCGGTCGTTGCGGCGACGGCGAGGGCGGCGATGGCATCGTTGCGGAGCACGTTGACACCGAGGGGGAGCGTCACCGCGCCGGCAACGGCGGCGACGGCGTACGTCATCGCGGCGACGGTCGACTTGGGGACGTCGTCGGCGAAGAACGGGGCGTCGCCGAAGTTCTCGACGAGGGCGGCGTCGAACCCCGCCGCCTCCAGGGTCTGGGCGTCGGCAACGGCGCTCGTCGTCACCGCATCGAGATCTCCCCGGTAGCGTGGCGAGCCGGGAAGCGGACCGAGATGCACCATCCCGATCAGGCGGGGGAGTGCCATCCTCAGTAGGCGCGAACGATCTGGAGCGCGGTCTCCGCGGCGTCTCCGATGGCCTTGAGGCTCGTGTCGGCGGCGTCGAGACGGCGGACGGCGACGCGGCACCAATCCCCGGCGGCGCCCTTGATCACGTCCCCCGCGTCCGGTGGCCCGTACACCCACCTCGCGTACTTCGGCCCCATGAGCTCGACGCGGATGCCACCCTCGGGGAACTCCTCTCCCGCCTCGGCGAACGCGTAGGGCAGCATGCGATGGGCGAGCCAGGCAACGTGACGAAGCCGGGGCGTGTCGGCGTGGGGATCCTCTTCGCCGTCGGCGGGTGGCCGGATCTTGTCCGCCATCGCCGTCTTGATGTCGAGACCGTGCGCCCAGGTCTCCATGAGTCGAATCGTGGCGAACGCCTTGGCGCTCATCGAGTTGACCACCCAGGCGATGCGATCCGTCGCGTCCATCCGGGAGAGGGCGTCGACGACGCTCGCCCGGCCGTTGCGCCACCACTCGATGATCTCCTGGTAGCGCTTCCCCCGGCCCTGGCGCACCCCGCGCTCGGTCCACTCGTCGATGTCGGTGATGGCCGCGGCGTCGACGAAGGCCTGGCCCTTGGCGATCGCCTCGGCGCCGAAGGTCTCGGTGTACGCGAGATGGCTCACCGTGTCGAGGATCGACCAGCCCGGAGCCGGTGTCTTCCGGCGCCAGTCGCGCTCGGAGATGCTCTGGAGGAACTGGTCCAGTGCCTGCTGCTCAGCTACCAGGTCAGAGAGGATCTCCCGCATGGGCGCGAAATTCTACCGTCATGCGGAGGCGGCGTTCTGCGGCGCCGACTCATTGAGAACGTCGATGAGCTGGCGGAGCCTGCCGTGGTGGCGCCGGTTGAACGTGAAGCAGATCCGGGGGAGGTCGACGTTGTCGCCGTCGGCCATCTCCGCCGGAGTCGTCCCGATGCGGGTGAACGTTCCCGAGGCGAGGATGTCGGCGAACTCGTCGTTGATCCTCGACATGAGCTCGTTCGCGGGCCGGTGCCGGAGCCGGAGCACGAGGTTGCCGTCGACGTAGCGCTGCGAGTGGTAATTCCGGTAGAACCCGAGGATCTCGTCGCACGCCTCCCCGATGTCGGTGGTGTGGAAGAAGAGGCTGCGGTCGTCGGGCGAGATCATGCCCTGTTTCTCGAGGGTTCCGATGAGCTCGAGCCAGTGATCCCAATAACCGGTGCCGGGAGCCTCGAGGAGGACCACCGGGTGCATGTCGGACTTGCCCGTCTGGATGAGGGTGAGGAGCTCGAACGTCTCGTCCTGGGTGCCGAAGCCGCCGGGGAACAGCGCGAACGCGTCCGACTCCTTGACGAAGATGAGCTTGCGAGTGAAGAAGTACTTGAAGTTGATGAGCCGGCTCTCATCGACGTATTCGTTCGCCTCGGCCTCGAAGGGGAGGCGGATGTTGACGCCGAACCCGTACTCGTTGCCGGCTCCTCGGTTGCCCGCCTCCATGATCCCGGGCCCGGCTCCCGTGATGACCATCCATCCGTGCCGGTCCGCCATCGCCGAGGCGAACTCGCTGGCGAGCAGGTAGTTGGGATGGCCGGGAGGCGTGCGCGCCGATCCGTAGATCGTCACCTTCGGGATGGCCCTGTACTTCGCGAAGACGAGGAAGGAGTACCGCATCTCCTTGAGCGCGCTGTTGACGAGCTTGAGATCGCCGCGGTCGGTGTCGTCGCGCAGCAGCTTGAGCCCGCTCACGAGCATCTCGGCGACGAGCTCCTCGTCGTGGTCGTGGTCGCCGTGTCCGTCGACGGCGTCGCGCACGAGCGCGCTCAATCGCGCGTCGAGGTCGTCATCTCCGAGCCGGTAGCTGCCCAACCGAGGCTCCTGGTGGGGGGGAGGACAAAGGGTACCTCCGTTTGGGCGGTTTGGGTGCGGGTACGCTGTCGGCACCGCGTGACGCACATCGTCTGGGACTGGAACGGGACTCTCTTCGACGACCTCGACGTGGTCGTCGAGGCGGTCAACACGTCGCTGCGGCTCCTCGCTGCGCCCCCGATCACCGTCGAGGGCTATCGCGATCATTACACCCGCCCGGTCAGGACGTTCTACGAGCGCCTCCTCGGGCGCGGCGTCGCCGACGACGAGTGGTTGGCGATCGACGAGACATTTCACGCCGCCTACCGGAGCCGCATCGATCGGATCGACCTCGCTCGCGACGCGTGTGACGCGCTCGACGAGGTGCATGAGCGGGGAGGGACGCAATCGATCCTGTCGATGTGGTGGCACGACGAGCTCGTCCCCGCCGTGACCCGCCTCGGCGTCGCCGACTACATGGTTCGCATCGACGGCAACCGCGCCGGTGCCGGGGAGCCGAAGGCCCGGCTCCTCGAAGCGCATCTCGACGCGCTCGCCGCCGCCGCCGGGCCGTCATCGCCGGTCGTCGTC
>CAMYMC010000028.1:0-38114 GCA_947259365.1 uncultured Acidimicrobiaceae bacterium | reverse complement strand
GACGCGGCGGCGGCGGGCGCCAACGGCGTCGCCTGTGTGCTCTTCGACTCCGGCTCCCATCACCGGCGCGAGCTCTCGGCTGCCGGCGTTCCCGTCGCCGCGACGCTGCTCGAGGCGGTGGCCGTCGCCGGCATCGGCCGGGCCCCCACCACCGGCGTTCCCCAAGTCGAGAGAGACGGGTAGCGTCGACTCCGTGACCACACCTCCGCCCCCACTGCTGAGCGAGGCGACGATCATCGATCGAGTCGACCAGCTCGCCGCCGAGATCGATCGCGACTACTCCGGCATCGACGAGCTCGTCCTCGTCGGCGTGCTGAAGGGCTCGTTCATCTTCCTCTCGGACCTGGCGCGCAGGCTGACGATCGCACGCCGGATCGAGTTCATCGCGGTATCCAGCTATGGGGACCGCGCCTCCGAGGAGGCCGGAGGGTCGGTCCGTCTCCTCATGGACGTCCGCCACGACCTCGCCGGAGAACACGTCCTCATCGTCGAGGACATCGTCGACACGGGGCACACCCTCGCCTATCTGCGCAGGGCGTTCTCCGCCCGGCAGCCGGCGACCCTGCGAACATGCACGCTCCTCCACAAGCCGGATCGCACCGAGGAGGACGTCGAGCTCGACTACGTCGGGTTCACGATTCCCGATGTGTGGGTCGTCGGCTACGGGCTCGACTTCGCCGAGCGTTACCGGACGCTGCCATACGTCGCCGCGCTCCCGCCCGAGCTGAGGTGACGCTGGGGAGGGACCGGCCCGAACGGGGTCAGGAGTAGGCGGGGCCTCCGGGGCCGGTACGGACGACGGCGGCCCACACCGTGTCGTAGTGGTCCCGATCGAACTCGTCGATGTGTGGAAGGACGAACTCGTCCCAGGCCCGCCGCAGCGGGTCGGCGTGCTCGTCGTGGACTCGCAGCCCCGCCGGGACGCGCTCGAGGACGGTGCGCAGGCTCATCGGCGTCTCGACCCGTGTTCGCGCGTCCTTCGAGGCGAACGAGGCGTTGACCTCGACGGCGAGCTTGGCGATGAGATCGACGAACGGCTTCTTCAGTGCCGGGTGGCGCCGCTCGAGCATCGCGATGAGGTCGTCCTCGCCAGGGAAGTCCTTTTCCCAGATGATCCAGCGGTCGGCGAAGGCCTTGTTGAGGGTCTGAGTGCCGGCGTAGTCCCTGAGGTCGGTGGGGTTGAGCGTCCCGTAGATCCTCACGTCGTCGCGCAGCCGGATGATCTCGCCGGTGGGGAGCTCGAGAGCGCGATGGCGGTCGAGGAGGCCGTGGAGCGCGAACAGCGTCTCTGCCCCCGCCGCGTTCAGCTCGCTGAGGTTGATGAGCGCCGGCCCTCGCAGCGCCCTCGTGATGTCGCCGTCCTCCCAGCGGCTCTCGGTGCCGCCCTTGCCGTCGCCGTGGAGCTTGACCGAGCCGATCAGCGTGATGTCGCGCACCTCGCCGGTCAGCGGGATCCGGTAATGGGGCATGCGCATCATGGCGGCGAACTGCTCGAGGTCGTGGTCCTTGCCGGTGCCCATGTGGCCGCGGAGCGCGAGGTGGAGTGGGGTGTCGGCGAAGTGCTCGCGGCGCACGTGTTCGATCTGGGCGATGCGGTACAACATGCCGAGATCGATGTAGTAGGGATCCGGCTCGGGAATGTGAGCGGCTCGCTGCTCGAGATCGGCGAGGCCGTCGGGCAGGTCGACGGCCTCGAGCGCGATCGGCTTACCCTCTCCGGTCGGGTCCTCGAAGGTGACGGTTTCAGCCATGGCCACTCCTTGCGGTCGGAAGATCGTAGAGGACTCGCTCGCTGCCGTGGGCCCACCAGGTGTCGCCGCCCATCACGGCGATGGTCCGGTACAGGGTCGACCGAACACCGTCGACCATTGCCGCGGCGAGCTCGTCGGGCCGTTCCACCACCTGGTTTCGGTCGTAGGCCGCTTGCACCGTCTCGTCCCCGATGCCGATCCCGAGCACGACCGTTCCCGCCTGCTCGGCGGCCTCGACGGCGGCCCCGAGGGACCGCACCGATCCCCGGGTCATTCCGTCGGCGAGGACGACGAGGATCCGGGTCGACACGTTGCGCCCGCCGAGGCGGTTCGTGGCGTACGAGACGTTGTACTCGTCCACGTTGGCGGCTTTGTCGAACATCGCCACCGGCGGAGCCGAGTCGGGCTCGAGCCGGGCGCGGCGGGCGGCTTCGGCAGGCGAGGCGGCGGTGAAGAACAGCCCCGCCATGACGTCTTCGACCCGTCGCCAGCGGTCGTCGAAGCTCTTGACGACGTAGTGGTTCACCGTGCGGGTCAGCCGCTCGGCGGCGCCGCCCTGGGCGCGACGCAACGCCCCGGTTGCCCGGTGCCGCCGGTCGCGATACGTCGCCTCGGTGTCGTCGGTCATCGCGGCGAACGAGCGGTTGAACATGGCGACTTCGAAGTCGATCTGGAGCTCGTCGCAGAGCCCGGCCAGCGTCCACGCCCCCAGCGTCGCGGCGGCGAGTGCCCAGGGCGACTTCCGGGACCCGCCCGCCGGCCGGGGTTGCAGCATGCTCGCGGACCCGTCTACGAGCAGGCTCACCGCATACGAACGCCGGGTGGGCAGGTCGCGCCGCTCGAACATGCGCTCGTACAGGCCGCCTCCCAACAGCAGCGCCGCGTACGGTGAGATGTCCCCGGCGTCGTACCCGGAGCGGAGCCCCCTCCGCTGATTCGCCAGGAAGAGCGGGTACAGCTCACCGCTCACGCTGCGTTGGGCGACACCCCAGCGGCGGGCCGCTTCGTCGATGAGCCGTAGTCCGTCGCCTCCGAAGGCGCGGAACACGTCGGGGAACCCTGAGACGACGAGCTTGCCGCCCTGTCCGGTGGGGAGGTAGACCGTCGGGGCCTCGCTGACTCGCACCAGCTGGTCGGTAGCGGGATCGCCAGCCTGGTCGGCCTCGCCGGCTCGGCCGTCCTCCGCGGAAACGGCCTGGGCGGCGTCGCGAGTCTGCTCGTAGGACTCGACGCTGGCGAGAGGGGGCGTCACGATGCGGACGGCGTCGACGCTCTCGGCGATCGCGGCCCCGTCCGCCTCCTCCTTGTCCGACCTCGTTCGCGCCGAGTCCGACTCGTCGACGTCGGTGACGAGGCGGTGCCGTCTTGCGATGGCGAGCAGGACGAGAGCTGCGTCGGCGACGTCCCAGGGGTCGTCGCAAGAGCGGGCGGTCGCGATCACGTCGGTGCCGTCGTCGAGCGCCGCAGCGACGTGCGGCGCCACCATCCGCTCCAGCTCTGTCCGCTCCATGTACGCGCCCAGCAAGAGGAAGGCGGCGAGCGCAAACTGGCCGAGGGGTCGAGAGGTGCGCATCGCATCGCGCACCGACGCCCGGTAGAGGTCCCCGAGCACCGATCGCGCTCCCGGATACGGCGCGAAGTGCCGCCACTCCTGGCGGGCGTCCTCGAGGGCGAGGAACAGCGCCTCGGCGGCGGCGCCCCCTGCTCGCCCCAGGGCGTCGAGGAGGGCGACCGGCTCGTCGTCGGAGACGGGCGGGTCGTCGTCCGCGGGTCCCGTCTCCGGGCCGTCCAACTCATCGGCGAACAAGGTGAGCGCGTCGCGGATCGGCTCGTCCCGCGGCGGTGCCGTTGCCGGCTCCGGGATCCAGGAGCGGGGCAGCGGGCGTCTTTCGTCGAAGTCGGTGGCAACGAGGTGGACGACCTCGTGCAGCGCGGAGGTGAGGGCCACCTCCGTCGGGGTGACCGGTGCGGAGCGAGCGTACGCCGCCTGGAACACGCCGGGGTCGACCACGATCTCACCCGGCGACGCGGCCGCCTGCGACCCCAGTCTCACGACGAGGTCGTCGGTCCCGCTCACCGAACGGGCGATCCTCGTCACGGCCGGGGCAACCCGCTGGTAGCGGGCCACGACGGCCTCGATCGCCCGCTCCTCAGGGGGCAGGATCTCGCTGAGGACTGATCGGTCTCGTCTCGGCATGAACCACCCATGTTGCCACGTGATGCCCCGTCGCAGGTCGCGAACGTAGGCTGGGCGAGTGGGAGATCTCGTCGTGACCGAGGACCTCGTCATCCCGGAGGGTGAGCTCTCATGGCGCTTCACGACCTCGGGCGGACCCGGCGGCCAGCACGCCAACCGGTCGGCAACCCGCGCCGTCCTCAGCTTCGACATCGCCCGCAGCGGCGCACTCGACGACGAGCTCCGCACCCGGCTGCTGTCCCGGGTCGTCGGAACCGATGCCGGTGGCGTCGTGGCCGTAGCGGTGGACGAGTCCCGCTCGCAGTGGCGGAACCGTCAGATCGCCAGACGCCGGCTCGCCGGGATCCTGCGCGACGCCCTCGCTCCGGAGCCTCCGCCGCGCCGGGAGACGACGCCTCCGCGGTCGGCGCGGAAAGGGCGGGTGGAGGCCAAACGCCGGCGCGGGGTGACGAAACGGCTCCGCCGACCGCCCGAGCCGGAGTGACCGTTTCCGACCGGCGTCGGCGGTCCCGTTCCCCGGTTCCGGGTCCCTCCTATGATCCGCCCATGCATTACGACCTCACGACGCTCGACAACGGCCTTCGCGTCATCTCCCAGGACATGCCATCCGCGCGCTCGGTGGCGATCGGCATGTGGGTCGACACCGGGAGCCGCGACGAAGAGTCGGTCGAGGCCGGCGCTTCTCACTTCCTCGAGCACCTCCTCTTCAAGGGCTCTGAGGAGATGCCGGCTCAGCACATCAGCGAGGCGTTCGACGCGATCGGGGCCAGGCACAACGCCTTCACCTCGAAGGAGTACACGTGTTATTGGGCGAAGGTGCGCGACGCCGACTTGCCCGTGGCCGTCGAGATCCTCAGTGAGATGCTGCAACGCCCGGCATTCCGTCCCGACGAGATCGACTCGGAGCGCCACGTCGTGCTCGAGGAGATCAACATGAACGAGGACGACCCCACCGACGTCGCCCACGAGCTGTTCACGACCGCGCTCTGGCAGGGTCATCCCCTCGCCCCGCCGATCCTCGGCACCCGGGATTCGATCATGGCGATGTCGCGCGACGCGATCTCCGGCTACTGGGGCCGCCGCTACGCCCCGGGGTCGGTTGTCGTTGCTGCGGCGGGTCGCGTGGACCACGACGAGCTCGTCGCCAGGATCGACGACCGGATGGGGGACTGGAGCGGCTCGTTCAGCGACCGGGCCCCGGACCCGCCGGCGCCGGCGCCACTGGTGAACCTCAGGCGGCGGGACACCGAGCAGGCGCACCTCGTCTTCGGGATGCCGGCCATCTCCCGAGCGGATGAGCGGCGCTGGGCTCTCAACGTCGCGGACCACGTCCTCGGTGGCGGTATGTCGTCGCGGCTGTTTCGTGTGATCCGCGAGCAGCGCGGCCTCGCCTACTCGGTCCACAGCTTCCGGATGCCGTTCCTCGAGACCGGCGCCGCCGCCGTGTACGTGGGGACGACGCCGACCCAGACCGCCGAGGTCTTGAAGCTGGTGCGTGCCGAGCTCGACAAGCTGATGGCCGATGGCCTCACCGAGGACGAGATCGCCCGGGCAAAGGGCAATGTCCAGGGATCGCTGGCGCTCTCCATGGAGGACTCGTCGAACCGGATGACTCGGCTCGGCAGGAACGAGCTGACGGGAGTCGAGCATCTCTCCGTGGACGAGATCGTCGAGAGGATCGACGCCGTCACCAACGACGACGTCATCGCCGTCTCCCGCGACGTCTACGGAGGGCCGTACGTCCTCGGTGCGGTGGGGCCGTTCGACGGCGACGATCTCGAGGAGTTCGTGGTGTGATCACCGTTGCCGTCTCCGGAGCCGGGGGACGGATGGGGCGGCTCGTCTCCGAGGCCGTGGGTGCGGCGCCGGATCTCGATCTGGTCGCGTGTTACGACCCGGGCTGTGAGGGCGAGACGGTGGCGGGGGTCGGCGTCGACGCGTCGCCCGACGTGGCCGCTGCGGCAGACGTGGTGGTGGAGTTCA
Organism: uncultured Acidimicrobiaceae bacterium; assembly: GCA_947259365.1. Taxonomy (GTDB): domain Bacteria; phylum Actinomycetota; class Acidimicrobiia; order Spongiisociales; family UBA5794; genus CAMYMC01. The sequence continues at coordinate 32,183 of CAMYMC010000028.1, read as the reverse complement.
CCCGACCGGACGTCGTCATGGCCAACCTCGGGCACTGGCGGCGGCTGGGGATTCACGCCGTCGTCGGCACGTCGGGCTTCGACGAGGGAGCGATCGGCGACGTCACTGCAGCGTGGGGAGCGGGACCGCCCAACTGTTTGATCGTACCGAACTTCTCGGTGGGCGCCGTCGTCATGATGCGGCTCTCCGAGCTTGCCGCGCCGCACTTCGGCGCGGCCGAGGTCATCGAACTCCACCACGATCGCAAGGCGGACGCACCCTCGGGTACGGCGATGGCGACCGCGGCGCGCCTCAGCACCGCCGCCGCCCAGCATCGCGAGGTGGAATCGACCGAATCTGTACCCGGAGCGAGGGGCGCTTCCGTCTCCGGCGTCCCGATCCACTCGGTCCGCCTGCCCGGCCTCGTCGCCCATCAGGAAGTCGTGTTCGGCGGCACCGGTGAGACGCTGACGATCCGTCACGACACGACGGATCGCTCGGCGTTCATCCCGGGTGTGCTCGTCGCCGTTCGCAACGTTGCGGCGCTGCCCGATCCGGTGACGGTCGGTCTCGAACCGCTTCTCGGTCTCGATTAGCTGTGATGACCGGCGACGGGGTGCCGCCGGGCGGGCGCGAGGCCGCGTCAGAAGAGCGCGCTCGTCAGCTGGCGCCGGTACGTCGATGTGAGCGGGTGCTCGTCGCCGAGGATCCCGAAGATGTCGAGCATCGCCTTGCGGGCCTCCTCCTTGCCCTCGCCCCTGGTGCGGACGATGTAGAGGAGGTGGTCGAGGGCGGGCTCGAATTCCGAGTGCGCCGCGAGCGCGTTGGCCAATCGGATCCTCGCCGCGGCGTCGTCGGGTGCGGCGTCGACCCGCTTCTGGAGCTCACCGATGTCGTCCGAGCGCGCCGACCCGACCCGGGCTGCGGCCTGCAGCCGGTCGACCTCTGGTGACGGTGCCAGCTTGCCGAGGACGATGAGCGCCTCCTCCGTGTCGCCGCGGGACAGCAACAGGCTCGCCAGGCTCGTCCCGGCCTCCTGGTGGTCCGCCTGCTGGTCGAGGACGTACCGGAAGATCGCCTCGGCTCCGGTGACGTCACCGGAGATCGCGGCGTCCCTTCCCCGGTCGACTGCGACGTCGAGCTCAGACGGGAGAATCTCGTCGAGCCAGCTCGCGAGCGCGGTCTCCGGGATCGCCCCGCTGAACTGGCTCACCGGGGCGCCGTCGCGGAATGCGACGACGGTGGGGATGGACTGGATGCCGAACTGCCCAGCCAGCGTCTGGTTCTGGTCGACATCGACCTTGACGAGCTCGAACGCGCCGCCGGCGTCGGCCGCCGCCCTCTCGAGCAGTGGCCCCAGCACTTTGCACGGCTGGCACCACTCGGCCCAGAAGTCGACGACGACGGGAACCTCCCGGCTTCGCTGCAACACGGCCTGGGGGAACTCGTTCTCGGAGATGTCGCGGACGTGATGTCGTGGTTCCATGGCCCAAAGGTGGTCGGCGGATTCAGGGAAGCAGGATAGTTGCGCTCGATTTTGTTACCGTCGTGTCGTGATGGACACGATGAACCAACTCCCATTCGGTGATGTCCTGACCGCCGTCATCACGCCCTTCGACGACGAGGGCGCCGTGGACTACGGCACGTTCTGGAGACTCACCCGGTACCTGGTCGACCACGGCAGCGACGGCATCGTCGTCGCGGGCACGACGGGGGAGTCGCCGACCCTGTCGAAAGTGGAGAAGATCGCACTGTTCAAGGCGGCCGTCGACGCCGTCGGGGACAGGGCGACGGTGATCGCGGGCACCGGCACGTACGACACCCGCGAGTCGATCGAGCTCACCCTGCGCGCCGTCGAGGTCGGCTGCGATGCTGTGATGGCGGTGACCCCGTATTACTCGAGGCCCCCGCAGGAAGGCCTCTACAGGCACTTCTCCGCCATCGCCGACGCCAGCGAGGTGCCGGTGATGCTCTACAACATCCCCGGTCGTACGGCGCGGCTCATCGAGGTGGACACGCTCGTCCGCCTCGCCGCCCACGAGCGGATCGTCGCCGTCAAAGACGCCGTCGACGACATCGAGTTCACGAGGAGCTCCCTCGAGGCGCTTCCCGATGAGTTCGCCGTGTACTCGGGCTCGGACTCGATGACCCGTGAGATCTGTGAGGCGGGAGGCGCGGGCGTCGTCTCCGTGGCCGCACACCTCGCCGGGCCTCAGGTTCGCCGGCTGACGATTGCGGCCCGCTCCGGCGAGACGGCCGAGGCGGCCAAGGTCAACGACGCGCTGATGCCGCTGTTCGACGCGCTGTTCGTCGAGCCGAGCCCGATCCCGGTCAAAGCCGCCGTGAACGCGGTGTGGGGTCCGGTGGGCGACCCGAGGCTGCCCCTGGTTCCGGCCGTGCCGGAGACGGTGCGCCTCGTTGAGCACGCCCTGGAGGCCACCGAAGACGCATGACCGTTGCTGTCGGGTTTCTCGGCGGACTCGGGGAGGTGGGGCGCAACTGCGCGGTGCTCGAGGTCGACGGGTCGCTGGCGATGATCGACTGCGGGCTCATGTTCCCCGAAGAGGACATGCTCGGCGTCGACCTCGTCCTCCCCGACTTCTCCTCGATCGTCGCCCGCGGCGACGACCTCGCCTGCGTCGTCATCACCCACGGCCACGAAGACCACATCGGGGCGCTCTCCTACCTCCTCTCCGAGCTCGCGGTCCCCGTCTACGGCAGCCCACTCGCTGTCGAACTGGCACGGCCCCGCCTCGAGGACCACGGCATCGACGCCGATCTCCGCTCGGTCGCGTTCGGGGAGTGGGTCGAGCAGGACCCGTTCCGCTTCTTCTTCGCCCGGGTCGCCCACTCGGTCCCGGAGGCGGCGGCGGTGGCGTTCGAGACGCCTGAGGGCGTCATCGTCCATTCCGGAGACTTCAAGCTCGACCCGACGCCGATCGACGGCCGGCCCACCGATCTGGCGACCTTCGCCGCGCTCGGGCGGCGCGGGGTGCGGCTGCTCATGGGCGACAGCACGAACGCCGAGCGTCCCGGGTTCGTCCCCTCGGAGGCCACCGTCGGCGACGCGATGTCGGCCATCGTCGCCGGCGCCGAGGGCAGGGTGATCATCGCCTGTTTCGCCAGCCACATCCACCGTGTCCAACAGGCCGTCGACGCCGTCGTCGCCGGGGGACGGCGGTTCGCGTTCCTGGGTCGCTCGATGCTGCGCAACACCGCCATCGCCGCCGAGCTCGGGCTACTCCGCTACCCCGTGGACCGCGTCGCCGACGTCGGGGACCTCTCCGACATGCCCGCCGGTGATACCGCCATCATCTGCACCGGCAGCCAAGGCGAGCCGTACGCGGCCCTGTCGCTCATGGCCGCCGGGGCCCACCGCAGCATCAAACTCGTCGACGGCGACACCGTCGTCATCTCCGCCACCCCGATCCCCGGCAACGAGACCAAGGTCTCGCGCGTCATCAACAACCTGCTCCGCCAGGGCGTCGATGTCCGCCACGGGCGAAACGCCACCGTGCACGTGTCGGGTCACGCCGCCCAGACCGAGCTCAAGATGTTCCTCAGCGTGCTGAAGCCGGCGGCGTTCGTCCCGGTGCACGGCGAGTACCGCCATCTCGCCGCCCACGCCGCCATCGCTCGCGAGCTCGGCGTGCCCGACGTCGTCGTGTGCGAGGACGGCGACCGTGTCGTCATCACCGAGGGCGCTCTCTCGGTAGAGCGAGGAGCATTGCCGGCCGGCTATGTGTACCTCGACGGTGCCGGGCTCGGCGACGTCGGAGACGTGCTGCGGGATCGGAGGCACCTCGCCGACGACGGCGTGCTCATTGTGACGCTCGGCATCGAGCTGAGCAGCGGCGACGTCGTCTTCGGGCCCGACGTCGACAGCCACGGCGTGACCGACGACCCGGGACCGCTCCACGCCGATGTCGCCGCGAGGGTCGGAGACACCGTACGAGCCAGCGACGTGCCGATCGATCCCGACGACGTGCGGCGCCGGGTTCGCAACGTGGCTCGCAGGACAGTGCGGGACACGCTCGACCGGACGCCTGTGGTCCTCCCCGTCCTCATCGAGGTGTGAGGGATCCCGACACCTCGCCGACGCGAGCTCTCCGTCGTCGGACCCGCCCGGTCTCGGGGTGCCGAACACTGCGGGGAGTGGTCATTTGCCATCGGAGAGGCGCTGTGTATCGTGCGCCTCCCTATGCCAACGCGGAAGAAGACCCGCGGGGCCAAAGGGCGGAGAAGGGTCGGGACGAAGAAGAGGTCCGGCGTCCTCGTAGCGCTGCGAGGGTGGCGGAGCCGGATCCGTGACCGGTTCGGCCGGCAAACCGACGACCTGTGGGGTCTGTCTCTGCTCGTCTTCGCCGTCATCCTCGCCCTCGGGTTCTTCGGCCTCGCCGGGCCCGTTGGACAGATCGGCAACGGCTCGCTCGGCTTCCTCTTCGGCCTGTGGGCGGTCTTCGTCCCTGCTGCGGTAGCCCTCATCGGCCTCGCTCTCATCGGGTCGATGCCGCGCCGGGACTACGCCCGCCTCGCGATCGGGCTCGCCATCCTCTTCGTCGGGTCCCTCGCGCTGTTCCACCTGCTCACCGGGACCGTGTCGCTCGCGGAGTCGATGGACCGTGTGCGTCGCCGCGGCGGCGTCGTCGGCTCGCTCATCTCGTTTCCGATGCGGCGCCTCGTCGGGTTCTGGGGCGCATTCCTGGTGCTGTTCGCCGTTTCCGGGCTGGGCGCGCTCGTGGTGACGAAGGCGACGCTGCGAGACGTGTGGCTCACGATGGCCGCCGGCCTCTCCCGTGCCCTGGCCCGGGTGCGCCGAGCACGCCCGGCCCCCCGGGTGGTCGCTCCACCGGCGGCGTCGGCGGCCCCGGCGCCGCGCCGGCCCGCGAAGCAGGCTCCACCGACGAACGAGAAGAAGACATCGCCGAGCAAGCCGCGACCGGCCCAGCCGGCGCCCCCGCCGCACCCGGAGCGTCGCGGCGCCGGGTACGCACTCCCTCCGCTCGAGCTGCTCGAGCACCGCGAGGCCGGCGGGCACAACCGCAAGGTTCTCGAGCAGACCGCTGCGGAGCTCGAGGCGGCGCTGCATCAGCACGGCGTCGACGCTCAGCTGACGAGGATCGTCCCCGGTCCGACCGTCACCCGTTACGAGATCGAGCTCGCCCCCGGCGTCAAGGTGTCCCGGGTCACCGCCCTCGCCCACGACATCGCCTACGCGCTCGCATCCGCCGACGTCCGCATCCTCGCCCCGATCCCGGGAAAGAGCGCGATCGGCATCGAGGTGCCGAACCGGAGGCGGGAGCTCGTCGCGCTCGGCGACATCCTCTCCAGCCCGCAGGCCCTCACCGACCCGGATCCGATGCGGATCGGCCTGGGCAAGGACATCTCCGGCGCCGCTCGGATGCTCAAGCTCGACGAGCTGCCGCACGTCCTCATCGCCGGGGCCACCGGCGCCGGCAAGTCGTCGTGCATCAACGCCATCGTGACGTCTCTGCTGATGCGGGCGACGCCCGAGGAGGTGCGGATGATCCTCGTCGACCCGAAGCGGGTCGAGCTCGGGCAGTACAACGGGGTGCCCCACCTGCTGACGAGGGTCATCACCAACCCGAAGAAGGCTTCGGACGCGCTGCAGTGGGCGGTCCAGGAGATGGACCGGCGTTACGAGCTCGTCGCCGACGCAGGGGTGCGTGACATCACCGGCTACCGGGAGAAGTACGACGCCGGCGGGCTCGACGAGCGGCTCTTCGACCGGTTCCCCCACCTCGTCATCATCGTCGACGAGCTGAACGACCTCATGATGGTGGCGGGCCGCGCCGTCGAGGACTCCGTGGTGCGGATCGCTCAGATGGCGCGCGCCGTCGGGATCCACCTCGTGCTCGCTACCCAGCGTCCCTCGGTCAACGTCATCACCGGCGTCATCAAGGCGAACGTGCCGTCCCGGCTCGCCTTCTCGGTGGCGTCCCAGACCGACTCCCGGGTCATCATCGACTCCGCGGGCGCCGAGAAGCTCGTCGGGCTGGGCGACATGCTCGTCGTCACCGCCCGCGACCCCAAGCCGGAGCGGATCCAGGGCGCGTTCGTCACCGAGCGCGAGGTCCACGCCGTCGTCGACTGGGTCAAGCAACAGCGCGAGGCGATGTATCACGAGAAAGAGGTCTTCGAGGTGGCGGAGAAGAAGACCGAAGCCGCCGACCAGTTCGAGGGCGAGGACCCGGACGTGATCCGTCAGGCGATCGAGCTCGTCGTGCGATCCCAGCTCGGGTCGACGTCGATGCTTCAGCGGAAGCTGCGTATCGGGTTCGCCCGCGCCGGGAGGGTCATGGACATCATGGAGCGGCGGGGCATCGTCGGCCCTTCGGAGGGCTCGAAGGCACGCGCCGTGCTCGTGACCGAGGAGGAGCTCGGCGAGATCCTCGAGCCGGCGGCCACCTGAGCGAGCGCGCCCGGGCCGCATCCGTGCCCGCTCTGTAGGGTGAACGGAGAGATGAACCCGTGTGCCCGCTTCGACGATCACACGCCGGGGAGCGAACATTCGTTCGCGTTGCGGGGGCTCGAGCGCACGGTGATCGCACGGCAGCGCGACGAAGTCCTCGATGCGCTCGGGGAGGTCGAGCGTGCGGCCGAGGCGGGCCGCTGGGTCGCCGGCTACGTTGCGTACGAGGCCGCTCCCGGATTCGACCAGTCCCTCGTCGTGCGCGATCGGACTCCGCAGGATCCATTCGCCGATCTGCCTCTCGTGTGGTTCGGGGTCTTCGAGCGGAGAGAGCAGCTCGAGCCGTTCTCGATTCGCCGCGGTGGCTCCCCGTACCAGGTGTCCCCGTGGCAGCCGGAGCTGAGCAGGCTCGAATACGACGAGGCCGTCGCCGTCATCCGCGAGCGCATCTCCGCAGGCGACGCCACACAGGTGAGTCACACGTTCCGGTTGCGCGCCGCCTTCTCCGGGGATCCCCAGGAGATGTACCGCGACCTCGTGCTGGCCCAGCGCGGTGCGCATTCGGCGTCGTTCGACTGCGGACGGTACCGGGTGCTGAGCGCGTCACCGGAGCGGTTCTTCCGCATCGAGTCGGGCCGGGTCGCGGTGACGCCGATGAAGGGCACGATCCGGAGGGGTCGCTGGTCGGAGGAGGACGACGACCTCGCCGCCCGGCTCCTCACTTCCGCCAAGGACCGGGCCGAGAACCTCATGATCGTCGATCTCGTCCGAGACGAGTTGGGGCGGGTCGCGGTTCCGGGGACGGTGCACGTCGACGAGCTCCTCGCCGTCGAGCGGTACGAGACGTTGTGGCAGCTCACGTCGAACGTGACCGCCGAACTCGCCGCCGAAGCCGGGCTTGCCGATGTGCTCACGGCGCTCTTCCCGTCCGGGTCGGTGACCGGGTCCCCGAAGGCGCGGGCGATGGCGATCGTCCGCGAGCTGGAGCCATCCCCGCGCGGTGTCTACGGCGGTGCCATCGGCTACGTCGCCCCTGCCCCCGCCGGTGGGATCGCCGAGTTCTCGGTGGGGATCCGCACCGTGGTCATCGACATCGAGGAGGGTCTCGCCGAGTACGGGGTCGGTGGGGCGATCACCTGGGCGTCGGAGGCGGAGGACGAGTTCGAGGAGGCCCGTCTCAAGGCCAGGCTCCTCGTCGAGCGCAGACCCGGCTTCGACCTCGTCGAGACGCTTCGCTGGGAGCCGGGATCGGGATTCATGCTCCTCGACTCGCACCTCGGTCGCCTCGCCCGATCCGCGCTGTTCTTCGGTTTTGCCGCCGACCTCGAGCTCCTTCGCGAAGCGCTCGACAAGGAGGTCGCAGGCCACGGCGAGGCGCGGGCGGTGAGGCTCGTGTTGCGGCGCGACGGGACGGTGGAGACCTCGAGCGCTCTGCTGACGGAGTCGTTCAACACCGACGTCGCCGACGCGCCGGCGGTGAAGATCGCCCTCTGTGAGGACCCGGTGGAGTCGACCGATGTCTTCCTGTTCCACAAGACGACGCATCGATCCGCCTACGAGCGAAGGGCCGCGTTTCGTTCCGACGTCGACGAGGTCGTCCTGACGAACGAACACGGCGAGGTGACCGAGGCCGTCGACGCCAACATCGCCGTCCGCTTCGGTGACCGGTGGTGGACGCCGCCGGTCGACGCCGGTTGCCTCGGCGGCACCTACCGCCAGCGCCTCATCGGGGACGGCGTGCTGCGGGAGCGCCCCATCGCCGCCCACGAGCTGTTTGCCGCCGACGGGGTCGCGCTCATCGACAGCGTCAGGGGCTGGCGGCGGGCCGTCCTCGTCGAGTAGGCCGCGGGGCGCCGGCGCCGGTTAGCCTGCCGCCTCGGATGTCGGCCGAGCCGCAACAACTCCTGGCCCCCGACGGGACCCTCCATGGCGATCTCCCGCTGCCGCTCGGGGAGATCAGCCGGCTGTACCGCGCCATGGTCGTGGCGCGGGTCTTCGACGGGAAGTGCTCCGCGATGCAACGGCAGGGCCGGCTCGCCACCTACGCTCCCTATGAGGGCCAGGAAGCGGCCCAGATCGGCGCTGCCTCCGCCCTCGAAGCTTCGGACTGGCTCGTCGCCAGTTACCGGGACGCCGCCGCGATGGCGCTGCGCGGCTACCCGTGGTCGAACCTCATCCTCGGCAGGACCGGGGACGAGCGAGGCGGCCATGCCCCCGAGGGCGTGAGGGTCCTGCCTCCTTCGATCACGGTGGGGGGACACATGATCCACGCCGTCGGCATCGCGTGGGCGGAGCGGCTCAAGGGCACGGACGCCGTGGCCCTCACCATGTTCGGCGACGGTGCCACATCGGAGGGGGATTTCCACGAGGCGATGAACTTTGCCGCCGTCTTCGCCACGCCGACCGTCTTCTTCTGTCAGAACAACGGCTGGGCGATCTCGCTGCCGACATCTCGTCAGACTGCGGCCGAGACGATCGCCGACAAGGCCGTCGGCTACGGCATGACCGGCCTCGTCGTCGACGGCAACGACGTGCTCGCGGTCCACGAGGCCGTCCGTCGCGCCGTGTCGACGGCGAGGGCGGGGGAGGGGCCGACCCTCATCGAGGCGCTCACCTACCGGATCGGGCCCCACACGACGACCGACGACCCGGGCCGCTATCGCGACCCCGCGGAGGTCGAGTCATGGCGGGAGCGCGATCCGCTGCGCCGGGTGCGGCGCTTCCTGGAGACACAGGGTGCGTGGGACGAGGACGCCCAGGCGGCCGCCGAGCACGACGCCGGGCTCGAGGCCGAAGCGGCCGTCGCCGCTGCCGAAATGGTGGCGGCCCTCGACGGCGACGAGATCTTCTCCGCGATGTATGCCGTTCCCACCATTCACCTCGAGGAGCAGCGAGCCCGGTTGCGGAGAGACGGTCGCTGATGGCCGACCTCACTGTTGCCCGGGCGCTCACGGATGCGCTCGACATCGCCCTCGCCGACCCCGCCGTCGTCCTGCTCGGCGAGGACGTCGGCGCGACCGGGGGCGTCTTCCGCGTCTCCGACGGGCTGCGCGAGGCCCACGGCCCCGATCGGGTCATCGACACCCCGGTGGCCGAGTCGGGCATCGTCGGCGCCGCGTTCGGGATGGCCGTCGCCGGCATGCGGCCGATCGCCGAGATCCAGTTCATGGGCTTCTCGTACCCGGCCCTCGACCAGGTCATCAACCACGTCGGCCGAGTCCGTAACCGGTCGCGTCACCGCTTCACCGCCCCGCTCGTGATCCGGATCCCCTACGGGGCCGGGATCGGTGCCGCCGAGCACCACAGCGAGTCGGCCGAGGCCATCTACACCCACATCCCCGGGCTCAAGGTCGTCGTCCCGTCGACGCCCCACGACGCCAAGGGCCTCCTCCTCGCCGCCGTCGCCGACGACGACCCGGTGATCTTCCTCGAGCCGATCCGCCTCTACCGCGCGGTGCGCGCCGAGGTGCCCGAAGGCCCGTTCACGGTGCCGATCGGCGCCGCCCGCCTCGTCGTCGGCGGCGAGGACGTCACCGTCGTCGCCTACGGTGCCATGGTGCGGGAGGCGGAGGCGGCCGCCGCCGAGCTGGCCGCATCCGGCACCTCGGTCGAGGTCATCGACCTCCGCTCGCTCGTGCCGTGGGACGTGGAGGCCGTGGTCGAGTCCGTGCGGCGGACCGGTCGCGCCGTCATCGTCCACGAGGCGCCCCGCACGACGGGCTTCGGCGCCGAGATCGTCGCCACGATCCAGGAGCACGCGCTGTACTCGCTGCGTGCCCCGATCGAGCGCGTCACCGGGTGGGACACCGTCGTTCCGCTGCGGCGGGCGGAGCACCACTACGTGCCGACGCGGGCGGCGATCGCCGCGGCCGTGGTCAGGGCAATGGAGGGCTGATGGCACAGGAGTTCCACTTGCCGGACATCGGAGAGGGCCTCACCGAGGCCGTCGTCGTCGCGTGGCACGTCGCCGTCGGCGAGGCGGTGTCGCTCGACGAGCCGCTCGTGGAGGTCGAGACCGACAAGGCCGTCGTCGACATCCCGTCCCCGTTTGCCGGCATCCTCCTCCACCGCGGCGCCGAGGCCGGCGAAACGATCGAGGTGGATGCGCTGCTCGCCGTCGTGGGTGAGCCCGGTGAGACGTGGACGGCGCCTCTGCCCGAGGATGCCCCGGCACCGATCGTCGGCACGCTCGAGGATCGCTCCACGGCGGCGCCGTTGGTGGCGGGAGCGGTCGAGGCGTTGCCGCTCGTGCGCCGGCTCGCCGCCGAGCTCGGGGTCGACCTCTCCACCGTCGGAGGAACCGGCGCATTCGGGCGCATCACCGCGGACGACGTACGCGCCGCAGCGACGACGTCGGGGCCGGTGAGGCGGGAGCGGATGAGTCCCACCCGACGGACCATCGCCGAGCACCTCAGCCGCTCCTGGAGGGAGATCCCGCACGTGACGACGTACGGCGAGGCGGCGGCCGCCCCGCTGTTCGCCGAGCGGGAGAGAGCCGGTGGGGTGCCCCTCGAAGTCCTCCTCATCGAGGCCGTCCTGCCGGTCCTGGGGCGATTCCCCGACTTCAACGCCTCCATCTCCGGGGACGAGGTCGTCCACAAGCTCTTCTACGACATCGGTTTCGCCGTGGACACCCCGCAGGGGCTGCTCGTCGCCGTCGTGCGCGACGCTCCCGCCCTCGACCGGGAAGCGCTCACCGCCGAGGTGTTGCGGCTTGCCGCCGCCGCCAGGGCCCAAGAGGCGATGCCGTCTGAGTTGCGAGGCCAAACGTTCACGCTCTCCAACATCGGCGCCGTCGGGGGTCGCTACGGCACACCCATCGTCCCGTACGGGACGACGGCGATCCTCTCGGTCGGTCGGGCGGAGGAGCGCGCCGTCGTTCGTGATGGTGCGATCGTGGCGGAGCGGGAGCTCCCCCTCAGCCTGTCCTACGACCATCGCGTCGTCGACGGGGCCAAGGGGAGGGCGTTCCTCGCCGCCGTCATCGACGCGCTCGGTGCGCTGTGACGGCCTGGGAGGCGATCGCGCTCGCCCTCGGTGGGGGCGCCGCGGGTTTCATCAACACACTCGCCGGAGGCGGGTCGGCGATCACGATCCCGATCATGACCGAGTTCGTCGGCGTTGCCACCGCCAACGGGACGAACCGGATCGCGATCATGCTGGCGAACCTGTCCGCGATTGCCGGGTTCCGTCGGGGCGGGGTCGTCGAGTGGCGCACGGTCGTGCGGCTGTTGCCGGCAACCGTGATCGGCGCGGTGGCGGGTGCCTGGCTGGCGACCGTGACCTCGCCCGGCGTCATGCGGCGGATCTTCGCCGTCGTCCTCGCCGGCGTTGCCCTGTCGGTGCTCGCGCGACCGTCGCGGTGGGTCGAGGAGCGGGAGGCGGTCCTCCACGAGCCCTGGCGGAGCGCCGTCTTTCTCGCCATCGGGTTCTACGGTGGGTTCGTCCAGGCGGGGGTGGGCTTCCTCCTCCTCGCCGGGCTCGTGCTCGGGGGCGGGCTCGATCTCGTGAGAGGGAACGCCGCGAAGGTCTTCCTGATCTTCGCCTACACGCCCGTTGCCCTCGTCATCTTCGCTTCGGCATCCCAGGTCGACCTCGGCGTCGGCATCGTGCTCTCGGCAGGACAGGTCACGGGCGCCTGGATCGCCTCCCACCTCGCCGTGGCGCGAGGGGCCGCTTGGGTGCGGTGGGTGCTCGTCGCCGCCGCCTCCGTTGCCGTCGTCAGGCTGGCGTTCTTCTGATCGCGCTGGCGCCGGCGAGGACGGTGTCGCCGAGGCGGATCTCGACGCTCCCGGTCATCGAGCCGAGCCCCATCACGTATCCACGCATGCCGCCGCGGAGGCGCTCCCGTTTCTCGGCGACCTCGGCGTCGGGTGCGTCGTCGCCGAGGAGGTAGCGGGTGAACGGGATGCACGGCTCGGCGACGGTTGCCTCGTCGGTGGCGATGTCCCCGCCGGCGGTGCGGATGACGACGCCGGGACCGATCCGGGAGAGATCGACGCGGTGGGCTGTCGAGACGATGATGTTCTCGCCGCCAACTCCGAGCTCGACCGCGCCGAAGTCGGCCGTCATCCGGTCGTAGTGACCGGTGAACCCAACCGACAGGAGCCGACCCATGTGGGGCCGGATGTTGGCGGGGTGGGCCGTGTGGTGGCGATCGACGACCCAGCCGCCGTCGATTCTGGCGACGGCGCCGGCCGGGCTCAGCGTGAGCGCGTCGACGGCGACGAGCGGCCCTGTGCGGTACGACCGTTCCGGCCGGACGCCGACGACGAGCTGCTCCTTCTGGATCTGGAGCAGCACGATCTCGCCGATCGGTTCGAGGCCGGACATGGCGGGGAGTGTACGACCGTTGCATTGGGACCGGGGCGTAGCATTGGGGCACGGCGATCTACGGAGTCCGATCCATGGTCGACGAGCCGAGGCTCGATGCGCTCACGAGGCGACTCGCAGAGTGCGTTGGCGGCCCTTCCCGGCGATGCGTTTGCCCGGCGTCGGCGGCGTGGGTCAGAACTCGGCGCCGACGGATCCGGCACCGTATGACGCCGTGACCGGCTTCGACGGGCGGAAGCAACGCAACGCCCTCACCGCCGCGGAGCGGGCGCTGCGCTCCCTCGCCGGCGGCGACGGCTCTCGGGCCCGCTCCACAGCAGCGAAGGCAGCCGCCCTCGACCAGATCGGCGCCTACGCCGGCCTGGAGGAGGCCGTCGCCGCCGCGGCCGCCGAGCTCGACTCGGGCGGTTCGGTGCCGGCGTCGGCGTGGGACCGGATCGCAGCCGTCCTCGGGCCCGGCCCTCTCGGCTTCCTCGTCGCGGAGCTGCGCGCGGAATGATCTCGAGGCGACGATCCCCCGAACGTCACGACCTCGCGGGCCGGCGGTGACCGGCAACGTCTACGACGTCCTGGCGGAGCGATTCGACGGTGCCCTCGACCGGCCCTTCCTCCGAGTGCCCGGTCGACCGTCCTGGTCGTACGGCGACGCAGACGACGCCGCCGCCCGGTACGCCACAGTCCTCGCCCGCCGGGGCGTGAGGGCCGGAGACCGGGTCGTCGCCCAGGTCGCCAAGTCGCCGGAGGCCGTTGCGGTCTACCTCGCCTGCTTGCGTCTCGGCGCCGTCTACGTTCCGCTCAACCCCGCGTACACGGACACCGAGGTGGAGTTCTTCCTCGGTGACGCCGCACCGGCGGCCGTCGTCACCCATCCCGGTACGTCCGCGTCCCGCGTCGCGGCGCGGAGCGATCCCGCCGCCGCCGTCCTCACCCTCGGTCCCGACGGGAGCGGGTCGCTGCCGGAGGCGGCACGAGAGGCGGCGCCCCGGGGGCCGATCGAGCCGCGCTCGCCCGGTGACATCGCCGCCATGCTGTACACGTCGGGCACGACCGGGCGGTCCAAGGGGGCGATGCTCACCGGAGCCAACCTCGCGTCGAACGCGATCGCCCTGCACCGGATCTGGGGCTGGGAGCCCGGAGACGTCCTCCTTCACGTGCTGCCGATCTTCCACGTCCACGGGCTCTTCGTCGCCCTCCACTGCGCCATGCTCAACGCATCGGAGGTCGTCTTCTGCGACCGCTTCGACCCGGCGGCGGCGCGCCGGTGGTTGCCCGAATCGACCGTGATGATGGGCGTGCCCACGCACTACTCCCGCCTCCTCGATGATGCCGGGTTCCGCAGTGACGACTGCGCCGGGATGCGACTGTTCACCTCGGGGTCGGCACCGCTGTCGGCGACGGCGCATGGCGCTTTCGCGGCGCGAACCGGCCACGCGATCCTGGAGCGCTACGGGATGTCGGAGGCGGGGATGATCACGTCGAACCCCTACGACGGCCCGCGGCTGGCCGGGACCGTTGGGTATCCGCTCCCGGACGTCGAGGTGCGAGTCGTCGGCGAGGACGGCGCGCCGACGCTGCCGGGCGAGCCGGGAGACGTCGAGGTCCGGGGGCCGAACGTGTTCGTCGGGTACTGGCGCCTCCCCGACAAGACCGCGGAGGCGTTCCGCGCCGACGGGTTCTTCCGCACCGGCGACGTCGGCAGCGTGGCCGCCGACGGCCGGCTGACGCTCGCTGGGCGCTCGAGCGACATCATCATCACCGGCGGGCTCAACGTGTACCCCAAAGAGGTCGAGCTCGCCCTCGTGGAGCAGGACGGCGTCGCCGAGGCGGCGGTGTTCGGGGTGCCGCACCCCGATCTCGGTGAGGCAGTCGTTGCATGCGTGGTGCCGGTGCGCGGCCTGTCAGCCGACCCGGCACGACTCGACGCCGCGCTCGGGGACAGGCTCGCGCCGTTCAAACGTCCGAAGCGATACGTGTTCGCCTCGTCGCTTCCCCACAACGCGATGGGAAAAGTGGAGAAGGCCGTCCTGCGCGCTCGGCACGCCGGTGCGTTCGCCGCCGGGCGGTGATCACCGCCGGCGGCCCGGACCGGCTGCGTCGCTACGCTGCGTCCGGTGGGTGACTACCACGTGCACCTCCATCCTCACGGCCCGTACCGGGGGAGCGGGCCCCGCCCCGGGGAGTACCCGCCCGGGCACATCGAGGCCTACGTCGAGGCTGCGGCGCGTCGGGGATGGCCGGAGCTGGCGTTCACCGAGCACCTCTATCGCTGCGTCGAGTCGGAACCCGTTCTCGGCGAGTTCTGGACCAGCGACGCGGGGACGGCCGCCGCCGAGCACACGGCGTCGTGGCTTCCCGAGGACCGGACGCTGTCGCTCGAGCGGTACGTCGCGGCGGTGACGGACGCGAAGGATCGGGGGCTCCCGGTCCTCCTCGGTCTCGAGGTGGACTTCTTCCCGGACACGATCGACGCCGTCCGTGAGCTCATCGACCCCTACCCGTGGGACGTGCTCCTCGGCTCCGTGCACTGGGTCGGGGCGTGGTCCGTCGACCACGGTGGCGCCGTCGCCGAGTTCTCCAGAAAAGGGGTCGCCCGGATCTACGAGGAGTACTTCGCGGTCGAGACGGCGCTGGCCGGGTCCGGTGCCGTCGACGTGCTCGCCCACGTCGACGTCGTCAAGAAGTTCGGTCACCGGTTGCCCGCACCACCGGTCGACCTCTACGAGACGGTCGTCGCGGCGACGGCGCAGTCGGGAACGGCTGTGGAGGTGTCGACGGCCGGCCTCCATCAGCCGGCCGGTGAGCTGTATCCGGCTCAGCCGCTCCTCGAGTTGTTCCACCACGCCGGGGTGCCGATCACCCTCGCCAGCGACGCCCACTACCCCGGCCAGTGCGGCCGGGACCTCGACGTCGCGGTGGCGGCGGCCCGGCGCGCCGGCTACACCGAACGGCTCTCTTTCCGCAAGCGCGTCGCCGAGACGGTGCCGCTCGACTACGGGTGGCAGCCGCCGTGACCGGGGACGGCGCCATACGCGGCGAGCACCCGTTCCGCACCCCGGAGCCGGCGCGCGACCCGGCGAGGAGGCTGCGGGGCCGGCTCGCCGCCCCGGTGACGATCGTGACGGCGGGCACGGGCGAGGGCCGGACGGGGCTCACGGTGTCCTCGATCGTCGTCGCCGAGGGCGATCCGCCGCTCGTCTACACGCTCGTGGGATCCGCGACCGACCTGTGGGTTGCGATCGCCGAGACCGGCCGGTTCGTCGTCCACGTCGCCACCGCCCGCGACCGGGTGACCGCCGACGTCTTCGCCGGGCTCCGTCCTTCCCCAGGCGGTCTCTTCGCGGGTCGCGACGTCGAGGAGACCGAGTATGGGCCGGTGCTGGCCGATCTCGGCAACAGGGCGTACTGCACGATGCGGGAGGGCAGGGAGGAGAGCTACTCGGTCCTCGTCTCGGGTGCGATCGACCGGGTCGAGATCGACGAGCTGACGGATCCGCTCGCCTACTTCCGCGGCGCGTATCGCGTGCTGGGGTGAACCGGCGTCTTCCTGCGGACACGCTGGCGCGATGCGGCGCCGGCCGTGGCCGGTCGTAGACTCTGTCGTCATGGCTCGATCTCCGGGCGCTCCCACGGTGTGGCTGACGACGCTGGGGTGCGCGAAGAACCTGGTCGACTCGGAGAAGCTCTCCGGCGTTCTCACCGATGCCGGGTATGGGTCCGCGCCGTCGCCCGACGCAGCCGACGTCGTGATGGTGAACACGTGTGCCTTCGTCGAGGCGGCGCGACGGGAATCGATCGACACGGTGCTCGAGCTGGCCGGAGCCCGGCGACAGGGTGCATCCCTCGTCGTCGTGGGGTGTATGGCCCAGCGATACGAGACCGAGCTCGCCGCGGCTCTGCCGGAAGCCGACGCGGTCGTCGGTCTCGAGCGCTACGGCGAGCTCGTCGGCGAACTCGACGACCTCACCGGCTGGCAGCCGCTGCGGATCCGCGCCGCGCCCGGTTCGAAGATGGACATCCTCTATGAGACGAAGCGCCCGACTCCCTCGACCCCGTATGCCTACGTGAAGGTCGCCGAGGGCTGCGACAAGGCGTGCACGTTCTGTGCGATCCCCCAGTTCCGCGGTGCCCAGCGCTCCCGGCCCGCGGTGAACATCCGCGACGAGATCGAGGGCCTCGCCGGCGACGGCGTGGGCGAGATCGTTCTCGTCGCTCAGGACCTCGCCGCCTACGGGCGGGACATCGGTGCCCCCGGCGGCATCGTCGAGCTCGTCCGCTTCGTGTCCGATGTGGACGGGTTACGCCGGCTCAGGCTCTACTACTTGTATCCCCGCGAGATCCGGCAAGCGCTCGTCGACGAGATGGCGTCGAACCCCGTCGTTGCCGACTACTTCGACCTCTCCCTCCAGCACGCATCGGGCGCACTCCTCAAGGCGATGCGGCGTCCCGGTTCCGGTGAGCGCCACCTCGAGCTCATCGCTGCGATCCGCGACGCCGCCCCCGACGCCGCGCTCCGGTCCAGCTTCATCGTCGGGTTCCCGGGCGAGACCGAAGCCGACGTCGAGGAGCTCGCCGTCTTCCTCGAGACGGCGCAGCTCGACTGGGCCGGGTTCTTCCCCTTCTCGCCGGAGGAAGGGACTCCGGCGGCGACCTTCGGGAGCCAGGTCCCGCACGAGGAGGCGACCGAGCGCCTTCGGCACCTTCAGCGCGTCCAGGACGACGTGACGACGGCGCGCAACCTCGCCCAGGTCGGCCGTGTCCTCGAGGTGCTCGTCGATCAGGTCGAGGACGGGAAGCCCCTCGGCCGCAGCTACCGGGAGGCGCCCGAGATCGACGGTGTGATCCTCCTCGACGAGGGAACGCCGGGCGACTGGGTGCGGGCGGAGGTCGCCGGCGGCTACGGCACCGACCTCACCGCGACGGTGGTCAGCCCGTGATCGTCGAGACGATCGCCGTCGGCACCGAGCTGCTGCTGGGACAGATCGTCAACACGAACGCCGCCGAGATCGGGAGCCGGCTCGCCGATGCCGGTCTCGACCACTTCCACCAGACGGTCGTCGGCGACAACCTGGAGCGGGTAGCAGACGCCATCCGGCTCGCCCTTGCGCGCGCCGACGCCGTCATCATCACGGGAGGGATCGGGCCGACCAAGGACGACCTCACCCGGGAGGCGATCTGCGCCGCCACGGGGACCGAGCTCGTGCTCGACGCCGGCTACGAGGAGCGCCTGCGCGAATGGTGGCGACGCCGCGGCCGGGAGATGCCCGAGTCCAACGTCCGCCAGGCGTACCGCCCCGAGGGTGCGGTCCTCGTCCCCAACCCGAAGGGAACGGCGCCCGGCATCCGGCTCGAGTCGGCGGGGAAGTGGATCTTCGCCGTGCCCGGCGTCCCCGCCGAGATGCTCCCGATGATCGAAGGCGACGTCGTCCCCTTCCTGCAGCGGAGCAGCGGCGGCGGGGACGCGGTCGTCATCAGCAGGCTCATCCGGACGTGGGGCGAGTCCGAATCGCGGGTCGGCGAGATGCTCGACGACCTGTTCGAGGAGGGACAGAACCCGACGGTGGCGTTTCTCGCCTCTTCCGGGGAGATCAAGGTCCGTCTCACCGCCAAGGCGGAGACCGTCGAGGCGGCCGAGGCCCTCATCGCCCCCGTCGAGGACGAGGTGCGCAGGCGGATGGGGCCGCGCGTCTTCGGCATCGACGGCGAGACGATCGAGAAGGTCGTCCTCGACGGCCTCGAAGAGCGGGGATGGACCCTGGCCACGGCCGAGTCGGCCACGGGCGGCCTCATCGCCGCCCGCCTCACCGGCGTCCCCGGGGCATCGAACGTGTTCCGCGGCTCGGTCGTCGCGTACGCCTCGGACGTGAAGGAGCAGATCCTCGGTGTCGACACGGCGCTCGTCGCAGAGCACGGCATCGTGAGCGAGCCGGTGGCCCTCGCCATGGCCGAGGGCGCCGCCCGCCGTCTCGACGCCGACGTCGTCGTCGCCACCACGGGTGCAGCCGGACCCGCCGACCACGGTCGGGAAGCGGGCACGATGGTCATCGCCGTCCGCACTCCGGTGCGGAGCACGGCGCGAACGCTCCGGCTCCCCGGGGACAGGGAGCGGGTGCGCGCCTATGCGACGACGGCCGCGCTCCACCACGTACGCCTGGCGCTGCGCCCCGGCGCCGCCGACGACGAGCGCGCCGGCTTGCGCTGGGCATGACCGATGTGTCCGGCCCCACGCGGCTCTTCGTTGCCGTGCCGGTGCCTGCAGACCTGCGCGCCGCCCTCGTCGCCCACCTCGACGCCAACGGCGGGGCCGCGATGCCGGGGCGTCACGTCGTTCCGGCCAACTGGCACATCACCCTGCGCTTCGTCGGCTCCTCCTCCCCAGACCGGCGGGACCGCCTGGTGGCGCATCTCGACGAGCATCTCGGCGGCGGGCCGTTTCTGCTGCGGTTCGGCGGCCTCGGCGCGTTTCCCCGCCCGGCGAGGGCGACCGTCGCCTGGCTCGCCGTGACGACAGGGGCGGAACGGCTCGCCGAGCTCGCCGCCGTCGCCGAAGAGGCCGCCCGCGCCGCCGGGTTCGCAGCCGAGGAGCGGCCGTTTCATGCCCACCTCACGCTCAGCCGCATCAGACCGCCGCACGACATGACCGCCCTCGTCGATTCCTTCCCTTCGTTCCCCGGCCGACTCGACGTCGATCGGGTCACCCTGTTCGAGAGCGTGCTCGGACGGGGTCCGGCCGTGTACGTCCCGCTCGAGGACTTCTCTCTCTGACGGCGGCGCCGCCGGGCGGTAGCCTGCGCGAAACGGTCGGAGGAGGACGATGCCGGACGAGACGACGCTGACGACATACCGGA
Source organism: uncultured Acidimicrobiaceae bacterium (assembly GCA_947259365.1). Taxonomy (GTDB): domain Bacteria; phylum Actinomycetota; class Acidimicrobiia; order Spongiisociales; family UBA5794; genus CAMYMC01. The sequence continues at coordinate 12,593 of CAMYMC010000028.1, read as the reverse complement.
CGTGCCCGCTGTGCGAGGCCACCTGCGGGCTCGAGATCACCTCCAGGGGCGAGCAGGTCGTCCGGATCCGCGGCGACCGCGAGGATGTCTTCAGTCGCGGCTTCATCTGCCCCAAGGGCTCGACGCTCAAGCACATCGACGAGGACCCGGACCGGCTGCGACGTCCGAGGATCCGGCGCGGCGACACCTGGTCGGATGCGTCCTGGGACGAGGCCTTCGCCCTCGTCGCCGAGCGGCTCCCGGGGATCATCGCCGAGGATGGGCCCGGAGCCGTCGCCCTCTACCTCGGCAACCCCAACGTGCACAACATGGCCGGGCTCCTCTACAACCGGGCGCTGGCGAAGGCGCTGCGCACCCGCAGCGTCTTCACCGCAGCGACGGTCGACCAGATGCCGAAACACGTTTCGAGCGGGCACATGTTCGGCCATCCCGACCTCATCCCCGTCCCCGACGTCGACCGGGTCGATCACCTCCTCATGCTCGGCGCCGATCCTTACGAGTCGAACGGGAGCCTCGCCACCGCTCCCGACTGGCCCGGCCGCCTGGCCCGCCTCAAGGCGCGCGGGGGCACCTTCGTCGTCGTCGACCCGCGCCGCAGCCGCACGGCCCGTGAAGCCACCGAGCACGTCATGATCCGGCCGGGAACCGACGCGTTGCTGCTGGCTGCGCTGTGCAACGTGCTCTATGCGGACGACCTCGTCGATCCCGGTGGGCTCGCCGGTCACGTCGCCGGCCTCGCCGAGCTCGGAGAGGCCGTCGCCCGGTTCGCCCCCGAGCGGGTCGCCCTCGCGACGGCGATCGATGCGGGGACCATCCGGCGGATGGCCCGCGAGCTCGCCGCCGCGGACCGGGCCGCGGTGTACGGGCGCATCGGCACCCACACCGTCGAGTTCGGCACTCTGGCGTCGTGGCTCGTCGACGCGCTCAACGTCGTCACCGGGAACCTCGACCGGGAGGGCGGCGCGATGTTCGCCACTGCGGCGACCGAAGGGCCGAGGCGGCGGGGGGCGTGGAGCACTGGCCGCTGGCGCAGCAGGGTTGGGGGGCACCCCGAGGTGCGCGGCGAGCTGCCGGTGTCTGCCCTCGCGGAGGAGATCGAGACGCCGGGCGACGGCCGGATCCGAGCGCTCATCACCGTGGCCGGCAACCCCGTGCTCTCGACGCCGAACTCCGCCCGCCTCGACGCCGCGCTGGCGTCGCTCGAGTTCATGGTCTCGGTCGACCTCTACCAGAACGAGACGACCCGCCACGCCGACGTCATCCTCCCTGCGACCTCTCCGCTGCGACGGGGCCACTACGACTTCGCCTTCACCGCGCTGTCGGTGCGCAACGTCGCCAACTACTCGCCGGCACTGTTCGCCGCGGAGAACGGCAACCCGGCGGAGTGGGAGATCCTGCTCCGCCTCGCCGCCATCGCCGCCGGTCAGGGCCCCGACCTGCCCGTCGAGGTGATGGACGAGTTCGTGTTCCGCACCTACGCCGAGGCGCGGCTCTCGTCGACGGACGAGGAGCTCGGCGTGTCGAGCGTCGACGAGGTGATGAAAGCGCTCGAGGGTCGTGGCGGTCCCGAGCGGTTCCTCGACTTCATGCTCCGGGTGGGTCCGTACGGTGACGGCTTCGGCACGGCGCCCGGTGGGTTGACCCTCGCCCGGTTGGAAGCGGAGCCACACGGCGTCGATCTCGGCCCGCTCGAGCCCCGCTTCCCCGAAGCGCTGCGCACCGCCGGCGGGACGATCGAGCTCGCCCCCGAGGCGCTCCTCGCCGACATGGCCCGTCTCGAGGCGGCGCTCGATCGCGGCGACGTTGAGCTGCTCTTGATCGGGCGGCGCCAGCTTCGCTCCAACAACTCCTGGATGCACAACGTCGAGGTGCTCGTCAAGGGGAAGGAGCGGTGCACCTTGCTCGTCCACCCCCGCGACGCCCGAGTGATCGGGCTCGCCGACGGCGCTTCTGCCCGCGTCGCGTCCGCGGCCGGCGAGGTCGAGGTGGCCGTCGAGGTGACCGACGACGTCATGCCCGGTGTCGTGAGCCTGCCCCACGGTTGGGGACACGACCTCGACGGCGTGTCGCTGTCGGTGGCGGCGGCGAGGCCGGGGGTGAACGCCAACCGGCTCTCGGACGAGACGAGGATGGATCCGCTCAGCGGCAACGCCGTCCTCAACGGCATACCGGTGACGGTCGAGGCCGTGTGATCCCGGCCCGTGGCCGGGATCCGGTCAGGGCTGGGTGACCGTGTAGAGCATCGTCGTTCGATACCCGACGCCCTCCGGGTCGTCGAACCGGAGCGAGAGCGTGAGGTCGATCGGCACGGCGGTGCCCTCGGGTGGTGTCGGCGGCCGGCCGGCGAGGATCGTCGCCTCGTTGTCGCTCAGCGGCTGGGGCCCGGCGCCGGCGTCCCACGTCAGCCGGGAGACCGGGATCGTCGATCCGGAGTCCGAGGTGAACACGGCGTCGTCGCCGGGGGAGTCGTCGACGCCGTTGCGGCCGACCGACTTGACCGTCAGCGACCAGGGAGCGTCGGAGGTCACCGTCGCCGTGAATCCGGCGATCGCCGGGTCGAGCGGGCCGACGGTGGCGAAGTCCACCGTGGGCAGCGACAGCGTGATGGCCAGTGTGCCGCTCGCGGCGAGGGTGACGGCGTCTGCGAGCTGGTCGGGTGACGCCACGTTGGCGGAGGGATCCACCGCAGTGATCCAGTACCAGGACTGAGTGTCGGCGCTGAGCCCGGTGCGGGTTGCGGTGAGCCCGCTCGTCGTCGCCACCGGGCTCGCCGGTTTCGTCGGGCGGGCGGGCTCCGACGCCTCGTAGATCTCGTAGGTGACCGAGCCCGAGTCGTCCGTCGCCGCCGGCCAGGTCAGGCTGATCTGGGTGTCGGAGGCGGCGGTAGCCGTCGCCGTCCCCGCGCTCCACACCGGTGGTGTCGTGTCCGGGAGCACCGTCACCCGGCCGACCATCTCGCCGGGCTGAGGTTCGCCGTTCGTGAACCGGCCGCCTGGGTCGTCCTCGTGGATCGAGCAGAAGTAGAGGTACTCCCCGGGGACGTCGAAGGTGTAGGCGAAGGTCGAGCCGACGGGTTCCGCGCCCGGTGCCGCCGCCGACGTCAGCGCCGCGGTGGCTGCGGGCTGGGACCACGACGTCACGTTGTGGGTCCCGTTGTCGAAGAAGAAGGCGAGGATCGCCCCCGCGGTGACGGTCACGTCCTGGACATGAAGCTCCTCTGCTTGCCGTCCCCGGTCGTCGAGTCCGATGATGACGACGCTCGGGTCGCCGTGGTCAGCCCTGGCGGGTGCCGCGAACAGGGCGGTGAGCATCACGAGCGCGGCGGCGATCCTCCGCCGGCGGCGTGCACCGTGTGCATGCGTCGTCACCCACGTCCTCCGTCTTCGATGGCGCCGCTGACGTGCTTGCGGCGTCGTCGTCCGCCGTTCAGCGGCCGGCCGCGACGGCCGGCGCCCGTGGGTGTGGCCTGGTGTCGGGCGGGGAGGATAGATGGCCCGGCGCGGGCGGGGAACCCGGGTCGGTCGGTCACGCCTCGGCGGGGTCGCGGGGAACGAGGTCGGCGAGCCCGGCGTCGGCCTCCCACCACGCCGCCGCCGAGATGAGCTTGTGCTCTTCGCCCGGTGGGGCGACGAGCTGGAGCCCGACCGGGAGCTCGCCGGCGGTGAGTCCGCACGGCACGGACAGGGCGGGACACGAGGTGAGCGAGATCGCAGAACAGGCGAGCAGCCAGTCGATGTAGGTCTCGAAGCGGTGCCCTGCGACCTCCGCCGGCCAGCGCCACTCGATCGGGAACGGCGCCAGGATGGCCGCCGGGCAGGCGAGGAGGTCGTACTCGTCGAAGAAGTCACCGGCCCGGTCCACGAGTCGCCTGCGCTGGAGCCGGGCATCAGCGATCTCCGTCCCGGTGAGGCTGAGGCCGGCTTCGACGTTCCAGACGACCTCGGGCTTGACGACGTCGCGATGGGCGAGCGCCTCCTCGTGCTCGGTCGCGAACAGCACCGCTCGCAGGACGTGGAAGATGCGCGCCGCCCCGGTGAGATCGATCGACGCCTCCTCGACGTCGACGCCCCGCCCGCCCATGCGATCCACAGCCTGGCGACAGATCGCGGCGACCTCCGGGTCGACGGGAGTGATCCCAGCGAGGTTTGCGGTGAATCCGACGCGCCTCGGTGGCGTGGGCCTGACGGCGGCGGCATGGAACGGCTCGTCGGGACGGGGCAGCGACAGCGGGTCGGCGGGGTGGGCGCCGGCCATCGCGTCGAGCATGAGGGCGGCGTCGGCGACCGTGCGTCCCATCGGGCCCCGCACCGACAGGGTGTCCCACGGGTCGGGGACGGGACCTCTCGCCACCCGGCCGGGCCGCGGCCGGAGACCCACGACACCGCAGAACGACGCCGGGTTCCGCAACGAGCCGCCGAGATCCGAGCCGTCCGCGAGCCAGACCTCTCCCGTGGCGAGCGCCGCAGCCGCGCCCCCCGACGACCCGCCCGCGGAGCGGCCGGTGTCCCACGGATTCCGGGTCGCCCCGAACACGTCGTTGAACGTGTGGCTGCCGGCGCCGAATTCGGGGACGTTCGACTTGGCGACGACGAGGGCGCCACTGGCCTCGAGCGTGTCCACCATGACGTCCGAGGCAGCGGGGATCTCGTCGCGATGGACGCGCGAACCGAGCGTCGTCCGCACCCCGGAGACGGCGACGAGGTCCTTCACCGCGATCGGGAGCCCGCGGAGGTGCCACGGGGGGAGATCCTCGGGTGGCGTCTCGATGATGCGCCGCGCTCTGTCGCGGGCCCGATCGAAGCATGTCGTGGGGAGAGCGTTGACGAGGGGTTCGACCTCACCGATCCTCGCTTCGGCGACATCGATGAGCTCGAGCGGCGACACCTCGGCGCGACCGAGGGCGGCGACGGCGTCGGTGGCGCTGAGACCGGCGAGCTCGTCCACGACGGCGACCCTATCGCACCGGGCGATTGACTGGTGATCGAACACACGTTCGCCTATGCTGATGCCTCGTGTGGCGATAGGATTACATCCCTGTAGTTCTGTCACACCGCCTCGCTACGGTTGCCTGGTGACATCACCCGGCGTCGTGAGTGGCACGGCGTGAGTCGAACGAGACACGGGCGCGACGGCCTCGGAAGGAGCCCAGGTGGAGACGGACAACGACCGTGAGAAGAACCTCGAGATGGCCGTGACCCAGATCGAGCGACAGTTCGGCAAGGGCGCCATCATGAAGCTGAACGACGCCACCGTGAGGAACATCGAGGCGATCCCGACGGGAGCGCTGTCGCTCGACCTCGCCCTCGGCATCGGCGGCGTTCCCCGTGGCCGCATCGTCGAGATCTTCGGCCCGGAGTCCAGCGGCAAGACGTCGCTCGCGCTCCACGTCGTCGCCGAGGCGCAGCGCAACGGAGGCGTCGCCGCCTTCATCGACGCCGAGCACGCACTCGATCCGGTCTACGCCCGCGCTATCGGAGTCGACATCGACGAGCTGCTCATCTCACAACCGGACACCGGGGAACAGGCGCTCGAGATCGCCGACATGCTCATCCGCTCCGGAGCCCTCGACGTCGTCGTCATCGACTCCGTCGCCGCCCTCGTCCCGAGGGCCGAGCTCGAGGGCGACATGGGCGATACCCACGTTGGTCTCCAGGCCCGTCTCATGTCACAAGCGCTGCGGAAACTGGCCGGCACGATCAACCGCTCGAACACGACGGCCGTCTTCATCAACCAGCTCCGCGAGAAGATCGGCGTGATGTTCGGCTCACCCGAGACGACCCCCGGTGGCCGGGCCCTCAAGTTCTACTCGACCGTCCGTATCGACGTCCGTCGTATCGAGGCGATCAAGCAGGGGACCGACAACGTCGGCAACCGGGTCAGGGCCAAGATCGTGAAGAACAAGGTCGCACCGCCGTTCCGGGTTGCCGAGTTCGACATCATGTTCGGTGAGGGCATCTCTCGCGAGGGCAGCCTCCTCGACGTCGCTGTCGAGGAGGGCATCGTCCGCAAGGCAGGGGCCTGGTACACGTTCGACGGTGATCAACTCGGCCAGGGGAGGGAGCGGGCCAAGGAGTTTCTCCGGGAGAACCCGGAGCTGTCGATGCAGCTCCAGGACCGGGTGCTGCGCGCCGTCGGGGTCATCGACGACGAGGACGACGATCCGGAGGTCGCCGGTGCAGACGGTGTCGCCGAGGATGTCGCGGCCGACGGCGGCGACTAGGACGGTTTTCGCGAAGTTTTCGGTTCCGCGTTCGTGTCGTGTGCGTTACCATCGATGTCAGGACACACATACGACGATTTCGAAACACGGAACCCAGGACACGACCCGGCCGCCCCGGCGGTCGGTGGTGAATGACATGAGCGAGTGCACGACCTGCAGAGGAGGCCGACCGGAGCGGCTCTGAGCCGACGACGGCGTGGTCGTGCGTGAGCGTGTGTGTGCCGAGCTCGAGGGCTCGGCACGCCTGTTCTGGCTCCGGGAACGGAGACCAGCATGGAGCAGTGGGTCATCACCGCATTGGCCGCGGTCTCCATCGGCAGCATCGCCTTCTTCGTGGGACGCGAGGTGCACCGCCGCCAGACGAGGGAGGCCACCGCGTCCGCCGAGAAGACACTCACCGAGGCGCGCCTCGATGCCCAGCGGATCCTGCAGCGAGCCGAGGAGGAGTCCCGGGCAACGGCGGAAGCGCTCCGGGAGCGGGAGCTCGCCGCGCTGGAGCATCGCAAGCTGGAAGCGGCCACCGTCGACGAGCGGCTCGCCCAGCGCGAGGGCACCCTCGAGCAGCGGGCGGCCAACCTGGCCCAGCGTGAGGACATCCTCCTCGAGAAGGAGCGGACCCTCGAGGAGTTCCGTCTCGAGGTCGAGCTCGAACGCGAAGAGGCGCGCACCGAGCTGGAGAGGCTCGCCGGTTTCGACTCCCGCGCCGCCAAGGCGGAGCTGCTGGAGAAGGCGGGGGACGAAGCACGGCGCGACGCGATGGTGCTCGTCCGTGACCTCGAGCTGAAGGCACGCGAGGAGGCCGACCGCAGGGCGCGTCGCATCCTCGCCACGACGGTGCAGCGTCTCGCTGCCGAGGTCGTCTCGGAGTCGACGGTGTCGGTGGTGCCGCTCCCCGCAGACGAGATGAAGGGGCGGATCATCGGGCGGGATGGGCGCAACATCCGCACGTTCGAGTCGGTCACCGGGGTCAACCTCATCGTCGACGACACCCCGGAGGCTGTGAGCGTCTCGACCTTCGACCCGGTGCGGCGCGAGATCGCTCGCGTCACCCTGGAGCGGCTCGTCGAGGACGGGCGCATCCACCCGGCCTCGATCGAGGAGGCCTACGAGAAGGCTCGTGCCGAAGTGGAGCAGAACGTCAGGGACGCCGGGGAATGGGCGCTGCTCGAAGTCGGCCTGACCCGGATGCACTCGGAGCTCATCACGCTGCTCGGCCGGTTGAAGTACCGAACGTCGTACGGTCAGAACGTTCTCAATCACCTCATCGAGTCGGCCCACGTCGCCGGAATGCTGGCCGCCGAGATGGGCATCGACCCGACCGAGTCGAAGCGGGCGGCGTTTCTCCACGACGTCGGCAAGGCGGTATCCCACGAGGTGGGGGGCTCCCACGCGCTCATCGGCGCCGAGATCGCGAGGCGCTTCGGTGAGGATGCCGCCGTCGTCCACGCCATCGAAGCGCACCACAACGAGGTCGAGCCGAGGACGCTGACGGCGGTGCTCGTCCAGGCAGCCGATGCGGTCTCCGCCGCCCGCCCCGGGGCCAGGCGTGAGGCGCTCGAGTCGTACGTTCGCAGGCTCGAGCAGCTCGAGGAGATCGCTCGATCCTTCGGTGGTGTCGAGCGGGTCTTCGCGATGCAGGCCGGTCGCGAGATCCGCGTCGCAGTGGACCCCGGCGAGGTCGACGACCTCGGGGCGGCGGACCTCGCCAGGCGGATCGCCCGCCGGTTCGAGGAGGACCTACAGTATCCGGGTCACATCGAGGTGACGGTGATTCGGGAGTACCGGGCCCGCGACTTCGCCCGCTGAGGATCGACACATGACCGAGCCGACCCTGCTCGGCATGCCGACGGTACGGACGCCGCGTCCCCCCACCAGGGAGGGGCGCAGCTACTTCATCCGCACGCTCGGCTGCCAGATGAACGAGCACGATTCGGAGCGCATCCGCGGCCTCCTCGAGTCCGACGGCATGGCCCGCGTCGACGCTCCCGAAGGCGCGGACGTCGTCGTCGTCAACACGTGCACGATCCGCGACAACGCCGATCAGCGTCTCTACGGCTACCTGGGGAACCTGAAGCGGCTCAAAGCCGACCGGCCCGGGATGCGCATCGTCGTCGGCGGCTGCACCGCCCAGAAGGATCGAGGCACGATCCGGGAGCGAGCCGAGTGGGTCGATGTCGTGTTCGGGACCCACAACTCGCACCGCGTCCTCGACCTGCTCGACCGTGCCGAGGAATGGGGCCCGGTGACCGAGATCTGGGAGGAGACCAGTTCGACGGACGCGATTCCCTCGGTGTTGCCCGCCGCCCGCGAATCGGACTCCTCGGCGTGGGTCACGATCACGATCGGCTGCAACAACTCGTGCACGTTCTGCATCGTGCCTGCGGTCCGCGGCCGCGAGATCAGCCGCCGACCGGGCGACATCATGCGCGAGGTCGTCGAGGTCACGCTCCTCGGCCAGAACGTGAACTCGTACGGCCGGGATCTCGAGCTCAACGGGCGCAAGCCGATCTTCTCCGATCTGCTCCGCCGGGTCGGGACCGTCGACGGCATCCGGCGAATCCGCTACACGTCGCCCCATCCCAAGGACTTCGGCGAGGACGTCGCCATCGCCATGGCCGAGACCCCCGAGGTGTGCGAGCAGCTCCACCTGCCCCTCCAGTCGGGGAGCGACCGGGTGCTGGCGGCGATGCACCGCGGCTACCGAGCCGAGCGCTTCCTCGAAAAGCTGGCCATGGCGCGCGACATCATCCCGGGGCTCGCGGTGTCCACCGACGTCATCGTCGGTTTCCCCGGCGAGACCGAAGCTGAGTTCCAGGCCACCCTCGATGTCGTCGCCGCGGCCCGCTTCGACGGAGCGTTCATGTTCCAGTTCTCTCCCCGGCCCGGCACCGCAGCCGCCACGATGGCCGACCAGGTTCCCGCTGCGGTCACCCAAGAGCGCTTCGAGCGGCTCGTCGAGCTCCAAAACCGGATCACCCTGGAGCGCAACATCGAGATGGAGGGACGTCGGTGCGAGGTCCTCGTCGAGGGTCCGTCCAAGCGCGACGAGGAATGGATCACCGCCCGGACGAGGGGCAACAAGCTCGTCCACATCCGGGGGCGCCATCGGGCGGGAAGCTTCCTCGACGTCGAGATCGTCCGCGGCGCACCCCATCACCTCGTCGGGGTGGTCGTCTGAGCGTCGTCGCCGTCCTGGGACCGACCGCATCGGGGAAGTCCGAGGTCGCCATGGCCCTCGCCCGGGAGCTCGGCGCCCCGATCGTGTCCGTCGACTCCATGCAGGTCTATCGCGGGATGGACATCGGCACCGCCAAACCGTCGCTCGACCAGCGCCGCTCCGTCGTCCACCACATGATCGACATCGCCGACCCGGAGGACCCGTACACCGTCGCCGAGTTCCAGCGGACCGGTGTCGAGGTGCTCGACCGGGCTCGTGCCGCCGGACCCGTCGTCATTGCAGGCGGCTCCGGCCTCCACTTCAGGGCGCTCGTCGACCCCCTGCAGTTCCCGCCCACCGATGCCGCGACTCGAGCCGAGCTCGAAGAGGCCGGTCTCGCCGAACTCCGGGCGGAGCTGCTCGCCGCGGATCCCGAGGCCGGGTTGCACGTCGATCTCGACAACCCGCGCCGGCTGGTGCGCGCCGTCGAAGTGCTCCGGCTGACTGGGGCGACGCCGTCGATGCGGGCGGCGACCCCGGACGCCGCCCGGGTTCGCTCCCACACCCCCCGGGTGGCGTTCACCGCACTCGGTCTCGACCCGGGAGAGCGCCTCGCCGGACTCGTCGTCCGGCGCTTCGACGCGATGCTCGATGCAGGGCTCGTGGCCGAAGTGGCCGGCCTCGCCCCCCGGCTGGGCCCCACCGCTCGCGAAGCCGTCGGCTACCGGGAGCTCATGGACCACGTGCGCGGCGAGACCACCTTGGAACGGGCGCGGGCGGTGGCGATCAGGGCGACGACGTCGCTCGCCGGCCGGCAGCGGACGTTCTTCCGCCGCGACCCCCGCATCCTCTGGCTGCCGTGGCAAGATGACACTGCGGCGCGGATCGCAGCCGCGATCGCCGCACTGGAGGGCGCCGGATGGACTTCGTGAAAGTCGAAGGTCTCGGCAACGACTTCATCGTCATCGACGGCGAGAACCCACCGGACCCCGGCGACGTCGTGCAATGGTGTGAGCGCCGCCGTGGCGTCGGCGCCGACGGGGTGCTCCTCGTCGCTCCTACCGGACCCGGCACCGTCCGCATGCGCTACTGGAACGCGGACGGAGGTGAGGCCGAGATGTGCGGCAACGGCTTGAGATGCGTCGCCCGGCTGGCCATCGAGCGCGGCTGGGCGGAGGGCCCCGAGGTCGTGATCGGCACCGCCTCCGGCCCGAGGCGGGCGCAGCTGCTTGCCGACGGCGCGGTGCGGGCCGTCGCCGGCCACCCTTCTCGGGGCCGGGTGGAGCGTCTCTCGGTGGCGGGGGTGGACGTCTATCCGGTCAGCGTCGGCAATCCGCACGCCGTCCGTTTCGTCGCCGACCTCGACGAGGCCCCCGTCGAGGAGCTGGGCCCCGTCATCGAGCGCGACGGCCTGTTCCCCGGCGGCACGAACGTCGAGTTCGTCACGGTGGAGGGACCGGAGCTGGTGCGGATGCGGATCTGGGAGCGCGGTGTCGGCGAGACGCCGTCATCCGGGACGGGGGCGGCGGCAGCGGCGTTCGCCGCCCACCACGTCAAGGGGACCGACGCCGACGTGACGGTGCGGCTGCCGGGAGGGGACCTGAGGATCGAGCTCGTCGACGGTGACGCATGGATGACGGGGCCCGCCCACATCGTCTATTCGGGGACGCTGCCCGGCTGAGCCGTGGTGGCGCCGGTCACTCGACCCGGCGAAGCACCGCGACGACAACGCCGAGGATCTCGACACCGTCGGCGAAGACCATCGGAGGAAAGTCCTCGTTCTCGGACTTGAGGATGACCCTGCCGTCCATGCGCTGGAGGCGCTTGACGGTCGCCTCCTCGCCCTCGATGAGGGCCGCGACGATCTGGCCATCGCGGGCATGGCTCTGACGCCTCACGACGACGTAGTCGGCGTCGTGGATGCCGATGTCGATCATCGAGTCGCCGCGGACCCGGAGCATGAAGACGGGGTCGTTGCCGACGAGCTCGGTCGGGAGCGGGTAGATCTCGTCGATGTCCTCCTCGGCGAGGATCGGAGAACCCGCGGCGATACGGCCGACGAGGGGGACATCGCGCACCGGGGCGCGGTGGAGGGCACGGGTATCGGCGCCGGTGTCGATGACTTCGATCGCCCTCGGCTTCGACGGATCGCGACGCAGGTATCCCGCCTTGACGAGGCTGGACAGGTGGCTGTGGACGGTGGAAGGGGAGTTGAGCCCGACCGCGTCGCCGATCTCGCGCACCGACGGTGGATAGCCGCGCTCGCCGACAGTCGCGGTGATGTAGTCGAGGATCTGCTGCTGCCGGGCGGTCAGCTGCCTGCGCTCCATGCTCACGCCTTTCTCGCGTTCGCAGGATGGTACCCGAGTTTTCGCGACCGACCAAACATATGTTCGACTTGACAGTCGAACACGTGTTCGAATAGGGTGGGTCCACGATGCGAACAAGCGTTCGATCGGGTCACCGGTGGGGGCCGGCGGGTTTGTGTCACACCCGGTCGATACCGTCGCATCAGGCGACCGGGACGAAGGGGGGACCGGTCCCTACACGGTAGGAAGCGTAGAAGGAGGAGGTGCCAGGGTGCACCGGCGACACAAGACCACTCCGTCGAGGGTGTTGGTCATCATCTCCACGGTTGTCGTGGCCCTGGTCCTCCTCCTCGCTTCCGGTGTCGGTGCGAGCGGCGACGTCGCCGTCGCCACCGAGGACTACATCGTGCGCTCCGGGGACACCCTGTGGGACATCGCTGCCGCCCGCACCCCCGAGGGCCACGACGTCCGCGACATCGTCGCCGCCATCCGCTCGGTCAATCGACTCGAGGGCGCGGTCATCCACCCGGGTCAGGTTCTCGAGGTGCCGTCGCCGGGCTGATCGAGAGACGCCCCGCACCCGCCTCTGATGTGCGTGGAGCGAGTGGTGGCGTGTGGTCGAGTTCTCCAACCTCGGAGCCGCCGGCACCGGGCGGGGTGCCCGGGCCCTCGTCGCGGGCTGTCCGCTGCCTGGTGGCGTGCACGTCGATCACCCCGGGGGCGCGCGTCGAATGCCGGACCACCCAGATCGACGACTTCACCAGGCAGGTCAGCCCCGCCTACTCGTATTCGAACGTCGGTCGGATCTCCATCGCCGACGGGGTGGTCTTCGGCTTCGACACCCGGCTGGACGACGACCCGATCTTCGACCGGTACGCCGTCTGGCTCGACGAGACACAGCCCGGCG
>CAMYMC010000027.1 GCA_947259365.1 uncultured Acidimicrobiaceae bacterium | reverse complement strand
GCCGCTCCAGCAAGCAGCGCAGCAGCAAGGCTTCCTACGGTCAATGCAAACTTAACCAGACGGCTCTTCAAGTGATCTCACATCCCCAACACAGTGTTCTCGGCTGCCGGCATCTTTCATCGCCGGTCGCCGGAAGATCCGCTCCGCTGGGAAATCGATCTCTTTCGTAGGAGCAACTCGGGCGCCACCACCCATCGCCTGAGGCACCCGAGGTGCGTCAGGCAAACCTTCTGTTATCCAAGTGCACGCCTGCCCCTACCGACCGACCCGGCCCTCAGAACCCGGGGCAGCAGTTTCCGCCTGAGGCAACGGCCACCCCCTCGAGTGGCCAGGGCACCAAGTTACGGAGGAATGCCTGCGAACGCAAGCGGAAAAATCGCGTTCTGCTGCCACTCGCCGGGTTGCCACGGCTACGCTACGCCGCCGAGGAAGGATGGGCGCGCCGTGCTGAACTTCAGAGAGCTCGAAGAGTCCATCAGCCGCCTCGACTCCGTCGACGCCGTTCGAATCGTCGGTGACGGGGAGAAGGTCGCCGAAGTTCACGTCCTCGCAGCATCCTCCAAACCGCCGAAACAAGTCGTCCGCGACGTCCAATCGCTCGCCATGGCTCGCTACGGCGCCAATATCGACCGCCGCGTGATCTCCGTCGTCCAGCTCGCCGCCGATGCACTGCGAAACCGGACCCTCGAGCGTCCGGCCCTCGTCTCCATCAGAGAGGAGCCGGAGGGTAACCGGACGACGATCCTCGTGACGCTGGCCTGGCAGAACGGCGACCACGTCGGCAGGGCGGGCGGGCCCTCCGCCGCATCGGCGCGGCTTCGGCTCGTCGGGGAGGCCGCGCTCGATGCGCTCGACAACATCTTCGTCAACCCCCCTCCTCTCGCACTCGACTCGATCGGAACCGCCGCGGTCGGGCTGCGGACCGTGGTGATCGCCGTCGTCGTCGGCGTGGGCGGCGGCAGCGAGGAGCTCGCGGTTGGATCGGCGCTGTCCCACGGCGACGAAGGGGAAGCTTCGGTTCGGGCGGTGCTCGACGCCCTCAACCGGCGAATGCCCGCGCTGCTGGAAGGTGGCTGACGCGCCGCCGGGCAAGCGCTCCCGTCGACAGGGGGCAGCTCGCGCAGCCGAGCGGGTGGCCCTCGACGCCGCGGTCGCCGTCACGCCCCATCATCTCGCCACCGAAGCGGCACTGGCCATCATGGAGCGCGGGGGTAACGCGGTGGACGCCGCCGTGGCTGCCAACGCGGTGTTGGGCGTGGTCGCTCCGGAGACGTGCGGTATCGGAGGCGACCTGTTCACGCTCGTCCACCGGCCAGGGGACGATCGTCCCGTAGCCCTCAACGCCTCCGGCCGAGCAGGATCCGGCGCGACCGCGGAGACCATCCGCTCCAACGGCGCCACCGTGATCCCCGTCGACAGCCCGTGGAGCGTGACCGTCCCTGGGTGCATCGACGGCTGGGAGGCGTTGCTCGGCGAACTGGGCACGATGTCCCTCGTGCACGTCCTCGCCCCGGCGATCGAGCACGCCTTCGACGGTTTCGAAGTCTCGCCCGAGCTCGCCGACACGCTTGCCCGCCACGAACGGCACCTCATCGCCCAGGCCGTCGCACCACACGTGTACCCCGAGGGACGGCCGCCACAGCCCGGGACGACGATTCGGCGACCCGACCTCGGGGAGACGCTGCGCCGGATCGGCGACGACGGGAGGGACGCGTTCTACGCCGGCCCCGTCGGCGCCGCCATCACGGAGGCCACCGAAGGCGTCCTCGTTCCCACGGACCTGGCACAGCCCCAGGCAGATTGGATCGACCCCCTCGGCGTCGATGTCTTCGGCCACTCGGCGTGGACGATCCCGCCCAACAGCCAGGGCTACATCGCCCTGGGTGCGCTGTGGATCCTCGAGCGGCTCGATCCACCGCGGGATGCCGGCGACCCGGCCTACGCCCATGCGGCCATCGAGGCGTTCCGAGCGATGGCGTGGGATCGGGACGAACTCGTTGCGGACCCGGCGACGGCCCCGCTCGATCCGGACGAGCTCGTATCCCCGGCACGGCTCGCCGAGCGCGTTGGGGCGATCCGCCCCGACACCGTCGCCGTGTGGCCGGCCTCCGGGGCTGCGCCCGGAGGAACGGCGTTCTTCTGTGCTCGCGACCGGACCGGCATGGGCGTGTCGATCATCCAATCCAACTATCACGACATCGGCTCGGGGCGGATCGCCGGGGACAGCGGCGTCTTCCTTCACGACCGGGGAGCCGGCTTCAACCTGCGCGCCGGCCACCCCAACGAGTACGAGCCGGGCCGGCGCCCCCTTCACACCCTGTCTCCAACCCTGTGGACGCGCGGGAACCGACTCGCGCTGCTCCTCGGCACCCGCGGCGGGCGCTACCAACCGCAGTTCCTCACCCAGGTCGCTGCCCACCTCTTCATCGCCGGCGACGAACCGGGCGTAGCGCAGTCGAGGCCGAGGTGGCTCGTCGAGGCCTCGGGAGCCGGCGCCACCACCGACGTCCGTGTCGAATCGAGGGCACCCAACGCACTCCTCGGCGGTCTCGCCGAACGCGGCCACGCCGTCTCGCCTGCGCCGCCATGGGTGGGAAGTTGGGGCCCGGTTTCGATGATCCGCGTCGGTGTAGACGGCCTCGAGGCGGCCGCCGATCCTCGGGTGGCGACAGCCTCCGTGGGCACCGTCTGAGTCGGGTTTTCGCGATCTTCGGTTTGCGCAGGATTCGCGGCGCTCCCTAGCCTGGTCCGGGCATTTCGCGGGACGCCGTCCCGCGCCGCCGGGTGCTGGTTCCCGGCAATGGAAGGGCGGAGAAGGTCACAGTGCGACGACGTACGCCTGTTGCTTTCGCGGGTCTGCTGGTCATCGTGCTCGTCTCGATCATCGGTTTTGCCGCGTTCTCGACGGCAACCGGCACGACGACGACATCGGCGAGCCGGCAGGCTACGTCCATGCGCGTCCCCGGCCAGGCGGACGGTCGCGTCTCGGCGGGCATCCTCGCCACCCGGCTCGGTCCGGCGCCCCCGGCGACGACGACAACGACCACGACCACCACGACCACCACGACCACCACGACCACAACGGCACCGATCGCGGAGCTCTCGGCGACACCGCCGCGTGACACGACCACGACAACGCACACCCACGCTCCGACGACAACAACTGCGGCGCCGACGACCACCACGACCCACGCGCACGCGCCGACCACGACCACGACAACCGCCGCTCCCCCGCCGTCATCAGAGCCTCCCCCGGAAGAGACGACCACCACCACGGAGGCGCCGGTCCAGGGTGGCCCCCGAGACGTCGAGGCATGGCGCCCGCTCGTCGAGCAGTACTTCCCCGCAGCGCTCGTGGACGAAGCGCTCTCGGTGATCCGGTGTGAGAGCAATGGAGACCCGCTCGCGGTGAACCCGCGATCGGACGCATCCGGGCTCTTCCAGTTCCTCCCCGGCACCTGGGCATGGGCATCGCAGCTCGCCGGATGGGGCGGAGCCGACGTGTTCAACCCCGAGGCCAATGTGGCGGTCGCAGCCTGGCTCGTCCAGGACAGCATCGATCGAGGGAAGGATCCGTGGGTCCACTGGACCTGCAAACCGTGAGGCGCACCTACACTCCTGGGTCCCCATGAAGCGACTCATCCGCCGGCTCTTCTTCCTCGGCGCCGTCGCCGGCGTCGTGTGGTGGGTCCGCGACCGCATCGTCCCTCCGCCGCAGCTGCCGGCCGGAGCGCCCCCGCCCTTCCGCCCTGTCTCGCCGCAGCCGGCCGCGCCGGCGGCCACGGAGCCGGCACCGCAGATCGACGTGCCGCCTCCATCCGCCGGCGACGACCTCACACGGGTGAAGGGAATCGGCCCCGTCTACCGATCCCGGCTCGCTGCCGAGAGCATCACGAGCTTCACCGCCCTCGCCGCCGCGGACCCCGACGTGATTGCAGGGGCGATCGACGTCGCCCGGAGCCGGGTCGAGGACTGGCAGGAGCAAGCCCGCTCCCTCGGGTGAGCGGTGCCATACCTCACCGCGCCGGAGGCTCTCGCCGACCTGCTCCCCGACGAGCCGCGGTTCCGCAGCAACCAGCTCGAGCACTGGCTCTACCGAACACCCGTGCTCGACGCCTCTCTGATGACGAACCTGCCGGGCCACATCCGGGAGCGGATCGGCGAAGCCTTGTGGCCGTTCTCCGTCGAAGTCGACCAGACGGCCGACGGGGGGAAGACGCGGAAGTGGCTGTTCCGTACCGGGGACGGCGCTTCGATCGAAACGGTGCTCATGGGCTACCCGAGGCGCACCACGCTCTGCATCTCGTCCCAGGCCGGGTGTGCGATGGGCTGCAGCTTCTGCGCGACCGGCCAGTTCGGATTCGAACGCCACCTCCGCGCCGGCGAGATCGTCGCCCAGGTCGCCTACGCCGCAGCGTCGCTCCGGGCGGCACCGATCACCGGTGTCCCGCCGCGGGTCACCAACGTCGTCTTCATGGGCATGGGCGAGCCGCTCGCCAACCCCGGCGGCGTCTTCGAAGCGATCCGCCGCATGATCGACGTGATGGGCATCTCCGCCCGGGCCATCACGGTGTCGACGGTGGGGCACGTCCCCGGCATCTACCGGCTCGCCGATACGCCGTGGAGCGTGAACCTCGCCGTGAGCCTGCACGCCGCCGACGACGCGTTGCGCACCCGGCTGGTCCCCCTCAACGAGCGCTATGACATCGGCGCAGTCGTCGAGGCAGCCTCCCATTACTTCGCCGTGAAGGGACGGCGCATATCGCTCGAATGGGCGCTCATCGCCGGCACGAACGACACCGAGGACCAGGCCCGCAAGCTGGCCGCCATCGCCAGAGGCCTCGCCGCGCACATCAACGTCATCGCGTTGAACCCAACCCCGCTCAGCGCGGACCGGCCTCCCGATGCCGCCACGATCAGGAGCTTCATGCGGACACTGCGCGACGAAGGCGCCAACGCCACGCTGCGCGACACTCGGGGTCAAGACATCGACGCGGCGTGCGGACAGCTCCGGATCCGCAGCGCGGCATCTGAGCAACGGGAACGAGCACAGGAGGCGGATCATGCGACTGACGAAGGGTGACCCGGCACCTGCGTTCAGCAGACCTGACCAGGATGAAAACACCACGAGTTCGGACGATCTCGCCGGACGCCGTTACGTGGTGTACTTCTTCCCGAAGGCGTTCACTCCCGGCTGCACCGCGGAGAGCTGTGACTTTCGCGATCGCCACGAGACGTTGTCGGCCGCGGGCTACACGATCCTCGGCGTCAGTCCCGACCCCGTGGCCCGGCTGGAGCAGTTTCGCGCCGAGCACACCCTGCCGTTCACGCTGCTCTCTGACGAAGACCACTCGATGGCAGAAGCCTTCGGCGCCTGGGGAGTGAAGAAGAACTACGGCAGGGAATACGAAGGGATCATCCGCTCGACGATCATCGTCGACGAGACCGGCACCGTGGACCACGCCTGGTACAACGTACGGGCCAAGGGCCACGTCGAACGGATCGCTCGCGAGCTAGAGGAATGAGTCGATCGACTCATTCTCCTGCCGATAAGCTCTTCATAACATGGCCGCGCCGGGGTGCGCGCCCCGGCTGCGGGTCTGTCCGTTGCTTGCTCTGGACGCGAGCTGGCGCGGGCTGAGAGGGGTGAACGTGCAGAGAGTGCGCAAGGCGATCTTCCCGGTCGGTGGGTTGGGAACCCGGTTCCTTCCGGTCACCAAGGCGCTGCCGAAGGAGATGCTCCCCGTCGTCGACAAGCCGCTGATCGAGTACGCGGTCGACGAGGCGAGGGCCGCCGGCATCGAGGAGCTCATCTTCGTGACCGGCCGGGGGAAGTCTGCCATCCAGGACCACTTCGACAGCCACTACGAGCTCGAAGCCGCACTTCACGCCAGGGGCAGGGACGACGCGCTCGCGTCGATCAACAGCCTCGCCCAGCCCGGCGACATCGCCTTCGTGCGTCAGATGGAGCCACTCGGCCTCGGCCATGCGGTCTGGTGTGCGAGAAACCTCGTCCGGGACGAGCCGTTCGCAGTCCTCCTCGCCGACGACCTCATCCTCTCGGAGCGGTCCACGCTCGCGGATCTGATGCAGATCCACGCCGAGACCGGAGGCAACGTCATCTCGCTGATGGAAGTCTCCAGGGAGGAGACGAGCCGCTATGGCGTCGTGGAGGCCGGGGACGACGACGGTCGTCTCGTCGAGGTCCTCGGCCTCGTCGAGAAGCCCGAACCGGGGGAAGCGCCGTCGAACCTAGCCATCGTCGGTCGCTACGTGCTCCAGCCGGAGATCATGGATTACCTCGCCGTGGGCACGGTCGGGGCGGGCAGAGAGATCCAGCTCACCGATTCGATGGCGAAGCTGATCGGCGACGGCCCCTTCCACGGGGTCCGCATCGAAGGATCCCGCTTCGACTGCGGCACGAAGGCGGGCTTCCTCGAAGCCAACATGGCGTTCGCCCTGGGCCGCAAGGATCTCGGCCCCGACATCCGGGCTCGGATGCAGTCGATCCTCGAGCGGTTCTGATCGCCAGATCGGGCACGCCCGTCTGATAACTTCGGAAGCCGCGGCACGAGATCGGGGTTCCCCGTGTGTGCCTCCATCGCGACGCGAAAGGACTCCCGCCACCATGACCAGGCTTCACGAGCTTCACGACGCCGGCCAGTCGGTCTGGCTCGACTTCATCCGGCGGGACATGCTGGTGAGCGGGGAGCTGGAGTCTCTCGTCGCCGACGGGGTTCGCGGGCTGACATCCAACCCGACGATCTTCCAGCAGGCCATCGACACATCGACGTCCTACGACGATCAGATCAGTACGGTGGTCGCCGACCGCCCGGACGCGCCGACCATCGGCGTCTTCGAGGAGCTGGCGGTGTCCGACATCCGGGGCGCCGCCGACGTGCTCGCACCCGTGTACCACGAGAGCGATGGCGGAGACGGGTTCGTGAGCCTCGAGGTCTCACCTCACCTCGCCAACGACACCGAGGCCACGATCGGTGAGGCACGGCGGCTTTGGTCCTGGGTCGACAGGCCGAACCTCATGATCAAGGTCCCGGCGACACCGGCCGGGATTCCGGCGATCGAGACACTCATCGCGGCCGGCCTCAACATCAACGTGACGCTGCTGTTCGCCCTGGAGAACTACGTCGAGGTCGCCCGCGCCTACATTCGCGGTCTCGAGCGCGCCACCGATCCGGCGTCCGTTGCCTCGGTCGCGTCCTTCTTCGTGAGCCGTGTCGACTCGAAGACCGACTCCGCACTCGACAAGATCGGATCCCCCGAGGCACTGGTCCTGCGGGGTCGGGCCGCCGTGGCCAACGCCAGGCTCGCATACGGCCACTACCGCGACATCTTCGACGGACCCGAGTTCGCCGCGGCCCTCGCCCGCGGTGGCCGCCCCCAACGGGTGCTGTGGGCGAGCACCTCGACGAAGAACCCGGAGTACCCCGACGTCCTGTACGTCGACTCGCTCGTCGGGCCGAACACGGTGAACACGATGCCGCCGGCGACGATCGATGCCTTCCTCGATCACGGCGTCGTCGACCCGAGCGCGCTCACCACGGACCTCGACGAGGCCCGGGAGACGATGGCGGCGCTCGGCGACGTCGGCGTCGACATCGACGAGGTCATCGCGGAGCTCCAGGAGGAGGGTGTCGTGAAGTTCGCCGACTCCTTCGACGACCTGCTGGCAACGCTGGCGCGGAAGGTCGAGGCGCTCCGCTGATGGCGGTGACGGTCGGTCTCCGCCTCGGGGATCACGCCCCGGCGGTTGCCGACCGACTCGCCCTGTGGGGCAACGCCGGCGTCCCGCGTCGACTGTGGGATCGAGACCCGACGCTCTGGTTCCCCGACGAGCGCCCGGAGCTCTCCGACCGGCTCGGGTGGTTGGGGCTGCCGGCGACGCTCCAGGCGGGGCTCGGTGCGCTCGCTGCGTTCGCCGCCGACGTCGTTGCGGAGGGGTTCCGCGACGCCGTCGTCCTCGGCATGGGAGGCTCGAGCCTCGCCCCCGAGGTGTACCAGGCGACGTTCGGCCATGCGCCGGGCCATCCCCGACTGCGGATCCTCGATTCGACCCACCCGGCGGCGGTACGCGCCATCGCCGACGGCGTCGATCCCGAGCGCACCCTCTTCATCGTCTCCTCGAAGTCCGGGACGACCCTCGAGACGCTGTCGTTCTTCCGTTTCTTCTGGGACGTGCTCTCCGCCGGCGGTAGTGACCCCGGCCCCAACTTCATCGCCATCACCGACCCGGGCAGCGCCCTCGCCGACCTCGCCGCCGCACGGGGGTTCCGGGCAACGTTCCTCGCCCCGCCCGACGTCGGCGGGCGATACTCCGCGCTGAGCGAGTTCGGTGTCGTGCCTGCGGCGGTGATAGGAGCCGACCTCGAACCCCTCGCCGCCGGCGCCGTCGCGGCGGCGGACGCGTCGGGACCGGATACAGACCCGTTGACAAGCCCGGGCCTGCAGCTCGGAGCCGCGATGGGTGAGCTCGCGCGCGGCGGTGTCGACAAGGTCACGTTCGTCACCACGCCCGCGCTGGCGGCGGTGCCACCGTGGATCGAACAGCTGATCGCGGAGTCGACCGGCAAGGAGGGCCGGGGGCTCGTCCCCGTCGGAGGCGAGTACGTCGCCGCTCCCGGCGCTTACGGGGACGACCGGTTCTTCTTGTGTCTCGACACGCCGGAGGATCCCGCAGACGGCGTCCTCGACTCACTCGCCGCTGTCGGCCACCCCGTGGCGCACCTCCGCCTCGATGGCCTCACCGATCTCGGGGGGGCGATGTTCATCCTGGAGGTCGCCGTCGCGATGGCGGGTGCCGTCCTCGGAATCAACCCCTTCGACCAGCCCGACGTCCAGCTCGCCAAGGACCTGGCGCGCCGGGCGATGGCCGGCGAGCTCGACACCGGAGGCGCCAACGAGATCGAGTCCACCGACCCCGAGCTCGACGATCGTGTCGCCTCCTGGCTCGCCACAGTTTCGCGAGGAGACTACGTCGGCATCCAGGCATTCATCCGACCTACCGACGGCGCTCGCGACGTTCTCGGGGATCTCCGCCACGCGATCCGGGATGGTCGCAGGGTCGCCACCACGGTCGACTTCGGCCCCCGGTTCCTCCACTCCACCGGCCAGCTCCACAAAGGCGGACCCGACACCGGTGTCTTCCTCCAGATCGTGGACCGCCCGACGATCGGGCTCCCGGTCCCCGAGACCGACTACGACTTCGACGCGCTCATCCGCGCCCAGGCGCTCGGCGACCGCCAGGCGCTGCGGAGCCGGGGACGCCGCCTCCTCGCAGTCGGGGTGGGCGACGACCCGGAGTCGGGCGTCGCCGCGATCGCTGCGGCCGTCGACGCCGCGCTGCGATGACGCAGATCACGACGATCTTCTTCGACATCGGCGGGGTGATACTCACCAACGGGTGGGATCGCCGGTCCCGCCGAGCGACGATCGAACGATTCGAGCTCGACTGGGAGGAGTTCACCGACCGGCACGACTTCGTCGCCCACGACTTCGAGACCGGACGGATCGACCTCACCGAGTACCTGCGAAGGACGGTGTTCTACCGGCCACGACCGTTCACTCAGGACGCGTTCTTCGAGGCGATGAAGGCGCACTCGGCCGCGATCGAAGGCAGCCTCGACATCGTCAGCGACCTCGTCGCCGACGGCGTCCTCCTCGCCACACTCAACAACGAGTCGCGTGAGCTCAACGAGCACCGCATCGACAGCTTCGGGCTTCGCCGTCTGTTCCGGATCTTCCTCCGCTCCTGCTACCTGGGCGTCAAGAAACCCGAGGCTCCGATCTACCGCCTCGCCTTTCACATCACCCAGCGGCGTCCCGAGGAGTGCCTCTTCGTCGACGACCGGTCGCTCAACCTCGAGTGCGCCCTCGACGAGGGCCTCGCCGGGATCAGGTTCGACTCGCCGGCGGGGCTCCGCGCCGCACTCGCCGAGCGCGGGCTCCTCAGCCGATCGCAGCAGGCGTGATGTCGACGGCCTTCA
>CAMYMC010000026.1 GCA_947259365.1 uncultured Acidimicrobiaceae bacterium | reverse complement strand
GCCAGGCTCCGGCGGTGAGCTCGAGCACGACGCGGAGGTCGGCGGGCGTGTCGAGGTCGTGGGCGAGCCCGGGGCGGGAGACGACGATCGCGCCGGGTGCGGACGCGAGGTGGCGGTGGAAGCTTCCCGGGCCGTAGGCGAACGGGAAGGGCCCGAACCCGGAAACGACGCTCGTGCCGCCGTCGTGGGTGGGAGCCATCGAGAACCCTCCGACCGACGCCGAGAAGACGACGCGAAGGTCTTCGACGGTAGCGAGGGGGAGATCGGCGTGGACGATCGCCCATCGCCGTCCCTCCCCGGTCGCGGTCGCCACCGCCGCCGCGGCCGCAGCGTCGAGCCCGGAGCCGGACTCGCTGGGTTCGTCGATGACACCGTGGCCCAGCGACCCGGCCCACCTCGCCACCCCGGGGTCGGCCGTGACGATGGCGACTTCGGCGCCGGCCGCTGCGGCCGACGCGGCCGTCCGCGCCGCGATCGCCTTTCCCAGCCGGGACCTCGCCCCTCCGTCGAGCACGTCGGCCAGCCTCGCCTTGGCGACGCCGAACGGCTTCACCGGTACGGCGGCGAGCAGGCCGCCCGTCTCAGACGTACCGATCGGGCACGCCCCTCAGCACGTCCTCGACGGTGCGATCGGTCGGCGGAGGGAGATCGTCCCATTCGGCGAGCTGGATGACGACGCCGGACGCCCCCTTGGGGTGGATGAACGCCTCTTTCCAGTTGGCATGGGAGTCGTCGACGCCGACGACGTCGAACCCCATCGCACGCGCCTTGGCGACCGCCTCGTGGAGGTCGGACACCTTCAACGTGACGTGGTGCACACCCTCGCCTCGCGACGCCAAGAACCGCTCGAGGAAGTTGTCCTCGCCCGCGCCGGGGAGCGGCTGGATCAGCTCGAGCTTGGCGGGGCCGGGGAGGGTGAACTGGATCCAGCGGAACCCGCCGTCGGCGAAGTCGCCGCCGTCGAGAAACTCGCCGCCCATCAGCCGGACGAGCGGCATGGCATCGTCGAGGTCGCGGACGCCGACCGAGACATGGTCGAGGCGCTCGACGATGCCGTCGAGACCGCCGGCGATGCCTTCCGGAATCGTGGGGTCGATCGTCATGACGCGGAGCCTACCTCGCTCGATCGCACTGTCTCATGAGGCGTCCACCCGGCGCAGCAGCTGCGTCGCACGCCGTGACCTGCCGCCGCTCGAGCATCGACCCGGCCTGCACAGCTCCTCTCCCGCGGCCTAACCTCAATGTGCCCGAGGCGGGCGAAACCGGGACCGAGGGAGGATCCGAACATGAAACCACATCGCCTTGTGGCGGTGATGCTGGGGTTGCTGCTCGTTGCTGCCGCGTGTGGGGGTGACGAAACGGGCGAGTACGCACTCGTCACCGCTGACACGCTCACCGTGTGCACCGACTCGCCATATCCGCCGATGGAATTCGAGGACCCGGAGACGGGTGAGTTCACCGGGTTCGACATCGAACTCATGCGAGCCATCGCCGGCGAGCTTGGACTCGAGCTGTCCGTCGTCAACTCGGGCTTCGACCCCATCACATCGGGGCTTGCCATGGAGAGCGGTCAGTGTGACATCGCCGCGGCGTCGATCACGATCACACCGGAGCGCGAGGAGAACATCGATTTCTCGGACGGCTATTTCAGCGGTGACCAGTCGTTGCTCGCTGCCGACGAGATGGGATTCGGCGGCCTCGCCGACCTGGCTGGCAAGAACATCGGGGTTCAGTCGGGCACGACCGGCGAGATCTACGCCAACGACAACAACCCCGGCGGAGCGACGATCATCGGCTTCGAGAACCCGGGCGACCTCATCACCGCCCTGTTGGCCGGTGAGGTCGACGCTGCGCTCCAGGACATCGTCACAAACGGCGACGCCGCCCTCAACGAGGCCAGCCTGTCGATCGTCCAGACCTTTCCGACCGACGAGTTCTACGGCTTCGCCGTCCGCGAGGAAGGCAAAGAGAACCTGCTGGAAGCGGTGAACGATGCGCTTGCCAAGTTCGACGATGACGGCACCTACGACCGCATTTACGCCGACTGGTTCGATTAGGCGTCGGACGTGACACCTGACAGGACCCGGACGAAGGTCCGTGGCGGCTCGGCCGCCACGGACCTCGCCGTTTCATGACGACCACGACCCCCAAGGTGCAGCGTACGAGGCGGAGCCTCGGCTCGATGTTCCTCTATGTGTTCACCGGGCTCATCGTTCTCGCCATCGTCCTGGGTGCCGACTGGCCGAAGATCCGAAACAGCTTCTTCCAGTGGGAAGTCATCCGGGACATGCTGCCCGAGGTGCTCACCATCGGTGCCAAGAACACGCTGCTCTACACGGCGTTGGCGTTCGCATTCGGGCTCGTCCTCGCCCTCGCGCTGGCCCTGATGCGAAGATCCGACTTTGCGCCGTACCGGCTCTTCTCGCTGGTGTACATCGAGCTGTTCCGCGCCATCCCAGCGCTCGTGACGATCATTCTCGTCGGCCTTGGTCTCCCCCTCGCCTTCGGTTGGAGCATCCCGTTCGGCACCGCCGGGAAAGGGATGATCGGGCTCGGCGTCGTTGCCGCCGCATACATGGCGGAGACGATCCGGGCCGGCATCGAGGCGGTGCCGCGAGGGCAGATGGAGGCGGCCCGATCGCTGGGGATGAGCCGGGGCAGAGCGATGACCTACATCATCCTTCCCCAGGCCTTCCGCATCATCATCCCCCCGTTGACGAACGAGCTCGTGCTGTTGATCAAGGACACGTCGCTTCTCTTCGTCATCGGGACGACGCCGCTCTCCAAGGAGCTCACCAAGTTCGCCAGGGACTTCATGACAACGAGCCGCAATGCCACGCCGCTGACGGTGGCGGCGATCGTGTACGTGATCATCACCCTGCCGATGACGTACGTGGTGAGGAGGCTTGAAAAGCGGGCGGGGGCGGGGCGATGACGGCCGTCACGCCGGTGATCTCGATCCACGGGCTGCACAAGTACTTCGGGGAGCTGGAGGTGCTGCGAGGTGTCGACATCGACGTCCGCTCCGGTGAGGTCGTGTGTGTCATCGGGCCGTCGGGTTCCGGCAAGTCGACGCTGCTGCGCTGTGTGAATCTCCTCGAGATGCCGACGGCCGGAACCGTCGTCATCGAAGGCATCGACATGACCGATCCGGAGACGGACGTCGACGCCGTCCGAACCCGCATTGGGATGGTCTTCCAGCAGTTCAACCTCTTTCCGCATCTCGACGTCATGGGCAACCTGACGATCGCGCAGCAGAAGGTCCTCGACCGTGGGCAGGACGAGGCCAACGAGGTCGCGACGAGGATGCTGGAAAGGGTGGGGCTCGAGGACAAGGCCGACGAGTACCCGTCGCGGCTGTCTGGGGGCCAGCAGCAGCGAGTCGCAATTGCCCGCTCGTTGTGCATGGATCCGGACATGATGCTGTTCGATGAGCCGACAAGTGCGCTCGACCCCGAGTTGATCGGTGAGGTACTGGACGTCATGCGAGGTCTCGCCGGCGATGGCATGACGATGCTGGTCGTTACCCACGAGATGGGCTTCGCCCAACACGTCGCGGATCGCGTGGTGTTCATGGACGAGGGCCTGATCGTCGAGGACGGCCCTCCGAGTCAAGTTCTGCTCAACCCCCGGCATGAGCGGACGCAGCGCTTCCTGAGGGCCGTCGAGCACGATTGAGGTAGGTCGCAACGCCCAGGGTGCACGGCGCACCCCGGCACCGCCGGTAAGGTTCCCGGTGCGATCCGCTGGAGGGCGTCTGAAGCGCAAGACCAAGATCATCGCGACCCTCGGGCCCGCGGTGCAGTCCCCGGAGGCGATCCGCGAACTCGTCGCCGCCGGCATGAACGTCGCCCGGCTCAACTTCTCCCACGGCGACCACGACAGCCACCGCGCCTTCCACGGCTGGGTGCGCCGCGCCGCAGACGACGCCGGCGAGCCGGTCGCCGTCCTCCAGGACATCCAGGGTCCCAGGATCCGGGTGGGCACGTTCCCTGGCGGCGAGGTCACCCTCGAACGCGGCGTGGGGGTCACACTCATGCCCGGGGAGGGCGAGGGCGACGCCGCCAACATCTGCATCGAGAACCTCGACGCCGTCGGGCTCGTCCCCGGGTCGCCGATCATCATGTCCGACGGGCTCATCGCCCTCGAGGCGCTGGACGTCTCAGGTGGGGTGGTGACCGCGAAGGTGACCGACGGTGGTGTGCTGCGCGACCACAAGGGAGTGGCGTTTCCCGGGAGCCCGCTCAACGTCCCCGCGGTGACCGCCAAGGACGAGGCCGACCTCGCGTTCGGTCAGGAGCTCGGCGTCGACTACGTAGCGTCGAGCTTCGTGTCGTCGGGCGAGGACGTTCGCATGGTGAAGAAGCTCGCCCAGGGCACGCACGTCATTGCCAAGATCGAAAGCGCGATCGGCTACCAGAACCTCGACGACATCCTCGAAGAGGCCTCGGGAGCCATGGTGGCGAGGGGTGATCTCGGCGTCGAGCTGTCCTTCGAGAGCGTCCCGGCCGCCCAGCAGGACATCCTGGCGCGGGCGAACGCAAGAGCTCGGCTCTCGATCACCGCAACCGAGATGCTCGAATCGATGACGTCGTCGCCTCGCCCCACCCGGGCAGAGGTGACCGACGTCTCCAACGCCGTCCTCGACGGAACCGACGCCGTCATGCTCTCCGCCGAGACCGCGATCGGCGAGTACCCGGTGCGCGCCGTCGAAGCCATGGATCGCATCTGCCGGGAGGCGGAGGGCAGCCACGGATACGGGAGGGGGCCCGACATCCGCTTCCTCGAGGACCACGCCCGCTTCGCCTCCGCCACCGCGCAGGCGTGCGTCGACGCCGCAGCCAACCTCGGTCTCGAGGCCATCGTGGCGTTCACCGAGTCGGGCTCGACGGCGCGGCTCATCTCCAAGTACCGCCCCCGCGCCGACGTCTACGCCTTCACACCCCGAACCGACACGTATCGGGCCATGGCGCTGTACGCAGGCGTCACCCCGCTCATGTTCGAGCGCGTCGAGTCGACCGACGAGATGATCGCCTACGCCGAGCGGCATCTGCTGGAAGGGGGCATCGTGTCTCCGGGCGACGGCGTCGTCATGGCCGCCGGCATCCCGCCGAACCAGTCGGCGGCGACCAACCTCATGAAGCTCCACGCCATCGGTTCGACGACGAGCGGGATTCCCGGCCGGGGAAACGGCTGAGCTTGGTCGGGCGCGTCCCCGCCCGATAGCATCGGTCGCTCGGCGCACCCGGCAAGCCGGTCCGGGTGGAGACAAGGAGCGCGAATGGGCCAGCTCATCGAGGTGACCGCAACGGTTGTCGACGGCGACGTCGTCATCCTCGACACCGATCGCAGCGTCACCGGCCAAGGTGGGACCGGGTACGACTCGGCGGCCGCCGCCGGAGCGGACGAACGATTCCCGGGCCGGCTCGCCGCGCGCATCTTCGCCTTCGATGAGGCCGTCGACCACGTCTTCGTCGGCTCCAACGGTGTCGTGGTGCGCCGAGCGACCGAGTGGGACGACGCCGCGATCTCGGCGGTGTCCGCAACTGTCTCCGAGTTCTTCCTCCACTACGACGCAGACACGTCGGAGGCCGGAGACGAGTCCGCGGGCTGACACAGTCGGGTCAGCCGGAGAAGACACCCACCTGGATCGTGATCGTGCTGCCCCGGGCGAGGTACTCCCCCCCGGCGACGCTCTGGGCGACGACGAGCCCGTTCTGTGCCTCGTCGGTCACGGGAACGGGCGTGCCGACGCTCACGGCGAACCCGGCGGCCTCGAGCGCTCCCGCGGCAGCGCCCTGAGGCTGGCCGATCACGGACGGCACGAGGATCGGGCACTCCTCCTCAGCCCCCTCGATCATGCACGGGTGGACCTCGACGATGCGGTTGAGTGGCACGTAGCGCCACGTCCATTCCTGCTCCTCGACGGTCCCGTCGGGGTGGGTTATCACCCGCACGACGCTGTTCGTGAACCCGCTGATGCCACCCTGGACGACGTGCTGTTCACCAGGGTCGAGTTCGGCGTTGGGCTCGAAGACATCCTTCGGCGACGTGAACGCCGAGCGGTTGCCGAGCCTACGGTCGCAATGCTTCCCGCCGTTGTTGCCGTAGAACGAGACGGTGATGCTCGAGGACGTGTACGACGTCTTGATGATGATGAGGGCATCCGAGTCGTTGCGGAACACGAGGTTCGGTTCGGGCCAGGAGACCGTGGCCTCGTTCACCTCGGGGTACCGGGAGATGTAGAAGGAGTGAGGTTTGTGCTCGACGTCCTCGTAGCACCCGAAGAAGACGGCGTTGTAGAAGGTCGTGGCGAACTGTGAGACGCCGCCTCCGACGCTGTCGACGAGCTCGCCGCCGCTGATCATCGGAGCCCCGACGTACCCCTTGTCCCGCGTCCTCGGGCCGACGTGCTCGTTGAGGGAGAACTCCTCGTCCGGCCAGACGATGGCACCGTCGACCGCGTCGGCGATCGTGTGGATGTTCCGCACCCGCGGCTGGCCGGCGGCGTGGCGGGTGGTGGACTTCGACACCAGCTCCACCGGCATCATCGCCTCGGCGTCCGCGGTGGTGAACACGGCGGGCTCGCCCTCGGCGAGGGGGAGCTCGCCCTCGTCCGACTCGCCGAGGGCGACGTCGGTCAGCGCCGCGACGATGAGGTCGACGTCGACGAGTGTCTCGGAACGGCCAGGGACGAGGGTGACGGTCTCGGCCGCTTCGTCGACGACGAACTCGGCATCGCGCGGCGGCTGCTCCAGCTCGGCCCGGAAGGGTACGACGAGCCGGGCGACTGCCGCCGGGTCGAAGCCGACGACGACCTGTGTCGGGCTGTTCGCGCTGACCTCGGCGAAGAATGCCGAGATGAGCTGTTCGGGGGTGAAGACGATCTCGAACGCCGGGTCTTCTGAGCGCAGGGTGACCTGCGACCCGATGAGCCGGTTCGCCTTCTCGACGGCGTCGTTGATGACCTCGGGGTCGAGCTCGGGCTCGATGACCCGCGTCGGGATCCGCACCGGTGTGCGCTCGAGCGTCTGGATGGCGACCGCGGCGCGTCGCTGGGCGGTCTGGCGCTCGATACCCTGCCCGGACCTCGGGTAGTCGGGCAAGGCCCTACCGTCGACCACCACGACGGCGCCGTTGTACGCGGGGTCGTCGATGGCCTCGTGTTCCCAGACGGTCAGCAGCTCGTCGAACCGGTCGGGGTCGTATCCCACCTGGATGGGGATCACGATCGCATCGGAAAACCCGTCGAGCCAGTCGAAGAACCCGGAGAAGAACCCCCGCTGGCGCTGGGCGAGGGCGGCGTCGGCCAGCGCTTCGACGTCGATGTCGAGACCGAACTCGGCGGGAGTGATCTCGAACTCCTCGTCGTTGACGACGAACACGACCGGCTTGGCGGCAAGCGACGCCTCATAGGCCTCGAGCGCGGCCACGGCGTCGGCGCGGCCGAGGCCGCCGAGGTCGATCCCGGCCGCGCTGACGTTGCGCGCCACCTCGCCGTTGCTCGCCGCCCTGTCGATCGCGTACACGAAGACGGGCAGCAGCACCACGGCGACGGGGATCGCGCTGAGGAGAGCGATGCGGAGTTTGCGAGGCATGCGTCGAATGAGGAGCTGAATTGACCGGCCCGCCGGGAGTGTACCGGCTCCGTGGAAAAGCCAGTGATACGCGGCCCCGCCGATACGATTCGGGCGTGATCTCGTTTCCTCCCGTTGCCCCCGGTGAGCCGCTGGTGATCTCGGCGTCGACGTTCGTCACGTACCGGACGTGCCCCGACCAGGCGGTGGCGCGACTGCGTGGACGCTACCCCGCGGACACCAGGCGCTCGTTCCGGGGCGGTCTCGCCCACCGCGTCTTCGCCAGGCACCTCACCTCCGGGGAGATCGCAGCGGCCGACTTCGCCCAGGTGTGCCGGGAGGAGATCGGTATGGGCCTCAACGCCGCGGTCGGCCGCCTCGGCCTCCGTCCCAGCGACTTGCGCGGGCTCATCGAGGAAGCCGCCGAGCTGTACGGCCGCTTCAAGCGGTTTCCCGACGCCGGGTTCCGCGACGCGGAGGTGTCCCTCGACGTCGAGCCGGCACCGGGGGTGACCCTGAGGGGAACGGTGGACGCAGTGTTCGAGGACGACGGAGCAGTACGCCTCGTCGACTGGAAGACGGGCGGGCTCGGCGCCGCTCGCCATCAGCTCTCCTTCTATGCGATGTGCTGGGCACTCGAGCGCGATGCCCTTCCGTCGACCGTCGAGGCGGTCTCGGTGGGGACGGGGGAACGGCTCGAGGAGAGGCCGACGGTGGCGTCGGTGACGGACTGCGCCGAGCTGGTCGGCGATCTCGTGTCGAGGGCCCGTTCGGCACTCGCCGGTGGCGGCCACCTGGCCCGGGTCGCCGGGCCGTGGTGTTCGTACTGCCCGGTCTCCGCCGAGTGTCCCGAGGGGTCGGCGGCGGCGGCGATGGCGGGCTGAACCGACCGGAGCGTCCGGCCCGGCTGCGATACTTCCCCGCCATGCCGACGCTGCTCGCGATTCACGCCCACCCGGACGACGAGAGCTCCAAGGGGGCCGCAACCGTCGCCCAGTACGCCGCCGCCGGTGTCCGATGCGTGCTCGTCACGGCGACGGGCGGTGAGGTCGGTGACGTCCTCAACCCGGCGATGGACAGGCCGGAGGTGAGGGACCGTCTCGCCGTGATCCGCCGCGAGGAGCTCATGACCGCCGCTGCGATCATCGGGTACGCCGACGTCGTCATGCTGGGCTATCGGGATTCGGGGATGCCCGACACCGAGGCGAACAGGCACCCCGATGCCTTTGTGAACGCCGCCGAGGACGAAGCGCTCGAACGGATCGTTGCCATCGTCCGCAAGGAGCAGCCCGACGTGGTCCTCGGATACGACGACAACAACCGGTATCGCCATCCTGACCACGTCCGGGTCCATCAGCTCGCGACCGCCGCGTTCGAAGCCGCCGCCGATCCCGATCGGTTCCCCGGGGCAGGCCCTCCGTGGCCGGCGGCCAAGCTCTACGCCCCGATCTTCAGCGTCCGGCGCATCCGGGCTCTGCATGCCGCGATGGAGGCGAGGGGTCTCGACTCGCCGTTCGCGGAGCGGCTCGAACGCATCGGAGACGCCACGGACGACGGCCGGGTCGTCACCTCGATCGAGGTCGGCGCGACGCTCGGACGCGGCCGAGAGGCGCTGCGGGCCCACGCCACCCAGGTCGACCCCAACGGCTACTGGTTCAAGGTGCCGCTCGAGGTCGCCCTCGAGGCCTACCCGTACGAGGACTTCGAATTGCTCGGCGCTCGCGTGCCCGTCCATCACCCCGAGAGCGACCTCTTCGCCGGGATCTGAGCACAGAGACGACCTCACGCTGGGTCAACGCCGGGGCCGGGCCCGAACCCCGTGACCGTCCGTGTGCTGGAATACCGTCATGGAGGTCGATCAGGGCTCGCTCGCCATGATCCGAGGAGGTCTCACCGACCTCGCCGAACTGCTTCGCGGCGTGCGCCTCTCGCTGCCGATCGCGGGCCACGACGGCTTCGAGCGTGAGCGCGGCCAGGTCGTCGGAACCATCGAGGATTACCTGTTGGGGAGGCTCGAAGCCCTCGATGCTCCGGTCGTTGCTGCCATCGTCGGCCCCGGGGGGACGGGGAAGTCGACCCTCGTGAACTCGCTGGCGCAGGACCACATCGCCGCGGTGGGGGCGGTTCGCCCCACGACGACGGCACCGGTGCTCTGGGCCAACCGGGAGCGGGCCGGGGCGTATTGGGGCGGGTTCCTCAACCGGGTCCGTGACCGGGTCGGACCGGGCATCGAACTCGTCGTCGGCGACGACCCGCTGACGACCCATCTCACCATCGTCGACACGCCGCCGGTCGACTACCCAGGGCGGCACGGGGCGCTGACCACGAGGGACGTGCTCGCCCTCTCCGACATCTGCGTCTTCGTCACGACACCGGCGCGGTACGCGGACGCCGTAGGCTGGCAGTTCGTGCGCGACGCGAGAACCCGGGGGGTGCCGACGCTGTTCGTGCTCAACAGGCTCCCGTCCGACGACCGCATCGCGGCGAGCCTGCTCGAAGATCTCGCCGCCAGGCTCCACGCCCGGGGACTCCTCCTCGAGCCGGATCCCGCCTACATCTTCGGCGTCGCCGAAGGCGACGTCTCCCAATGGCACGGCGGGCTCGATCCGGCGGCCGTCGGGTCGCTGCGCAAGGAGCTCGGTGAGCTCGCCGACGAGGAGTTCCGCAACGCGCTCATGACCCAGACCGCCTTCACGACGACCGTTTCGCTTGCCGACCGAGCCGAGGCGCTCGTCGACGCGTTCGCCGCCGAGGCCAAGAGCATCGCCACCCTCACCGAGACGGCATCGCTCGTGTACGAAGACGAGATCGATCGGCTGCGCGGGGATTTCACATCGGGGGCGATGGCGGGCGTCGCCGAACGCGTCGTGTGGTCCCAAGCCGTCGCCGACCTCGCCGCCGTCGCGACGAGGCGCGCCGGTGTCGCCGCCCAGCGCGTCGCCGGCTTCTGGGCCGATGACCCGGCGGGAGCCGTCTTCCTCGAACGCGAAGGCGAGGGCCTGTGGCGTCACGGTGAGACCACGGGTTCGGCGGCCGTCACCGCGCTCGACGCCTTCGAGCGCGAGGCGCTCGAGCTCGTCGAGTCCCGCGTACGAGCA
Source organism: uncultured Acidimicrobiaceae bacterium (assembly GCA_947259365.1). GTDB lineage: Bacteria > Actinomycetota > Acidimicrobiia > Spongiisociales > UBA5794 > CAMYMC01. The sequence goes on along the minus strand of CAMYMC010000026.1, from coordinate 145,478 downwards.
GGTCTCTCCAGGAGGGCGGCGGTGCGCCGCGGCTTCGACGACGCCTGGCGGGCCGCCCTCGACCCGGATCGGCGCGAGACCCGGGCGGCGCAGAGGCGGTTCGGCGAGGACCTGGCCGCGGTTGCAGCGGAGCTGCGCGAAGGAATCGCGGATGCGCTCGCGGAACAGCTCCGTTCCGATGGAGAGCGGTTCGAGCGACACCTGGCGATGCCGCCGAGCCCTGAGCTGCCGGATGCGATCGCAGCGGCCGCGGAGCGGGTTCGAGCCCTCGCCTTGGCCGCCGTCCCGACTGCGCTACGCGTTGCCGGAACCGACGACGTGGAGATCGACCTGAGGGACGGCGCCGCCGACGACGTCGAGCTGGTCGCCGATGCGTGACGTCGTCGAGCTCGTCGACGCGGTCGACCTCGCAATCGGCCGCGCCGGCTCCGTCGTGGTTCCGGAGGCGATCGCCGAGCTCACCGCTCGCGCCGCGTCGCTTCGCAACCGACGGGGCTTCATCGGGGAGTCACTCGTCATCGCCGTCGCCGGTGGCACCGGCAGCGGCAAGTCCAGCCTCGTCAACGCGGTGGCCGGTGAGCCGATCGCATCGGTGTCGCATTTCCGTCCGCACACCGACGAGCCGCTTGCATGGATTCCCGAGAACGCCGAGCCCGGACTCCTGCTCCTCATCGATGAGCTCGAGGTGTGGCAGCGGATCTCCCAGACCGTCCTCCGGGGTGTCGCCCTCGTCGACCTGCCCGACATGGATTCGATCGCGCAGTGGCACCGGCGAACCGTCGAGGAGCTGCTCCCCAAGGTCGACGGGGTGCTGTGGATGCTCGACCCGGAGAAGTACCGGGACGAGATGCTCCACAACCAGTTCCTCCGGCCGCTCTCCGAGTACCGCCGTCAGTTCCTGTTCGTCCTCAACAAGATCGACAGGCTTGCCGACGACGACGTCAAGCTCGTCGCCGCCGATCTGCGCGAGGCCCTCGCCGAGGACGGCTTCCCGGACCCCGACCTGTTTCTCATGGCGGCGGATCCGGAGCACGGGCCGCCACGCGGAGTCGACCAGCTCGTCGAGCATCTCCGGCTCGAGCTCGACGCGAAACGGCTGGCGACCGACAAGCTCATCACCGACGCCGAGCATCTCCTGCGGTCTCTCGGTGGCGCCGCCGGGGTCTGGGAAGGCGGTGGTGTTGGCTTGGCGCAACGCTGGGAGCGAGTCCGCGGCCACGCCGCAGAGGAGCTGGGGAAGGCACCCAGCGCGGCGGGGCGCGAGGAGGCGCTGTGCCACATCGAGGATCTCGTCGCCGCTCTCGCCGTCGAGGTCGGTGAGGGGTACGGCGCCCGGGTCAGGGCCCGGATGACCACGGAGAGGATCGAATCCGCCGTCGACGCCGCCGCAGAGCGCGCCCGGGCGAGGGCCGAGTCGCGTCGAACTCGTCGCTGGCGGCGCTCGGCCGGGAACGGCGCGATGCCCGACGCCGCCGCGGTGCTCGAGGAGGAGATCGGACGGCCCCTGCGAGACCTGTTGTGGGACCGGGCGAGGCTCGGGGCGACGATCGCATTCGCGTCGGTGGGAGCCCGTCAGCTGCGGGCCAGACTCACCCCGGGTGAGCCGCCGGAAGCGACGGGCTGAGCCTCACCGGCCGGGACCGGATGGCACGAGGATCTGGAGCGCATCCGGCGCCGACGTGATCTCGAAGGTGCGCTCGAGGCCGAGCAGCTCCCCGTCGGCCTGGTACGGACTCGGCGGATCCGCCTCCACGACGAGCTTCTCGAAGCCCCGGATCACGACGCAACCCGGCGACTTCTCGAGTGAGCGGCGGAGCACCGCGTCGCGAAAGAGGCTCACGGCCCGGGCAGGGCTCACGTCGGAGATCGCGACGGCGGTGGGACCCGGGGCCGGGGGCGCCGCCAGAAACATGGGGACGGCGCCGAAGTACGTGTAGCGGTCGTGGATCTGGACCATCACCGCCACCCCGTCCACCCGCAGCCCGTCGCACTCGACCCGCAGCGTCGGGAGCCGTCCCCGATATTCGCCGAAGACCCTTCCGGCCGCAGTGGAGGCGAAGTGCAGCGATCCCAGCCTCAACTTGGAGGCGGGCCGGCGCTCCGCAACTGCGACGACGTCGGCGTCGAAGCCGATGCCCAGAGCGAACATCGCATGCCGGGTGGTGAGCCGCCGGCCGTCGTCGGCGATGACCCGGGCCAGCGGGTGCGGTGCGGCGCGGTAGGTGCACAGTGCCTGGGCGGCGGCGATGCTCCGCCGGGGGATCGACAGGATGCGGGCGAGCACGTTCGTGGTGCCCGCAGGCACGAGCCCCAGGGCGGTGCCGGTGCCGACGAGACCGTTGGCGACGTGGTGAACGATTCCGTCACCCCCCATAGCCACGACGACGTCGCAGCCGGAGGCCGCAGCGTCCGCGGCGATTGCCGTCGCCTCCTCGGCGGTCTCCGCCCACGCCGCCGACACGTCGAACTCCTCACGAAGCGCGGCGAGGACGCCGCGGAATGCAGCGCCGGTGAATCCCGACGCGGACGGGTTGGGCAGCAGGAGGGCCCGTCGCTCTCGTCCCATCCCGTCAGGCTACCGATGCGCCCGGTACCCTCATCGGGATGCGGTACGTCGACAGGGAGGACGCGGGGCGGCAGCTGGCCGATGCCGTCTCCGCCCGGCTCGGCGAACGCGGGGCCGACCTCGTGCTGGGGATCCCGCGCGGAGGCGTCATCGTCGCCGCTCCGGTGGCCGCGGCGCTTGGCGCCGCTCTCGACGTCGCCGTTGCCCGCAAACTCGGTGCACCCCACCAGCCCGAGCTGGCGATCGGCGCCGTCGCCCCGACCGGCCCGGCCGTGCTCAACCGGCCACTCATCGCACGTCTCCGCGTCGGCGAGGACGCTCTCCAGGCCGCCCTCGACGCCGCCCGGGTCGAGGCGCGGCGCCGCGAGAGCGTCTACCGAATGGGGAGGGACGCCACTGATTACGAAGAGCAGAGGATCGTGGTCGTCGACGACGGCATCGCCACCGGTGCCACGGTCATCGCCGTTGCCCGCATGGTGCGCGCTGCCGGGTCCCGGAACCTCGTCATCGCCGTGCCGGTAGCACCGCCGGAGACCCTCGTCGAGCTCGCCACGGAAGCCGACGAGGTGGTGTGCCCCCTCGCCCCGCGCGGGTTTCGCGCCGTCGGGGAGTGGTACGACGACTTCGCCCAGGTCGGCGATGCCGAGGTGATCACGGCCCTGGAACGGGCGGACCCGGTTCGCTGAGGTCCGCTCAGCCGGCGAGGAGCTTCTCGATGCGCTCCCGCAGCTCCATGGGTCGGAACGGCTTCGTCATGAAGTCGTCGGCTCCACCCTCGGCCGCCTGCTCGGCAACCTCGGGCTGCGCATGCGCGGTGAGCACGAGGACCCTGATGTCGCGGGTCCCGTCACCTCCCCGCAGGTGCCGGAGCACCTCCCAGCCATCCATGCCAGGAAGTCCGACGTCGAGCACGATGACGTCGGGGATGATCTCCCGCGCGACCTCGAGGCCACGCAACCCGTCTTCGGCTGCGGTCAGCTCGATGTCGAGCACCCGGAGGCACACCTCGATGAGGCGGCGCACGCTGGCGGAGTCTTCGATCACAAGGACACGCGAACTCACGATCACCATATCGGCAGTCCGGGCGCATTCTTCAAGGCTTTCCGCGTCGGGTCGATAACAGGCGTATGGGGGGCGAGGTCACGCGGGGAGCACATGTGCCGACCTCACCCGAAATCTTCCGAGCGGACACCGGAGCCGACCACGGCAACCCGGCCGTCGATCCGCGACCGATGACGCGGCTGCTCGACGCCGTCTCGGGAGCCCCGCCCCTCACACGCGTCCTGCCCGACGTCGCCTCGTCGCTCGCCCAGGCCGCCGGGATGCGTCGGGCCAGCGTCCTGTTGTTCGACCGGAGAGGCGACCTGGCGGTCGGCACGTCGCGATTGAGCGACGGATCGCTCGACCCGAAGATGTGGGCTGCCTTCCGCCTCCTCCACGTGTCGATGCCGGCGATCGACGCGGCCCGGCGTGGCGCCGCCGTTGCCGTCTTCCTCCACCCCGAGACGGCGACCGCCCTCGGCCCGGGTGATTGGGTGTCTCGGTTCGAGGCCCGCACCGTTGTCATCGCCCCGATCCGGACTCGGCACCGCGTCCTCGGCGTCGTGGTGATCGATGATCCCGGCCGGGGAGGCGTCGACGGGCCGGCGATGGCCGGTCTCGACGCCGCTCTCGGCGCCGCCGGCGCCGTGCTCGAGCTGCTCGAGGCCGTCGAGATCGAGCGGCGAGCCCGCGCCCGAAGCGACCAGGTGCTCGAGACGGCGGCCGCGACGGCGCGTTCGCTGAGCGCAGCCGCGGCCCTCAAGACCGTCACCTCAGGACTGCAAGTGCTCAGCGGTGATGCGGTCGTCGTCGCCTCGGGCGCATCGGGCGGGGAAACGAAGATCGAGTGGGCCGGGGACGCGGGCAGCGCTCGCGCCGCGGCCGACGCCTTCGAGCGCGCTGGTGCTACGGCCGAGCTCGCTGCGGTCGAGGCTCTCGACCTCGCGTCGGACCGCTGGGAGCCGCTCGCGGCGCTCGGCTTCTCGAGGGTCCTCGCCGTCCCGCTCCGCCATCACGACCGGGAGGTCGGCTGGGTGCTGTCCCTCGGCGTCGGCCGGGACAGGTATCCCGAAGACGACCGCAGGGCCGCGGTCGTTCTGGGCGAGCAGGCATCGCTCGCCTTGCACACGACCAGCCTCCTCGAGGCCGAGCGGGCTGCAGTCGACCGCCTGACCGAGCTGGACCGCCTCAAGAACACGTTCGTGGCCGCGGTCTCGCACGAGCTGCGGACCCCGCTGACGGCGATCCTCGGGTTCTCCGAGTTGCTCGCTGAAGAGATCGACGACCCGGTCCTCGCCAGCCACATCGCCGACCTGCGCCACGAATCGGCCGTCCTCGAGGCCCTGATCGGCAACCTGCTCGACACGTCCCGGCTCGAGGCGGGCCTGCTCCGGCTCAACGTCCACCCCGTCGACGTGGTTGCGACGATCGACCAGGCCATCGACGTCGTCAGGCATGCCCAACCTCACCGGGAGGTGCGGTTCCACGCCCCCGAGCGGCTGCATCCGATCGCGGCCGACGGGGTCCGGCTTCGCCAGGTGTTCATCAACCTCATCGAGAACGCCGCGAAATACTCCGCAGAGGGCACCCCGATCGACGTGACCGTGTGGCCCGACGCACCCGTCGAGTCAGGGGACTGGCTCGAGGTAACGGTTGACGACCGCGGCCCGGGGATCCCCGAGGAGGAGCGGCGGCGGGTCTTCGAGCGGTTCCGGCGGCTCGACGGTCACCGGCAGAGCCCGGGCACCGGCATCGGGCTCTACATCGTCAAAGCCCTCGTCGAGGCTCACGGCGGCACGATCGCGATCGAGGACGGACCGGACGGGGCCGGCAGCCGGTTCCGGGTCCGGCTTCCCTCGGGGCCCCCCGACGCCTGACGGGCGCAGCCGCGCACCGACGTCTCACGTAGCCTGGGGGCACTATCGAGGAGGTGGTGTTGGAACCGTATCGCACGGAGCCCTACTCGGACTTCTCCGATCCCGCCGCGAAGGCCGCGTACGAGCTCGCCGTGGCGGGTGTCTCCGCCCAACTGGGGAGCGACGCTCCTGCGGTCGTCCACGGCGAGCTGATCGCGACCGAGGACCGCAACGTCAGCATCGACCCCGCCGCGCCGGGCACCGCCGTCGCCGTCGCCGCGTCCGCCACGCCCCAGCTCGCCGGCCGGGCCCTCGAGAGCGCGTGGGATGCCTTCGCCGCCTGGTCCCGTCGGCCCGCGTCCGAACGGGCCGAGATCGTCTACCGCATCGGTGACCTCATGGCGGAGCGCAAGTACGAGCTGTCGGCGTGGATGTCGTATGAGGCCGGCAAGAACTGGCTCGAGGCCGAGGCCGACACGGCGGAGGCCATCGACTTCTGCCGCTACTACGCGCACCAGGCCCTCGCCCACTCGGAGCCGGTGCCGACCCACGACCACCCAGGCGAATCGAACGACTCGTTCCTCGTCCCTATGGGCGCAGGCGTGGCGATCCCGCCGTGGAACTTCCCGCTGGCCATCCTCGTCGGGATGACGGTCGGGCCCGTCGCCGCCGGCAACTCGGTCGTGCTGAAGCCGGCGTCGGCAACGCCCATGATCGGCTCCAAGTTCATGGAGATCGTCGCCGAGGCGGGGCTTCCGGACGGGGTCGTGAACTTCGTGCCGGGGCCGGGCGCGGTGATCGGAGACACCCTCGTCGACGATCCGCGCACCAGGTTCATCAACTTCACCGGCTCCAAGGAGGTGGGGCTGCGCATCGCGGAGCGCGCCGCCAAGGTCCAGCCCGGCCAGCGCTGGCTCAAGCGTGCCTACATGGAGATGGGGGGCAAGGACGCGATCCTCGTCGACGAGACGGCCGATCTCGAGGCCGCGACCGATGGCGTCGTCCGCAGCGCCTACGGGTTCCAGGGCCAGAAGTGCTCGGCATGCTCCCGGCTCATCGCCGTCGACGCCGTCCACGACGAGCTCGTGGAGCGGGTCGTCGCGGCCGCCGCCGCCCTCGGCCTGGGCCCGGGCACCGAGAACCACGCGATGGGGCCGGTCATCACCGCCGCCCAGCACCGTTCGATCCTCGAGGAGATCGACCGGGGTCGCTCCGAAGCGAAGCTCGTCCTCGGCGGGAGTGCCGTCGACCGCGACGGCGGCTACTACCTCGAGCCGACCGTCTTCGTCGACGTGACACCCGACGCCCGGCTCGCCCAGCACGAGATCTTCGGTCCCGTCCTGTCGGTGATCCGGGTTGCCGACTTCGAGGAGGGCCTCGCCGTCGCCAACGGGACGGAGTACGGCCTCACCGGCGGTCTCTACAGCCGTGACGAGGCGAGGATCGAGCGAGCCCGGGCCGAGTTCCACGTCGGGAACCTGTACATCAACAGGAAGATCACCGGCGCCCTCGTCGGCATCCAGCCGTTCGGCGGGTTCGACATGTCGGGCTCGAACGCGAAGGCGGGAGGCCCCGATTACCTGCGGCTCTTCATGGAGATGAAGACGGTGGCTCGGCGGCTCTGAGCCCGGTCTCAGCCGCCGTAGCGCAGCCGGTCGACGACCGATCCCTCGGGCGTCTGGAGGATGGCGGTGTCTCCGGCGTTCGACCACACCGCGCCGTCCGCGCACCATGTGAGGTCTCCCGCATTCGCGGCCTCGCACCCCGAGACGACCCGCACCGCCGACCCCGGGCCGACGACGAGCCCGTCGGGAAACCGGAACCGGTGCACGGAGCTGGCGTCCCGCAGCATCCACCCGGAGAGATCGACCGGCACATCGCCGCTGTTGCCGATCGTGACCGACTCGCCCGACGGGTTCTCGGCGTCGGGTCCCGGTGCGTCGTAGACGAGGTCGGCGATCGCGATCGTCGGGGGGCCGGGTGACCCGCATGCGTCTCGCGCCCACATGCCGTTACCGCCCTCATAGGCCCCTTCGTCGGCCGTGGCGAAGGCGGCGCGCTCAGGGTGATCATCGTGGAGGGCGAGGGCGTTGCCGTCGGTGACGAGGAGGAGATTCACCGGTATGGCACCGGGGGCGACGACGTAGCGGAGGAGCCGCCCGAACCGGTCGCGGTCTTGGGGGGGCGCCGTCACGAGATCGATGTCGGCGTTCCCGACGAGACCCTCGAGCGCGGCCAGCGCCTCGCCGGCGCGACACTCGTCCCGCTCGGGAGCATTGATCCCGACCAGCCTGACCTCTTCCCGGCGCCCGTCGAGGTCGACGACGAGCGAATCGCCGTCGACGACGTCGACGACGGTGGCGCGCTCGCCTCCGGTGGGCGGCACCGTCCCGGACGCGGTCGGCGCCGTGTCCACCGGCGACGCAGGCCCGCACGCCGACGCCGCCAACCCGATGGCGCATGCCGAACGCAGCAACCTTCTCATGACGGTCGACGCTAGCCACGCGCCCGGTCGGCGGGCCGGTCCCGTCGCCGATGTCGTGGCGGCCGTGTGCGAGGATGAGGCGCGCCGCGATGCGGCAGGGTCATCACGATGCACGACACGAGGAACAAACGGGCGCCGGGCACAGAGGCATCCCCGCCGCGCCCGAAACCGTGCCGGGACGGTCCTGGATGACCGCTGCCGAGGACCGGCGCGTCCTCGAAGCGCTGAGCGGGGCCATCGCCGAGCGGACCCCGGTGGTGTTGGCGACCGTCGTCGCCACGAAGCGGTCCGCACCCCGCCGGGCGGGGACGAAGATGCTCGTCTTCGCCGGGGATCGCCAGCTCGGCACGATCGGTGGGGGCGCGATGGAGCGCCGCGTCCTCGACGAGGCGGGAGAAGTGCTCGAGACGGGACGTCCCCGTCTGCTGGACTATCAGCTCGTGGACCCGGAGCGGGGAGACCCGGGGGTCTGCGGAGGAGAAGTGCAGATCTATCTGGAGCCCTACATGCCGGCACACACCATCTACGTCGTCGGGTGCGGCCACGTCGGCCGGACCGTCGTCGACCTCGCCCACTGGCTCGGCTACCGGACGATCGCGATCGACGACCGGCCCGAGAACGTGAGCGAGGAGGCCGTCCCCGGCGCCGACATCCGCGTGGCCGGCACCCTCGGCGACGCCCTCACTCAGCACCCGCCATCCGAAGACGCGTCGATCGTGCTCGTGACCCGCAACGTCGACATCGACGTCGAGGCGCTTCGGCCGGCGCTGGCAACCCCGGCGCGGTACGTGGGTGTCATGGGGAGCACGACGCGGTGGAGGACGGCCCGCAAGCTCCTCGTCGACGGCGGGCTCGACGACCACGCGCTCGAGCGGGTCCACGCCCCGATCGGCATCGAGCTCCACGCCGAGACGCTCGAAGAGATCGCTGTCTCGATCCTGTCCGAGATCATCAGGGTGAATCGCCTGGCGGCGACCGACGCAGCAGGCTGAGACCCCGATGTTGTTCGCCACGCACCTCGTCGTCGTCCGTGGCGGGGGTGATCTCGGCACCGGGGTCGTGGTCCGGATGCGGCGCGCCGGGTTCCCCGTCGTCGTGGTCGAGCTCGCTCGCCCGCTGACCGTCCGCCGGGCGGCGGCGCTGTCGTCGGCGGTGCTCGACGGGGCCGTCGAGGTCGATGGCGTCGGAGCGCGCCTCGTGGCGACCGCAGCCGAGGCGTCGGAGGTGGCCGCCGGCCGCGCCGCGGTGCCGGTGCTCGTGGCGCCGGCCCTGCCGGCGTTCCCGTCGCCCGTGTCGGTCGTCGTCGATGCCCGGCTCGCCAAGCGGAACATCGACACGTCGATCGACGACGCGCCGTTCGTCGTCGGGCTCGGTCCCGGATTCACGGCAGGGGTCGACTGCCACGCCGTCGTGGAGACGAAACGAGGTCACGACCTCGGCCGGGTGATCTGGTCGGGTGCGGCGGCTGCCGATACCGGCATCCCGGGTCACGTCGGTGGTGAGGCGGCCCACCGGGTGGTGCGGGCGCCGGCCGGAGGGCGGGTCGAATGGGTCGTCGCCATCGGGGACACCGTCGCCGAGGGTGATCTGCTCGGCCGGGTCGGGACGGATCCCGTCGTCGCCGGGACCGGCGGCGTCGTCCGCGGCCTCATCGCCGCAGGTCACGATGCCGTCGCCGGGCTCAAGCTGGGCGACATCGACCCCAGGGGGGACCGCCGGTCCTGTTTCAGCGTGTCCGACAAGTCGCTAGCGGTCGGTGGAGGCGTGCTCGAGGCGGTGCTCGCGTGGCTGAACTCGACGGCGTGATCACCGGATTCCTCGACCGGCTCGAGCTCGGCGAGCACGAGCTCATCTCGCTCGTCGGCGGCGGCGGCAAGTCGACCCTGCTCCTCGGCGCCGGCCGCGTCCTCGCCACCGCCGGGAAGAAGGTGGTGCTGACGACGACGACGAAGCTCGGGTCGAACCAGCTCGAGGAGGTGCCGCGGGTGTGCTGGCTCGGCGGCCCGGCGGCCGTCGGCGATGTCGCCGCCGCGCTCGACGGGGCCGGACCGGTGATGGCCGTCGCCCGCAAGGACCGTCACCGCGTCATCGGGCCGGCTCCGGACCTCGTCGACGCCGTCTATCGGGACTCGGGCGCCGAGTATGTGATCGTCGAGGCCGACGGGGCGAGGCGGAGGCCGACAAAGGCACCGGCCGACTATGAGCCGGTCATCCCCCGATACTCGACGATCGTGGTGATCGTCATGGGCATCGATGCGGTCGGTCGGACCATCGAGGACGCCGCGCTCCGGCCCGACCGCTATGCGGCGCTCGTCGGGGCCGCCGTCACCGATCGGGTCCGGCCGGTCGACTGCGCCACCGTGCTCGGTCATCCCGACGGGGGTCTCAAGGGCATCTCGACGCGAGCTCGCGCCGTCGTGGCGCTCACCAAGGTGGGCCCTGGCGACACGGGCGATGCCGCGGCCCGGATCTCGGAGCTGCTCGCCGGTCACGACCGGATCGAACGCGTCCTCACCGTGCCCCATCACGGCGAGCCTGCGGCACCTTGACCGCAGCGGCTCCGCCGGGGCAGGCCGCCGGCACCTCTCTACACTCTCCGGCCGTGAAGGACCAGACCGACCGCTCCATCGAGACCGAGCTCGCCCACGCCGGAGGCTTCACCGACCGCGAGACCGGCGCCGTCGTACCGCCGATCCACCCGTCGACGACCTTCGCCAGGGACTCGGACTACGAGCCGGTCGGTGACTACCTCTACATCAGGGACTCGAGCCCGAATGTCGCGCTCGTCGAGGGCGTGGCCCGTCGCCTCGACGGCGGCGCGGCCGCACTCGCCTTCGGCTCGGGTCTCGCCGCCGCGGCCGCGCTGTTCGAGACGGTGCCCGCCGGCCGGGGCATCGTGGCGCCGGAGGTCATGTATCACGGGACGCTGGCGTTGCTCCGCCGCCTCGCGGAGACCCGCGGCGTCGGGCTCACCCTCTTCGACCCGACGGATCCCGACGGTGTGAGATCTGCGGTGCGGGAGGGCGAGACGGATCTCGTGTGGATCGAGACGCCCGTCAACCCGACGTGGGACGTCGTCGACATCGCCGCGGCCGCCCGGGCGGCGCACGAGGCCGGGGCCGTCCTCGCCGTCGACTCGACGGTGGCGCCTCCGGTCACGACCCGTCCGCTCCAACTCGGCGCCGATCTCGTGTTCCACTCCGCGACGAAGTACTACAACGGTCACTCCGACGTCGGGGCCGGGATCCTCGTCACCGCGACGCCCGGCACGCGCTGGGACGAGGCGACGGCGGTGCGACATCTCACGGGAGGCGTGCTCGGCCCGTTCGAGGCGTGGCTGCTGCTGCGGGGCATGCGCACCCTGCATCTGAGGTACGAGCGGGCGTCGGAGACGGCGCTCGCCGTCGCCCGGCACCTCGAGCGCCACGCGGCCGTCGAGGCGGTGCTCTACCCGGGTCTGGAGTCGCATCCTGGCCACGAGGTCGCCGCCCGGCAGATGACCGGCGGGTTCGGGGGCATGCTGTCGATCCTCGTCGCCGGCGGAGAGGCGTCGGCGCGACGCGTCGCGACGCGAACCCGGGTCTTCGTGCCGGCGACGTCGCTGGGCGGGGTGGAGAGCCTCATCGAGCACCGATACGCCATCGAGAGGGGCGTGGCGCCGAACCTGCTCCGGCTCTCGGTCGGGATCGAGGCCGCCGGTGACCTCGTTGCCGATCTCGAGCAGGCGCTCGGCGGCGGCTGATCCCGACGGGTCCAGGTCGAGTCCCGAGTTGACCGGTGCCCCGTTCGTACTCACCTCCACCCGATCTCGAGCTGGGTCTTCGACGTAGCCTGGCGAGACGGCGATGGAGGTGGGCACCGATGCCGATGAGCAGGCGAGAATTCCTGGCGTGGGGAGTGGCGACGGGCCCGAGTTCGCCGATTCGTGCTGCCGGCGGCGACGTGGGGCGAGGAGGACTTCACCCGCAACAACGCCGAGCGCCGGCTCCGGTCGTACGGCAGGATCATGGACCCGCCGGGTGAGTCCAGGCCCGATTGGTGGGCCGTGTCACAAGTGGCGCAGCGAATGGGGTTCGACGGCTTCGCGTGGGCCGACTCGAATGCGCTTCTTGAGGAGTCGGGGCCCCGCGCCTCGGGCCGGAAGGACTACAGCAAACTCGTGGAGAAGGCACTGGCAGATGGAGAACGCGCCCACGAGGTGCTGCGCAGCATGGGCACGAGCGGAATCCAGACACCGATCGCGGTGGAGGGCGACGAGTTGGTGGGCACCGTGCGGATGCACGCCGATCTCGGCTTCAAGACGACCAACGGCAAGTCGAACTTCGTGTTCACCGACTACGCCGCCATCGCAGCCAGGAACGAGCTGCTCGGGCCCAACTCGGATGAGTTCTGGGTGCTCAGCCGGAGGCTCAACGAGGTCTGGCAGAGTCTCTTCGACGACAAGCGCAAGCCGGAGATCATCGCCCGCTGGCCGACGAACATCGTCGAGATCCATCCCGACGACGCCGCGAGGATGCAGGCCAGCGGCGATCTCATGGGCATCGAGTCCGACCGCGTGCGCACCGCCGATCAGGGGACGTCTTCGGGTGCGATCACTGCGGTGGCGTATGTGACCGATCAGGTCCAACCGGGGACGGTGTTCGTGAACTTCCACTACCCGCGCTCGCCGGCGAATGCCGTCGTGACGGCTGACGCGGCCAGCACGCCGATCAATCCGCGGCAGCCGTTCAAGTTCGGACGCGCTCGGGTGGTCCGGTTGGGCGCCACCGACTTCCCGAAGTCGATGTCGTTTGCGCCTCGCAACCTCGCCTGAAGGGTCCGGCGCTGGGGACTGGCTCCCGTCGCGGGGAGGACGGCCTCGCCGGGTCTGCCACACGGGACCCGGCTCGTCGGGCTGCTCGCATCGTCCGGAGCCGTGCATCGAGGATCACTCGGGCGTAGGGCGTGGTGTCGAATCGGGCGGAGGGCGAGGTCGGGATCACAGGACAGCTGATCGGAGACCCGGGCCAGTCACCGTCCGGTACGTCGTCGCACAGACGGTCAAGGACTGTAAGAAGCCCGACAGTCTTCTCTGCCCCCAGGGCCGTTCGGCCCTAGTTGACCGGTCGTCTCACTCGTACCGTCCTTCACAAGATTTGTGAAAATCTTCACAAGACGTGGGAGGACTCTTGGACGACGGGGCTGTGCTGCGGTCGCCCGGCGTCGGACGCCCGGAGAGGCGGCGGCATTGTGAGCCGACTGATCGCAGCCGGAGAGTACGGGAGGTGGATTGGGAAGCATCCAGTCTCCTCAACACCGACGGAATGGCGAGGGCGATGCCCTCGCCATTCTCTTTGGAAGGAGCCATATGAGAACAACACCAAGGAGCAGGAGGCTTCGTTCTTTCGCGGTCTTGCTCGGCGTGATGGCGTTGATCGCCGCCTCCTGCGACAGCTCGGACGACTCGGGAGGGATCTCGGGCACCGAGGTCGTCAACACGGGGACCCAGGCGCCGGCGACGACGGCGGCCGCGGCGGCTCCCGAGCCGGCCGAGGTGCCGAACGTGATCGTCCAGGCCGTCGACGTTCGCGACTTCGAGGCCCTCAAGGACGAGGCGCTGACATCCGGGGCGCCGACGGCATCGGTCGACCCGTCCTGGGACACCGACTTCTCCAGGAAGTTCGGGATCTCGCTGCTGGCGTCGTTCGACTCCGACGGCGACGCTGCGTGGGATCCGGCGGCTCACCCGCTCGTGTACGTGGCATCGGAAGGGCCCGGCTACAGCGGGCTCCTGTCGGGCAACGTCACGATGCCCGGGTTCATGATGATCGACGCCAACACGCGCGAGACGGTGGCGGCCGTCCACTACGACATCCAGCAGGAGGAGGTCTTTGAGCCGCACGGTCTCGGCGTCTCTCCCGGCGGGGAGTGGATCTACGTGCCGACGGGCACCGCGGCGGCATGGGGGTCACCGCTCGGTGGTGGGCGTCTGCTCATCATCAACGCGAAGACGTTCAAGCTCGACAAGGTGCTCTCCACCCTGGGGAACCCGCACCACATCAAGAGCTTCGTCGACGCCAGCGGCCGTCCCCTCACGCTCGTTGAGAACTTCAGCGACTCGACGTTCTATGTGCTCGATCCGAACGACGACAACAAGGTCGTCGGCGGTATCGGGCCCGACGGGCTCAAGGGCAACGGCTACCTGGGCTTCGCTCATCCGAGCGGCAAATACCTGATGATCAGTGTGCGGACTCCCTTCCGGAGCGAAGGCGGCGTCGCCGTGGTGGACACCGAGTCCTGGCGATCGGTGGCCTCGATCGAGACGCACGACAGCTCACCGATCTACGTGGCGTACAGCGCCGACGGCAACACGGCGTACGTGAGCGGTGGCCACGAGAGCACGGTCGTCAAGATCGACATCTCCGAAGAGAACCCGCGAGCGTGGGACATCGTCGGCTCGACGAGCGCCGGAACCCTCGGACCCTACGGCCTGACGCTCAACTGGGACGAGACCCAGCTCTGGGCGATCGGAAAGGGCGAGGGCGCCCACAATCGCGGCAACACGATGGGGCTCATCGACCCCAACATCATGACGATGCCGCCCAGGGCCTGGGCTCCCGGGTCGAAGGGCTCGTTCTACACCGATTGCGTGCGCGGCGACCACGCCATCGTCCATCCGGACCCCGCGATGAACGAGATGTGGATCTCGTGCAATGCAAGCTTCGAGACGGTGATCTGGGACTTCGAGACACTCTCGATCAAGGAGTCCGTGCCGACCCCGAACGGCGGGAGCACGCACAACGGCGCCTTCGTCCAGTACACCCCCGACTTCGTCGGAGAGGTGCTGGCCGACCAGAACGGGCTCCAGGGCTCGGCGCTCGAGTTGAAGCTCCAGCTCATGGCGGCCGGCTAGGCAGAGAAACAGGGGAAGGTCCCGGTCCGGTCACCCCCCTCCGGACCGGGACCCCCCGGAAGGACCGACATGATCCGAACCCGACGAACGGACCGACCGGCGCTCTCCGGACGACTGCGGCTGATCGTGCTCGCTGTGGTCATCGGCGTCGCCGCCGCATCATGTGGCGGCTCCGCCGCCGAGGAAGAGCCTGCGACATCAGCGACAACGCTCGCCGCGGCGCCGACCACGGTGGCGGCCTCGACCGCTGCACCGACGACGGCGGCAGCGACGACGACCACCACGGCAGGGCCAGACCCGGCTCCCACCAGCACAGGCGCCGCCGACGTCGTCGCGCTCGGCGAAGAGCTGTACCAGCGAACCGCCGGCGGGATCGGGTGCCAGGCCTGCCACGGCACGGACGGTCTCGGCGACGTCGGGCCGGCCGTCATCGGCAAGGACGCCGCAACCATCAAGATCCAGCTCGAAACGAACGAGGCGATGACCTTCATCGTCCTCTCCGACGCCGAGATCGAGGCCGTTGCCGCCTACCTCGCCGTCCTCCAGGCGGAATTCGACGCCGGGATGGACGGATAGACCGATGGAGAGGGGGCCGATGACCCGATTCGACGACACCGTCGACGGTGACGTCCCGGCAGGGGAGGCGGCGCCGCGGCGCCGGGTGTGGAAGCCCGTGGCGGCCGCGCTCGCGCTCGTCGTCGTTCCCTCCGCGATCGGCGTCGCCATGCTCCGCAGCGACTCGGTGCCGGCGATCCGGTCGGCGGCCACCGCAGCCGTGGCCGACGACGCGGCAACGCCTCTCGTTGCCGACCAGGTCATCGTGTCGGTGTCGGACCTCGTCCGCCCGGCACCGCCAGCTGGCGCGGAGCCGTCACGGCTCAAGTACCTAGGTGCCGACGGCCCGGTCGAGATCGGCAACGGCGCTGCGATACCGCTCGGTGACGCTCTCGTTCTCGAGGTCTTCGTCTCTCCATACCCGCCGACCGAGTTCGCCACCGACGTCGACTTCTACGTGACGACGATCGACGGCGAACCGGTCGACGACGCAGACATCTCCATCGTGTGGGACATGCTCTTCATGACCCACGGACCATTCTTCGCTGCCCCCGAGAACATCGGCGGCGGCCACTATCTCGCCCCGCTCGAGATGTTCATGTTCGGGCCCTGGGAGCTCGACACCACGGTCACTGCGCCCTCGACGGGCACCTCGGAGAACGTGACGATCGCGATCTACGTGTGGCCGGCATGACCGGGAGACGATCGCGATGAGGCGCACCGCCGGGCACCGGAAGGCCACCAGGATGTGGATCCTCTCCCCGGTCGCCCTCACGCTCCCGCTCGCCGCCACCGTCGTGCTCGGCGCCGACCCCGCCGCGGCCCACGGCAAGGAGGTCAGGGTCGAGATCAGCTCACTCACCTTCGACGCCGGCCAGCCCCTGACCCGTCTCTACCACGCAGTCGTGACCTTCGAGGGTGACGGAGATCCCGTCGAGGACGGAGAGATCGACATGACGGCCGTCCGCGCCGAAGACGGAACCTCGGCCGGGCCGTTCGTCCTCGCACCGCTGGAGCAGCCGGGCCGCTACGCCGCCGAGGTCACGTACGAGCGCTTCGGGACGTACGAGGTCACCGTGCGGGTGCGCGCCCCCGGCGAGGGTGAGGCCACCTTCGTCGACGCGGTCGTGCCGGGTGTCGGCGCCTCTGCCAGCGACGAGCCCCGCAGCCCCTCCTCAGAGACCCTGGCGGTCCTGTTCCGCTTCGACGGCGGGGACGTGGCGAACATCGTCGTCCGGGTTGCCCACGCCCTCGCCGGCGCGGCGTGGGTCGCGCTCGTCGCGGTAGTTGCGGTGGGAGGTTGGCTCCAGCGCCCGGACGCCGGCGGTCGGCTGCTGGCGAGGGTGCGCCCGTACTTCACGACGGTCGCTGCGACGAGCCTCGCTGTGATCCTCGCCTCCGGCGTCCACGCCTCCATCTACGGGACGCCGATCCGGGATCCCGGCATCTTCGACCTCGACACGCTGCTGTCGATTCCCTTCGGCGGCCAGTACTTCGCGGCGTTCGTGGCGATGGCGCTGGCCTGGCCGGTGATGGTCGCCGTCACGGTGCGACTGCGCCGAGCGCTGCGCGGCGTCGGTGCGGACGGCGTGGTGGCGACGTCCGCGGTGCGGGCGCCCGCCGCCGCCGGTCTCGCGACCTCGGTGTTCCTCGCCGTCGACATCACCGTGCTCCTGTACATCCACAACATCAGTCATCTGTCCCTGGTCATCCCGCAGTGAGTGAGGACCCGCCATGACGACCCAGCTCGAACGACCGGCCCCCGAGATCCAGGATCTCGCCCTCGCCGACGCCGCGATCGCGGCTCCCGAGCCCGCACCGCGGGCCCGGCGGCGCTTCACGGTCTTCGTCGTTGCGCTCGTCGTCGTCGGGGCCCTTGCGCTGGGGCTGCTTCTGGCGCGCGGCGGTGGTGAGCCCGAGCCGGGTGCGGCGACGCTCACCCAGGCGGAGGTCGTCGACATCCTCGTCCGTCGCGGCGCCGGCCCGGCGGATGTCGAGCTCGAGCTCCTCTACGCCCCTTCGTGGTACTTCGAGTGGGCCGCCCGCCCCGAGCCGGAGGCCGGGGGTGAGCCGGTCATGGCGTTCTTCATGTTCGAGACCGTCCACGAGGGAGACGTCCCGGCAGCTCCGCCCGACGTGACGCTGCGGGCGGGGGGAAGCTCCATCGAGCCGACGGCCGTCTTCGAGGTGAGCCGGGCGCCCCATCACCGGGCGTCACAGCTCCTCTTCCCGATCGCCGACCCCGACGCTGCGGCAGCGGCGGACCGCTTCGATCTCGTCGTTCCGGTCGGCGACGGCGCTTCGAGTGAGTTCGGATGGGAACTCCCGATGGCGAACGGGATCGGGATTCTGAACACCGACACGACGACCGGCCCGCCCCTGGCGGGCGCCGCGCTGAGCATCGGTGCCCTTCTCGCCATCTTCGGCGGCATGCTGACGGCGCTTTCGCCGTGTCTCCTCCTGCTCGCCACCTACTACACCGCGGTCCTCAGCGGCTCGGCGGCCGGGGGCAACCGGGTGGCGGCATCGCGCCGCTTGCTCACGACCGGGCTCTTCTTCGTCGCCGGCTTCACAGTGATCTACACGGCGGGAGGCGTCGCTGCGGGCTTTGTCGGCGATTCGGTCTCGAGGCTGGACGGGGTCGGCCGCTGGTCCCGGCCGGCATCGGTAGTCGCCGGCATTGCCGTCGTCCTCCTCGGGATCCGGGTGGCGAGTCAGGCCCGGGTGCCGATCGCCTGCAAGCTCCCGGGGTTCAGCCGGCCGGCGTCGACCGGTTGGGCCGGCTCGGCGCTGATGGGGTCGACGTTCGCGTTCGGGTGCCTGTCGTGTTTCAGCGCGACGGTGCTCTCCGCGCTGCTGCTGTACGCCGGGGCGACGGGTTCTCCACTGACCGGGGGCCTCGTCATGGCGGTGTTCAGCGCGGCCGTCGGACTCGTGTTTCTCGTCGCGGCGTGGCTCGTCGCCGAGGCGGCGCCGCTCATGACCTGGCTCGAGAAAGCGAGGCCGTACATCGGTGCGGTGAGCGCCGCGGTGATGATCGGGCTCGGAGCCCTTATGATCACGTACAAGTTCCACATTCTGACCGGCTACTTGTTCCGACTCTGGGCATAGGAGGATCGGCATGGTCATCGAGCAGACGGACACCGACCGCGGTCCCCGCGACCGGCTGCTGACGGCTGCCGCCGACCTTGTCCATGCGTACAGCTACCGGGCGGTCGGCGTCCAGGCGATCTGCGACCGGGCCGGCGTCAAGAAAGGCAGCTTCTACCACTTCTTCCCGTCGAAACAGGCCCTCATCCTCGCCGTGCTCGAGGAGAACTGGGAGTCGTTCACCCGCGACGTGCTCGACCCTATCTTCGGCGGCGGGGCGCCACCGAACGAGCGGATCGCCGCCCTCTTCGAGTTTGCCTTCGCCAGCCACACCGAGATCAAGCGCCAGACCGGCCACGTCCGCGGATGCCCCTTCGGCAGCCTCGCCGCCGAGGCGAGCACCCTCGAGGAGCCGCTGCGAGCCCGGCTGCTCCGCGTCTTCGAGGACTGGACGGCGTATCTCCGCGACGCGCTCTCGGATGCCCAGGCCTCCGGGGCGCTGCGGGACGGCATCGACGTCGATGCCACCGCGTGGGGTCTGCTGAGCTGTCTCCAGGGGCTCTTGCTCATCTCGAAGACGGCCAACGACACGTCGATCATCCCCAGGGTGCTCGAAGAGGTCGTCGCCCACCTCTGGCGGGAAGCCTGAGCGACGTGACGGCTGAGCCCTCAGGCGCCTCCCCGGGGGGCTCCAGGCCGAAGCTCGTGCTGTTGCTCGCTGCGGCGGCCATCGTCGTCCTGGTGCCCGTCATCGCCGGGATCGCGCTGCTCGGCGGCGACGATGACGCCGACTCGGGCACGGGCGACGGGATGGGTGCGGCGGCGGCGTCGGGGGACGTGCGCGACTTCGCCGATATCCAGGCGAGCGACGTCGTCATCACTTTCGACGACGCCGACCCGTCGAGCGGACTGCTCGAGGTGACGACGTCGATCGACGTCGTGTGCGCCGTCGCATACGGCCCAACAGGCGACTACGGCTTCCTCGCGACCGACACCGACATGGCCGGGGGCGGCCACATCGACCACCACCCGACGATGCTCGGGCTGGAGCCCGACACGACGTACTTCTACCGACTCCAGGGGGTCGGGCCGGATGGGGCGATCTACGTCAGCGAGCAGATGACGTTCCGGACTCCGGCTGCCGGGGGCGCGGCGGCGCCCGCGAGAGCCAATCTCGCCATCGGCGCCGCGATCGTCGACGTCAGCTCAGAGTTCTCGGCGTCGTTCGCGGCAGCCAACGCCGTCGACGGGAGCCTCGCCTCGGAGTGGTCGTCGCGAGGCGACGGCGACGACGCATACGTCACGATCGACCTCGGCGCCGAGACCGACGTGACCGGGGTCGGGTTCCGGACCCGGGAGATGAGCGACGGGACGTCGATCACGACGTCGTTCACGGTCACCGTCGACGGCGCCGAGACGTTCGGGCCGTTCGAGGCGGGGCCCGGGCTCGCCGTCGCCGACGTCGCGTTCACCGGTCGCACGATCCGCTTCGACGTCGAGACCTCGACCGGCGGCAACACCGGTGCCGTCGAGATCGAGGTCTACGGCGCCGGCTGACCCCTCGGCGTCCCGCCGCCGCAGTGCGTCCCCGGGTCAGGCGCGAAGACCGGTCGGGCGCAGCGACGGGGCGAAGATGGGGAGCCGTTCGTAGTCGGCACCGAGGATCTCCCCGGCAGGGGCGTCCAGCCATCCATCGAGGACGCTGGCGTACAGAGAGCGGTAGTCGACGGTGTGGACGAGGTTGCCGCGGTTGTCGAGTGAGTCGAGGTCGGGCGGCTCCCCGTAGCGGCCGCCGGTGACGGGGTCGCCGAGGACGAGGTGGGCGGCGGCGGTGCCGTGGTCGGTTCCGGAGCCGTTGAACGCGACCCTTCTCCCGAACTCCGATGTCGTCATCACGACGACATCGCCGGCGGCGCCGCCGCGACGGACCGAGGAGAAGAACGTCTCGATGGCGGCGTCGAGGGTCTCCATCATCTCGCCGTGGCGGCGCTGCTGGCTCTCGTGGGTGTCGAAGTCTCCCCAGCCGTGGACGACGATCGCCCGCGGCCTCGCCGGCGAGGTGACGAGCGCCGCCGCCACCTCCATCGCCGTGCCGAGGGCGTCCGGGCGGCGCCGGTCCGCGGCGTCGCGGTCCGTCTCCGCCGGCGTTGCCGCCTCCGCAGAAGCCGCAGCGAGGGTTGAGTTGAGCGTGGCGGCGGCATCGACGGTGCCGGCGATCGCCCGTCGCACCTCGTCGAGGAGCGAGGTGCCGTCGAACGCCGCCGGAGCGAAGCCCCTCCACATGGCGAGCAGCTCGTCGGTGTCGTCGATCCATGCCGGGACATCGGGCGCCAGCCCCGACATGTCCTGGACTGCGACCACGAACGACCGCTCGCCGAGCATCGCCGGCGACGGGCCGGGTCCGATGCTGACGCCGGCGAGCGGGTCGTCCGTCCCCACCGTCCCGTCGAGGTAGCGGCCCAGCCAGCCGGAGGCGGACGGGTCGCCTCCGGCTGCGGCCGACCACCACGCGGCCATCGAGGCGAAATGGGAGAGGTCCGGGTCGGGGTATCCCACCCCTTCGACGACGGCGACGTCTCCGGCGCGGTACATCGACGCCACGTACCCCAGGGCCGGGTGCAGCCCGATGTCGCCGTCGAGGTCGATCGGGTCTGTGACCGCAAGGTCTCTGCGCAGGTCGTGGTAGCGCCCCGAGCTGTGCGGAACGACCATGTTGAGCCCGTCGTTGCCGCCACCCATCTCGAGGACCACGAGGGTTCGGTCTCGTCGGGCGCCGAATTCGCCGGGGAACGGGGCGGCGACGGCGTGGCCCGGCTCGCGGCCCCAGACGCTGATGCCGTAGCCGCCGGCCGCGGCGACGGCGACGGCGGCTCCGATGCGGCCGAGAAAGGCCCGGCGGGTGTAGGAGGCGCAGGCGATGGTCATGTGACGTGGTACTCCGGTGCGTTGATGGCGAGCGCGGCTCGGACCGCCCCGGTCGGGGCGGCGTCGAGGACGGCTCGCGTCGTCTCGGTGACGTCGAAGATCCCGAGGCGAGCCATGAGGTCGGCGGCGTCGAGGTCCCTCACGTCGGCGGGCAGGGCGGCGGCGAGATCGAACGAATGGATGAGTTGGTGGGGGCCGAGGAGCCGGGTCCCCTTCGGGTAACCGGCGGGGTTCGGGGGCCGGAACGGCACATAGCCGACGGTGCCGAGGAAGGCGAACAGGCCCCGTCCGGTGTTCTCGGTCGGGCCGAGGACCTGGACGAGCCCGATCGCCTTCTCCAGCGGGGTGCGGACCCTCGCCCTGATCGCGTCGTCTGCGGTGAACGCAGGGTCGGCGGCGATCGCAGAGACGAGGTCCATGACCCGGTAGTCGCGGCGGAAGACGGCACCGAGCGATCGCACCGTCGCGGGCCGAGGCTCGGTGCCGACGAGCTCGATCCAGAGCTTGGCGGCGATGGTCTCAGCCGTCGCCGGGTGATCGAGGAGCACGTCGACGGCGGCTGCGGCGTCGAGGTTGCCGGAGACCCCGAGCAGCGTCTTCGGGCCCCGGTCGTGGCGCGACGGCACGAACACGGCGCTCCACGGCGTCACGTCGAGGAGCCGAGCCGCCCGCCCTTCCGGGTTGACGACGACCCAGCCAGAGAACGCGCGCGAGGCCTCGACGACGTCGGCCTCGGAGTAGTTCCCCCGCCCCAGGGTGTAGAGCTCGAGGACCTCGCGGCCGAAGTTCTCGTTGACCCTGCCGGCGGCGTTGCGGATGCCGTCGAGGTAGAGGAGCATCGCCGCGTCGACGGCGATGGCGTGGAGAAGGTCGGCAAAGCTGCCGGTGGCGTGGCTGCGGATGGTGAGGTGCTGGCGGTAGAGGAGGTAAGGGATCCGCACCTTGCGGATGTCGGTGGCGAAGTGGTCTGTGAAGAACCAGGTGAGCCGCTCCTCGATGCGGCGGGGCCCCGCCACGAGGTTTCCCAGCCAGTAGCGGTACGGCGTCTCGGCCTGGTCCGGGCCCCTTGCCTCCTCGCCGTCGCGGGGCGGATCGAGGTGAGGCGGCGGTGGCGCAGGCGCCGAGAGGTCGAGTGCGGCGGCGATGGCATCGTCGACGGTGGCGGCGGCGTCGACGATGCGGGGCTCGATGCCGAACCCGAGCCGGCGGGCGACATGGGACATCCGCTCGCGGGTCGTGAAGCTCACGCGGCGCCCTCGGGTTGGGCGGCCGCACGACGTGCCGTCCGCGTCCCACCGGCACCACCGGCACGGGCATCGACCGGGGCCGCCGATCGAGCGCAGGGGAGTCGTCGTCGCGTCGTGCGGCCGGATCTCGTGTTGCACCGCGTCACCATGACGACATCGTCGGGGCGCGGTGTTAGGGGTGTGTGAAGGGGGAGTGAGAACGTCGCGACGGCGCGGCGGGCTCAGCGCTTCGGCTTCTTGGGGACCTTCTCCCGGCGGGGCGGGATCGCGTCGATACGCCGCCTGCGGCACGGGGGGCAGAGGCCGCGCTCGAGGGTGACGGCTCTGCCGCATGCTCCGCAGAAGGCAAACATTCGCACGGCGACCCTCTCTTCCCTACCGGGGCCTCTTCGTGTGTCATCGGCAGGTGACGCCGCCGGCTGAAGCGTGGCAGCGATGTGGTGACCGAGGCCCTTGGTCGTTGCAGACCGGTTGTCCCAGAATGGAGCCGATGGCGTGGCGAACGCGAGCACGGGACGACACCGCAGGGGAATCCGTCCGGATCCTGCCGCCGTCGGGTTCCGCGACGCCCGGCCCCGGGAGCGAGCTCGCGCCGGCTCGCCCGCCGTTCGTCGGCCCCGAGCTCTCAGCCGGAGCGTTCGCGTTCACCGGCGCCCCGGTTCTCGTCGGCAACGACGCGGGGTTCCTCCTCTTCACCAGCTCGGATCCGGAGCGATCCGCCGTGTGGTCCTCGCCAGACGGGCGGACGTGGAACCTCGTCACCGACGAGCCTGGCATCGAGGCCCAATGGATCGAGAACCTGTTCCATGTCGGCGGCCGGTATGTCGTCGTCGCCTACGAGGGCGAGGAGTGCTCCGTCACCGGGATCCTCGAGGCCTGCACGACGAGACGAGGCCTGTGGTCGTCGGCGGACGGTGCCGCCTGGGACAGAGCCCGGGGAGACGTCGCCGCCCTCGAGATCGCCGTTGGCCCCCGGGGAGCGGTCGCCGTGTCGCGCGAGGACACCTGGGGCCCGGAGCCTCAGGTCGCCAGCCCTCTGTCACTTCTCACCTCGCCCGACGGGCGGACGTGGGAGACCATCCCGGACGTCATCCTCGGCGTTCCCGGGGCGTCGTGGCACTGGGTGGGCGAGATGGCGTCGAGCCCGGACACGATCGTCATCCCGATCCACGGTGAGTTCTGGACGGAGACCGAGTCCGAGAGGACCCGCCTCCGCACCTTGCTGTTCGTCGGCAGATTCGTCGGCTGAGAGCCGGGCGGAGCCCACCACCTTCAGTTGCGCCGTCCGGTGGGGCGATAGAGCCGGAGCAGGCCACCAGCCGGCCGTCGGTGCCTCTGGCGGCTCCCAGCCCAACACGGTGACGGCGGTGGCGATCATGACGAGCCATGGCGTGAGGTGGACGACGTAGAGCGCCAGCGCGTTGGCGTTGATCCAGCCGGTGACCCTCCGCCAGCTCGTCTTCGTGGCGAGCAGGCGGGTGCCGGGTTCGAGGGACTGCCGCGCTCATGACCACAGCATCGGCGACCCTGCCCCGTCACGGTATGGGGATCACCTCCAGATTCGTTCGCTCGGTGGAGCCCGGTGGCCCGGGTCGGTCACTCCTCGCCGTCGTAGAACTGGTCTTCCTCCGTCGAGCCTTCGAGGGCCAGCGTCGAGGAGGCGCCCCCGGTGATCACCTGGGAGACCTCGTCGAAGTAGCCGGCGCCGACCTCCCGCTGGTGGCGGGTGGCGGTGTAGCCCCGGTCCTCCATCGCGAACTCCGCCTCCTGGAGGCGCACGTAGGCCGTCATGCCCTCTGCGGCGTAGCCCTCGGCGAGGTCGAACATCGTGGCGTTGAGGGCGTGGAACCCGGCGAGGGTGATGAACTGGAAGCGGTAGCCCATCGCCCCCAGCTCCTTCTGGAACTTGGCGATCGTGGCGTCGTCGAGGTGGCGCCTCCAGTTGAACGACGGCGAGCAGTTGTAGGCGAGCATCTTCCCGGGGTACTCGGCGTGCATCGCCTCGGCGAACGTCGCGGCCTCGGCGAGGTCCGGCGTCGCCGTCTCGCACCAGATGAGGTCGGCGTACGGGGCGTAGGCGAGGCCGCGGGCGATCGCCGACGCCATCCCGTTGCGGACACGGTAGAAGCCCTCCGCTGTGCGCTCACCCGTGAGGAACCGTCGGTCCCGCTCGTCGACGTCGCTCATCAGCAGGGTGGCCCCGAGCGAATCCGTCCGTGCCATGACGAGGGTCGGAACCCCCATGACGTCGGCGGCGAGCCGTGCCGAGGTCAGCGTCCTGATGTGCTGGGAGGTGGGGACGAGCACCTTGCCGCCCATGTGCCCGCACTTCTTCTCCGCAGCGAGCTGATCCTCGAGGTGGACGGCGGCGGCCCCGGCGGCGATGTAGCTCTTCGTGAGCTCGAAGGCGTTGAGGGCGCCGCCGAACCCGGCCTCGGCGTCGGCGACGACGGGGACCATCCAAACGCGGCCCCGCTGGCCCTCCGACCACTCGATCTCGTCGGCCCGGCGCAATGCGCTGTTGATGCGGCGCACCAGCTCCGGGCCGCTGTTGACGGGATACAGCGACTGGTCCGGGTACACCTCGCCGGAGAGGTTGGCGTCGCCGGCGACCTGCCAGCCGGAGAGATAGATCGCCCGGAGTCCCGCCTTGACCATCTGCACCGCCTGGCCCCCCGACATCGCCCCGAGGGCGTGGACGTAGTCGTCGCTGCAGAGGAGCTCCCAGAGCTGCTCTGCCCCGCGCCGCGCCAGGGTGTGCTCGATCGGGAACGACCCCTGGAGTCGCACGACGTCCTCGGGTGCGTAGTCTCGCCGGACGCTCGCCCATCTCGGGTTCGAGGCCCAGTCATCACGGATCGCCGCGGCCCGCTCGTCGTGAGCCTGGTCTGACGTCATCGTGCCCACCTCTCGTCGTCGATCGGTCGTTTCAGTCGATGAGCTCATACGCCGGGAGCGTGAGGAACTCGTGGAACTCGGCGTCGAGGGCGACCCGTTCCAGAAGCGCGCGCGCCTCCTCGAACCTCCCCGCCGCGAACGCCTCCGGGCCGAGTTCATCGCGCAGCCGGGCGAGGGCCTCGTCCGCGATGGAGCCCACGAGACGCTCGTCGACGGTCTCGCCGTCGCTCGTGGCGATGGCGTTGTGGACCCACTGCCAGAGCTGCGACCGCGAGATCTCGGCCGTTGCCGCGTCCTCCATGAGGTTGTAGATGGCGGCGGCGCCGTTGCCGGTGAGCCACGAGGCGAGGTAGCGGATCGCGACGTCGACGTTCGTGCGCACGCCGTCGGGGGTCACGGTGCCGCCCTCCACCTTCGTGTCCAGCAGGGCGGCGGCATCGGGCGTGACGTCCTCGCGGAGCACTCCGATCTGGTGGGGGCGGTCACCGAGGACCTCGGCGAAGACCTCGGTGGCGAGGGGGACGAGGTCGGGGTGGGCGACCCAGGTGCCGTCGTGGCCGTCGCGGGACTCGCGTTCTTTGTCGTCGCGTACCTTCGCCATCGCGACCCGATTGATCTCGGGATCGCGCCGGGAGGGGATGAATGCCGCCATCCCTCCCATGGCATGGGCACCCCGCCGGTGGCAGGTGCGGATGAGGAGATCGGTGTAGGCCCGCATGAACGGAACGGTCATCGTGACCTGGGCCCGGTCCGGCAGCACCATCTCGGGGTGGTTCCTGAACTTCTTGATGATGGAGAACATGTAGTCCCATCGTCCGGCGTTGAGGCCCGAGGAGTGGTCCTTGAGCTCGTAGAGGATCTCGTCCATCTCGAACGCGGCGAGGATCGTCTCGATGAGCACGGTGGCTCTGATCGTGCCCCGGGGCAGGCCGAGGGCGTCCTGGGCCCGCAAGAAGACGTCGTTCCACAGGCGCGCCTCGAGATGGCTCTCGAGCTTGGGAAGGTAGAAGTAGGGACCGGAGCCGCGAGCGACGAGCTCGGCGGCGTTGTGGAACACGTAGAGCCCGAAGTCGAGGAGGCTCGCCGAGATCGGCTCGCCGTCGACGAGGATGTGGCGCTCGGGCAGGTGCCATCCGCGGGGGCGGACGACGAGGGTCGCCGTCTCCTCGCCGAGCGCGTAGTGCTTGCCGTTCGACGTCATCGAGATCGTCCCGCGGACGGCGTCCATGAGGTTGGCCTGGCCCCGCACCATGTTCTCCCACGTCGGCGATGCCGAGTCCTCGAAGTCGGCCATGAAGACCCTGGCTCCGGAGTTGAGCGCGTTGATCATCATCTTGCGATCGACGGGGCCGGTGATCTCGACCCGGCGGTCCATGAGATCGGGTGCGGGCGGGACGACGGTCCACTCGGCCGTTCTCACCCCGGCGGTCTCGTCGAGGAACCCTGGCATCTCGCCCTCATCGATGCGCCGCTGCCGGGCGGCACGCGCCGTGAGGAGCCCGGCCCGCGTCGCTCCGAAGCCGCGGTGGAGATCGGCGACGAACGCGAGCGCTTCGGCGGAGAGCACCTCGTTGAAGCCGGGCGCCCCGTCGGACGCGGGGACCGTTGGGCCTCGCAACTCCACTCCTAGGGGGGTTTCCACGACGATCGTCCTCCACTCGGTCGGGCCCCGGATCGCACTCCGGGCTGGCGTCAGCGTCGCCCGTGACCGGCTGCGTCGCAAGACATGATGCGGCAAAGATCAGAAGTTCTTATCATGTGACACCGAGAGGGGCATGATTATGAGCGAAAACACAGTCGATCCGCTCGTGTTCGGTCACAGAGTCCGGCATTACCGGCGGGCTCGCGGGCTCACCCTCGAGGAGCTCGGGGCACGCGTGGACAAGCCGGCGCCCTACCTGTCGCTCGTCGAGAACGGCAAGCGCGAGCCCCGGCTCGGGGTCATCAACGCGATCGCAGAGGCCCTCGACGTCGCCGCCGTCGAACTGCTCAGCCCCGAGCCCCCGTCGCGACGAGCGGAGCTGGAGATCGGGATCGAGCGGGCCCAGGAGCACGCGCTCTACCGCGAGCTGGGGCTGCCGCACCTCAAGCCCTCGGCGAAGCTCCCCGATGCCGCGCTCGAGCACATCCTGGCGCTGTTCAACGAGGTGAAGGGAAGGGCGGCGCCGACCGTGGCGACGCGAGAAGAAGCCCGCATCGCGAACTCGGTGCTCCGCGCCGAGATGAAGGAGCGAGGCAACTACTTCGCCGAGATCGAGAAGCTCGCTCGCGAGGCGGTTGCCGCCGTGGACTACGCCGGGCATGCCGCCCTGACTGAAGGCGACATCCAGAGCCTCGCCGGTCACATGGGCTTCACCGTCGTCAGGGCCCAGGATCTGCCATCGTCGGTCCGGTCCGTCACCGATCTGCGTCACCGCCGTCTCTACGTGCCGCAGCGGGATGCGATGTCGACGAGGGGGGCTCGCTCCGTCGTCCTCCAGACCCTGGGGCACTTCGCCCTCGGCCACGAGGATCCGGTGAGTTTCGCCGAGTTCTTGCGCCAGCGGGTCGAGGCGAACTACTTCGCCGGTGCCGCGCTCGTTCCCGAGGTCGCCGCGGTGCCCTTCCTGCGGGAGGCGATGGACGAGCGCGACCTGTCGATCGGCGATCTGCGGGACACGTTCTACGTGAGCTACGAGATGGCCGCGCACCGTTTCACGAACCTCGCCACCGAGCATCTCGGACTCCGGGTCCACTTCGTCCGCTCCGACGAGCTCGGCATCATCTGGAAGGCGTACGAGAACAACGACGTCCCGTTCCCGAAGAACTCGGTGGGCGCCATCGAGGGCCAGCGACTGTGTCGGGAGTGGGGAACGCGCCAGGCCTTCCACTCCGAGGACAAGTTCTCCATCCATCACCAGTACACCGACACGCGCGAGGGGACCTTCTGGTGTGCCACGCACGTCGACGAGCACCGGATGGAGGCGATCACCGTCGGCGTCCGCTTCGAGGACGCTCAGCACTTCCGGGGGAGAGACACGGATCGGCGCTCGGTCAGCCGGTGCCCGGACGGGGACTGCTGTCGGCGGCCTGCTGAAACGATGACGTCGCGGTGGTCGGGTTGGGCCTGGCCGTCGGTGCGACCCAACAGCCACGTGCTCGCCGCGATGCCGGTCGAGACGATCCCCGGGGTGGACCTCGCCGAGGTCTACGAGTTCCTCGACCGCAACGCCCCGCCGGGCGCCTCCTGAGCGGCGGCCTCCCGGATCGCCTCGAGGACGGCGCGCACCGTCGGGCGTTGCACCTCCTCGTGGCGGGTGGCGGCGTAGATCTGGCGCGACAGCCCGCGCCCGGGTGCCTCCTCGAGCCGCAGGCCGACCGCTCTGCCCCTCACGACGAGGCGGGGGACGAGTGCGACGCCGAGGCCGCGCGCCACCAGCGCCGCCATCACCTGGAACGACTCGACGGTGTAGCGGATCTCGGGCTCGAACCCGGCGTCCCGGCAGGCGCGTCGGAACGCCCGGCCCGAAGGGTTCACCTCCGGCTCGGCGATCCACGGCCGGTCACGCAGGTCACCGAGGGTCTCGAGGGCGCCGACACGCCAGGTGCGGGGGAGAGCGAGCACGAGCGGGTCGTGGACGAGATGGTGACGAGTGAACCCGCTCGGTGTCCGGGTTGGGACATGGGTGAAGTCCTGGAGCACGATGAGGTCGAGCTCGCCGAGCCGCAGGCCGACGATCGACGAGGGATCCTCCAGCTCGCTGAGCTCGATACGCAGTTTGGGCGCGGTCGCCCGCAGCGACCGGATCGCAGGGGCGACGAGCTCTGTCGCGGCGGAGGCGAACGCGCCGACTCGCACGGTGCCGACGGCCTCACCCTTCGCCTCCTCCACGGCGGCCTCGGCGCGATCGAGTGCTTCGAAGACCGCGTCGGCGTGCTCGACGAGAACGGCGCCGACCTCGGTGAGGCGCACCCCTCGCCCGTAACGCTCCAGGAGGGGGGCGCCGACCTCGGTCTCGAGCTTGGAGATCTGCTGGGACACGGCCGAGGGCGTGAACGCGAGCGCCTCCGCAGCGGCCGCGATCGTGCCCCGAGCGGCCACCTCGCGAAGCGTCAGCAGGCGTCTGGCATCGATCACTTCGCCGGATATGGATTAAGCAACACTGATGATCACCACAAGATCATATTAGTAGACATGAATACAAACTCATGGCACCCTGAGAGACGAGAACACAAGAAGGAGCCCCGAAATGGCCCTCACAACCGAATTCCAGACCGCGTACGATCGTCTCCT
The DNA here is from genome assembly GCA_947259365.1 of uncultured Acidimicrobiaceae bacterium. Taxonomy (GTDB): domain Bacteria; phylum Actinomycetota; class Acidimicrobiia; order Spongiisociales; family UBA5794; genus CAMYMC01. The sequence goes on along the minus strand of CAMYMC010000026.1, from coordinate 115,650 downwards.
CTCGGCGTGGCTCGAGCACGAAGACCTCCGTCACGGCGGTTCCATCGCCGACCTCTCGGCGTCGCGTGCCCGCCTCGACGGCATGCGCTACGAGATCGCGACCCTCGCCAAGCACATCGGCTAGATCCACCGACCGACCACCGACCGGGGCAGGCACCGCGCCTGCCCCGACGTCGTTGTGGTCCCTTCTCGCGGCGGGCCCGGCTGCCGTCTCCTCGCCCCGGTGTCAACCCGATAGGGTGCCCCCGTGGACGACGTGCTCATCGCGATCCAGGTGCCGCTCGTCGGCGAGGAACGGCGGAAGAACTGGGCAAAGGTCGTCAGGTCGGTCGACGAGTCGAAGGCGTCCGGCTGGGCCTACGAGGGTGAGTTCGTCGCCGCCGGCGGTATCCAGGACGTGCCGGCGGGCTGCGTGCTCCTCGTATACGGGGAGCGCGGGTCGCGGGCGAGTCCCCAGATCGAGGCCCGCGTCTACGTCGCCAACGCCGACGGCACGCTCAGCCATCACGCCACCGCGACCGGACGCGCCTGGGCCCGGACGCTGCGGGATCCGGTTGCCGACCTCCTCGGCCGCAGCGACGGGCCGCCGGCCGCTCTCGGCTGGAGCCCGGAGCTCATGAGCTACAGCGACGAGGCGCTGCGCGAGGAGCTCGACCGGCGTGGCGGCGCCGGCACGTCGTGACCGACTCCTGGGCACCGCCGGTGGAGGGAATGAGCCCGCAGCGGCGGCGCGGGTTCGCCGGGTTGCTCCTACTCGCCATGGGCGCCTCCACCTTCACCGCCTCGGTCATCGGGATCATCGCATCGTTCCTCATCGAGGATTTCGGCCTCGCCCACCGCGACATCGGGACGATCGTCGCCATCAACGTCCTCGCCGGAGGCCTGGCATCGCCGGCGGCGGGTCGGTTCGCCGACCGCATCGGGCCGAAGCGGGCCGTCGTCGGTGTCTTCGCGCTGTCGGCCGCCGGGTTCGCCGCCACGTCGATCGCGCCGGGCTTCGGGTTTCTCGCCCTCGCCGGGATCCTCGGCGGCCTCGCCCAGTCCGGCGCCAATCCGGCGACGAACAAGGCCATTGCCACCCACGTCGCCCCTGGCCGGCGGGGCGTGATCACTGGTGTCAAGCAATCCGGCGTCCAGGCTGCGATCTTCGCCGGCGGGGTCGCGGTGCCGGTCATCGCCGAGCGATTCGGGTGGAGGGTCGCCCTCGCCGGTGCCGCGGTGGTGGCGCTGGCGGCGATCCCCACGGTGCTCGCGGTGTTCCCCGGCGACCGCACCCGGGATGCAACAGCGGGTAGCGCGCCTCCGGGCCGCCTCCCGGTCGCGGTGTGGTGGCTCACCGGCTACGGGTTCCTGCTCGGTGCCTCGGGCGCGGCCGGAATCTTCATCCCGCTCTTTGCCGAGGAGGCCCTCGGTCTCAGCGTCCGGGCGGGGGGGCTGGCGGCAGCCGTCGTCGGCCTCTCCGCAGTCGTCGGCAGGATCGCCTGGGCACTCCATGCTGAGCGGCGCGCCAACCACGTCGCGTCCCTCGGCTGGATCGCGGCGCTCGCCGCCGTTGCCGCAGCGCTCATGCTGGCTGCCCCCGGGATGGGCGCGGCGTGGATGTGGGTCGGTGCCGTCGTGCTCGGCGCCGGATCGAGCTCGTGGAACGCCGTCGGGATGCTCGCCGTCATCGATCTCGTCGGCCCGGCCGCCGCCGGCCGCGCCTCGGGCAGGGTGCTGTTCGGGTTCCTCGTCGGGCTCGCCGTCGCTCCCGGTGTGTACGGGCAGACGGTCGACAGCACCGGCTCGTACGATGTCATGTGGGCAGCGAGCCTGACGTTCGGGCTCGTCGCCCTCGGCGTCATCGCGGTCTGGAAGCGCCGACCGGCGTCCTGAGAGGAGGTGGCGTGGAGGCGATCATCAACGGCCGGCGAATGCACTATCTGGAGAGAGGCCGCGGGGACGTGCTGGTGCTGGTGCACGGCTTTCCGCTCGACGCGACGCTGTGGCTCGACCAGCTCGAGGCGCTCGCCGATCTGCGCCGGGTCGTCGCCGTCGACCTGCGCGGCTGCGGCGGCTCCGAGGCGGTCACCGGCGCCGGGCTCGCCATGGAGCTGCTCGCCTCCGACCTCGACCACCTCGCCGATCACCTCGGGGCGGAGCGCATCGATCTCGCCGGGCTCTCGATGGGGGGCTACGTGGCGCTCGCCTTCGCCGAGCTGTTCGGCCACCGCCTGCGGTCGCTCGCCCTTCTCAACACGAAAGCGATTGGCGACGACGAGGAGGCGAAGGCGAGCCGGGACTTCCTGGCCCAGACGGCCGTCGGCTCCGGGAGGGCGCTGCTCGGCGCCGAGATGCACGCCTCGCTGCTCGGGCCGGGGGCGTCGATCACCGCACGGGCCCGGCTGCGGACGATGGTGGAGCGGACGCCGTACGAGACGCTTCTCGCTTGTCTCATCGGGATGCGCGACCGGAGTGACCGCACCCATGTGCTGGGGTCCCTGGCCGTGCCGACACTCGTCGTGACCGGCGCCGAGGACTCGCTAGCTCCCGAGGAGACGGCGCGGGAGATGGCGGAGGCGATCCCTCACGGCGACCTCGTCGTCATCCCCGGTGTCGGCCATCTCACCCCGATCGAGGCGCCGGAAGCGGTGAGCACGGCGCTGCGCTCCCACCTCGTCCGGGTCGACGGGGTTCGACGCGGGGACCCGCCGCCGCGATGATCCGCCGGCGGGACGTGGCGCCGGTGCTGTCGGCGCCGTAGCCTCGGGCGATCGCCGACGACCGGGGGCCGATGACGGGACTGCACAGCGATCGCCGGACCATCTTCGGCTGGGCGATGTACGACTGGGCGAACTCGGCGTACATCACGACGTTCGGTGCGGTGACCGCGGCGTTCTTCACCGACGAGATCGTCCCCGAGGAGGGTTACGGGCTCTTTGGGTGGACCGTGAGCGGCCAGACGCTGTGGGGGCTCGTCGTGTCGATCGGCGCCGCAGTGCTGTTTCTCGGCATGCCGGTGCTCGGTGCGGTCGCCGACTTCTCCGCGACCAAGCGGAGGTTCCTCCGGATCGCCGCCCTCGTCGGGGCGGGATTCACGCTCGTCGTGGCCTGGGTGCCGTCGGGCGAGGTGCCGCTCTTCCTCGCCCTCGCCCTCGTCACCCAGATCGGTTTCGTTGCGGCGAACGTGTTCTACGACGCGTTCCTCCCGTCGATCTCGACCGACGCCACGATCGACCGCGTGTCCTCGCGCGGCTTCGCCTTCGGCTACGTCGGTGGGGGGCTCTACCTCTTCCTCGTCCTCGTGCTCGCCCTGTTGAGCGGTGAGGACGGAGTCACCGGCCTCGCCGCGGAGACCTCGTTTCGCATAGGGATCTTCGGGTCCGGGGTGTGGTGGGCTGGGTTCACGTTCTTCGCGCTGTCCCGGCTGCCGGAGGTGGGCGAGGCCGAGCCGCTGCCGGCGGAGTACGCCGGGCGGCGGAGGCTCGCCGCCTTCGCCGAGATCGGGGTTCGGCGGACCGTCGCCACCGGCCGCAAGCTCCTCGGATTCAGGCAGCTCCTCCTCTTCGTTGTCGCGTTCATCCTCTACAACGACGGCACCCAGACCGTGATCGCGATGAGCGGCGTGTACGCAGAAGAGACGCTCGAGCTCGAGGTGGAGACGATCGCGATCGCGTTCCTCATCGTCCAGTTCGTCGCGTTCGGGGGAGCGTTGCTCTTCGGCGCGCTCGCCGACCGCGTCGGCACGAAACCGGCCATCATGGTCTCGCTCGGGGTGTGGTCGCTACTCGCCGTCGCCGCCTTCTTCCTCCCCGCGGGCGCCTCGGGCCCGTTCTTCGCCCTGGCGGCCGTCGTCGGCCTCGTCCTCGGGGGTGTCCAGGCGCTGTCGCGCTCGCTGTATGGGACGATGATCCCGGTCGAGGCGTCCGCCGAGTTCTACGGCTTCTTCACGGTGTTCTCGAAGTTCTCCGCGATCTGGGGGCCGCTCGTGTTCGCCATCGTGAGCGGAGCGACGGGGTCGGGCCGGCCCGCCATCGTCTCGATCGCGGTCTTCTTCGTCGCCGGGATGCTCCTTCTCGGCCGGGTCGACGTCGATGAGGCGCGCCGGTCGCGCGAGCGCTGGCACTTCGAGGGTGCGGAGACGACCACGACGTGAGGTGCGGCGGGTTGGAGGCGAGCCGCATAGCCCCGACCGGTCGGTACCGTTGCCCGGATGCGCCGGATCGTCCCCATCGTCGCCGCACTCGCCGTCGTCGGCGCGGCCTGCGACGCTGCGGCTCCCTCCGTCGAGCGGGGGGGCGGGGTGACGGTTCCCCCGACCGCGACGACCGTACCAGCCCCGCAGACGACCGCCCCCCCCGACGCCCCCGCGACCGCTCCGGCGCGGACGACCGCTCCACCCCTGCAGACGACCGCACCACCCGACGCCCCCACGACCGTCACCTCCACCCTGCCGGTCGAGCTGAGGCTCGAGGAGGTCGCCTCCGGTTTCGATCAGCCCGTCTTCCTCACGTCTCCTCCGCGAGATGGGCGCCGGTTCGTCGTCGATCAGCCCGGCCTGGTCTGGGTGCTGGCCGGTGCCGATCCCGAGGTCTTCTTGGACATCCGCTCCGACGTCGGTTTCGGTGGAGAGCGGGGCCTGCTCGGCCTCGCCTTCCACCCCGAGTACGCCGCGAACGGCCTGTTCTACGTCAACTACACGGCGAGGAGCGGTGCGACGAGGATTGTCGAGTTCACGGTCTCCGATGATCCGGATCGGGCGAACGCCGACAGCGCCCGGCTCGTGCTCGAGATCGACCAGCCTGCGCCGAACCACAACGGCGGCATGGTCGCCTTCGGGCCGGACGGCAACCTCTGGATCGGCATGGGCGACGGCGGGGCGGCGAATGATCGCTTCGACAACGGCCAGCGCCCCGACACCTTGCTCGGCGCGATGCTGCGGATCACGGTCGGGCCGGGTGTCACCGCTCCCTACGCCACGCCGGCCGACAACCCGTTCGCCGCCACCGGAGGAGCGCCCGAGGTGTGGGCGATCGGGCTCCGCAACCCGTGGCGGTTCGACTTCGACGGGGACCGCCTCTACATCGCCGACGTGGGCCAGCAACGCGTCGAGGAGATCGACGTCGTGTCCCTCGACGACGCCCGCCGCAACTTCGGATGGCCGCTGCTGGAGGGCAACACCTGCTTCTCGGTGAACCCGTGCGAGTTCGACGACCTCGTTCCCGCCGCGCTCACGTACGGCCACGGCGAGGGCTGCTCGATCACTGGGGGCGTCGTCTACCGCGGGGAGGCGCTCCCCGGTCTCGACGGCCACTACTTCTACGGCGACTACTGCGCCGGCTGGATCCGGTCGGTGCTCGTCGCGCCCGATGCCGAGCTCGGCGGCCCCGCACGGCCTGCCGTCGCCGCCGCCCGCGAGTGGTTCGCCCCGGGGACGGTGCCCAACCTCACCTCGTTCGGCGTCGACGCCGCCGGCGAGCTCTACGTGCTCAGTGCGTCGGGGTCGGTGTTCCGGGTCGTCGCCCTCTGAGGCGTGGTCGGCGCCGGGGATTCACGCCGGGGGTTCACCTAGCCTCTCCGCGGTGGCATACGACGTCGTCGTCGTCGGGTCGATCAACCGGGATCTCACCGTACGGGTCCCGCGCCGACCCCGGCCCGGGGAAACGGTGCTCGGCCGCGACCACGAGACCGGCCCCGGCGGGAAGGGCGCCAACCAGGCGGTTGCACTCGCCCGGCTCGGCCGGCGCGTCGCCCTCGTCGGCAGGGTGGGCGATGACGCGGAGGGGCGGGCGCTTCTCTCCCGGCTTGCCTCCGAGGGGGTGGCGATCGAGCACGTCACCGTCGACGTCGCGGCCGGCACCGGCCTCGCCCTGATCACGCTCTCCGACGACGGGGAGAACGCCATCGTCGTGAGCCCGGGCGCCAACCTCCATCTCGGCGCCACCGACGTCACCGCTGCCGCCGGGGCGCTTGCCGGCGCTTCCGTCGTGCTGTGCCAGCTGGAGGTGCCGCTCGAGACCGTCGCCGCCGCGGTTGCCGCCGGGCAACGGGTCGTCCTCAACCCGGCCCCCGGTCGGCCGCTCCCGGCCCCGCTGCTGCAGCGGGTCGACGTGCTCGTGCCGAACCGTTCGGAGCTGGCGACGTTGGGAGGCTGGGACGAGGCGGCGACCGTCGAAGAGGCGGCCGACCAGGCGGCGGCGCTGACCGGCCCCGGCGCGATCGTCGTGACTCTGGGAGGCGACGGCGCGCTCCTCGTCGCTGGGGACGCGACGACCCACGTCACCGCGCCCGAGGTCGACGTCGTCGACACGACCGGGGCGGGGGATGCCTTTTGCGGGGCTCTGGCCGACGCGGTGTGCCGGGGAGCGGTGCTGGAGGAGGCGGTGCGGTGGGCCGTCGTCGCCGGTGCCCTCGCCACGACGCAGCGTGGCGCGCAGACGGCGCTCCCCACTGCGGACCAGGTCGCCGCCGCCGGCGGCGGACCCCTACCGGGGAGCGAGTGATGCCGGCACGGGTGATCGTCATCGACACCGATCCCGGTCAGGACGACGCCGTCGCCCTGCTGACGGCGCTGGCCTCCCCCGACGACCTCGAGGTGCGAGCGGTGACCGCGGTCGCCGGAAACGTCCCGCTGCAGCTGACGACGGCGAACGCCCGCAAGCTCGTCGAGCTCGCCGGGCGCACCGACGTGCCGGTCCATGCCGGGTGCCCCCGACCGATGGTGAACGACCTGGTCACGGCGGAGCACGTCCACGGCGCGACCGGGCTCGACGGTGCCCACCTCCCCGACCCGGTGGTACCGCTCGCCGACGATCACGCCGTGGAGGCCATCGTCGACATCGTGCGCTCCGCCCCGGCGGGCGAGGTCACCCTCGCGACCCTGGGGCCCCTCACCAACGTGGCGACGGCGATGGTCGTCGCTCCCGACATCGCAGCGAGGCTGTGCGAGCTCGTCATGATGGGGGGCGGGTTCTTCGCCGGCGGCAACGTGACGCCGGCGGCCGAGTTCAACGTCTACGTCGATCCCCACGCTGCTCACGTCGTGTTCAGTAGCGGGGTGCCGATCACGATGATGCCCCTCGACGTCACCCACAAGGCTCTGGCGACCCCGGAGCGGGCCGAGGCGTTTCGCGCTCTCGGCACCGCTGCCGGCGAGGCGGTCGCGGGGTTGCTGGGCTTTTTCGAGCGCCACGACGTCGACAAGTACGGAATGGCGGGCGCCCCCCTTCACGATCCGTGCGTCATCGCATACCTCCTCGACCCCAGCCTCTTCGCCGGCCGGCGCTGCCACGTCGAGATCGCCACGGCGCCGGGGCCGGCGATGGGCATGACCGTCGTCGACTGGTGGGGGGTCACCGGCGAGGAGCCCAATGCCACGGTGATGCGCGACGTCGACGCCGACGGATTCTTCGCTCTGCTCGTCGAGCGGATCGGGAGGCTGTGAGCCGACGCTCCGAGCCGGCGCGGCCTGACCTCGCGGGCGCTTACGTCTCGTAGCCGTCCGGGTTCTGGGTCTGCCAGCGCCACATGTCCCGGCACATGTCGGCGGTCGTTCGGGTGGCGACCCAGCCGAGCTCGGCGGCGGCCTTCGACGCGTCGCACCAGTTGGCGGCGACATCGCCGGGGCGACGCGGTCCGACAACGGTCGGGATCGTCCGCCCCGCTGCCGTCTCGAACGCGGCCACGAGCTCGCGCACCGACGTGCCGCTCCCCGTGCCGAGGTTGTAGACATGAGCGCCCGGTACGCCGACGAGCTTCTCGAGGGCGGCGACGTGGCCGGCGGCGAGGTCGACGACGTGGATGTAGTCCCTGACCCCGGTGCCGTCGGGTGTGGCGTAGTCGTCGCCGTGGATCGTGAGCCGGTCGAGCTTGCCGACGGCGACCTGGGCGAGGTACGGCATGAGGTTGTTCGGTGTGCCCTTCGGGTCCTCGCCGACGAGCCCCGACTCGTGGGCGCCGACCGGGTTGAAGTACCGCAACAGGATCACGCTCCACCGTCGGTCGGCGCGCTGAAGATCGGTGAGGATGTCCTCGATGACGAGTTTCGTCCTGCCGTATGGGTTCGTCGGAGCGCCGGGAGGGGTGGCCTCTGTGAGCGGCAGGCTCGGTGGATCACCGTAGACGGTCGCTGAGGAGGAGAAGACGATCGTGCGGACGCCGCGACGCGCCAGGACCCGGCACAGCGTGATGGTCCCCGTCACGTTGTTGTCGAAGTACTCGAGCGGGCGCTCGACCGACTCGGCCACCGACTTGAGACCGGCGAAGTGCAACACGGCGTCGTAGGCGGCCGTGGCGACGACGTCGTCAAGCCCGGCCTCGTCGCGTACGTCGATGCTGTGGAAGTCGAAGGAGGAGCCGGTGATGGCGGAGATGCGGTCGACGACGATGGGGCTGGAGTTGGCGAGATTGTCGACGATCGTGACCTCGTGGCCGGCCGTGAGCAGTTCCACGACGGTGTGGCTTCCGATGTAGCCGGTCCCTCCGGTGACGAGTACGCGCATGTGGGGGTCTGCTCCTCGGGTCGAGACTATGGGCGGCGCCGCGGGGTCACAACTCGGGGATCGGAGCCGCCGGCCGGGCCGGGGCGGCCCGCCGCTCGCTCACCGCTCCCCATGCGGCGAGGGCGAGGGCGACGGCCATGAGCACGGCGACGGCAACCATCGTCTGGCGGAGCCCGGTGACCTGGGTGGCGGCGGGTGCGATGGTCGGGTCGGTCCCGCCGCCGGCGGCGCTCACTCGTGCCGCCCAGAGGGTGCCGAGCACGGCAATCCCCGTGAGCTGACCGACGATCCGGGTGATCGTCAGCGATCCCGACATCACTCCCAGGTGCTCCCGGGGCACCGAACCCATCACCGCGCTGTTGTTCGGGGACTGGAAGATCCCGATCCCGGCGCCGATGGGAAGCGCCGCGACGGCGTAGTGAAGGACCGAGCTCGTCTCGTCGAGGGTCGCCGCCAGCAGGTAACCGACGACGAGGACGGCAAGTCCGACGACGATGACGGGTCGCTGCCCGATCCGGTCCGAGATCGTGCCCGACACCGGGGCGACGAGGCCGAGTGTGATCGGTGCGATCGTCAGCAGCATTCCCATCGCCCCCGGGTCGTAGCCGAGCACCTGCTGGAGGTAGAAGGGAAGGAGGAAGATGAGGCCTGCGATCCCCACGAAGACCATCCATCCGGTGACGAGGTTGACGCTGAGCAGGCGATTCCTGAAGAGCCCCAGCGCGAGCATCGGCTGGTCGACCCGCCGCTCGATCGAGATGAACCCAACGAGGGACACCGCCGAGGCGACGAAGAGCGCGACGATGCGACCGGAGCCGAATCCGAGGTCCTGACCGAGCGTGAGGGCGAGCATGAGCGTGAGGAGGGAGGTGAAGAACGCAGCGGCGCCGGGGAAGTCGAACCGTTGCCGTCCCGGCGGCGGGGTGTCCGGCACGAAACGGTGGGCCGTCCAGGTGCCGATGATGCCGACGGGGAGATTGACGAAGAAGATCCACCGCCACGACAGGGCCTCGATGAGAATCCCGCCGATGGCGGGCCCGATGGCGATTCCGACCGAGACGATCGCGCCACCGATGCCCAGCGCCCTCCCCCGCTCCGACGGCGGGAACGCCTCGGTGATGATCGCGAAGCCGAGGGCGAAGATCATGGCAGCTCCGACGGCCTGGAAGATGCGGAACGCGATGAGCCAGCCAACCCCGGGAGCGAGGCCGGCGAGCATCGAACCCGCGATGAACATGGCGAACCCCGCCGTGTAGATGCGCTTCTTGCCGATCATGTCGCCGAGGCGGCCCACCATGAGGACGAGGGTGGCCTGGGTGAGCAGGTAGCCGAGGACGACCCACTGCACGGAGGCAAACCCGGCGTCGAGCTCGTCGACGAGCGTCGGCAGCGCCGCGTTGACGATCGAACCGTCGATCGTCCCCAGGAAGATCCCCATGGCGATGGCGAGGAGCACCCAGTAGCGCTTTGCGTAGTCGACCCCCGGTGGGGGCTGGGGCGGGTTCGGCTTCGTCATCGAGTCCTGTCGGGGAGGGGGGCCAGGCTACAGCGGGCCCGTGGGGCGGATTCGGCACGCCCTCCGGCCCCGGGGAGGCCGGTTCGCGTCACACGCTGCGGGTACAGTCGCCGCGATGGCCCGATTGCACGTGGAGACGTGGGCGCCCGAGTACGGCAGCCCCATGGAAGCCGACGCCGCTCTCGCCGACCCGTCGAAGGTCGACGAGACCGTCGAGACGGCGGGGCGATGGACACCCATCGACGGCGTCGACGACGGGATCGAGCGCCTCGCCTTCGTCGACGGGGTCCGCCGCATCGACGCCCGGCTCACCATCGACGACCCGGCGGGCCCGGTGCCCGGGATCTGCGGCAGCTACGGTGTCGGTGCGGTCGTGTGGGACCGGGCCGCCGCCCGCAGCACCATCGACAAGGCCATCGTCCACCGTCTCGCCGTCTTCGGCAGCGGTCGGGCCGCCCCGGTGCCGGTCGCCGGCCCTCAGCTCGCATACCGCAGCGAGTCCGTCCCCGACGACGACCCGGGCGCCCTCATCCAGCGGTTCCACGGTGCCATGCGCTCCAGCGAGGGCGAGCTCTCGGAGGACCTCGCCCGGTCCGGTCTCTTCGTCGTCGGCGACGGCCCGATCAACGACCTCTCCGCGACCGAGAAGGTCGGCTACATCAAGAGCCACCGCGCCCCGTACCTCTCGGACGAGCGGGCTCCCGTCGTCGGGCGGCTGCGCGCCGGCCAGCGGACGCCGCTGTTCCTCATCGGCAAGGGTGGCGCCTACGAGCGGTACTCGTGGTACCTCCGCCTCGCCGACATCCCCGGAGGGCACGCCTGGACGGGGGTGGTGCGGGCGGAGGTGTCGGCGGCGCTGCCGGCGGACCGGGCTGCCGGGATCGCCGACCGCACCGCGGCGGTCCTCCCCGCCGTCGCCTCGGAGGGCCACGTCGACCCCCGGGCCCCGCAGAACCTCGTCCCGATCGCGGCGCTCGAGCGGGAGCTGCGAAGACGCCTCGGCGACCCCGGCATCGTCTACCGTGAGCTTCGCTCTGCGGTCATGCGATCGAGCGAAGTGGGGGCTCCGCGGTGAGCGAGCCGCATCGGGACACGAACGCCGTCGGGAGGGTGCTGGGCACAGAGCACACCTCGACCCGCGAGTTCAGAGTCGTCCTCGACGAAGACGAGTACCTCCAGCTCGACGATCTCGTCGTCGTTCGTACCGAGGTGCCGAAACAGGGCGAGGTGCGCACGTACGGGGTCGTGACCGAGGCCGAGGCGATCTACGAGGGGGCGACCTTCGAGAGCGACACCCATCGCATCGCCGCCGAGGGCATCCTCCCCGGGGCCAAAGTGCGCTCGGCGCGCGTCGCGGTCACCCGGCTCGACCCCGAGGTCTGGGTGTCGCCGGATCCGGGGGAGGTCGTCGAGAGGGCGACCGGCGCGGAGCGGGAACGGGCGCTCTACGTCGACGAGATGGGGCGGCCGCTTCCCGTCGGTCTCGGCCGCGATGGCGAGCCGCTCCACGTCGACCTCGACTTCTTCGACGGACGCAAGGGCGGCCACATGTCGATCTCCGGCATCTCCGGTGTGGCGACGAAGACGTCGTTCGCCCTCTTCTTCCTCCGGCTCCTCAGCGCCCGCCCCGACGTGGTCGGTGAGGCTGCCGCCAACCTGCGGGTCCTCGTCTTCAACGTCAAAGGTGAGGACCTGCTGTGGCTCGACAGGCCGAACCGGTACTTCGACGAGGCCGCCGCCGAGGCGTGGAGGCGACTCGACGTCGAGCCGGCGCCGTTCCCCTCGGCGGCGTTCTGGGCCCCACCGCGCGCCCATGCCGGGGACGTCGTCATCCCCGATACCGGGGGGCGCCAGGAAGGGGTCGCCGCATTCACGTGGACGCCGCGCGAGTTCATCGACGAGGGGCTCCTCCGGTTCCTCTTCACCGACTCGAACGACGCCAGGAACCAGATCCCCTTCATCGAGGAGCGGGTGCGCTCCCAGCTTCGCCGGTTCGCCGTCGACGTCGCCGGCGAACCAGGAGCGGTCGTGCTGCGGGATCCCTCCGAGGGCCACCGCCCCGGAGGCACCGTCGTCCCGAATCCGGGGGAGCGCGTCGTGCGAGACCTGCGGGCGCTCGTCGACGCCATCGTCGAGTTCGTCGATCCGGAGGAAGGCGAGCCGGAGCCACGCTGGACCGGGCGGACCCAGGTCGGCACGGTCTCGGCGTTCATCCGTCGCCTCCACGCGGCGACACATCGCCTCGGGCACCTCGTCAGGGCGGGGGAGAGCCGCCGCATCGACCGCACCGCCGCCCAGGTCACCGTCGTCGGGATCCAGTCACTGCACTATCTCGGGCAACGGTTCGTCGTCGGGGCGCTGCTCGCCGAGACGTTCGGGGAGAAGGAGCGGAGCGGCCAGCGGCTCCCGCTGTCCGTCGTCGTCCTCGACGAGCTGAACAAGTATGCGCCTCGGGACGGAACGAGCCCCCTCAAGGAGATGCTCATCGACATCGCCCAGCGGGGCCGCTCGCTGGGGGTACTCCTCGTCGGAGCGCAGCAGACGGCGTCACGGGTTGCACCCGAGGTCATGGAGAACGCCGCGATCCGCGTCTCTGGCCGCCTCGACGCCGCCGAGGCCGAGCGCGCCGAGTACGGGTGGATGCTGCCCTCCACGCGGGCGCGGGCGAGGCTGCTGAAGCCGGGCACGATGGTGCTGTCCCAACCCGCCATCCCCGTGCCCCTCGTCGTCGACTTCCCGTTCCCGCCGTGGGCCACGCGCAGAGAAGAGGTCGACGACTCGGACGTGGATCCCTTCGAGGGCCTGTGACCGCGGCGAGGCCGAGGTGAGGGCCCTCCACACGTCCGACTGGCACGTCGGCAAGCGCGTCGGCCGGTACGGACGCAGCGACGAGTACCGCGAGGTCATCGCCGAGGTGGCCGCCATCGCCGACCGGGAACAGGTCGACGTCGTGCTGCACTCGGGCGACCTCTTCGATCGACCCGTTCCCCCCGTCGACGCGCTCGACATCGCGTTCGGCGGCCTGGCGATGCTCGCCGACTCCGGCCGGCGGCCGGTCGTCGTCATCGCCGGCAACCACGACTCGCCCCAGCTCTTCGAGGCGCTCGCACCCTTCCTCAGGGGGGCCAACATCCACCTCGTCGGCGACATCAAGCGCCCCGACGAGGGGGCGGTGCTCGAGCTCGAGACCGCAGGGGGGCGGACAGTGGTGAGCTGTTTCCCGTTCCTGCGCGAGGGCAGGGTCGTCGACTTCGTCGCCGCAGCCGACGAGTGGTACAAGCGCTACGCCGACCGGCTCCGCCACATCTCGGAGGCCTACAGCCGCCACGCCGCGCACATCGCCGGCACGGACGCCGTCACGTTCCTCGTCGCCCACTTCCTCGTCGGTGGCGCCAGGGTCCACGGACACGGCGCTCCTCGTGGCGAACGCGAGCTGCACATGGGCGAGGCGTACGCGGCGACTGCGGATGCCATCCCACCCGGACCCCAGTACGTGGCGATGGGGCACGTCCATGCTCCCCAGCCCGTCCCCGGAGCCGTCGTCCCCGCGGAGTACGCCGGCTCCCTCCTCGAGCTCGACTTCGGCGAGGCAGGGGAGGAGAAGCGGGTGGTCCTCGTCGATGTCGAGCCGGGGCTGCCGGCGGCGGTGCGCTCGGTGCCGCTCACCGGCGGGCGGCGTCTCGTGCGGGCCTCCGGAGAGTGGCAGGACCTACTCGTCCGCGACGACCTGCGGGAGGCCTATCTCGATCTCACGGTGAGCACCGCCGGCCCGGATCCCGGCCTCGCCGATCGGGCCCGTGAGGAGTTCGACCACGTCGTCAAGGTCGCCGCCGACTACCCACGGGTCGAGGACGAGCGGCGGTCACGGACGCACCGAACGATCGACGAGCTCTTCGTCGACTACTACACCGAGCGCGAGGGCGCGGAGCCACCCGCCGAGCTCGTCGCCGCCTTCCGCGAGCTCCTCGAGGAGGTCGGACATGCGGCCCCTTGAGCTGCGGATCCGCAACTTCCGATCCTATTTCGGCGACGACGCCGTCTTCGACTTCCGCGACCGGCGCCTCGTCGGCGTCGTCGGCCCCATCGGTGCCGGGAAGTCCTCGATCCTCGACGCCATGTCGTTCGCCCTCTACGGGAAGACGCCCATGGTGGCCGCCAACACGAAGTCGCTCATCCATCAGCGGTCGGACGGGGCGCTCGTCGCGTTGCGGTTCGTCGTCGACGGAGAGGTGTGGGAGGCGGTCCGGGCTCTGCGCAGGCGCGGCCAGAGCCAGCACTCGCTCTCCCGGCTCGCTGCGGACGAGCCCGACGCCGAAGTGCACGACAAGCTCGTGCTCGAGGCCGACGTCAACGCCCGGGTCGTCGAGTTGCTCGGGCTCGAGTTCGACGCCTTCACCAGGTCCGTGCTGCTCGCCCAGGGCCGGTTCTCCGAGTTCCTCCGGGCGAGGCCGGCGGAGCGGGATGGGGTGCTGAAGGGCGTCTTCGGTCTCGACCGGATCGATGCGATGCGGCTGGCCGCCAAGACCAGGGCGGGCGAGGCCTCCGCCTCCCTCGAAGCTCTCTCGGCGCGCCTGGAACAGCTGGAGCGCACGGCGAGCCGACTGGCGGAGCGGCAGGGAGAGCGCGCGGACGTCGAGGATCGCATCGAGGCGATCCGCAAATCCGAGCCTGCCCACGGCGACCTCGAGGCCCGGATCGCCGCCATCGGGGCACGGTCGGCCGAGATCGACGAGCGACTCATCGTGCTCGATGGGATGTCGGCCGCGATGCCGGACCCGCCGGCCACCGGCGCTGTGGTCGCCGAGGCGGTCTCGGCCGGGGCGGCGCGCGCCGAGCTCGCTGCCGCCCTCGAAACCGCCCAACAGGAGCTCGCGGCAGCCGAGGAAGCGCTCACAGCCGCCGAAGCCGACGGCATCGCCGCCCGGGTCGAGGAGGCCGCCGAGCTGCTCGCAGCCCGCGAGCCGGCGCAGCGGCGACTCGACGAGCTCCACGAACGCGTTGGGGGCCTCGAGGCGAAAGCAGCGAGCGAGGCCGCTGCTGCTGCCGCCGCCGAGGCCGCGCTCGTCGAAGCCGAGAAGGGCGCGGCGGCGGCCGGAGCAGCCGTGGAGGCAGCCGCCGAACGGCTCCGCGCTGCCGAGGGTGCCCTCCACGAGGCCCAGCACGCCGACATGGCGGCGACACTCAGGGCGGGACTCGCTGCCGACGCGCCGTGCCCGGTGTGCGAGCAGCCGGTGGCCGTGGTCCCGGACTCGGTGCCCGGCTCCGCACTCGGAGAGCTGGAGGAGGCGGCGGGTGCGGCGCGATCGGCGACGGCGAGCGCCGAGCAGGCGAGGGCGTCGGCCATCGCCGCGCTCGAGGGCGCCAGAGCCCGTCTCGAAGCCACGATCCGCAGCCGGGAGGCCATTGCCACCGAGCTCGAGGCATCGGCGGTCTCCACCGCAGCCGCCCGCGAGGAGCTCGAGGCGCTCGCTGCGCGACTCACCGTCATCCTGGGAACGGGGGACCCGGTGGAACAGCTCGGGTCGCTCCGGACCCGGCTCGGCGGCGTGACGGAGGCGGTGGCGCAGGCGCGCCGTAACGTCGACCGCGCCCGCCGCGACCACGACGAGGCGATCAGACGCCAGCAGGCCGCCGGCAAGGAACTCGGCGGGATCACGATGGCCCTCGTCGAGCTGTCCGCCCGGCTCGGGTCCGAGCCGCCCTCTATCGACGACGACGATCCCGACACCGTGGCCGCGGCCGCCGAGGCGCTCCGCAGCGGCTGGAGGGACGAACGCGCCGCGCTCGGTCTCGAACGCACGACGGCCGCGGAAGCGCTCGCTGCAGCCGAGCGGGAGCGCGATGCGCTACTCGACGCCCTCGGTCTCGAGACCGACCTCCCGACGGCGCTCGCCACGCTGGAGGCGAGAGGGGACTGGCTCGCAGATGAGATCCGAAGCGATGCCGACGAGATCGCAGGGCTCGACGCCCTCGTCGTCGAGCGCGAGGCGCTCGAAGCCCGCCGGGAGACGTTCGCGCGTCTCGCCGCCGACCTCACCGACGCCCGGTTCGTCAGATTCCTCCTCGACGAGGAGCGGGCCCGGCTCGCCGATCTCGGCAGCGATCACTTCCAGCGACTGTCGTCCGGCCGGTATCGCTTCACCGAGGACGGGTCGTTCGGCATCATCGACCTCACCGCGGCCGAGGCGGTGCGGAGGGCGGACAGCCTCTCCGGCGGCGAGACGTTCCTCGCCTCCCTCGGTCTCGCCCTGGCCCTCGCCGAGATGGTGACTCGCACCGGCGGCCGCCTCGATGCGTTCTTCCTCGACGAGGGCTTCGGCACGCTGGACCCGGAGCACCTCGACCTCGCCATGGAGGGCATCGAGCTGCTGTCGGCCGGCGCCGGGTCCCGCCTCGTCGTCGTGGTGAGTCACGTGCCCGAGCTGCGGCAGCGTCTCGAGGACCTCATCGAGCTCGACCGCTCCCCGGTGACCGGGGACACCGTCGTGGTCCGTTCCTGAGCTACGGCCCGGCGCGTCGTCGCTCGGCGATCCCGTTGAGCACCTCGAGGACGACCCGGTTCGCCAGGAACGCCGTGACCCCGCCCGGACCGTCGTAGGGCGGGCTCACCTCGACGACGTCGGCGCCGACGATGCGGACGGCGCGGCTGATGTCGCGCACGGCGTCGAGGAGCTGACGCGATGTGAGCCCGCCCGGCTCCGGCGTCCCGGTGCCCGGGGCCATCCCCGGATCGACGACGTCGATGTCGACCGACAAGAACACGGCGTCGACACCGTGCGACACGTGGGTGATCGCCTCCTCGATGACCGGGCCGAGGCCGCGTTCGGCGATCTCGGTCATCAACCACCAGCGCATGCCCTGCTCCCGCATCCACTCGACGACGTCCGGACCCGGCCAGTAGCCGCGGAGACCGATCTGGGCGAACCGGTTGCCCGGCACGGCTCCGCTCTCGACGAGGCGCCGCATGGGCGTTCCGTGCCCGTAGAGGTGTTCCCCCATGTGGGTCTCGGCGGTGTCGGCGTGGGCGTCGAAATGGACGAGCGCGAACGTTCCAGAACCGAGGACATCGGCGAGACCGGACGCGTTGGCGTACGTGATGGAGTGGTCGCCGCCGAGGACGATCGGCAGCGCTCCCGTCGCGGCGATGCGAGCCACCGCTCGCCGGTTCATCTCGAGCGACTCCTCGAGGTAGCCGGGTGCGGGGACGAGGTCGCCCACGTCGACGACCGTCAGCTCCGCGAACGGATCGATGCCGGTGGGGAGATGGGGGCGGCCGGGCTCGCCGAGATAGTCGGCGTGCCTGATGGCTCCGGGACCGAAGCGGGCCCCGGGGCGGTAGGTGGCACCCCAGTCGATCGGAGAGCCGAGGATCACCACATCCGGCGTCTCGAGCGCATCGAGGCTCGCCGCCGGGACGCCCGCGAACGTCGGCCTGGCTCCCCAGTAGCTCGCGAGATGCGCCTCGGCGTCGCTCATCGGGACCAAGGTAGCCAGAGGAGTCGGGCGCCGACTCGCGTCACTGGAGGAGCAGGGTCGCGAACCGCCGGCTCGTGACCACGAGCCCGGCCGCGCCCATGACGGCAAGGAAGGCGATGTGGCCGAGGAGTGAGAGATCGATTGTGCCGAGCATGAGGCTGCGGATCAGGTCCACGCCGTGGTACAGCGGCGAGATCCTCGCGACCGCCTGGAGCGCTCCGGGGTAGACGTCGAGTGGATAGAACGTCGCGGAGAACAAGAAGAGGGGGAGCGTGACGAGGGTGATGAGGTCGAAATCCTGCCAGCTCCGCATGTAGGTCGTCGTCGCCATGCCGACCGCGGCGAAGGCGAACCCGATGAGCAGGGCCGCGGGGACGGCGAGCAGCCCCCACCACGACGGCATGAGGCCCATGACCAGGGCAACGGCGAGGAAGGCGATCGCGTACAGGCCCCCTCGAATGAGCGACCAGGCGATCTCCCCGACGGCGATGTCGCCGGGCCCGAGCGGCGTAGCCAGCATGCCGTCGTAGGTCTTTTCGAACTTCAGTTTGAAGAAGATGTTGAACGTCGACTCGACCACCGCGCCGTTCATCGCCGACGCAGCGAGCAGCGCCGGGGCAACGAACTCGGCGTATGTCACGGCTTCGCCGGCCCCGCCCACCGTTCCCACCAGCTCACCGAGGCCCACTCCGATCGAGAAGAGGTAGAACACCGGCTCGAAGAACCCGGAGACGACGACCATCCAGACCCGGCGGTAGACCCGGAAGTTGCGCTCGATTACGTGGCCGGCGCGGCGGCCCCCGAAGCGCACCGGCGGCATGATCCGGGTCAGCAGCGTCCCCGACGTCACGTCACCATCCTCCTGGCCAGCCCCCGTCTCGCCAGCACGGTCCCAACGCCGACCCAGACCACCAGGTAGGCGATGTTGACGACGGCGGGGATCGTCGTCCCGGTGCCGAGCGCCGCGGCCCGGGTGAGTTCGACGCCGTGCCACAACGGGGTGGCGTACGCCACCGGCTCGAGCCACCCCGGGAGCTGAGACGCCGGGAAGAACGTCCCGGAGAACAGATAGAGAGGGACGATGCCGAAGCGGAACAGAGAGCTGAGCCCCTCGGGGCCGTCGAGGCGGGACGTGTACGCGATGACCGGAGCGGCGAACGCCATCCCCGTGAGCACGCCCGGTGCCACCGCGGCTAGCGCTCCGCCGACCGTCACCGAGGCGAGCACGACCATGACGAGGGCGTACACGACGGCGGTGAACAGCAATCGGAGTGCGATGTATCCGAGGTGGCCGGTGACGATGGAGCGGACGTCGACCGGGGTCGCCATGGCCGCCTCGTACGATCGCACCCACTTGATCCCGGCCATGACCGGCCAGGACGCGTCGCCGGTCCCGATCTGCATCGTCGTGGCGGCGAGGAGGCCCGGAGCCAGGTACGTGACGTAGGCGAACCCCTCGAGCACACCGGCTCCGGTGCCGCGGTCCACGAGGCTGCCGACGCCGAGCCCCATCGCGGCGAGGAACAAGATGGGGTTCACGAACGTCGTGATGACGCTCGCCCGCCATTGCCTGCGATACGTGCGAAGCTCACCCTCGAGGAACCGGACTGAGGTCGCCGCCGCCATCAGTCGATGAGGCTGCGGCCGGTGAGCCGCAAGAAGACGTCTTCGAGGGTGCTGCGCCGCTCCACCACCGACTCGGGGCGGAGGCCGAGGCCGTGCACCTCCGACAGCGTCGGCTCGGCGTCGTCGGTGTAGAGCAAGACGCGATCGGGAAGCACCTCGGTGCGCGTGGCGATCCCGTCGAGGCGCCCCAGTGCGGCGTCGCGTTCGCCGATGGGGAACCGCAGCTCGACGACCTCGCGGGTGGAGTAGCGCTCGATGAGCTCCTTCGGTGAGCCCTCGGCGACGATCTTCGCCTTGTCCATCACGACGAGCCGGTCACAGAGCTGCTCGGCCTCGTCCATGTAGTGGGTTGTGATGATGAGGGTCACGCCTTGCTGTTTGAGGCGGTAGAGGCGGTCCCAGAGGAGGTGCCTCGCCTGGGGGTCGAGGCCGGTCGTCGGCTCGTCGAGGAGGAGGAGGTCCGGTTCGTTGATGAGCGACCTGGCGATGGTCAGCCGACGCTTCATGCCCCCGGAGAGGATGTCGACCTTGTCCTTGCGACGGTCGGTGAGCTCGGCGAAGGCGAGGAGCCGGTCGATGCGCTCTCTGATGACCGGCACCGCCAGGTCGAAGTACCTGCCGTAGATGAGGAGATTCTCTTCGGCGGGGAGCTGGAGGTCGAGGTTGTCCTCCTGAGGGACGACCCCCAGCCGCGACCGGATCCGGGCTCCGTCCGCGGCGGGGTCGAGGCCGAACACGAGGAGCCGGCCGGCGGTCGGTGGCGAAACCGCTCCGATCATCCGCATCGTGGAGCTCTTGCCGGCGCCGTTCGGTCCGAGGAACCCGAACACCTCGCCCCGGTGGACCTCGAAGTCGATGCCGTCGACCGCGGTGAGCGAGCCGAAGCGCTTCGAGAGCCCGGTGGCCTGGACGAGGGGGTTGGTCATGAGCGTCGAACGTTACCGGAGCCGACGACGGCGACCGGCTGCGTAGCATGGCCCGATGGGACCACTCGAAGGGCTGAAGGTCGTCGAGATGGCGGCGATCGGGCCGGTGCCGTTCTGCGGCATGCTGCTCGGCGACCTCGGTGCGGACGTCGTCCGCATCGACCGGACGGCGCCGGCGCCGGGCCGTCTCCCCGACATGCTGGCCCGGGTCGTCGGCCGATCGCGGCGGTCGATCGCGATCGACCTGAAGCACGACGCCGGAGGCGCGGTCGCCCGGCGCCTCATCGCTGCCGCCGACGTGCTCATCGAAGGGTTCCGCCCCGGCGTCATGGAGCGGCTCGGGCTCGGCCCCGGGGAATGCCTCGAGGAGAACCCGCGGCTCGTGTACGGGCGCATGACCGGCTGGGGCCAGCGGGGCCCGCTCGCCTCGACGGCCGGTCACGATATCAACTACATCGGCCTCTCGGGTCCGCTCGCGGCGATCGGCACCGCCGAGGCGCCGATGCCCCCGCTCAACCTCGTCGCCGACTACGGCGGCGGGGCCCTCTATCTCACCTTCGGCGTCCTCGCCGCCCTCGTCGAGCGGGAGCGCTCCGGTGAGGGCCAGGTTGTCGACGCAGCGATGATCGACGGCGCCGCCTCGCTCATGACGCCGATCTATCAGATCTTCGGGCTCGGTGGGTGGAGTGAGGACCGAGCGGCGAACGTGCTCGATGGGGGGGCGCCGTTCTACAGGACCTACCGGACCGCCGACGGGGAGTTCATGGCCGTCGGCGCCCTCGAGCCACAGTTCTACGCCGAGCTCGTTGCCGGCCTGGACCTCGACGGCGCCGGCCTCCCCGCCCAGGCTGACGTGTCGCGATGGCCCGAGCTCCACGAGCGTTTCGCCGCGGTGTTCGCGACGAAGACGCGGGCGGAATGGGAGGAGGTGTTCGCCGGCACCGACGCCTGCGTGTCGCCGGTGCTGACGATGGCGCACGCACCCCGCCACCCCCACAACGAGGCCCGCTCCGGTTTCGTGACCGTCGACGGCGTCGTCCAGCCGGCGCCGGCGCCCCGCTTCGAACGCACCCCGGGGCGGACCCCGGGCCCGGCTCCGGCGCCCGGTGCCGACACCGACGAAGTGCTCACCGAGCTCGGCTACGACGCCGCGGCGCGTTCCGAGCTGCGCCGCTCGGGGGCGGTGGCGTGACGGCCGATCCGTTCCTCGACGCGGCCATCGCCGAGGCGAGGGCAGGGCTGGCCGAGGGCGGGATCCCGATCGGCTCCGTGCTCGTCGTCGACGGCGAGATCGTGGGGCGGGGGCACAACCAGCGGGTGCAGAAGGGCAGCGCGATCCTCCATGCGGAGATGGACTGCCTCGAGAACGCCGGCCGCCTCCCGGCATCGGCCTACCGGAAGGCCACGCTGTACTCGACGCTGTCGCCGTGCGAGATGTGCTCGGGCACGGTGCTCCTCTACCGCATCCCGAGGGTCGTTGCCGGCGAGAACCGCACGTTCCGCGGCCCGGAGGACCACCTCCGCGGCCGCGGTGTCGAGCTCCAGGTCGTCGACGACCCCGAATGCGTCGCGCTCATGGAGGCCTTCGTCGCGGCCCGACCCGAACTCTGGGACGAGGACATCGGGGAATGAGAGGGTCTTCCCGGGCCCACAGGGCGCCGGGACGGCGGACGTCCGCACCGACATCGCCGAGGCGGCCGTCGCCACGCTCGACAGCGCCGGGCTCGACGTCGACGGCTCGTCGTGGAGCCGTCGTACGATCGAGCTGCGCCCCAGGGGCGAGTAGCTCGACGGCGCATTACACCGTTCCGGGGGGCGGGCACCGGTCCGCCCCCCGGGTGCGCCCCGGCAACTAGGTTTGGGTGCACGATCTGACAGTGAGCGGGCGCCGCGCCGCCCGCGGAGGAGGACCGCATGGCCAACGTCGTTCGAGCCGCCCTCGTCCAGACGGAATGGACCGGCGACAAAGAATCGATGATCAAGAAGAACGCGGACTACGCCCGCCAAGCCGCCGAAGAGGGCGCCCGCGTCATGTGCTTCCAGGAACTGTTCTACAGCCCCTACTTCTGCTCGGTCCAGGACGACGCGCACTTCACCTATGCCGAGCCGATCCCGGACGGGCCGACGACGAAGCTCATGCAGGACCTCGCCCGGGAGACGGCCATGGTGCTCGTCGTGCCGATCTTCGAGAAACAGGACGACGGCTTCTTCTACAACACCGCCGCCGTCATCGACGACGACGGAACCTACCTGGGCAAATACCGCAAGACGCACATCCCCCACGTGAGCGGCTTCTGGGAGAAGTACTACTTCCGCCCCGGCAACACGGGGTATCCGATCTTCGACACCGCCGTCGGGCGGATCGGGGTGTACATCTGCTACGACCGGCACTTTCCCGAGGGGTGGAGGGCGCTCGGGCTCAACGGTGCCAAGATCGTCTTCAACCCGTCGGCGACGAGCAGGGGCCTGTCGATGTACCTGTGGAACCTCGAGCAGCCGGCGTCGGCCGTCGCCAACGAGTACTTCGTCGGCGCCATCAACCGGGTCGGCAAGGAGCCGTTCGGCGACAACGACTACTACGGCTCCTCCTACTTCTGCGACCCGCGCGGTCAGATCATCGGCGGCGCCGCCTCGGACACCGAGGAGGAGCTCGTCGTGCGCGACCTCGATCTCGACATGATCGACGAGGTCCGCAAGACGTGGGCGTTCTACCGGGACCGCAGGCCGGACGCGTACGGCGATCTGGTCGCTCCGTAGGCCGGCGGGCATGGGAATCCACGACGAGCTCCTGGAGCGACACCGGGCCGTCCTCCCGTCATGGCTTGCGCTGTACTACGCCGAGCCGATCTCCATCGTCGACGGCGAAGGAAGGCATGTGTGGGACGCCGAGGGGAACCGGTATCTGGACTTCTTCGGCGGCATCCTCACCACGATGACCGGCTACAAGATCCCCGAGGTCGTCGCCGCGATCAAAGCGCAGGCCGACCGGATGCTTCACACGTCGACGCTGTACCTCATCGAGGCCCAGATCGCGCTCGCCGAGAAGATCGCCGCGTTGTCGGGTATCCCCGACGCCAAGGTGTTCTTCACGAACTCGGGCACGGAGGCCAACGACGCAGCGCTCATGATGGCGACTCAGTATCGGCGCTCGAACCAGGTGCTGGCGATGCGGGGCAGCTATCACGGCAAGTCGCACTCGGCGGTCGCCATCACCGGCCAGCGCTCCTGGTCGGCCACCCAGCTGACCCCGTTCCACACCGTCTACGTCCACAGCGGCTACCGCTACCGGAGCCCCTTCCGTGACCTGGCGGACGGCGAGTACATCGACGCGTGCAAAGCAGATCTCCGTGACCTCCTCGACGTCGCCGTCTCCGGCGACGTGGCCTGCCTCATCGCCGAGCCGATCCAGGGGGTCGGCGGGTTCGCCACACCCCCGGACGGGTTCTTCGGCGGCATCAAAGAGGTGCTCGACGAGGAGGGCATCCTCTTCATCACCGATGAGGTGCAGACCGGCTGGGGTCGCACCGGCGAGCACTTCTGGGGATACCAGGCCCACGGCGTGACGCCGGACCTGCTCACGTTCGCCAAGGGGTTGGGAAATGGTCTCGCCATCGCCGGCGTCGTCGGTCGGGCCGAGATCATCGACTGTCTGGCGGCGAACTCGATATCCACCTTCGGTGGCAACCCGCTGGCGACGACCGGGGCCCTCGCCAACCTCGAGTACGTGCTCGAGCACGACCTGCAGACGAACGCGTCCAAGGTGGGCCAGCAGCTCCGGGCAGACCTCGACCGGCTTTCCGAAGAAGTGCCGAACATCGGCGACGTGCGCGGCAAGGGGCTCATGGTCGGTGTCGAGTTCGTCGTCCCCGACGGCACCGAGCCGGACCCGCCGACCACGGCGCGGGTCATGGAAGAGGCGAGAGCCGCCGGGCTCCTCATCGGCAAGGGCGGGCTCTACGGCAACGTCCTGCGGATCGCTCCACCCCTGAGCGTGACCTCGGAGGAGGCCGCGGAGGGCTTCGAGATGTTGAGCGACGCCGTACACCGGGCCGTTGCAGACTGAATCACACGGAGGGAGAGCGAACATGGCGCGCACAGTCATCACCGGCGGGACCGTCGTGACGGCGACCGAGACGATGGAGGCCGACGTCCTCATCGACGGCGAGGTCGTGGCCGGCATCGCCGCGGCCGGCGAGCACGGCTGGGCCGAGGGCGCCGACCGGGTCATCGATGCCTCGGGCAAGTACGTCATCCCCGGTGCGATCGACGTTCATACCCACTTCGAGTTGCCCTTCGGCGGGACCTTCGTGTCGGACAGCTTCGAGACGGGCACCCGCGCTGGCGCCCACGGGGGGACGACGTCGATCGTCGACTTCGCCGTCCAAGTCAAGGGCGAGCGGGTCATGGAGGGGTTCGAGAACTGGATGCGCAAGGCCGAGGGCAACTGCGCGATCGACTACGGCTTCCACATGATCGTCGGGGACATCAACGACGAGAGCCTCAAGGAGATGGACGCGATCGTCGACGAGGGCGTGACGAGCTTCAAGCTCTTCATGGCGTACCCCGGCGTTCTCTATTCGGACGACGGAGAGATCTTCCGGGCCATGCAGCAGGCCGCCGACAGCGGCACGACGATCATGATGCACGCCGAGAACGGCATCGCGATCGACGTCCTCCGCGAGCAGGCGGTGGCCAGGGGCGAGACCGATCCCAAGTACCACACCGTGAC
Source organism: uncultured Acidimicrobiaceae bacterium (assembly GCA_947259365.1). Taxonomy (GTDB): domain Bacteria; phylum Actinomycetota; class Acidimicrobiia; order Spongiisociales; family UBA5794; genus CAMYMC01. The sequence goes on along the minus strand of CAMYMC010000026.1, from coordinate 90,897 downwards.
GAGGCCGCCGGCGACGGAGTCCGAGGCGGTGCACCGCGCCATCACCCTCGCCGAGCTCGCCGGAGCGCCGCTCTACGTCGTGCACATGTCGGCGAAGGAGGCCGTTGTCGAGCTGACCGAGGCTCGCGACCGCGGGCTCAACGTCTTCGGCGAGACGTGCCCCCAGTACCTGTTCCTCTCCTGGGAAGACCACGTCTCGGCGCCCGGGTTCGAGGGGGCGAAGTACGTGTGCTCGACGCCGATCCGCCCCCGTTCCGAGGGCCACCAGGAGTACCTGTGGAACGCGCTGGCGCGCGGCGACCTGCAGATCGTGTCCACCGACCACGCCGGGTTCTTCTACGACGACGACGAGACGATGGGCCGCCAGAAGCGGCTGGGGGAGGGCAACTTCACGCTCATCCCCAACGGCCTGCCGGGGGTCGAGGAGCGTCTCAACGTCATGTACCAGGGCGGCGTCGTCGAGGGCAGGCTCAGCCTCAACCGCTGGGTCGACGTGTGCTGCACGACGCCGGCGAAGATGTTCGGCATGTACCCGAACAAGGGGACGATCGCCGTCGGCTCGGACGCCGACATCGTCGTCTACGACCCGTCGGCCTCGTTCGTGTACACCCCCGACACGATCCACATGAACATCGACTACACGGCCTACGACGGCATGGAGATCAACGGCAAGCCCGACGTCGTCCTGTCGCGCGGCAAGGTCGTCGTCGAGAACGACCAGTATGTGGGGCGCAAGGGAGACGGCCGGTACCTCAAGCGCGGTACGAGCGACTGTCTCATCTAGCCACCACGGAGACTGCGATGAAGCTCATCAACCACTGGATCGACGGTGTGGAGGCGTCGGGCGCGCCGGGGCGCACCGGGCCGGTGTACAACCCGGCGACAGGGAAGCAGACGGCCGAGGTGGCCTTCGCCACTGCGGAGGACGTCGATCTGACGGTGCGAACGGCGAAGCAGGCCTTCGAGACGTGGCGGGACTCGGCGCTGGCGAGACGGCAGAGCATCATGTTCGCCTACCGCGAGCTCGTCGCCCGGCATCGCATGGACCTGGCGCGGGCGTTGACCGCAGAGCACGGCAAGACCCTCGACGACGCGCTGGGAGAGGTCCAGCGCGGCCTCGAGGTCATCGAGTTCGCCTGCAACATCGCCCATCTGCTCAAGGGCGACTATTCGGAGCAGGTGTCCACGAGCGTCGACACGTACACGATCCGGCAGCCGCTCGGGGTGGTGGCGGGCATCACCCCGTTCAACTTCCCCGCGATGGTCCCGATGTGGATGTACCCGATCGCGATCGCGTGCGGCAACACCTTCGTGCTCAAGCCGTCGGAGAAGGACCCGTCGCCGTCGCAGCTCTCGGCCGAGCTCCTTGCCGAGGCCGGGCTTCCCGACGGGGTGTTCAACATCGTCCACGGCGACAAGGTCGCCGTCGACGCCCTGCTCGAGCACCCCGATGTCGCCGCGATCTCCTTCGTCGGCTCGACTCCGATCGCCCGCTACATCTACACCGAGGGCACGGCGGCGGGCAAGCGCGTCCAGGCCCTCGGCGGCGCCAAGAACCACATGATCGTGCTCCCCGACGCCGACATGGACCTCGCCGCCGACTCCGCGGTGTCTGCGGGCTACGGATCCGCCGGGGAGCGCTGCATGGCGATCTCGGTGGTCGTCACCGTCGGCGACGCCGCCGATCGGCTCATCCCCAAGATGCAGGAACGGATCGCGAAGCTGAAGATCGCGCCGGGTGAGGAGGAGGGCGCCGAGATGGGCCCGCTCATCACCGCCGAGCACCGGGACCGGGTAGCGGGCTACGTCGACGCCGGGGAAGCAGAGGGGGCGACGATCGTCACCGACGGGCGCGGGATGCGGGTCGAGGGCTACGAGGACGGCTTCTTCATCGGCGCCACGCTGTTCGACAACGTGACGCCGGCGATGTCCATCTACAAGGACGAGATCTTCGGCCCGGTGCTGTCGACGGTCCGCGTCGAGCACTACGAGGATGCGATCAAGCTCATCAACGACAACCCGTACGGCAACGGGACGGCGGTGTTCACCAACGACGGCGGCGCCGCCCGCAAGTTCCAGAACGAGATCCAGGTCGGCATGGTCGGCATCAATGTGCCGATCCCGGTGCCGCTCTCGTTCTACTCCTTCGGGGGGTGGAAGGACTCCATCTTCGGGAGCCATGCGATCTACGGCCCCGAGGGCGTCCACTTCTACACTCGGCAGAAGGTCGTCATCAGCCGCTGGCCGGACCCGATCCACCGGGGCGTCGACCTCGGGTTCCCCCAGCATGGATGAGCGTTCCCGGCCGTCCCGTCCCGATCGGACGCCGATCCGCGGCGCCCGCTGAGCTGACGAGGTCGACGATGGACTTCGGCGTGGTACTCCAGACGGACCCTCCGGCGAGCCGGGTCGTCGAGCTCGCGTCGCTCGCCGAGAGAAACGGCTTCACGTATGGGTGGACCTTCGACTCCCACGTGCTCTGGCAGGAGCCGTTCGTGATCTACGCCCGGATCCTCGCGGCGACCGAGTCGATGACCGTGGGTCCGATGGTCACGAACCCGGGGACCCGGGACTGGACCGTGCTGGCGTCGCTCTTCGCCACTCTCAACGACATGTCGGGCGGACGGACGATCTGCGGGATGGGCCGGGGCGACTCCGCCCTTCGCTACATCGGCCGTCCGCCAACGACGCTGGCGACGATGGCCGAGTCGATGCGGGTCATCAAGGCCCTCGTCGCCGGTGAAGAGGTCGAGTACAACGGCAAGGCGCTGCGCATCCCGTGGATCGAGCAGGGTTGGGAATTGCCGATGTGGGCCGCCGGCTACGGGCCGAAGGCGCTGGCGACCGTGGGCCGTCACGCCGACGGCTTCATCCTCCAGCTCGCTGATCCGCAGGTCCTGGAGTGGACCCTGAACGCGGTCCGTGAGGCCGCTGCCGAGGCGGGTCGGGACCCCGGCGAGATCTCGGTGTGCGTCGTGGCGCCCGCCTACGTCGGCGACGACATCCACCACCAGCGGGAGGAGCTGCGCTGGTTCGGGGGCATGGTCGGGAACCACGTCGCCGACATGGTGAAACGGTACGGCGAGGACGATGCGAAGGTTCCCCGGGCCCTCAGCGACTACATCCGCGCACGCGAGGGCTACGACTACGACCATCACGGTCGCGCCGGCAACCCCTCCACCGACTTCGTTCCCGACGAGATCGTGGACCGGTTCTGCGTGCTCGGAACCGCCGCCGATCACGTCGCGAAGCTGTCTCTGCTGAGGGACATGGGCGTCGATCAGTTCGGCATCTACCTCATGCACGACGCGCAGGAAGCCACCCTCGAAGCGTACGGCCGCGAGGTGATCCCGGCCGTGAACGGTTGAGGAGCCGCCGCGATCGCGGCCGGCGCCGCGATAATGCCGGCTCACTGATCCCACCGCAGGAGAGCCATTGAAAGCGATCGTGGTCGGAGCCGGCGGCACGACCCGCGAGCTCCTGCGCAGGCTCGGGGAGCTGTGGGAAGTCGCCGTCGTCGACGCCGATCCCGTCCGGCTCGAGCTGGCAGGGGCGGTGCGCGACATCGAGCCGGTCCCCGGGGACGGGTCGAGCGGGCTCGTGCTCCGGCGGGCCGGGCTCGAGAACGCCGATGCGCTCGTCGCCGCCACCAACGACGACGACGTGAATCTCGAGGCGGTGCGAATCGCCAGGGACGCCGGGCTGCTGCGGGTCGCGGCGGTGGCGGCCGATCCCGAGCGCATCGCGGAGTACCGCGCGCTCGATGTCCCCGTGTTCGCCCCCGACTCGCTGACCGCCCGCCAGGTCGAGGTGCTGCTCGAGCCGAGGCGGGTTGCGTCGACGACGTTCGCCGATGGCAAGGCCGAGGCCATGGAGTTCAGGATCTCGCCCGATTCCCCCGTACGCGGCAAGCGGCTCCGCCAGCTCCACTCGGAGACGTGGGTCGTCGCCGCGGTGTTGCGGGGTGACGAGCTGATCATTCCGAAGGGCTCGACGTCACTCGAGTCCGGCGATCGGGTCACCGTCGTCGGGGCGGCAGCCGACTTCGCTGCGATCGTCGAGACGTTCACCGCAGGCGAGTCGAGGTTCCCGCTCAACTTCGGCCGCAAGGCGGCGGTGGCCCTCGGATCCGAACGCGACTTCGACACGACGGTGTCGGAGGCGATCTCGGTCGTGCGTAACTCCCGCGCGGAGGCGCTCATCGTCGTCCACCCCGACACGATGGTTGAGCGCGACCAGGAACGGGCGGAGTCCCACCAGGCGCTTCTCGACCAGCTCACCGAGCGAGCGGAGGGCGTCGAGATCGAGTTGCGCCCCACCTCCGGCGACCTCGAGCGCGGGCTGCTCGATCTCGCCCAGCGTGAGAGCATCGGGGTGCTCGTGGTGGGCGCCCCCGAAGGGCGACGGTTCTGGGGGCGGCGAAGGGCCGCCCGGCTCGTCAACGTCTACGGCCAGCTCGATGTGCCCGTCCTCCTCACCAGGGGCCGCCATCCCTATGCGTCGATCGTCGTCCCGGCGCGACGCACCGGCGCCGGTGAGGCGGCGGGTCGCGGCGCCATCGACCTCGCCCGGACGAGCGGCGCCACCCTCATCGGGGTGTCTGCGGTGTCTCCGTCGTTCGTCGGCACGGGAGACACGCTCGAGGAGGCGAGGCGTTCCGCGGCGTGGCTGCGGGAGGAGGCTGCGGTGCAGGGGGTGGCGATGACCCGACGGCTGCGGAGAGGCAACCCCGTCCGGATCCTCGAGGAGTTCGCGGCCACGGCCAGCCTTCTCGTCCTCGCCATGCCGGACCTGCCCCTCAACCCGCTCCTCCCGGGCATCACCGGTCATCTCCTGCCCCGGGTGCGCTCGTCGGTGCTGTTGATCCCGTCCCGGCCATGAGTGCCGTCCTCGCCGCCGCCGAGGCGGGCCGGATCATCCCGTCGGCCGGCGGGTTCGTGCTCATCGGCGCCGGCGCCTTCCTCCTCCCCGTCGTCGCGCGGCGCTTCGGCCTGCCCGCTGTGGTGCTCGAGCTCCTCTACGGCCTGGCGCTCGGGCCCCAGGTGCTCAACCTCATCCGGTCCGCGTCCGCAGATGCGCTCTTCATCGAGCTGCTCGCCGAGCTCGGTCTGCTCCTCCTCATGTTCCTCGCCGGATTCGAGGTGGACTTCGAGCGGCTCGAGCGCCAGGGTGTCGGCCCGGTGCTCACCGGGCTCGCCGTCTTCGGGCTCATCATGGTGGCGGCGTGGTTCGGCTTCGGCCTCCTGGAGACGGAGTCGAACGACCAGCGGTTCTTCCTCACCCTGCTCACGTCTGCCGCCTCGCTGGGAATCGTCATCCCCGCACTTCGCGCCACCGGGCGGACCGGCACCAGGCTGGGCCAGCTCACGCTGGTGACGGCGGTCCTCGCCGAGTTCCTCTCGGCGGTCGGCATCGTCGTCTTCGGGGTCTTCGTCGAGTCCGGATTCGGGTTCGCCCTTCTCCAGGTCCCAATCTTGTTCGCTGTGATGGGTGCGGCACTTCTCCTCTTGCGCCGGTCGGCGTGGTGGTTCCCTGAGCGCTTCGAGCGGCTCTTCGCGTCCCACGACCCGGATGAGCTCGGGATCCGCGCCAGCCTGGCGCTGCTGTTCGTCTTCGTCGGGATCTCCATCGCCCTCGACGTCGAGGCGATCCTCGGGGCGTTCCTCGCCGGGGCGATGTTCGCGTTCGTGTTCCGAGACACCGGTGAGCTGGAGTCACGCCTCGGTGCGTTCGCTTACGGGTTCTTCATCCCGGTGTTCTTCATCAACGTCGGGATCGCCTTTCCGCTCGGCGAGCTCGCCGACTTCTCCGTTCTGGGCCGGGCGCTCGCCCTCATCGCCGTCGCCGTCGTCGCCAAGCTCGTGCCGTCTCTGCTCTTCATGGCGCGCGGGCTCGGCTTCAAGGAAGCGCTGGCATCGGGGGTGCTGCTCGCCGGCCAGCTCAGCGTCATCATCGCCCTCGCCGAGTTCGGCCTCGAGCTCGGGCTCATCGACGAGGCGTTCGAGGCGGGCGCGATCATGCTCGTCGGCGTCACCGCGATCTTCTCGCCGGTGGTCTTCCGCATCCTGGCGCCGCCGTTGGAAGCGGCGAGCGAACCGGCGGCGGAGGACCTGTGACCGACCCACCCGAAAAGCCGGTCGAGGCGGCGGGACTGCATTCGCCCCGTCTCGTCGTGATCGAGGCCGCCATCGCACTCGGTGCCTACGAGATACCGGCCGTCGACGTCGCAGATGCGATCATCGCCTTCCACCGGGGTCCCGAGGAGGAACGCCCCGAGCCGAGCATCGGTGAGGAGACGTAGATGCGCGACACGATCACGGAGTGGGTGCGCGATCTCCCGCTCCCGGAGCCGCTCATGGTCGTCCTTCTCGCCATGTTGCCGATCATCGAGCTGCGCGGGTCGATCCCCGTCGCCCAGGCGATCTTCGACATGTCGCGGTTGTCGGCGTACGCATGGTCGGTGCTCGGCAACGCGATCCCGGTGCCGATCATCCTCTGGTTCTTCCCGCCGTTCGTGGAGTGGACCGAGCGGCGTTGGGAGTGGCTCCACAGGACCCTGGTCAGGCTCCAGCATCGCACGGAAGAACGTCACAGCAGGCGCTTCGAGAGGCTGCGCGACCTCGCCCTGATCACGTTCGTCGCCATCCCGCTCCCGGTCACCGGGGCCTGGAGTGGATCGCTCGCGGCCATCGTCTTCGGTGTCGACAAGCGACGGGCGATCCCGCTCATCTTCATCGGGATCCTCATCGCCGGAGTCGTCGTGACGCTGTTCCTCGAAGGGCTGGGCCTCGCCCTCGATTGAGCGGCGGTGGGCTGGAACCACCGATGGGTGTCCGGCGTCATCGACTCGCGACCGATATTCGGTACATTCCCCCGATGCGCGCAGTCGTCCAGCGGGTCCGTAACGCCACCGTGACGGTGGGGGATCGGACGGTGGGATCCATCGGGCACGGACTTCTCGTCCTCGTCGGCGTCGCCTCCGGCGACGACGACGACGATGCCGACGTCCTCGCCAGGAAGCTGGCCGGCCTGAGGGTGTTCGCCGACGAGGAGGGGAAGACGAACCGGTCGCTGCTCGAGCTTCCCGGTGCCGTCCTCGTGGTGAGCCAGTTCACGCTGCTCGCGTCGACCCGCAAGGGACGGCGGCCCTCGTTCACGGCTGCAGCGTCGCCCGAAGCCGCTGCACCGCTGGTGGGTCGGGTCGTCGAACGGCTGCGTGAATCTGGCCTCGTCGTCGAGACCGGGGCCTTCGGGGAGCAGATGAGCATCGAACTCGTCAACGACGGTCCGTTCACGCTCGTCATCGACGTCACCGGTGGTGCCGTTCTCTGACGGCGCCCCGTCAGCCCGGGGGCGGGCTCAGGGCGTCGCCGCGGCCTCGAGGTGGGCGCGGCCCTCGTCGCAGAACGACACGAAGTCGCAGCTGGCGCACCCTGGTCCCGGCGCAGGTTCGTACTCGTCCCGATGCACGCCGGCGAGCAGCTCCTCGAGCTCGGTCCGTGCCCGCTCGATCCAGGCGGCATCGACGTCCTCGCGCTCGACGTCGACGATCCCGCCGCCGAGGTAGACGAAGCTCACGGAGAGGCGGGACGCCGGTGTCGGATCGAGTGCGCCGGAGGCCACCGCCACCGCGTACGCCTGGAGCTGCACCTTTCGCGCCGGGTCGTCCGACCTCCTCCCCGACTTGAAGTCGACGATCTCCCATGATCCGTCGCTGCGCTCGTAGACGGCATCGATCCGGCCCCGGACCCTGCCTGCGTCGAGCCGGATGTCGATCGGCGTCTCGGTCCAGCGGGGGCGAGCGCCGGCGTAGGCGCTGGCGAGAAAGGCATCGAAACCGTCGCCGATGCGCTCGTCGGCTCCCGGCTCGGGCTGGTCGTAGAGATCGTCTTCGAGCTCATCGAACGGCACCTGACCGAGGTTGTGGAGCTCGATGAGACGGTGGAGCTCGACGCCGCGCCGCTGCGCCGGGGAGCGCCGCCGGGGCAGCGGATCGATCGCGGTCCACTCGAATCGTCGCGGACACTGGGCGAGCGTGACGAGCCCCGTCACCGAGACGTCTGCCTCCGCGGTCCCCGGAACCGCTGGCGGCGGCCGGGGCAGGCCTTCGAGGAGCAGCTCGATCTGGTCCACGGCGCCATGGTATGCGGCGGGATCGACACCGCCGTGGCGCAACGGCCAGGAGGGATCGGCCAGGGTACGGCGCATCGCCGCCTGCCAACCGTCGGGGAAGAGCGGATCCGGGGCAGGGATCGGGGCGGGGGAGAGCCGCTCCGGCGCCGGGCCCGGCTCGGCGGCGGCGACGCTCTCGACCACGCCCGGCACCCCGCTGGCGAGGAGATAGAGATCGCCGACCTTGTGGTGGCGCTTCTGGGTGTACCACCACGCGGTCGTCATGACGAGGCGGTGCTTCGCCCTCGTGACCGCGACGTAGGCGGTGCGCCACTCCTCGGCTTCGTGCATGGCGCGCAACGCGTCGCGGTCGGGGGGGCCGCCGTCGCCCGAGAAGCGTCCCACGTCGAGACGGTTCTCGTACGGCAGCGAGCAAGCGTGTCGCTCGGGATCGTCGAGGCGGCGGACACCGGCGGGGAACACCGACCGGGCGAGGGCGGGGAGGACCACCGTGTCCCACTCGAGGCCCTTGGCCCGGTGCACGGTGAGCAGCGCCACCGCGTCCTCGCCCGACAGCCGGGCCGTGTCGAGCTCGTCGGTCGCCTGGTCCTCGACGAGCATGTCGAGATAGCCGAGGAACGCCTCGAGGGACGGCCCGCCGCGAAGCGGGCTCCACTCCTCGGCCAGGTCCAGGAACCGGTAGAGGTTGAGCCTGGCGCTGACCCGGGCGGCGTGCTCGAGCCCATCGACCTCGGTCCACACCCGGGTGGCGTCGAGGATGCGACGGCACAGCTCGGCGAGAGTGACCGCCTGGGCGGCGACGAGAAGCTCCCGGTACACGGACGCGAACTCCTCGAGCCTGACCTCGGCCTCAGGAGCGAGCCGCGGCACCTCGTCGAGGCGGTCGATGGCCTCGACGAGCGGCCAGCCGGGGCCGTCGTCGTCTGCGACGCCTCGGCGTTCGTCGCGGATCCAGGCGGCGAGCGGGGCGAGATCGCCGAGCCCGAGGCGGTACGGCCCGCCGAGCACGATCCTGGCGAGCGCGGCCGAGTCGTCGGGCCGGGAGAGGAGTCGTAACCAGGCGTGGAGATCGGCGACGTGGGGCACGCTCAGCAGCCCGCCAAGCGACGCGACCTCGACGGGGACGCCCGCAGCCTCGAGCGCGTCACGGATGACGGCCATGTGCCGGTTCTTGCGGAAGAGCACGGCGATCTCACCCCAGGCGACGCCGTCCTCGTCGTGGCGGCGGACCACCTCGTCTGCGATCCACGAGGCCTCCTCGTCGGCGGATCTGACGAGACGCAGCTCGACGGACCCCTCAGGTGCCTGCTCCACGGGGCGCAGCGTCCCCGGGCCGGGATCGTCGTGGAGCCGCGTCCGGACGGCGTTGGCGACGGCGAGGATCTCGGGCCCGGATCGCCGGTTGAGGGTGAGGCGCTTGGTCGGCGCCGGCGTGCCGTCGCGGCGGGGGAAGTCCGTGGGGAACCCGTGGAAGTTCGCGGTCGAAGCTCCCCGCCACTCGTAGATGGTCTGGTCCTCGTCGCCGACGGCCGTCACCGGGAAGCCGTCGCCGAAGATCGCCTGGAGGAGGGTGCGCTGCGCCGGATCGGTGTCCTGGTACTCGTCGAGGACGAGGAGCTCGTAGCGCGACCGGATACGGGTACGCATCTCGCCGTGGGTCGTCACGAGCTCGCAGGCGAGACGGACGAGGTCGCCGTAGTCGAGCGCTCCGAGGCGGCGCTTCGCATCGTCGTAGCGCTCCACGATGCCGGCGAGCTCGAGCCGCGCCGCCCACACGGGGTCGGAGCGGTCGGTTGCAGCGGTGCGGAGATCACCGGCGGCAGCCAAGTTGTCGGCGAGGCCGCGCGCCAGGACTGCGGCGTCGTTGACCCTGTTGGCCGGCGCAGTGAGGTCCAGGGCGTGATACGCGTCGGTGGCGAGGCTCTCGTAGAGGAGCTGTCGGGTGTAGCCGGGGCCGATGAGGTCGGCGCCACGCTCGACGCCGACGAGCGCTCCGAACTCTTGAAGCAAGCTCGCGGCGAACCCGTGGTAGGTCGTGACCTCCGCTTCCCGTCCGTCCGCGGTGTGGCTGGGGAGCGCACGGCGCACCTTGTCGCCGAGCTCCTCGGCGGCCTTGTTCGTGAACGTCAAGCCGAGCACCGTCTCCGGCTCGAGACCAGAGGCGACCTTCGCCGCGATCCGGGCGACGACGGTCGTCGTCTTCCCGGTGCCGGCGCCGGCGACGACGCGCAGCGGCTCGAGGGGGTGATCCACGACCGCCCGCTGTTCCGGCGTGAGCACGAGGGAGGTGTCGCCCGTCACGCGAACGCCTCCCCGCCCTCGGGCCACGCCGGGCACACGAGGCGCACGCTGCAGCGGTCGCACCATCGGTTCGGCGACGGAGGCCATTGTTCCCGGGTGATGCCCGCGGCCACGGCGGCGAGACGCGCCGGGACGTCGGCGAGTCGTGCCGGGTCGAACGCCCGGGTGATGAGGCTCTTCGCTTCGGCCGCCGGATACCACATCTCGGCGGCGGCCGGCTCGCCGTGCGCCCTCATGTCGGCGTCGGCGGCCGCGGCGAGGAGGTAGAAGCCGAGCTGGATGGACTCGGCGGCCTCATCGATCGCGATGGCCGACTTCCCGGTCTTGTAGTCGATGATCTTCAGCTTGCCGTCCCGCGCCTCGATCCGGTCCGCCCTTCCCACCCAGGCGCTCCCGGCGACGTCGAGGGTGAGCGGGTGCTCGAGGCCGACGACGACGCCCCATGCCGGCCACGTGGTGTAGAGGTGCTCGAGAAGCCGGTGCCCCCGGCTGCGCCACGCGGCGGCAAAGACGCCGCCGCCGAACCTCTCGACCGGGAAGACACGATCGAAAACCGCGATGGCGTCCTCGAGGGCGCTGCGGTCGTGGCCCTGTTCGATCGCCTCGCGTTCGACCCGCTCGAGGACCTCGTGGACGACGCTCCCGAAGTCTGCGTAGAGCGAGCTCTGTTCTCCGATCCTCAGCCTCCGCTCGAGCGCATAGCGACGCGGGCAGGTGTCGTAGCTCTCCGCCTGGGTCGGCGACAACCGGGCTCCCCGGGGCACGAGGCCGACATCCGGCCCGCGCTCGCGGACGCCGGGAATCCACTCGGCTTGCCGGAAACCGCGCTCGGGCCCGCCTGCGAGCGCAGACAGCGCCGCCAGCCGCAACGGCGGCGGCGCCGCCGGATCGGCGAGGGTGCGCCGGAGGTACGCCTCCGCCTCCTGGAGCGTCACCGGCTCCTCCCGCTCCGGGGGCGGCCCGGGGGCTGCCTCGCCCGAGCCAGCGACGGACGAGAGGAAGCGGCTCGGTACCCCTCGACCGTCCTCGAACCCGGTCGAAGTCGCCGTCCACACGACACGGCGGAGGGCCCGCCCCATGGCGGTGTAGGCGAGCCGTCGCTCCTCTTGGAGTCGGAACGACCGATACCCGACCGCGTCCTCGGGGACGTCGGGGAGCAGGTGCCGGGTGCCGAGGAGGCTGTCGCGTGCCCGCAGGTCGGGGAACACACCATCGACGGCGTCGCAGATGAACACGATGTCGAATTCGAGGCCCTTCGACTGGTGGAGCGTCGTGAGCGCGACCCGCTCGTCCTCGGGTCGCCGGTAGCTCAGGAGGGGGCGGGCTTCGAACTCCTCGTCCTCGAGAAGGCGGAGGTATTCCTCGAGGGTGGCCTCCGGGCTGCGTTCGTTCCACCGGGTCAGCACCTGGGCGAGTGAGGTCCACGCCGCCCGCTCGTCCCGCCGGGCGGGGTCCGTGACGACGGCCTCGAGCTGAGGGAGGCCGGACCACACCCTCCAGAACCCGTCGACGGCAGGCGCCGCCACCGCCCAGGAGGGATCCTCGACGAGTTCGGCGACCGCGGTGGCCTCCGGGGCGATTCTGCGGATCGAGTCGGGCCATCCCGCCTCCATGCGGACCATGACGCGCTCCACGTCGCGGAGCCTGCCGAGGGACAGCGCGACGACTTGCCCGAGGAGGAGCCGCCGCACCGCCCGATCGGTCGCGGCAGGGCCGTCCCGCCCCGTCGCCGCCCGGACTGCGTCGAGGACGAAGCGGACCGCAGGCTGCTCGGCGAGCCTGGCGTCGGGGTCGTCGTGGGGGATCCGTCTCCGATCGAGTGCCCGTGACATCTCGGCGAGGAACCGTCGCTTGGAGCGGACGAACACCCCGATGGCCGACAGAGGGATGCGCTCGGAGAGGTGGAGTCGCGCGATCTCGGCGGCGACCCACTCCGCCTCGGCCGTTTGCTGATCGAAGACGTGGACGTCGACTCGCCCGCGTCCACGGGCCGGGATCACCGGACCGGGCCCACCGGGCGGATCGGAGCCGGCGATCACCGTGCTCGCCGCCTGGAGGATTCGGGCCGGAGTTCGGAACGACGTTGTGAGCACGAACCGGCGCGCCGGATGATCTGGCGATCCGAACTCGGATGTGAAACCGCCGATCGCCCCGAGGCGGGCACCGCGGAACGAGTAGATGGACTGGTGGGGGTCGCCGGCGACGGTGAGGTTGCATCCCGGTTCCACCAATCGCTCGAGGAGCGCTGCCTGCGCCGCGGTCGTGTCCTGGTATTCGTCGACGAGCACGTACTCCGGCGCCGGTGCGGGGCGAGCGCCTTCGTCGAGGATCCGCACGGCTTCGACGAGGATGTGGCCGTAGTCGATGCGGTCGCGGCGTTCCAGCTCCCGGCGGTAGCGCGCGATGAACCCGGCGAGCCCCCTCCAGTCCTGGCGCCGGGAGGCGCGCTGACCCAGAGCCGCGTCGTCGATGAGTTGCTCGTTCACCCGGAGAATGAAGTCGGTGACCTCGGCGGCGAACGTCCGGGTCGACAGCAGCGGGCGCACCGCCGGCGACCAGCTCGTCGGGTCCTCGCCGGCGAGGAGCTCGCGAACGAGGGCGGTCTGCTCGGGCCCGGTGAGGATCTGGGGCGGCCGGTGCCGTCCCCGCTCGACGCCGGCAGCCTCGACGAGGCGGAGGGCGTACGAGTGGAACGTCGCGATGTCGAGCCGCCCCACGGTTCGCGACAGGCTGGAGCGCACCCGCATGGCGAGGTCGGCAACGCCCCGACGGCCAAAACTGAGAACGAGGGTCCGCGCCGGGTCGACGTCGCGCGCCTCGAGCAGGTGCACGAGGCGCCGAACCAGGAACTCCGACTTTCCGGTGCCGGGGCCCCCGACGACGATCTGGGGCCCGGCGACGTCCGCCACCGCGGCGGCCCATCCCTCCGGGTCGACCCGCACCTCGGGTGTCGGCTCCGTGGTGTCTCCGCGTCTCACGAGCTCACGCTATCGCGGGGGTGCGACGGGTTGCTGGGCGGTCAGAGCCCGAGCGATGGCTGATGGGCGAGCGCGGCGCCGCCGGGCACGATGTGCAGCACCCGGGCACCCCGGGAGATGAGCGCGGGAGCGATGAGCCGTGTCCGATGACAGCCCCACGGGTCGGTCTCCGCGCAGAGGAGGGCGACGACCCCGGTGTCGACCAGGCCCTCGAGCTCCGTCAGCCCCGCCTCGAAGCGAGCCGAGCGCCCCATCAGCTCGTGATCGGGGGCCCCGTCTTCGTCGAGGACGGCGCGATCGCGAGGTCTCCCGCCGAGGGTTGCGCCGAGCCAGCGGTACCCGAGGCCGCGCTCGGCGCAGAGCATCTCGAGCCTGGCCTTGACGAAATCCGGTGCGTGGCGCGAGTACGGCTGGCTCCGCACGTCCGCGATGATGCGCACGCCGTGAGCTTCGCAGCGGGTGACGAGGTCCTCGAACGAGTCGCGCCCGTGGCCCACGGTGTAGATGGTCGGTGTGGGGTCGCGTCCTTCGCCTGCCATGGCACCGCGAAGTAGCGTACCCGCGGCATCGCCGGAGGAGGGAGCAAGGTGGCCGACGACACGATGTCCATGGAGTGGGACTCTCCGCTCTACCGGGAATCGCTCGCTCAGTTCGAACAAGTCGCCGACCTCATCAGCCTCGACGCGAACATCAAGGACCGACTCCGGACCCCGCAACGATCGCTCGTCGTCACGTTCCCGTTTCGCCGCGACGAATACGGGCGCGTCGACACGGTCTTCGGCTACCGGGTGCAACACCTCCTGACGATGGGTCCTACGAAGGGCGGCATCCGCTACGCCCCGGATGTCAACCTCGGTGAGGTGGCGGCGCTGGCGATGTTGATGACCTGGAAGTGCGCCATCGTCGGGCTTCCCTTCGGCGGCGCCAAGGGTGGGGTCCGGGTCGACCCGACCGCGTTCAGCCGGGCCGAGGCGCAGAGGGTCACCCGGCGATACACGATGGAGATCATCAACTTCATCGGTCCCGACCAGGACATCCCCGCGCCCGATCTCGGGACGAACGAGCAGGTCATGGCGTGGCTCATGGACACGTACTCGACCCACGTCGGCCATTCCGAGCCCGCGGTCGTCACCGGCAAGCCGCCGTCGCTCGGTGGCTCGGTTGCGCGGCGCGAGGCGACCGGTCGAGGTCTCGTCAGCCTCGTCCCGGCCGTGGCATCCCATCTCGGCATGGCCTACGAGGGCGCCCGGGTCGTCGTCCAGGGCTTCGGCAACGTCGGGAGGTACGCCGCGCTTGCCGCCGCCGAGATCGGCTGCAAGGTGGTCGCCGTCTCCGACATCACCGGCGCCATTCACGACGATCGCGGGTTCGACATCTCGGCCCTCATGCGCCACGCCGATGCCGAAGGGGGTGTGAAGGGCTACCGGGATGCCGACGAGATCACCCCGGAGGCGCTCCTCGGCCTCGAGTGCGAGTTCCTCATTCCCGCTGCGGTCGGCGGAGTGATCTCGGCGGAGAACGCCGCCGACATCCGCGCCAGGGTGATCCTCGAAGGAGCCAACGGCCCGACGACGACCGAGGCCGACACGCTCCTCACCGACGGCGGGGTGTTCGTCGTGCCAGATGTGCTCGCCAACGCGGGCGGCGTCACGGTCTCGTACTTCGAGTGGGTCCAGGACCTGCAGAACTACTTCTGGTCCGAATCCGAGATCGTCGGCCGGTTGCGCGAGATCATGAACCGGGCGTTCTCGGACGTGCTCCAGATCGCGACGAGCCGCGGCGTCAGCATGCGGACCGCAGCGCTCATCAAGGGCATCGAGCGGGTCGCCTCGGCAAAGCTCGCCCGCGGTGTCTACCCCTGAGCCGCAACGCCGATCGGCGCCGCGTCTTCGTCCATCCGGCCCGGGTCCCCTCCGGAGAATGCGGGGCACCGATCGCGGTATTGGCAGTAGTCACAGAGACGGGACACACGCGGCGGGTACGTCGCGGTGGTGATGGCGCGCTCGATCGCGGACCACAGCGCTTCGAGCTGGCGCTCCATGGCGTCGAGCTGTGTGTCGGTGATCTCGAGCGTGTATTCGGTGGGTCCGTTGAGATAGAGGAGGCGCAATGCTCGCGGCGTCGCCCCGGTGCGCGCCCTGAGGAGGAGGGCGTAGATCTTGAGGGCGAAGAACGCCGGCAGCGCGAAGCGCTGCGGTGGAGCCGTCCCCGTCTTGTAGTCGGTGATGACGAGACCGTCCGGGCCGTCTTCGACGCGATCGAGGATCCCCCGGATCGTCATGTCGCCGAGCTCCTCGCACATGTCGAGCTCCCGGTCGAGCGGCTCGATGGCCTGCGGGTCTTCGACCTCGAAGTAGTTGGCGAGGATCTCGAGACTCTCCATTCCCCACGCCCGCTCCTCGCCGACGTCGTCGAAGAGCTCGGCGAACTCGGTCTCGCGCAACTCGACCCAGGCGGCGCGGAAGAGGTCGAACAGCAACTCCGGCGTCCGCTCCGGCGCCGGGTGGTCAAAGAGCCGCTGTAGAGCGAGGTGCGCCGTCGTGCCTCTCGCTTGGTGCACCGTCGCCGGGACCTCGATGCGGTCGATGGCGCGGAACTTGAAGAGCTGGGGGCAATGCTTGAAGTCGCTCGCCCGGCTCGGCGACAGCGTCTCGAGCTGCGGCATGGTGAGCGGTGCTGTCTCGATGGTCACGACCCCGAATATAGGTCGCGGGTGCGACGAAAACCACATAATTGTAGTTTCGGGCTCGAATCTCACGGCGGCGTCACCGTGGAGGGATCGCGAAAAAGCTCTTCGAGAACGCGAAAACTTACCAGCGAACTCGTTTGACGCCGGCTCACGGCATCACATAGGTTTGCGATCCCTCGAGATCCTCGGATCGCGAGGGGGACCTCGGAGCCGGTCCCGCAAGGGACGTTCCGGAGGGGAGAGCGGGAAACCGTGCGAACCCCGGGAACGGCTTCAGGGACCATCGCCCGCACGATCTTCGGTTCGCGCGAGCGGTGAGGAGCGGTCGGAAACGGCCGATCCAGACCTCGGACGGGTTTCGGCCCCGAAGGGGTCACGGTCCCGGCCCGGGAGACCGGGTGCTGCATCGGGCCTTCGGGCCCGGCACGGCGAGGGGCCGCCCGCACGGAGACGCTGCGGCGGATCCGTGACGGGAAACCACCCGTCGGGGCTTCGGCTCCTACGGGCGGCCCGGAGGGATGGCCCAGAGGGGTGGCAGCTCGCTGCCGGCTCACTGGGTCACCCACGGGCCACCTCGAGCCGCTCGAGAGATCGTCTCGAGACACCGGTAACGGCTCCCGCGGGGCCGATACCGGGCGGAGACTCGGGCCGCGGCCCGGGTGCCCGCAGACCGGAGCGGATCCCACCCGAGAGGGAGGGCGCAGGGCCCCGGCCCTGGATCGCAACGGTCACCCGGACGGAAGGCTCCGGCCGACCGGACCGGGACGGGGTAGCCCCCGGGTTGCCCCACGCGAAACCCCGAGAGGGCGGAGGCTCCGGCCGAGGCTCCCTCGGGGTTTCGTCGTTGTGGGCTCGTGCCTGCCTCCGGGCCGAGTGAGGGAGGCACCACCGCCGATCCGCATGGTGCTCCCATCGACGCCTCCACCCGGTGGGGCCATCCTCGAGGAGTCGGCATCCGGTGGAACCGGGTGCCGGTGAGGAGGTCTCGTCATGAGCGCGCAGATGAGCGTCGTATCGAGGCGGCGCAAGGTGTCGTTCTATGTCAGCTCGGGCGTATTGGTAGCGGTGATCGTGGGGCTCTTGGGGCCCCTGCTCATCGACATCGTCGTGGGTTGGCTTCCGGTCGCCGTCTGGGAGGCGATCTACGGGAGCGAGGAGATCCATGCTGGCAGCGGTGCGCACCGCATCCACGTGCTCACGCTTGCCGCGCTCTTCTGGGGGCTGACGGTCGCCCTCGCCCTCCAGCTGAGAAGGCCGGAGAGACGACGCGCCCCGATGCTCCAGGCGGTGGCCCTCGGAGTCACGTTTCTCGTCATCGATCTCGCCGCGGGGTCCGTTTCCGACGAGGAAGGTCCGCTCGTCGCCGGTGTGATCCTGGTTGCGTTGCTGCACCCGGCCCGGTCCCGGCTCGTTCCGTCCTCGCTGCGAGACCGGGTGATGGCGGGACTCGCCATTGCGGCCGCCATCCCGGCCGTGACGTTCGCCATCGACCAGATCAAGACCCAACGTCTTGGGATTGCCGGCGACGAGCACGCCGAGTTCGGCCACTGGGCGTCGATGGCCGTGTTCGCGACCGTCATCGTCCTGTGGGCGCTCATCGCCTCGAGCGATCTGGCCGGGTGGAGGGTCACGGCCTGGAGCGCCGCCGGCGCAGCGGCGGTCTACGGCGTAGCCTCGCTCGTCTATCCGGGGCTCCCTTCCGCCGCCGGGACGGGGTTCGCGCTCGCGGCGATCGCCTGGGCAGCGGCGGTCGTGTGGCGGGCCGAGTGGGCGGCGATGCGTCTTCGCGTCGCCTCGACGGAGGAAGTGGCGGAGCGCACCGTCTCGCCGGTCGTGGTGCGGGCGCAACCGTGAAGCGCGAAACAAAAGGACCGTCCGCGAAAACCAACCACCGACGCACCTTGACCGGCGCCGCGGCCACGCCATAGGGTTGGCGAGTCGCCGGTGAGGGAAACCGAACCGGGGGCCCGGAAGCCCGAAAGGGCGATCGGTGGGCCTGAGAGGGTCCAGCGTCCAGACGGGCGCCCCCCCGAAAGGGGAGGTGTGGCCCCGTGAGGGGCGGCCGGACCCCCGCCTTCGGGCGAGGGGGAAGGGCCGGACGGACGAGCCCGGCCCCGGCTCAGGCCGAGGTGGGGCAGTCGGTGTCGCCGAGAGGCGAGACCGACGCCGGGAAGACCCCGAGAGGGTGGAGGCTCTGGTCGAAGCTCCCTCGGGGTTTCCCGCGTCCGGCGGCGGTCGCGACGTGCCGGCGTCAGGTCGCGACGGCAACCGCCGCCGAGGGCCGCGGCCTGATAGCCTGCGCCCGATGGCGTACCCAGAGCGGCTGCTGACCGAGGGCGAGGAGATCATCCGCGAGTTCCGCCCCCACTGGCGGCTGCTCCTCATACCGGTGTTGTGGCTCATCGCCGGCATCGTGGCGATCGTCCTCGTCGTCACCGTCATTCCCATCGACAACGGGACGATCGAGCTCGTCATCGCGGCGGCGGTCGTCGCGTTGCTCATCCCGCTCGCCTTCGCCCCGTTCGTCCGCTGGTGGTTCACGATCTACGTCCTCACCTCGGAGCGCCTCATCACCCGATCGGGCGTCATCGCCCGCTCCGGAATCGAGATCCCGCTCGAGAGCATCGCCAACGTGCTGTTCCACCAGAACGTCGTGGAGCGCATCCTCCGCTCCGGGGACCTCCTCATCGAGTCCGCAGGCGAGAGCGGGCAGAGCCGGTTCAACGACGTCCCCCAGCCGGACGAGTTCCAGTCGCTCCTCTACCGGGTCCGCGAGGAGCGGGCGAAGTCGCTCGCCCGCGAGGAGGGGACGATGGTTGCCCAGGCGGCCGCGCCCGACCCGACCGAGCGGCTCGAGCGGCTCGCCCGGCTCCATGCCGAAGGCGTGATCACCGACGAGGAGTTCGAGGAGAAGCGCCGGAGCCTGCTCGACGAGATCTGACCGGTTCGACCCTGGCTTCGCCCTGCCGGGCCCGGGCGATGCTCACGAGACCGTCGGCGTGAACCGAGCCACCGCTTCGACGTGGAACGTCTGCGGAAACATGTCGACGGGCGCCGCCCAGTCGAACCGGTAGCCGGAGTCCGCGAGGAGCCGGGCGTCGCGCCCCAGGCTTGCCGGATCGCACGAGACATAGGCGATCGCTCTCGGGCCCAGCGAGGTGAGGGCGTCGACGCCGGCACGGCCGAGGCCCCGGCGCGGCGGGTCGGCGACGATGAGATCGACCGACGGCCTCGCTGCGGCGGCCACGTGCTCGACCGCACCCTCGACGACGATTGCCTCGACATCTGCCTCCTCGAGGTTGTGGACGAGGTCCGCAACCGCGGTGGCGGCGGACTCCACCGCGATCACCTCGGCCACCGAGCCACCGAGGGCGACGCCGAAGAGTCCCCCGCCGGCGTATGCGTCGAGGAGCACGTCGGCCGGCTCCGGTTGGAGGGCGTCGGTGACGAGACCGACGAGGGCGGTGGCGCCGTCTGTGTTCGCCTGGAAGAACGCCGTCCCGCTGATCCGGTAACGATGCCCGGCCGCCTCTTCGTGGATCCGCACGGGGTCGTTGATCTCGCGCAGCTTCGGCCCCACCTGGTGGCCGACCGCGGCCGGCCATCGTTCCGCACCATCCGGGAGGGCGCCGCGAACGACGACGGCGCGCTCACCGGTGTGGACGCCGACGCGCACCGTCAGGGATTCAACACCGTCGAGCGGGCCGAGGGCGGCGACGAGGTCTGCGAGATCCGGGTGCATCACGCGACAGCCGGGCACGGCAACGAGGTCCCGGCTCCGCGCCGTCGCCAGCGCCGGAGCAGCCCCGGCGATCCGGAAGTCCATCCGGTTGCGATACCCGAACGGGGGGCCCGGCGCGAGAGTCCCGTGAACGACCGGCCCGGCGACGCCGCCGAGATGGCCGAGCTGACCGGCGAGGATCGACTGCTTCCACCGCAGCTGCGCATCGTAGGAAGCGAACTGCCACTGGCACCCGCCGCAGTCGCCGAAATGCGGGCACGCCGGCTCGATCCGGTCGGGAGAGGCGGAGATGACGTCGGCGAGGGCGACAGCGGCCCAGCGCCCGGCATCACGGGCGAGCACGCCGCGAACCCGCTCGCCGGGCATGGCCCCATGGACGAAGTGGACCTTGCCGTCGACGCGTCCGACGGCGGCGCCACCGTGGGCCATGTCGAAGAGCTCGAGCTCGATCATCGTCCCGCATTCTCCCAGCGCCGCAAGGTGACGGCGCCGGTATGCTCGCCGGGCGCCGAGGGGCGCGTTCCGACGAGGGAGGAGGGTCGCCGCTGGCCGAACCGGCGTCCACTCCGGCGCTCGAGGCGCTGGCGGCTCTCGGCGTCGACCACGAGGTCGTCCGCACCGGGCCCGTCGACAGCCTCGCCGCGGCGGCTCGCGCTCGTGGCGTGCCGGTCGCCGCCGTGGTGAAGACGCTCGTCGTCCGTGTCCGGGAATCGCAGTACGCCTTCGTCCTCGTTCCCGGGGATCGCGTCATCGATTGGGCGAAGCTTCGAGCCCACCTCGGCGTGCGCCGCCTCAGCCTCCCGGACGCGGCCGAGGCGCTGGCCGCCACCGGCTACGAGCGAGGGGCGATCACACCCCTCGGTGCGATAACCGCGTGGCCCGTCGTCGCCGACGACGCAATCATGAGCCCGGGTGTGGTCTCACTCGGCGGAGGGGCGCACGGCGTCTCGGTCACGATCGCGCCGAAGGAGCTGGTTCGCATCCTCGGTGCGGCGGTCGCCGACGTCACGAAGCCTGCCTGAGGTGCGTAGGCCCGCGAGGGACGGCGCGGGATCCGCATCTCCTACCCTGCCCGGCATGTTCGGTGAACTCGTCGGCACCCCGGGCGTCGTCGAACGGCTGCGGCTCTCCGGCCGGGCGGGGGTCATGGCGCTCCACGGCGGTCTCGAGAGCGGCACTGCAGAGGCGGCGCAGCGCCTCGCCGCCGCGGCGACGGCCAGCCTCTACACGGTCGTCCAGCCCGACGAGTTGCGCTGGCACGTGCCGTCGATCCACTACGACCCCGCCCACAGCTCTGCGCTCCGGGCGTTCCTGTCCCACGTGTCGGTCGCCGTGTCGCTCCATGGCTTTGGACGACCGGGGTACGAAGGCGTGGTCCTCGTCGGCGGCTCCAACCGCAGACTCGCCGGATCGATCGCGGCAGCGATTCGCCGCCGCGGTGTCGTTCGCGCCATTTCCGATCTCTCGCGTATCCCCCGCCGCCTTCGAGGGACGCACCCGGCGAACCCGGTGAACCTGCCCGAGTTCGGCGGCGTGCAACTCGAGATGTCGGTGGAGGCGAGGGAGCCGGCGGCGATGTCATCGGTCGTCGACGCCGTGGCGGCGGTACTCGGACGGGAACAGCGGAGCCTCTGTATCGCAGGCGGCTGAAGGCGGCGTTGGCCTGCCTGCGCCGCCGTGACGACCTCTAACCTCGGTCACCGCATGCTCGGCTTCCACGAGAACTGGTTCTGGATCGCGGTCGTCTCGACCGGCGTCGTCGGCGGGTGGGGCGTGACGCTTGCGGCGCTGGGCCGGCCCGCGGGGCGCGTGTTCCTCGCGGCGCGATCGGTCGCGATCGGAGCGATGCTCGTCCAGGTCGGTGCCGGCCTCGTGCTGTGGGGCCAGGGGCGGCGACCCGCCGACGGCTTCCACGTCTTCTACGGCGTCGTCATCGCCTTCACGCTGAGCTTCGCGTATCTCTACCGCGCCCAGCTGGCGCGAAAAACCGCGCTCGGCTACGGCCTTCTCCTCCTCTTCGTCATGGGGCTCGGGTTGCGAGCCTGGGCCAACGTCGGCTGAAGGTGCGGCCCGCCTTCACGACTCCGTCTCGACGGCGATGTGGCGGGCGATGTCCTCCTCGATGGCGAGCTCGGTGCGGTCCACGGCGAGGACGATGACGGGACGGCGCTGGATGACGGCGACGTCGCAACCGGGGGTGAGCCCGTAGGCGTGGAGGCGGCCGATGAGTTCGTCGCCGAGCGCGGGCGCCACCCCCGTCACCTTCGCTTCTGCGTCCCGGGGGAGGTCGGCGAGGGAGCGGCCGGCAGCGGACCGGCCGGTAGCGGACCGGCCGGCTTGCAGTCGGAGCAAGGCCCGGGCCAGGCGGGAACGGCCCGGGTCGACACCGACATGACCGCAGCGGGGACAGCACACGAGCGAGCAGTTCGGGGCGATGGGGCAGGAGGCGCAGGCCTGCCCGGCCGCGGGATCGAACCGGTGGCCGCACAGCGAGCAGGTCGCGAGCCGAATCATCCCGTCCACCCCACGGCATCGAGGACCCGGGCGGCGACCCCGCCGACGGCGAAGGCGAGCGGCATCGCGACACCGACGATGGCGGCCGCGGCCCCGGCGCCCCGCTCGCGGGCGATCATGAGGACGCTGGCGATGCACGGCACGAACAGCGTGAGCGTGATCATGGCCACGAGGAGCTGTGGTGCGGTGAGCAGACCGGCGCCGGCCATGGCGAACAGGCCGGCGGCGCCGAAATCGCGACGGAGAAACCCCATCACGAACGCGGTCGCGGTTGCCGCCGGAAGCCCGAGCCACCCGACGACGACCGGCTCCGCCCAGTCGATGATCGCACCGAGGATGCCGCTGAGATCGAGGGCGAAGACGACGAGCGACCCGACGAGGAAGATCGGGATCACCTCTGTGAGGTACCACTCGAGGCGGGCGACGGTCCTCACGGCGACCCCCCCGAGGCGCGGGATGCGCAGCGGCGGCATCTCGGTGACGAGCGGTGTGCGGGATCCGGGGATGAGCTGTGCCGCGAGCCAGCCCACGCCGACGAGGACGACGAGGACGACCAGACTCCATATGGCCACGGCCGCCGCGGAAACCCCGGCGAGGAGGCCGACGACGACGCCGAGCTGTGCCGAGCACGGGATGGCGAGGGCGAGCAGGAACGTGACGAGGATGCGATCTCGCCTCCCGTCGAGCGTTCTCGTGGTGAGGGTCGCCATCGTCACGCAGCCGAGCCCGAGCACCATCGGGATGACCGCCCGCCCGTTGAGTCCCATGGACTTGAAGACCCGGTTCGTCAGCACCGCCACCCGCGGCAGGTACCCGGAGTCCTCGAGAACCCCGAAGGCGAGGAAGAACGTCGTCACGATGGGGAGGATGAGGGCGAGCGCGTAGGTCATGCCCATCGTCCACAGGCCATAGGGCCCGACGATGAGGTCGCGGGCGGCGTCGAAGGGGACCACCCGCTCCACCCAGCCCGTGATGGCGGGGTTCACGGCCTCCGCGAAGAGCTGGGTCTCGAGGAGGTCGACGAGGACGCCGGCGCCGAACACGCCGACGAACCAGAACATCGCGGCGAGCGCAGCCACCATGATCGGGAGCCCGAGGACCGGATGCATGGCGGCCCGTCCCAGGCGGGTCTGTAGTCGGGGCCGGCGCGATGGCCCGGCGGGGGCCGCAGCGGCGAGGATCCGGTCCGCGGCCGCGGCGCGAGCGGCGCGGAGAACGGAAGGAACCGGGCCTCCGAGCTCGCTCGTGAGTCGGGCCCTCCGGTCGACGGCCGCGGCGAGGGCGGTGCCGTCGAGGCGCCCGGCAAGCCAGCGCTCGGCCACCGGATCTCCGGCGAGGAAGAGGAGGGCGAGGCTCCGTGAGCGGACGCGGGCTGGCGGTAGGCCTGCGGCGAGCTCGGCGACGGCGTCCTCGACCGATCGCGGATAGCGAACGTGCGCGGCCGCAGGAGGGCAGTCGCGAATTCGTTCGGCGAGGGTCGCGAGCCCGTGTCCGTTGGTGGCCACCGTCTCGACGACTGGGATCCCGAGGGCGGCTGAGAGCTGCCCCGGGTCGATGTCGACCCCCCATGACGCGTTCTCGTCGGCCATGTTGAGCGCGAGCACCATGGGGAGCCCGGTCTCGGCGAGCTGGAGGGTGAGCTGGAGCGTCCGCCGCAGGTGCTTGGCGTCACCGACGTGGACGACCGCCCTCAGGTCCGGGTCGAGGAGGGCGGCTGCCGCCACCTGCTCGTCCTCGGTGCGGGACGGGAACGTGAGCACCCCGGGGGTGTCGAGGATTCGCCAGCCGGGGCGGAAGCTCGCCGCGGCCGTCGCGACCTCGACGGTCGTTCCCGGATAGTTGCCGACGGCGACGCGCATGCCCGTGAGGCGATGGAAGAGGACGGACTTGCCGACGTTCGGCTGCCCGACGAGGGCGACGACGGCACCGGAGACCGCCTCGGACTCCCCAGCGGCCCTGCTGTGGCAGTCCATCCCATCCTCTCATCCGGGCGGGAGAGACCCGCGCTGGATCGGGAGGGTGCCCATCCGTCAGCTAATTTACACTATCTCAGTAGTGAAAATCCAGTTTGGCCGGAAGCCCCGCCGGCACGGGGCCACGCCGTCAGGCGGCCGACTGCGGATCCCGGCGGGGTGCTCGGATCGCGCTCTGGGCGGCCGCAAGCCTCGCCACCGGCACTCGCGGTGGTGAGCAGCTCACGTAGTCGAGGCCGATCTCACGGCAAAACGCGATCGAGTCGGGGTCGCCCCCGTGCTCGCCGCAGATCCCGGCCTCGAGGTCCGGCCGCGTCGCCTTCCCCCGCTGCAAGGCGATGCGCATGAGGTCCCCGACGCCGTCGCGGTCGAGTGTGGCGAACGGGTTCGCCTCGAGGAGTCCCTCGTGGAGGTACGTCATCAGGAAGCCGGATTCTGCGTCGTCGCGACTGATCCCGTACGTCATCTGGGTCAGGTCGTTCGTGCCGAACGAGAAGAACTCCGCGTACTCGGCGATCCGATCGGCCGTCAGCGCCGCCCGCGGAATCTCGATCATCGTTCCCACCTCATACGCGATCTCGTGGCCCTGCTCCTCCATCACCAGCGCCGCCTCGTCGTCGAGCACCTCCCGCTGGCGGGCCAGCTCGCCCCAGTGCCCGGTGAGCGGGATCATGACCTTGGGCCGGACCGCCACCCCGCGCCGTGACTCGTGACATGCCGCCTCGATGATCGCCCGCATCTGCATTCTCGTGAGCGCGGGCCGGACGACGCCGAGGCGCACACCGCGCAGACCCAGCATGGGGTTGGCTTCGCGCAGGGTCTCGACCCGGGCGAGCATGTGCTCGCGGTCCTCGATGGTCGCGAGCAGCTCGTCGATCTCGGCGAGATTCCCCGCAGCCTGGATGCGGATCTTCAGATCGGCGAGCTCGTTCGTGAGCTCGTCGTAGCTGGGGAGAAACTCGTGGAGCGGGGGATCGATGAGCCGGATCGTGACCGGGAGACCGTCCATTGCCCGAAAGAGCCCCTCGAAGTCCTCCCGTTGGAGCGGGAGGAGCTCGTCGAGGGCGCTCTGACGCTCCGCGTTCGTCTCCGCCATGATGAACCGCCGCACGATCGGCAGCCGCTCCGGCTCGAAGAACATGTGCTCGGTTCTGGCGAGACCGATCCCCTCGGCCCCGTAGGCGCGGGCGATCTCGGCGTCGTGCGGGTAGTCGGCGTTCGTCCACACCCCGATGTCTCGCATCTCGTCGGCCCAGCCGAGGAGCGTGGTCAGCCACGGGTTCTCGAGGTCCGGCGTCTGGGTGTCGAGGGTGCCGGAGAAGACCTCTCCCGTGGTCCCGTCGATGGAGATCCACTCGCCCTCTCCGATCCTCCGACCGTCGACGCGCAGCACCCGCGTCGCGAGATCGATCTCGAGCGACTCGGCGCCGACGACGGCGGGCTTGCCGAACTGGCGGGCGACGAGTGCGGCGTGGCTCGTTCTTCCCCCTCTGCTCGTGAGGATTCCCTCGGCGGCGAGCATGCCGTGGACGTCGTCGGGCTTCGTCTCCGGCCGCACCATGACGACCTTCTTGCCCTCCTCCTTCGCCCATCGCTCGGCGAGATCGGCGTCGAAGGCGGCCATGCCGACGGCTGCGCCCGGCGAGACGTTGAGTCCGGTGGCGAGCAGAGCTCCCGCGGCGAGCGCCGTCTGTTTCGACTCAGCGTCGAACTGGGGATGGAGGAAGAAGTCGACCTGGGCGGGACTCACGCGCATCACCGCGTCGCGTTGCGAGATGAGGCCCTCGGTCGCCTGGTCGACGGCGATGCGGACGGCGGCCTGGGCGGTCCGCTTGCCGTCGCGCGTCTGGAGGAACCACAGTTTGCTGTGCTCGATGGTGAACTCCATGTCCTGCATCTCGGCGTAGTGCTCTTCGAGCTTGCGGGCGACGACCGCGAACTCCTCGTAGAGCTCGGGCATGTCCGCGGCGAGTTCCTCCAGCGGCTTGGTCACGCGGATCCCGGCGACGACGTCCTCGCCCTGGGCGTTGATGAGGTAGTCCCCCTCGAGGGTCGACTCGCCGGTCGTCGCGTTGCGCGACATGGCGACACCGGTCGCCGAGTCGTTTCCCATGTTGCCGAAGACCATCGTCTGGATGTTGACCCCGGTGCCGAGATCGTGGGGGATCCCGGCGGCGTTGCGGTAGTCCACCGCCCGCTTCCCGTTCCACGACCTGAACACCGCCTCGATGGCGAGCCTCAGTTGCTCGAGCGGGTCGTCGGGAAACGCCCGTCCGGCGAAGCGCTCGGCGATCGCCTTGAACTCGGTCGTGATCGCCTTCAGGTCCTCGGTCGAGAGGTCGGTGTCCGAGCTCACGCCGCGTTGCTCCCGGTACCGTTCGAGCACCTCCTCGAAGGGCTCGTCGCGCACGCCCAGGACCACCGCGCCGAACATCTGGACCAGTCTGCGGTAGGAGTCGTAGACGAAGTGGGGGTCGTCGGTGAGCCCGATCATGCCACCGACGACGGCGTCGTTGAGACCGATGTTGAGAACGGTGTCCATCATCCCCGGCATCGAGAACTGTGCACCGCTGCGGCACGACACGAGCAGGGGATGGTCCGGCTTGCCGAACGCCTTGCCGGTCGACTCCTCCATCCTGGCCAACGTCTCCATGACCTGGCGCCACAGGCCCTCGGGGAACGTGGTGTCGGCCTGGAGGTAGGCGTTGCATGCCTCGGTGGTGATCGTGAACCCGGGAGGGACCGGGACGCCGAGGCGTGTCATCTCGCCGAGGTTGGCACCCTTGCCCCCGAGGAGCCTGCGGACCTCGTCCCAGTCGCCGCCGACGGCGCTCTCCGCCGCGTCGATCTCGTCGAACGAGTACACCCATTTCACGGCCACGGGAGCTGTCTCCTTGTCGTCGGCTCGCCCCATGGTTGGAGAAGGGGCATGTCCGGCATAGGGGCTTTGGGCACTTCTTTCATCGGCTCGCCGGCTCACCTGCTCCAGCGGAGCCTGGTCGGCAGCTCCGCCACATCCATCATCTCCGGCATGTCGGCTGCGGTGAAGCGCTCGGCGAGCCGGCCGTAGCGGCGGGCGAGAGGGGCGGCGGTGACGCCGTGGGCGAGGGCGCTGATGGTGACGGTGACCACGGCAATGTCGAAGATGCGCCCCTCCGCCGGGATTCCGGACGCCTCGAGGACGAGCAGGCCGAAGAGGATCGACGCCAGGCCGCGCGGCCCGAACCAGGCGAGGAACCACACGGATGCCCTCCGCAGTCCGCTGCCGGCGAGCGACAACGCGACGGGGACCATCCTGACCACGGTGAGCGACCCGACGGCGTAGAGGACGGCGCGCCAGTCCAGTCGATCGAAGGCCGGCACGACCGCGATCGCGCCGAAGAGAAGGAATGTCGTGAGGACGAGGAGCTGGCCTTCGGCCTCGGCGAAGGCGTGAATCGGGGCGCACTCGGAGCGCGCCACGTTCCCCAACACCGCGCCGGCGACGAACGCGGCGAGGAACCCGCTTCCGCCGGCGGCATCGGCGACGCCGAAGGTGACGAGGGCGAGGGTGACGCCGCTCAGCCGCAGGAACACCGTCGCCATCCATCCCCGTGCTCTCGCCGCGACGATGAGCACCCCGGCGATGTAGGCGAGCCCGGCCCCGATGACGAGCGCGAAGACGATCTCCTCGACGGCGAGCCGGAACCAGAACCCCGGGTCGCCCGGTGCCTCCGCGGCGCCGGCAACGGCGAGAGCGATGGCGAGCAACGGCAGGGCGAGCCCGTCGTTGAGACCGGATTCGACGTTGAGCGTCTGCCGGACGCTGCGGGGGATCGAGTCATCGGAGACGACCGCCTGGCCGAGCGCGGCGTCGGTGGGGGCGAGGACGACGGCGAGCACCGCCGCCTCCCAGATGCCCAGCCCGGGAAGGAGCGCGGCGGCCAGGAGTGTGCCGGCCACGACGGTGAGGCCGAGTCCACCGGTGAGCATCCGCAGGGGGGCGGAGAAGTCGCGGCTCAGGGCGCGCAGATCGATCCGGGAGGCGTCGGTGAAGAGGACGACGACGAGGGTGATCTCCATGATGCCGCGGACGAGCGGCTCCTCGATGTCGACGTCGAGCCTTCCGGCGCTCGCGAGGACGACGCCGGCAGCGATGAACGCCATCGGCGGGGTGAGCGGGGTCCCCTCCAGCCGGCCCGACACGAGTCCGAAACCGACGACGACGAGACCGATCGCGATGAGATCGGCCGCCTCCAGCTCTTCCCCCTCGTCGGGATGGGCAGACGCTACCGCACGGCGGAGGGCCGGGGGGCACTCCGCACCGGTGCAGCCCTAGCATGACCGCCCCGACCAGGAGGACCGGGCGTGTTGCTCGAGGGTAAGCGGCTCGTCGTCACCGGTGTGCTCACCGACGACTCCATCGCCTGGCACACCGCGAGGGTTGCTCAGGAGCAGGGCGCGGCTCTCGTGCTCACCGGTTTCGGCCGGGCCCTCCGCCTCACCGAGCGATCGGCGCGGCGCCTCCCCGACCCGCCGCCGGTCCTCGAGCTCGACATCAACGACCCGGTCCACATGGAGGCGCTCGCGTCCGATCTCGGGGAGCGGTGGGGAGCGGTCGACGGAGCGCTCCACGCCATCGCCTACGCGCCGGACGATGCGCTCGGCGGGAACTTCCTCACGACCCCACCGGAATCGGCCGGCACCGCGTTCCTCACCTCCGCGTACTCCTACAAGACGCTCGCGGTGGGGCTGCACCCGCTCCTCGTTGCTGCCGGCGGCGGGGCGCTCGTCACCCTCGACTTCGACAACCGCCAGGCCTGGCCGGCGTACGACTGGATGGGAGTCGCCAAAGCGGCCCTCCAGGCAGTCACCCGGTATCTGGCGCGGGACCTCGGTGCCGACAACATCCGGGTCAACGCCGTCTCCGCTGGGCCGCTGACAACGATGGCGGCCAAGTCGATCCCCGGGTTCAGCCGTTTTCGCGACGTGTGGGGGAAGCGAGCCCCGCTGGGCTGGGATGTCTCCGATCCGACGCCTGTGGCCAACATGGTGTGCGTTCTGCTCTCCGACTGGGCGCCGATGACGAGCGGGGAGGTCGTCCATGTCGACGGCGGATTCCATGCCATTGCCGCCGAGGGGGACTGAGCGCCCGTCAGGTCTCCGGGGTGGCGTGGAGATCGGCCCGCGGTGACCGGAGGCCGGCCCGCGCCGGCAGCGCGACCGAGAACGTGGCCCCGCCGTCGAGGGTCGGCTCGAACCACACCCGGCCGCCCATCGCCTCGGCGAGGCCGCGGACGATCGAGAGCCCGAGCCCGGTGCCGCCGATGCCCCGCGTCTCGTGGTCTTCCACCTGGGTGAATCGGTCGAAGATGTGGGCGTGCAGTTCGTAGGGGATGCCGGGGCCGTGGTCGGCGACGGAGATCCAGATCTCGGTTCCCCGCCTCCGGGCGTGGATCTCGATGCTCGACCCGGGGGCGTACTTGAGGGCGTTCTCGAGCAGGTTCCTCAGGATGCGGGCCAGGTGATCCGCGTCGACCCACATCGTCTCGACGCCCGAGGCGACGGTGACGGTGACGACCGGGCGCGCCCCGGGGACGTCCACGACGATCTCCTCGATCAGCGCCTCCAGTTCCACGCTCTGCGGTCGGACGGGGAGGGCCTGGTTGTCGAGGCGGGACACCATGAGCAGGTCCTCGATGAGGGAGCGCAGCCGTTGACCTTGTCGCTCGGCCGTCATGAGTAGCTCGACCGCGTTCGGGTCGGTGGGTGCCAGCTCCGGCCGTTGCAGGGTCTTGAGCGATCCGATGATCGAGGTGAGCGGAGTCCGGAGCTCGTGGCTGACGACGGAGACGAAGTCGGTCTTCAGCCTGGCGAGCTCGGCCATGCGCTCGCCGGTCTCGGTTGCCTCCTCGTAACGCGACATCTGGTTGAGGACGAGCGCCGACGGCCCGGCGAGCGAGGCGAGGAGCCCGAGGTCGGCGTCGGTGAACTCACCGTCGGCTTTGTCGGCGGTGACGAGGACCCCGATGGTGCGTCCCTCGATCTGCAGCGGCACCGCAGCAACCCGGGAGGCGTCGAGCTCGGCGAGGAACCCGTCGGAGGTGTCGGCGGGAAGCTCGTTCTCGAGCTCGGGGCTTCCGGAGGTGAAGACACGCGGGGCGATGCCCGACGAGGCGATGGGTACCGAGTAGTCCTCGACCCGCACGGTGTGGCCGTTGACCCAGATGGGGGAGATGACCTCGAGGGCCTCGTCACCGGGCCGGTAGAGCAGCACGAGGCCGGTGTTGGCGTGGACGGCGTCCGTGACCCGGCCGACGAGCTCGGGGAGGACGTCGGAGAGCTTCGAGCCGTAGCCGATCGTGCGCGAGATCTCATACAGGCGCTCGAGCTCTCTCTCCCGTCTCGCCAGCTCCGCCTCGCGAGAGGTGAGCTCGAGGAGCCGGCTCGCCGTGGTGCTCATCTGGCGCCGGATGCCGCGAGCCGCGACGAGGAGGAGGACCGTCGTCACTGCGAACGCGCCGACGCGCACTCCCAGGCTGAGCCCGTCGAGGTCCTGAGGTGTGCGGGCGAGGGCCACGATGTACCCGGCGAGAGCCGCGGCGCCGACGAGGGCGAGCACGGTCGGTGCCACCAACGCGGCGGCGGCGAATACGAGCGTACCGAGGAACGCCGCGCCGGCGGCGTCGCCGTTGCTGAACCCGTCGGCCATCAGGATGGCGAAGACGGCGAGACCGGCCCACATGAGGATGAGCCCGTCGGCGAGCCTCCCGGCGAGGATCCTCCGCCACGGGAGGATGGTGAGCCCGACGAGGGCGGCTCCGAGACCGATGAGCGGGTACAGCACCGTAGGGTCGTCGAGTCCGTCCCCGCGCGCGCCGGCCACGGCGAAGACGCCGAGCCCGGCCCAGGAGGCGGCGAGACCGAGCGCGATGACGTGAGCGCGGTAGTCGACGAAGAGATCTCGGTCGGTCACGGTGTGCTCTGTGAAACCCGTCCGCATCGGCCGCTCAACGGTAACCTCTTGGCATCCGATGACTCGTGTTCTCCTCCTCTTCGGCGGTCGATCGGCCGAGCATGAGATCTCCTGCACGTCGGCGGTTGCGATCGGCGAGGCTCTCCTCGAGGCCGGGTATCAGGTGGTGCCGGTCGGAATCGACCGGGAGGGCCGGTGGTGGCTGGCCGATCTGGCCCAGCGGCCGTTGCGCGCCGAGGGCCGGGAGGCAAGCCTCGAACTGCCCCTGGGCGTCATCCGCAGCTCCGGCGACGTCGTGGGCTTCGATGTCGTGTTTCCCGTGCTCCACGGGCCCTTCGGCGAAGACGGCACCGTCCAGGGCGTCTTCGAGACGACCGGTGTTCCGTATGTCGGTTGCGGTGTGAAGGCATCCGCCGTGGCGATGGACAAGGACCTCGCCAAGCGTCTGCTGCGCGACGCCGGGATCGGGGTGTCTCGCTGGCGAGCCGTGCGCACCGGGCAGTTCGACGATGCCCCTCGGGTGGTGAGTGATCTCGTCGAGGACCTCGGGCTTCCCGCCTTCGTGAAGCCGGCCGAGCTCGGCTCGTCCGTGGGCGTGACGAAGGCGGCGACGGACGCGGAGCTCAAGGACGGGATCCTCAAGGCGTTCGAATACGGGCCGAAGGTCGTCGTCGAGGAGGCGATCCACGGCCGGGAGATCGAGGTCTCGGTTCTCGAGGGTCCCCGTGTCTCGGTGCCCGGCGAGATCGTCATCGAGGCCGACTGGTACGACTACGAGGCGAAGTACCACGACGAGACGAGTCGCTTCGTGGCTCCGGCCGATCTCTCGGAGCCGGAGACCGAGATCGTGCGGTCGCTCGCCGGCCGGGCCTTCGAGGTGCTCGAGTGCCGGGGCCTGGCGAGGGTCGACTTCTTCCTCGAGGAGCCGGGCCGCGGCTTCCTCCTCAACGAGCTCAACACGATGCCCGGGTTCACTCCGATCTCGGGTTTCCCCAAGATGTGGGAGGCGTCGGGGCTGAGTTACCCGCAGCTGTGCCGTGAGCTCGTGACGATCGCGCTGGAGTCGGCGTGATCACCAAAGGCCGGCGGTGGCTCCGGGGAGCCTGCAACGCGAACCGGGGAGTCGTCCCTAGAGCTTGACCACCGGGCAGGTGAGGGTCCGCGTGATGCCGTCGACGGCCTGGATCTTGGCGACGACGAGCTTGCCGAGCGCATCGACGTCCTCCGCCCGGGTGTGGACGATGGCGTCGTAGGGACCGGTCACCGCCTCGGCGCCGGTGACGCCCGGGATGCCGGCGATCGCCTCGGCCACCTGGGCCGCCTTGCCGACTTCGGTCTGGATGAGGATGTAGGCCTCGACCACGCACTGCTCCTTCTCGCTCGGGCCTGTGGCCCCCTGGATGATACCGGCGCCCCGAAGCCCCGGCTCAGTAGCCGTCCGACCCGAAGCGAAGCCGGTGCGCGTAGGTGCGCCCATCGTCCTCCTCGATGTCGAAGAGGACCCGCTGGCCTTGCCGCAGGGTGCGGAACATCGAGCCGGAGAGGGACCCGGGCCGGAGGAGGACCTCGCTGCGGTCGTCGTCGCGCACGATCACCCCCGCACCGGTTCCGGGGTCGTACACCTTGACGACGCCCTGCACGGTGTCACACCTTCTCGATCTTGCCGGCCTTGATGCAGGACGTGCACACCCTGATGCGACGGCTGTTGCTGCCGTGCTTGACGCGAACGCGCTGGATGTTCGGCAGCCATCGCCGGCTCGAGCGCTTGTGGGAGAAGCTCACCTGCTTGCCGACCCACGGCTCCTTGCCGCAGACCTCGCAACGGTACGAAATGGGGACCTCCAGGAACGGCCGGGGAGTGTACCAGCCGGTCGCGCCACCCGTGTCGGCCAACGATTCGGCCGCGGGCGCCGATGGGACGGGCCGCCGGGACCAGGCCGGGTACAGTCGCCACCGGTATGACCAGTCGAGCCGCCGCGACGAGCACGGGCCGTCCGCTGTCGTTCCTCACCGGGATCCCCGTCGACCGGGTGAAGGGCATCGGGCCCCGTACCGCCTCCCGGCTCGCCGACGCCGGAATCCACTCGGTCGCGGACCTCCTGCTCCACGTTCCCCGGCGTTACCTCGACAGGTCGCAGCTCTTCGACCTCTCCGATGTTCCGCTCGGCGAGGAGGTGACGGTCGGCGGCACGGTGCTGTCGGTCACGAAGCGCAGGATCTCGCGCAACCGCACAATGATCGAGGCGGTCGTCACCGACGGCACCAACATCCTCACCGCAGTGTGGTTCAACCCGTACGTCAAGGTGAGGGAGGGGTCGGAGGTCGCGCTCAGTGGGAAGGCGGAGCGCTTCCGGGGCCGGCTGCAGATGAAGAACCCCGACCTCGACGCCCTCGACGCTCAGGACTCTCTCGTCACCGGTCGCGTCGTGCCGATCCATCCCTCTGCCGGCGGCCTCGGCCCGGCACAGCTGCGGCGCTCCATTCACAACGCGCTGACCAGGGCGCGACCCGTGCATGAGGTGCTGCCGGCCGAGATGGTCGAACGGCTCGGTCTCGTCGACAGGGACCGCGCCTTCACCGGCGTCCACTTCCCCGGCACCATCGAAGACGCCGATCGGGCAAGGCGCCGGCTCGTCTTCGACGAGCTCTTCCGGCTCGAGCTCGCCCTCGCCCTCCGCAAGCACCGGCAGGCGGCGGACGCCACCGGCATCGCCCACGACACCGGGGGTGGTCTCGTCGACCGCTTCGTCACCGCACTGCCGTACCGGCTCACCGGAGCGCAGCGTCGGGCCTCCGACGAGATCTCGGCCGACCTCGCCGACCCCAGGCCCATGCATCGCCTCCTCCAGGGCGAGGTCGGATCGGGGAAGACGGTGGTGGCCGCGGCGGCACTGCTCACCGCGGTGCAGGGCGGGCACCAGGGGGCCGTGATGGCGCCGACGGAAGTCCTCGCCGGTCAGCATTACCTGGCGTTTCGGGAGCTGCTCGCCTCGGCCGGTCTCGGCCCTCCCCTCGTCGATCCGGCCGCTCCCGCCGGGATGACGAGCCTGTTCTCGAACGGCGACCACGTCCAGGGTGTGCGGCTCGCCCTGCTGACGGCAGACCACGCCGCGGCGAACTTCGTGGCCGGAGCGGCGAAGCGGTCCGACGTCGTCGACTGGATCGCGTCGGGGAGCGTCGACCTCGTCGTCGGCACCCATTCGCTGATCCAGGACGCGCTGTCGTTCGCCAGGCTCGGCGTCGCCGTCGTCGACGAGCAGCACCGCTTCGGCGTATATCAGCGCGTGCGGCTCAAGGAGAAGGCCGACGGGTACGATCCCGACCTCCTCATCATGACGGCGACGCCGATCCCTCGAACGCTGGCGATGACGTTGTACGGGGACCTCGACGTCTCGCTCCTCGACGAGATGCCGCCGGGACGGATGCCGGTCGTCACGACGCACGTCTCGCGTACGGCCGGCGACGAGGCGGGGGTCTACGACATGGTGCGCGCCGAGGTGGCGGCCGGCCGCCAGGTCTTCGTCGTCTGTCCCCTCGTCGAGGACTCCGACAAGCTCGAGGCGGCCTCGGCAACGGCGGAGTTCGAGAGGCTCGCCGGGATCCTCGCGGACATACGGGTCGGGCTCATCCACGGGCAGCTTCGCTCGGATGAAAAAGAGGACGTCATGCGCAGGCTCCGCGCCGGCGAGATCGACGTGCTCGTCGCCACCACCGTCATCGAAGTCGGAATCGACGTCCCCAACGCCACGATGATGATCATCGAGGACGCTGACCGATTCGGGCTCAGCCAGCTCCACCAGCTCCGGGGACGGGTGGGTCGGGGCGCCCACTCGTCGACGTGCGTGCTCGTCGCCGACCCGACCACTTCAGAGGGCGAAGCGAGGATCGCCGCGATGCTCGCCACGACGGACGGGTTCCGGCTCGCCGAGGAGGATCTCCGCATCCGCGGCCAGGGCACCGTCTTCGGCGCCCGGCAGGCCGGCCTCACCGATCTCAAGCTCGCCGACATCCTTCGCGACGCCGAGATGCTCGTCACCGCCCGGCGGGAGGCGTTCGCCCTCGTTGGGCGTGATCCGGACTTGCGCGCCCACGCCGAGATCGCGGTGGAGATCCGCTCCATCCTCGGCGAGGACGTCGAGTGGCTGCTCCGCAGTTGAGGAGGCCCTGATGCGGATCATCGCCGGCGCGGCCAAGGGACGGCGGCTCTCGGGGCCCCGCGGTGCCGGCACCCGCCCCTTCACCGGACGGGCGAAGGAGTCGGTTTTCGCCGTCCTTGGAGCCGCCGTGGAGGGGGCGCGCGTCCTCGACCTGTATGCCGGCAGCGGCTCGCTCGGGCTCGAGGCGCTCAGCAGGGGCGCACGCTCGGTCACGTTCGTCGAGTCGTCCCGGCCTGCTCTCGATGCCCTCCGGAAGAACGTCGTTGCGGTCGGGCTCGGGGGTACGGTCGTCGCCGACCGTGTCGAGGCGTACCTGGAACGAGGCGGAGGGCTCTTCGATCTCGTCTTCGTCGACCCGCCGTATGCCCTCCCCGACGAAGATCTCGACGCCAGACTCGCCGTCCTCTCCGACCACGTCGCGGACGGTGGCGTCGTCGTCGTCCACCGCCCCGCCGGCGCCGCCGTTGCCCCTCCAGCGTCTACGATGCTCGTCGTGGTTGACAGGCGGCGCTACGGCGGCAGCGAGGTCTGGTGGCTCCGCAGGGAGACCCGATGATCCGCGCCCTCGTCCCCGGAAGCTTCGACCCCCCCACGAAGGGCCACCTCGACGTCGTCGAGCGCTGCGCCGGGATCTTCGACGACGTCGTCGTCGCCGTCGTCGTGAATCCGGCGAAGGAGGCGCTGTTCTCGGCGGACGAGCGCGTCGAGCTCCTCGAGGCCTGCTGTGTGGCCTGGGAGAATGTCTCGGTCGACATGTTCTCCGGCCTACTCGTCGACTTCGCCGCAGACAACGGGGTGGACGTCATCGTCAAGGGCCTGCGGGCGATGACGGACTTCGACTACGAGATCCAGATGTCGCAGATGAACCGTCATCTGTCGGGCATCGTCACGCTCTTCGTCGCCACGAAGCCGGAGTACGGGTATCTGTCGTCGTCGCTCGTCAGACAGGTTCGTTCCCTCGGCGGGTCCGTCGACGAGCTTGTGCCCCAACCCGTTGCGACGGCGCTGAAGGAGAAGTTCAGCCGATGACCGACACCGATGCTCCGCGACAGCCGCCCCCGGTGCCCGGGGAGCTCCTCGACGTCCTCGAGGAGGCGGGCGTGACGACCAGCGGCATCATCGACCAGATGGTCCACGAGATGGGCGGGGCGAGGACGGTGCCGCTCTCGGCGAGCGTGATGGTGAACAAGGAGGAGTTCCTCGGCCGACTCGAAGGTCTGAAGACGGAGCTCGTCGCTGCCATCTCCCGGGCCCAGGACCTCTTGCCTGAGGAGCTTCGCGCTGCCCGCTGGATGGTCCGCGAACGCGAGCGGTACGTCACCCGCACCAACGAGCGTGCCCGGGAGATGCTGACGAAGGCGAAGGCGAAGTCCGAGGAGCTCGTCTCGGACTCCCACGTCATCAAGGAGGCCGTCGAAGAGGCGAACCGGCTCGTGCGAGCCGCGGAGAAAGAGGCGGAGCGGATTCGCCTCGAAGCCGAGGATTACGCCGAGCGCCAGCTCACCGACGCCGAGACGTTCCTCGCCGAGCTGGTCCGCTACGTCCAGGAGGCGCGGGCACAGTTCCACGAGACCCTGCCTCCCCCGCCGGAGGTGCCCGTCTCGGAGTGAGCCGTAGGGCGCCGTCGCAGCCGGGCCGGAATAGACTTGCGGCGGTCATGAGCGACCGCTCGAGCCTCGTACTCAACGTCTCCGATCTGCTGCGTGCCCGCGCCCGTCCCCGCCGGGTCGAGTGCATCGAAGCGGTGACGTGGGAGCTCGAGCTGTCCCGAATCGTCCCCGAGCCGCCGCTGCGAGCGACGCTCGTGCTCTCTCCGGTGTCCGGCGGCATGGTCGTGCGCGGCGACGCCACCGTCTACGTCGAGCACACCTGTCCCCGTTGCCTGGAGCGCCGCGTCGAGCAGCAGACGATCGAGGTCGCCCAGCTCTATTCCGCTCCCGGGGTCGACGACGAGGCCGACTACGAGATCGACGGCGACGAGATCGACCTCGAGCCGATGCTGCGCGACGAGATCCTCCTCGCGATGCCCCTCGTCCCGGTGTGCGGCGACGCCTGCCCGGGACTTGTTGGGGGTCGCGAAACCGGCTTGAATACGCCCTCGCCCGGCGATGACGGTGACGCCACCTCGCCGTTCGCGGTCCTCAAGGATCTCTTCGACGCCGGGGAAGTGACCTGAGAGAGGTTTCCTCGTGGCGGTACCAAAGAAGAAGATGTCGCGCTCACGGACGCGACGGCGCAAGGCGCACTGGAAGGTGCAGCCGCCCGCGACCGTCGAGTGCCAGCAGTGCGGCGCCATGCACCTACCGCACCGCCTCTGCCACGAGTGCGGGAGCTACAAGGGTCGCGAAGTCATACCGGTCGAGTAGTCGCCATGACCCGGATCGCCATCGACGCCATGGGCGGCGATCACGCCCCGGACCAGGTCGTCCTCGGAGCCGTCGACGCGGCCAAGGAGGGCCACGACGTCACACTCGTCGGCGATGCGTCGAGGATCGAGCAGATCCTCACCGACGTCGGCTTCGACCTCCCCGTCACCTCGGCGACAGAGGTCATCGGGATGGGCGACGACCCCGCCGCCGCGATCCGCGAGAAGAAGGACGCATCGATCTGCGTCGCCGCCCGGCTCGTCGCCGAGGGAGCCGCCGGGGGCGTCGTCAGTGCAGGATCGACCGGCGCAGCGATGGCGGCCGCGGCCTTCATCATCGGCAGGCTCGACGGCGTCGCCCGGCCGGCAATCGCCACCCTGTTCCCCGGCGGGAAGATCGTGCTCGACTCCGGCGCCAATCTCGCCTGCAGGGCGGAGCATCTCGTCCAGTTCGCCGTCATGGGCGCAGCCTTGGCGACGACGCTCCTCGGCATCGAGCGACCCCGGGTCGGCCTCGTCAACATCGGTGAAGAGCAGGGCAAGGGCCGCGACTTGGAGCGGGCGGCGTTTGCCGGCCTCGCCGGGCTCGACGGGATCGACTTCGTCGGCAACGTCGAAGGGCGGGACATCGGGATGCCCGCCGTGGACGTGCTCGTCACCGATGGGTTCACCGGCAACGTCTTGCTGAAGACCGCGGAGGGCACCGCCCGTCTCGTCCAGAGTGTCCTCTTCGAGACGCTCGACAAGGCGCCGTACCGCGACGCGGCCGCCGTCCTCGCTCCCGCCTTCGACGAGATGAAGCGGCGCGTCGACCCGGAGGCCACCGGGGGCGCTCATCTGCTGGGCACGAAAGGGGTCGTGGTGATCGCCCACGGCTCGTCGTCCCGCGTTGCCATCGCCAACGCGATCGCCTTGGCGGACGAGGGCGCCTCCCATGGACTCGTCGACAAGATCGCTTCAGGCCTCTCCGCCGGGGAGGAGTGAGGTGATGCTCGACGACGGTGCCCTCGACCGTCTCGAGCGGGCGTTCGCCCACGACTTCGCCGACCGCGAGCTCTTGCGGCTCGCCCTCGTCCACCGTTCGTATGCGTCCGAGGAAGGACTCTCCGAGTCGTACGAGCGTCTCGAGTTCCTCGGCGATGCCGTGCTCCAGCTCGCGGTGACCCACTACCTGTTCGCCACCTACCCCGATCTGGCCGAGGGCGAGATGGCGAAGGTGCGCGCCGCGGTCGTCAACGAGCGGACCCTGGCGGCGATGGCGAGGCGCCTCGGCGTCGCCGATGCGATCTTGCTCGGGCGCGGCGAGGAGCTGACGGGCGGTCGCGACAAGGACTCCATCCTCTCCGACGTCGTCGAGAGCATCCTCGGGGCGGTGTACCTCGAAGCCGGCTTCGAAGCGGTGCGGAGCATCATCGACGCGCACTGGGCGGTTCTCATCGACGAGCGGGCGACCCATCCGGGCAGGCGCGATTACAAGACGCGTCTCCAGGAGGATCTCGCCCGCTCCGGCGTCCGACCGGTCTACGAGGTCGACGAGGAGGGGCCGGAGCACGCCAAGCGGTTCACCGCTCGCGTCGTCGTCGACGGGCAGGTGCTCGGCACGGGCGCCGGGACGTCGAAGAAGCGGGCGGAGCAGGAGGCAGCGGAGGCCGCGGCCGCCGCCCTCGCCACGAACGGGGTGCCCCCGGCCGCAGACGATGCCTGAACTGCCGGAGGTCGAGACGACCCGGGCGGCGCTCGGGGCCGCGATCGAGGGCAAGCGGGTCATGGCGGTGGAGGTGGCGCGAGCCCGCATGCTCCGCCGCCAGCCGAATCCCGACGACTTCGCCGCGCGGCTCGCCCGCAGGACTGTGCGCGTCGTCGACCGGCACGGCAAGTTCATCCTCACCCGACTCGGGGCCGGGCTGGTGTGGGTCACCCACCTCGGCATGTCCGGCAGGGTCCGGCTGGCCTACCGCACCGAGGCCCGCGAGCCTCACACGAACGTCGTCGTCGGCTTTGGTGGGGGTCTCGAGTTCCGCCTCGTCGACCCGCGAACGTTCGGGTTCGTCGCCGTGCTCACCCCCGAGGAGGTGGCCGAGTCCTCACTGGGGCGGCTCGGGCCGGATGCGTGGACGGATCTGCCGCCGGCCGCCCGACTCGGGCGGAGGCTCGCGGGCAGGTCGGCACCGCTGAAGGCGCTGCTGCTCGACCAAGGCATCCTCGCCGGGATCGGCAACATCTACGCCGACGAAGCCCTCAACAGAGCCCGAATCTCACCACATCGGCCCGGGGGAGGCCTGGACGGCGCCGAGCTCACCCGGGTGCGCGCCGCCATCCGCCGCACGCTGGGAGACGCCCTCGCCCACGGCGGCTCGTCCCTCGACGATCTCGCGTATCTCCTCCCGGATGGTCGTGCCGGGACGTTCACCGGGCGGCTGCGCGTGTACGGCCGGGCCGGGGAGCCCTGCCCCCGCTGCGGCACGCCGGTACGGCGCGACGTCGTGCGCCTCCGGTCGACCTTCTGGTGCCCCGGTTGCCAGCTGTGAGGCCGTCCCCGGTGAATCTCACGCGTGTGATTCACTGGTAAGCTCGCCCCGCCTTGCTGCTGAAGACGCTGTCCCTCGCCGGGTTCAAGTCTTTCGCCGACAGGACTCGTCTGACGTTCGACCCCGGTGTGAACGTCGTGGTGGGACCGAATGGGTCGGGAAAGTCCAACCTCCTCGACGCGCTCGCGTGGGTGATGGGAACCCAGGCGACCAGTGCTCTGCGGACTCAGCGGATGGACGACGTCATCTTCGCCGGCACGACGACCCGCCCCTCGCTCGGCCGAGCCGAGGTCTCGCTCACCGTCGACAACGCCGACGGCTTCCTTCCCCTCGACCTCGCCGAGATCACGATGACGCGAAGGCTCTACCGCGACGGAACGTCCGACTATGAGCTCAACGGCACGTCCTGTCGGCTTCTCGACATCCAGGAGCTCCTCTCCGACGGAGGGGTTGGCCGCCGCCAGCACGTGCTCGTCGGCCAGGGCCAGATCGGCGAGATTCTCAGCGCCCGCCCGGAAGAGCATCGCGCCGTCATCGAGGAGGCGGCCGGGGTCACCAAGCACAGGAGCCGGCGCGATCGCGCCGTGCGCCGGCTGGAGCAGACCGACGTCGATGTGGCGAGGATCGGGGACATCCTCGACCAGGAGCGGCGGAGGCTCCGGCCGCTGAAGCGACAGGCGAACGCAGCCGAGCGCTATGACGGGGTCCGGGCCCGGGTGCGAGCGCTGCGACTGTGGCTGGGCGGCGAGCAGCTTCGCGGCATCCGGTCCCGGCTCGAAGCTGCGACCCGCGAGCACGACGAGCACGAGGCCGTCATCTCCACCGACGGTGCCGAACTCGAGACTCTCGCCGGCCGGTTCGAGTCCTTGCGCGACGCCGCGGGCGCCGTCGGCAAGGATCTCGAGCGCGACACCGCAGCAGCGGCGAGGCTCGAGACGCTGGTGGAACGGTTCGAGCGGATCGCGATGGTGGCCCGGGAGCGCCGGCTCGGCCTGGAGAGCCGGCTGCGCGGCAGCGGAGAACGCCGCAACGACCTCGAGGCCGAGATTCACGACCTCGAAGAAGAACAGGCCGGCTTCGGTGCACGTGAGGGCGAAGCCGTCGCCGTTGCGGAGCGCCGGGAGAGCGCGCTGACGGCGCTCGAGGATGAGGAGCGGGCCCTCGCAGACCAGATGAAGTTGCCCGCGGATGGCCTCCTCGCCAGCCTTCGCGGGGATCTCCGGTCGCTCGAGGCGGCCGAGGTGAGAGACGGCCGCGAGGCGGATCACGTCGCCAGACGTCGCGAGGTGGTCCTGGCAAGGCTCGACGAGGAGGGCCGGGACGCCGAGTTGCTCGCCGCGGAGATCCGGGATACCGATGGCGAGGTGTCCGCGGCGGGGGATGCCTATCGCCTCGCCCGTGAGCATCGTCAAGAAGCGCAGGCGGAGTGGGATGGCGCAACCGAAGATCGGCGCGCCGGTCACCTCGCCGTCGCCAAAGCCACGGCACGGCGGGATGCCATCGAAGGCGCCATCGCCGGCCTGGGCGACCCCGCCGCCCGGGAGCAAGCACAAGCGCACCCCGCCGTCGAGGGTCCCGTCGTGGCCCGGCTCGATGTTCCACCCGAGCTCGCTCGCGCCGTCGATGCCGCCCTGGGGTCGTGGCGCCACGGCCTCGTCGCCGCCGGTCCCGATGGCGCAGCCGAGGTCACGGCCGCGTTGAAGTCCCGGGGTCTGGGCGGGGTGGCGCTGCGCGTCAGGGGTGGGGACGAGGCAACCGGGGGAGCGGAGACTGCCAGGTCGGTCGCTGCGACGTGGGGCCTCGACGCGCTCGTCGACAGGCTCGGGTCCGCCGCAGACCCCGAACTCGCCGGGTCCCTCCTCGGCGACGTCGTCCTCGTCGAAGGCTGGGCGGCGGGGTGGGACCTCGTCCGGCGCCATGGCGACGTGAGAGCGGTCA
Organism: uncultured Acidimicrobiaceae bacterium; assembly: GCA_947259365.1. GTDB lineage: Bacteria > Actinomycetota > Acidimicrobiia > Spongiisociales > UBA5794 > CAMYMC01. The sequence goes on along the minus strand of CAMYMC010000026.1, from coordinate 48,624 downwards.
CACCCGAAGGTGACCTCATCACCCCGGTCGGGATCAGCCTCGCGGATCCCGACGGCGCGGGCCCTGCAGCCCTGGAGGCAGCCGAGGTGGCGATCGAGGCGGCGGAGCGGGAGCTGGCGAGGGCGGAGAGCCGGGTGACGACGACGCACCGCGTCTTCGAGACGGCGCGGGATGCCGAGCGGCGAGCCCTCGAGCACCTCGAGCAGCTCGAGGCGGTCCTCGCCGGTCACGCCGAGGCACTGGGGCTCAACGAGCGAGCTCGTAGCGCAAGCCGGGACGAGCTCGCCCGGCTCGAGGCGCGGGCGGAGGCGCTCGACGCCGAGCGGGCCGGCAGGGCCGAGCGCATCGCCGAGGTGCGCCGCAGGCTCGGTGAGCTCGAGGAATCCTCTGCGGCGACGCAGGAAGCATGGGAGGCGATCGCGGCGCGGCGCGAGGCCGTGGCCCGGCGGCGGGACGAGACTCGCCGGCTCAGAGAGGAGGCGGCTGCCGTCCTCGCCGGGATGCGGGAGCGGGGCAGGCTCATCGAGGAGCGCCTGGCCGCTGCCCGTGAGGCGCTCTGGGGCCTCGCCGACCACCCCGTGGATCCTGCTGCCCCCGGTCGCCTCGAGGCGATCGAGACGGCGGCGCGCGACGCCACCGGCGTCTTGGTCGACCACATCGGCGCGCTCCGGGAGCGGCAGAGAGCGTTGCGGGCGCGCGCGAACGACGCCGACCGAGCACTCGAGACGGCGCGGCTGCGGCGGTCCGAGCTCGAACGTCGCATCGCCTCCTCCCGCGACCGGTGTGGCGCCCTCGCCATCGAGCTCGCCGAGCTCAGAGTCAGGGAGGAATCGATCGCCGAGATGCTGCGCCGCGACGCCGACGCAACCGAGGAGGAGGCCCTCGCAGCCCCCAGACCGGATGAGGAAGACGGCGATTCCGCGGCGGAGACGCTGGCGACCCTCGAAGCCCGGCTGCGGCGGATGGGCCCTGTCAATCCGCTCGCCGCCGCCGAGTATCGCGAGCTCGCCGCCCGGGTCGGCGAGCTCGAGGAGCAGCTCGCCGATCTCGAATCGTCCCGTGGCGAGCTGCGAAAGGTCATCGCCGCCCTCGACGAGGAGATGGCTGCGATGTTCCTCGTCGCGTTCGAGGAGATCTCGGACCTCTACCAGGAGAACTTCGGCCTCGTATTCCCCGGCGGGCGGGGCCGGCTCCGCCTCACCGACCCTGGCCGCCCGCTCGAGACCGGAGTCGAGATCGAAGCGCAGCCGCTCGGGAAGAAGGTCGGGCGGCTCAGCCTGCTCTCGGGGGGCGAGCGCTCGCTGGCGGCACTCGCCTTCCTCTTCGCGGTCTTCCGCGCCAGACCGAGCCCGTTCTACGTCCTCGACGAGGTCGAGGCGGCCCTCGACGACGCCAACCTCCGCCGCTTCCTCCGCCTCGTCGACACGCTGCGCGGCACCGCTCAGCTCGTCATCATCACCCATCAGCAGCAGACGATGGAGGCGGCGGACGTCCTCTACGGCGTCACGATGGAGCCGGGCGAGTCCTCGCTGGTCGTTGCCAAGCGACTCGAGCGGGTCGCCGTCTAGCCGAACCGCACCGCAACCTGCGGGCGCATCGGGCCCACCGGGGGCCGTGGTAGGTTTTCTGCCACCCGCCTTGCAGAGACCGGAGCCGGCATGGGTGCGGCCGTGACCGTGATCGTCATCTTCCTCGTCGTCCTCGTCGTCCTCGGCGTCATCGTTGCCGGCGTCGTCCGGAGGCGCGAAGGACCCGCACGCGTCACCGAAACGGCGACGCGCCGCGGCGGTGGCCCGGCCGCGGCGCCGCCACCGCTGACGTTGCGCCTGGGCAGGACGCGCCGGGCGTTCGGGGACCGCCTCGGCGCCGTCTTCGGCCGGACTGGGTTCGACGACGGGTTCTGGTCGGACCTCGAAGACGGCCTCGTCGCCTCCGACATGGGAGTCCCTGCGGCGACGAAGCTCGTAGAACGGGTCCGAGGGTGCGGGCCGGAGGACGCCGGGGCGATCCGCGTGGCGCTCGCCGACGAGCTCACGGCGCTCTTCGCCGAAAAGGACCGGACGATCCGCATCGATGCCCGTCCGGCCGTCGTCCTCGTCGTGGGCGTCAACGGAACCGGCAAGACGACTTCGATCGCGAAGCTCGCGGCCCGGCTCGAGGCCGAAGACCGTCGAGTCCTCCTCGGCGCCGCCGACACGTTCCGGGCCGCCGCCGATGAGCAGCTACGGCGCTGGGCGGAGCGGGTCGGGGTGGCGATGGTCGGGGGCCAGAGCGGGGCGGACCCCGCTGCGGTGGCGTTCGACGCCTACCACTCGGCGAGGGCGAGGGGTCATGACGTGCTCATCGTCGACACCGCCGGCCGGCTCCAGACGAAAGCGAATCTCATGGATGAGCTGGGCAAGATCGCGCGAGTCCTGCGTCGCGAGGCCGGCGAGCTGGACGAGGTGCTGCTCGTCATCGACGGCACGACGGGGCAGAACGCCCTCGCCCAGGCACGGGTCTTCACGGAGGCTGTCGGGGTGACGGGCGTCGTCCTGACCAAGCTGGATGGTACGGCGAGGGGCGGCGTTGCCGTCGCCGTGGAGGAGGAGCTGGGCGTCCCCGTCAAACTCATCGGGATCGGCGAGGCCATCGAAGATCTTGTTCCCTTCGATCCGGAGGCGTTCGTCGAAGCGCTGCTCGGCCCCGACGAGACCATCGTGGAGGCCGGCGGTGGATGACCCCAGGGCGCTGCTCGACGAAGCCCGGGCGGCTGCCCGGCAGGCGTACGCGCCGTATTCCGGGTTCCGGGTCGGGGCGGTCGTCGTCGCCGGCGATGGCAGGAGGTTCACCGGCGTCAACGTCGAGAACGCGGTGTACGGCGCGACGATCTGCGCCGAGGCTGCGGCGATCGCATTCGCGGCAACGGCCGGTGTCCGTTCGATCGACACGGTGGCGGTCGGCTGTCTCGAGACCGACGAGTGCTACCCGTGCGGCAACTGTCGCCAGCTCATGAGGGAGTTCTCGGTGCGCCGGGTCGTCGTCCAGGACGGCGCCGGCGGTGCCCGCGAGCACGACCTCGACGAGTTGCTCCCCCACGCCTTCGGACCGGAGAGCCTCGGTTGAAGCCGGTCGGGGCACGCCGGCGGATCGTTAGGATCGCGGTGGCGGCTCTGCGGGGGCGGGCGGGTTCTGCATGTTCGCGTTGTATCTGTTCACCACGATCGTGGGATGGGCATTCGTCGTGCTCTTCGTCGTCTTCGGCGCCGACGCCGACGGTGGGGCCGACGTCGACCTCGACCCGGACCCCGGTCCCGTCGGCACAGCCGGTCTCGGCGGCCTCGTCGGCGCCTTGCTCTCGTTTCGCACCTTGGTGTTCTTCGCCGCGTTCTTCGGGGTCACCGGCCTCGTCTTGCGCGGTCTCGGAGTCAACGGTGCCGCCACAGCCGTCATCGCGGTGGCCATGGGGCTGTTCACCGCGTATCTCAACACCCGGTTGACCGCGTTCCTGAAGCGATCGGGCCTCACGAGCGAGCTCCTCGACCGCCACATCGCCGGCCACCCGGCGCGGGTGACGGTGCCGATCTCTCCCGGCCGCAAGGGCAAGGTGGCGGTCGAAGTGGACGGCCAGCCGATGACGCTCGTCGCCGTCCCGTACGACGAAGCGCGCCAGGCCGCGTTCGCCGTCGGAGAACCGGTCGTGATCGTCGAGGTGGACGGGGGCACGGCACGGGTGGCGCATCTGGATGGTCTCGAAGGCGGCGGTCACTCATGGTGACGGGCCGTCGGAAGCGGAGGTGACATGGAAGTCGTAATCGCGCTCGCCGCCATCGTCGTCGCGGCGATCATCGTGGTGGGCCTCGCCATCAAGTCGTTCATCGTGATCTGCCCTCCCAACCAGGTGGCGGTCATCACCGGGCGCGATCGCGAGCTGTCCAGCGGGCGAACCGTGGGCTACCGGGTGCTGCGAGGCGGTCGAACGTTCCGGGTGCCGCTGCTCGAGAAGGTGCAGTCCCTCGACCTCAACACCATCGCGATCGAGGTGGCGGTCCAAAACGCCTATTCGAAGGGTGCGATCCCGCTCAACGTGCAGGGCATCGCCAACGTGAAGATCTCCTCGAGCGAAGGTCTGCTGGAGAACGCTGCAGAGCGCTTCTTGGGCAGGCCACCCGAGTACATCCCCAAGCTCGCCAAGGAAACCCTGGAGGCGAACCTCCGCGGTGTTCTGGCGACGCTGACCCCGGAGGAGGTCAACGAGGACCGGCTCAAGTTCGCCCAGACGCTCATCGACGAGGCCGACGAAGACATCAAGACGCTCGGGCTCGAGCTCGACGTCCTCAAGATCCAGAACGTCACCGACGAGGTCGGCTATCTCGATTCTGTGGGGCGGCGCCAGACGGCGTCGGTGCTCAAGGAGGCGCGGATCGCGGAGGCCTTGCGCCAGACCGAGGCCGAGGAACAGGAGGCCGAAGCGCGCCGGCGGGCAGAGACGGCCCGGATCGAGGCCGATCTCGCCATCGTCGTGCGGGAGAACGAGCTGAGGGTGCGCCGGGCCGAGCTCGAGCGGGTCGCCGTCGGCAAGGAGGAGGAGGCGAAGGTCGAGGCGGACCGGGCTCGAGTCGTCGCCGAGCAGGAGCTGGAACGGGAGCGGATCGAGCTGCAGAACCGCAGGCTGGAGGCGGACGTCATCGCACCGGCGCGGGCGAAACGAGAGGCCATGGAGCTCGAGGCGAAGGGCCAGGCAGCGAGCATCGTCGAGGACGGCAATGCTCAGATCGCGGTGTTCCAGCGGCTCGTCGAGCAGTACCGGGAGGCAGGAGAAGACGCCCAGCGGATCTTCGTGCTGAACATGCTGCCCGAGCTCGTCGACAAGATCGTCAGCACGGTCGAGGGGGTGAGCATCGACAAGGTGTCCGTCATCGACGCCGGCAACGGCAGCCAGACGATCCCCGGCTTTCTCAGTCAGCTCCCCGGCTCGGTCATCCGGCTGACCGAGCAGATCGAGAACGCGACGGGGGTCAACATCCTCTCGGGTCTCGGCGACCAGGGCGCGGGCCGCCGCACCCCGGTCGAGGTCGACGAGGAGGTGGAGAGGGGTTGAGCCGGGGTGTCAGCCCCTCGCCTCGAGCGCTTCGATGAGCGCGGGGACCACCTTGTGGACGTCACCGACGATGCCGAGGTCTGCAACGCCGAAGATCGGCGCGTCGGGGTCCTTGTTGATCGCGATGATCGTCGAGGAGTCCTTCATGCCGACGAGGTGCTGCATCGCCCCGCTGATCGCGCACGCGAGATAGATCGTGGGCTTGACGGTCTTGCCGGTCTGGCCGACCTGGTACGAGTAGGGCACCCACCCGGCGTCGACGACGGCTCTGGTGGCACCGACCGCGGCGCCGAGGAGCTCGGCGAGGCGGTCGATCATCTCGAACTCGTCACCGGAGCCGATGCCCCGGCCGCCGGAGACGACGACGTCGGCGGCTTCGAGGTCGGGACCCTCCGCGACCTCCTCGTGGCGCTCCAGCACACCCGCCTCCCCGGCGTGGCCCACGTCGGGCGACGCGACCGCGACGACCTCAGGCACGCCACCGCCGGCCGGTTCCGCCGTGAATGCCTTCGGCCGGGTGATGACGATCGCGGCTCCGTCCCCGGTAGAGCGGCTCGCCACGCGAGTCGTACCGCCGAGGATCTCGTTGGTGACGACGAGGCCGTCCTCGTCGGCCGTGATGTCGACAGCGTTGGCGAGCACGGGGCGCCCCAGGCGCACCGAGAGCCGCCCGGCGACGTCGCGCTCCGTATTCCCCATGCCAAAGAGGATGAGATCGGGGGCTTCCGAGCCCGCTAGCTCCGCCATCGCCGCTGCCGCCGCCGGAGCCGGCAGCGACTCGCCGGCAGGCAGGTGATAGACACTCGTCGCGCCGTGGTCGCCGAGGACGGCGAAGGCGTCGTTGCTCCCCGCCCCGAGGTAGAAGACGGCGATGTCGCCGCCGAGCTCGCGGGCCTTGGCGAGGCCTTCGAGCGCGTTCGCCGCCGCCGCGCCGTCCCTCGCTTCTGCGAACACCCAGGTCTTCATCAGATCACCTTCGCTTCTTCGAGCATGGCCACGATGCGGAGGTGGCCCTCGCCTTCGTCTTCGACGATCTCACCTGCTTGACGTGCCGGCACCGGATCCACCGATGTGATGACCTGCTGGTTGTCGGCGGTGACACCGAGGTCGGTGCACGTCAGCGTGTCGATGGGCTTCTGCTTGGCCTGCATGATCCCCTTGAACGTGGGGTAGCGGGGCTCCACCGCGCCCGACGTGACCGTGAGGAGCACGGGCGGCGCCGCCTCGACGACGTCGTACCCGGCCTGGGTCTGGCGCTCGATGCGGATCTTGCCGTCGACGGCTTCCACCTTGCGGGCGAACGTGAGCGAAGGAGCGCCGAGCACCTCTGCGATCTGCTGGGGGACGACGCCCGTGTAGCCGTCGGTGGACTCCGTGCCGGCGACGACGACGTCGTAACCCTCACGCCCGATGGCGGCGGCGATCACGCGGGAGGTGGTGAGGGCGTCGGCGCCCCGCAGGGACGCGTCGTCGACGATGACCGCCTTGTCGGCGCCCATCGCCAGCGCCTGGCGGATGCCCTGGAGGGAGCCGGACGGCGACATGGAGACGAGCGTCACCGAAGCGTCGTCGCCGGCGGCCTCGGCGAGCTGGAGTGCAACCTCGACGCCGTACCTGTCGGTGTCGTCGAGGACCTGGTCCTCCGGTCGCACGACGAAGTGCGTCTCCGGGTCGAGTTCGTACGGTGCCGCCGGGTCCGGGATCTGCTTGACGCAGACGGCGATTCTCATCTGTGCTCCTTGCTCGCTCGGTGCGGGCTCGAACGGTTCGAGGCCGGCTCGATGTTACGGAGATCGGCCCGCCGCGCGAAAAGCGCCGTCACCCTCCATCGGCGGCGAGTCGGGGGAGGAGGGCATCGAGGAGGGCGGTGAAGCGCGTTTGGGCCTTTTGGGCGACTTCGGTGACCTCGTCGTGGCTGAGCGGGGCCGATGCGAGTCCGGCGGCGAGGTTCGTCACGAGGGAGATCCCGGCGACGCCGACCCCCATGTGGGCGAGGGCGATGGCCTCCGGGACGGTGGACATGCCGACGAGGGCCGCCCCGAGCTGACGAGCCATACTGACCTCGGCCGGTGTCTCGTAGCTCGGGCCGATCATCCAGGCATAAACGCCCTCGTGATAGGTCATGTCGAGCGAGTGGGTCACGTCGGCGATGACCTTGCGTAGCGAGCTGCGGTAGACGTCGCTGAGGTCGGGGAAGCGCGGCCCGAGCCGCTCGTCGTTGGGTCCGATGAGGGGGTTGCGGCCGGTCAGGTTGATGTGGTCGCGGATCGTCACGAGATCGCCCGGTGCGAGCCCGTCGCCGATGCCGCCGGCGGCGTTGGTGAGCAGCACAGTCCGGCAGCCGCTCATGGCGAGGGTCCTCACCCCGAACACCACGTCGCCGAGATCCCAGCCTTCGTAGGCGTGGACTCTGCCGGCTGCCACGAGGACGGGTTGGCCGCCGACGAGCGCCGACACGAGTCGGCCGGCGTGTCCCTCGACCGCGGGGGTGGGGAAGTGCGGGATCTCGGCGTACGGAATGCTCACCGCACCCTCGAGCGAGTCTGCGTAGGTGCCCAGCCCCGAGCCGAGCACGACCCCGAGCCGGTGACGGTCGCGACCGGTGCGCTCGGAAATCGCGCCCGCGGCTGCGCTCAATCGTGCGTGCGACACGGCCTCACCTCCGCGATCGAGGCTAGCCAGAGGGGGTGGTGCGTGCACCCGTCCGGGCAGCGGGTTCGGCTCAGTGGAGTTCGCCGATCACCATCGGTCGGCTCGCCGGGGTCTCGTCGGAGATCGTCCACGCCCTCTCCAGGAGGGGACGGGCCGCGGCGAGGCGGTCGGCGTCGTTGTACCCGACGAGCGCCAGCGGCTGGCCCGTCGAGATCCGGTCCCCGGTCTTGGCGAGGACCGTGACCCCGACGGCCGGATCGATGCGGTCTTCCTTCCTTGCCCTGCCACCGCCGAGGCGCACCACGGCGACCCCGATGTCGAGGGGGTCACACCCGGTGACGTAGCCCTGGCCCGTCGCGGTGAGCTCCCACGTGTGCGACGGAACCGGGAGCTTCGACTCGTCGTCGACGACACCGGGATCGCCACCCTGGGCCGCGACGACGGCGGCGAAGACCTCGAGGGCACGCCCGCTGCGCACCGCCTCCTCGAGCATGGCCCTCGCCTCGGTCGTGGCATCGGCGCGGTCGGCGAGCCGGAGCATGGCGATCCCGAGCCGGTAGACGATCTCGGTGAGGTCCGGAGGCCCCTCCCCGCGCAGGACGGACAGCGACTCCCTGATCTCATGGGCGTTGCCCACCTCGCGTCCGAGCGGCTGGTTCATGTCGGTGAGAAGGGCCGCCGTCGGCGTGCCGTGCGACTTGCCGATCGAGACCATCGTCGCCGCCAGCGTCCTTGCCGCCGCCTCGTCCTTCATGAACGCCCCCCGCCCCACCTTCACGTCGAGAATGAGGCCGTCGAGGTCCTCGGCGAGCTTCTTCGACATGATGGACGACGCGATGAGCGGGATCGATGGCACCGTGCCGGTCGCGTCTCGGAGCGCATACAGGCGCCGGTCCGCCGGCACGAGGCTCTCCGACTGACCGGCGAGCACGAGCCCGGTCCGCTCCAGGATGGCGGAGAACTCCGCGGGGTCGAGTGCGGTGCGGAACCCCGGGATGGACTCGAGCTTGTCGAGGGTGCCGCCGGTGTGGCCGAGGCCGCGCCCCGACATCATCGGGATGGCGACCCCGCAGGCGGCGACCATCGGCGCCAGGGGGATGGAGACCTTGTCCCCGACTCCGCCGGTCGAGTGCTTGTCGATCTTCGGTGCCGTGACGTGGGACAGATCCAGCACGTCGCCCGAGTGCAGCATCGCTTCGGTCCACGGTGCGAGCTCCGCCGGCGTCATGCCCTGGAAAAGGATCGCCATGAGCAACGGAGCCATCTGGTAGTCGGGGATCCGATCGGCCGTGTACTCCGAGATGATCCAGGCGATCTCGTCGGCGTCGAGGACGTCGCCGTCGCGCTTGCGCTCGATGAACTCGACCATCGAGTGGTGCCGCCCCGTTCCCGCGACCGGCTCCGGCTCCTTCCGTCTCCCGCTCACGCCACGACCCGTCCCTTGCTCACCCGGACCCCCTCCGCCCTCAGGAGCTCGGCGTGGCGGTGTTCGTGGCCTGGCACGAGGCGGCCGTTGGCGGCGACGACCCTCCACCACGGCAGGCCGGGGACCGTGCGCAGCACGTTGCCGACGGCGCGTGCTGCGCCGGGGTGACCCGCCTCCGCGGCGATCTCGCCGTACGCCATCACCTCCCCGCGCTCGAGCCGCAGCACGACCGCCACCACCGCATCGGTGAAGTCGTCGGTCGCGGGCCCGGCTGCGTCCCGGCTCACCGGTTAGACCGTCCCGAAGAGACGGTCGCCCATGTCACCGAGGCCGGGAACGATGTAGTAGCGGTCGTTGAGCTGGCGATCGTGGGCGGCGGCGACGATGTGGACGTCCGGATGGTCCTCGTACATGCGGGTCACGCCGTCGGGGGCGGTGACGACGCACAGCGCCGTGATCTTCGTCGCTCCGAACTCCTTGGCCTTCGCACATGCCCACGACAGCGACCCGCCGGTGGCGAGCATCGGCTCGAGGACGAGCACCGTCGAGTTCTCCAGCTTCGGCATCTTCGCGTAGTACTCCATCGGCTCCGCGGTCTCCTCGTCACGCTGGACGCCGGCGAAACCCACCTTGACGTGGGGGATGAGGTCCTGGACCGCCTCCAGCATGCCGAGACCGGCGCGGAGCACGGCGACGGCGACGACGTCGCCCAACTCGTACCCCGTCGTCGTCTCGAGTGGGCTCTCGATCCTGGTCTGGACGAGCGGCACCCGGCTCGTCGCCTCCATGACGAGCGTGTAGGTCAGCCTGCGGGCTGCGGCACGGAACTCCTCTGGTTCCGTCGAGACGTCGCGGAGCACGGTGAGGTAGTGGCGGGTCAGCGGATGGTCGATGACGGTGAGGTTCATCGCGCGGCCTTTCGCGGGGTCGGCGGCTACGGCGAGGCTACCAATACCGCTGTCGCCCAGCCCGGTCGTAGACTCGCGCCGTGTTCGACGCGCTGACAGCAAGCCTCGGGGACGTCTTCGCCCGGCTGCGCGGCAAGGGCCGTCTCGCCGAGTCCGACGTGGACGCCGCGCTGCGCGAGGTGCGTCTCGCCCTGCTCCAGGCCGATGTCAACGTCAACGTCGTCAAGACCTTCCAGGCCCGGGTCCGGGTGCGGGCCGTGGGCGCCGACGTGCTCAAGAGCCTCACGCCGGCGCAGCAGGTCATCAAGATCGTCCACGAGGAGCTCGTTGCCACACTCGGGGAGTTGGCGCCCTTGGCGAGGGCGGAGACCCCGCCGCTCGTCGTGCTCATGGTCGGGCTCCAGGGGTCGGGCAAGACCACGTCCGCGGCCAAGCTCGCCCGGCACTTGAAGGCGAAGGGGAAGCGGCCGCTGCTCGTGGCCGCGGACCTGAGGCGGCCGGCAGCGATCGACCAGCTCGAGACGCTGGGCGCCTCCATCGACGTGCCGGTGTTCGTCGATCGGGGCGCCCGGGCCACCCGGCTGTGCCGGGCGGCGATCAAGCACGCCCGCGCCGAGGGCCTCAACGCCGTCGTCATCGACACCGCCGGCCGGCTCCAGATCGATGGGGAGCTGATGAACGAGCTCGCCGCGCTGCGGAAGGCGACCGACCCGGATGAAGTGCTCCTCGTCGTCGATGCGATGACGGGCCAGGAGGCCGTCAACGTCGCGCAGGGCTTCCTCGACTACGCCGACCTCAGTGGCCTCGTCATGACAAAGCTCGACGGCGACGCCCGCGGCGGCGCCGCGATCTCGGCGCGCGAGGTGACCGGCAAACCGATCAAGTTCGTCGGCATCGGCGAAGGTCTCGACGACCTCGACGTGTTCCACCCCGACCGGATGGCGTCGCGCATTCTCGGAATGGGTGACGTGCTCAGCCTGATCGAGAAGGCGGAGGCGACCTACGACGAGGAGCAGGCGGTGGTGGCAGCCGAGAAGCTCCGCACTGCGAGCTTCGACCTGGAGGACTTCCTCGAGCAGTTCCAGCAGCTGCGCAAGATGGGTCCGCTACAGCAGCTGGTTACAATGCTGCCCGGCGCCGGTCAGGCGTTGCGCGACGTCGAGGTCGACGACAGGGACCTCGGTCGCGTCGAGGCGATCATTCGCTCGATGACGCCGGCCGAGCGACGCAACCCCAAGGTGATCAACGGCAGCCGCAAGCGCCGCATCGCAGCGGGGTCGGGGACCCGCCCGCAGGATGTCAACGCCGTCCTGAAGCAGTTCTCCGAGGCACAGAAGATGATGAAGGCGATTGCCGGAGGGAGAAGCCCGATACCCGGGCTCGACCTACCGGGGATGCGCCAAGGTGGCAAGAGGAACAAGAGGTGACCGAGCCATGCCGGTGAAGATCCGACTGACGCGGATGGGAAAGAAGAAACAGCCGACGTACCGCGTCGTCGTCGTCGACTCGCGCAAGCCCCGCGACGGCGCCTACATCGAGCAGATCGGCAGGTACGACCCTCGTCGCGAGCCGTCGCTCGTCGAGATCGACAATGATCGGGCCCTCGTCTGGCTCGAGAACGGCGCGCAGCCGACAGATCGTGCTCGCAAGCTGCTCGAGATCTCCGGCGCCTGGCAGCGGTTCCGGGTTGCCAAGGGAGACATTCACATGATCGAGGCGGCGCCGGAGCCGCCGAAGCCGGCGGCCGAGCCGGTGACGGCTGCGGTCGAGCCTGAGATCCACGTCGTCGGTGGAGCCGAGGAGGAGCCGGACGCCGAGCCGGTGACGGCTGCGGTCGAGCCTGAGATCCACGTCGTCGGTGGAGCCGAGGAGGAGCCGGACGCCGAGCCGGACGCCGCTTCCGACGTGGGTGGCCACCCAGAGGCCGCGGGAGTCGGCGAACCCGTCGACGAGACCGAGGAGCAGGCATGAGCGAGGGCGACATCGTCGAGCGGGTGGTGCGGTACATCGCCACCGAGATCGTGGACGACGCCTCGAGCGTCGAGGTCGAGGTCGTGTCAGACGGCGAGGACTCCGTCGTCATCGAGGTTCGGACCGCCAAGCGGGACATGGGACGCGTCATCGGGCGGCGGGGTCGCGTCGCGAAGGCGATTCGCACGGTCGCCAAGGCGGCGGGCGACGAGGAAGGCCTCGACGTCCAGGTCGAGTTCCTCGACTGAACCCATGGCCGGCGGGACCCGCGTCTCGGTCGGCTACGTGCGGCGGGCGCACGGAATCAAGGGCGCCGTCATCGTCCGTCCTCTCAGCGACAACCCGGACCGCTTCACAGTCGGCGAGCGATTCCTCACCGAAGACGATCCCTACCGTGAGCTCACCGTGGCGTGGGTCCGCCGCCACAACGATGGTCTCCTCATCGGTTTCGAGGGCGTCTTCGACCGGACCGCCGCAGAGGCGCTCCAGGGGGCAACGCTGACGATCGACGCCGCGGACCGCCGACCCCTCGCAGCCGACGAGTTCTGGCCCGAAGACCTCGAGGGACTGGTCGCGCTGACCCCGGACGGCGTCCATCTCGGCACGGTGAGCGGCGTCGTCCTCACCGAGGCTCAGGACCGCCTCGTCGTCGCGACCCCAGACGGCCGGGCCGTCGAGGTGCCATTCGTCGCCGCCATCGTCGGCGAGGTGCACCCGTCGCACGGCCATGTCGTCATGACCCCGCCCGACGGCCTGTTCTGACGCCGGCAGCCGCATCGGCTGGTCACCCGATCGCTGGTGGCGACGCTGGTACGCTCCCCGGTCCGGGAGGACACGTGACCGCGCACGACACGGCACCCATCCGCGAGGAGGAGCGCTTCGACGAAGCCCGTGTCGCCGCCTACCTGCGCGACCACGTCCCGGAGCTCGTCGGAGATGCCGACATCACGTTCGATCAGTTCCCCGGCGGCGCGGCCAACCTCACCTACCGTGCCGTCGCCGGCGACGCCGAGCTCGTCCTACGGAGGGCGCCACTCGGCGAAGTGGCGAAGGGCGGCCACGACATGGCGCGCGAGCACCGGGTGCTCTCGCGGCTGTGGGACGTGTTCCCCGAGGCGCCGCGTGCGTATCACTACTGCGCGGACTCCGATGTCATGGGCAAGCCGTTCTTCGTCATGGAGCGCCGCCACGGTCACGTCGTCCGCACCGAGTGGCCGGCGTCGTTCGGCGGCGACGCTCCCCGACGCCGGGTCTGCGAGGAGCTCGTCGACACGCTCGGCGCCCTGCACCGGGTCGAGCCGGCAGCGGTCGCGCTCGACGATCTCGGTCGTCCCGACGGCTTCGTGGACCGCCAGGTGGCGGGCTGGGCGCGGCGGTGGGAGGCGGCCATGACCCGGGAGGTGCCGGAGATGGAGACGTTGACTCGCCGGCTCGCCGCCTCGGTCCCCGAGCCGGAGGCGACGACGATCCTCCACAACGACTACAAGCTCGACAACACCATGGTGTCCGACCGCGGCGAGATCGTCGCCGTCTTCGACTGGGACATGGCGACGCGCGGTGACCCCCTCGTCGATTTCGGCACCCTGCTCGCCTACTGGGTCGACAGAGAGGGACCGTCCCACACGGTGTTCGGCAACCGCGTCCAGCCGTTGACGCCCTATATGGCAAAGACCGAGGTGATCGATCGCTACGTGGCCGTCACCGGCTTCGACGTGACCCACATCAGGTACTTCCTCGCCCTCGCCTACTACCGGATCGCCGTGATCCTCGAGCAGATCTACACCCGGTACGCGAGGGGCCAGACGTCCGATGAGCGCTTCGCACAGTTCGGATCGGCGGCGCCGTTGCTGGCGGACACCGCCCGGGGCGTGCTCGAGGGCGGGACCCTGGTCTGAGGTGCCAGCCGGCGGCTGCCTCCCCGCTCAGCCGAGATCGAACACGGCGAGCGTCGGCTCGGTGAGCGTGCCGATGTAGAGCCGGTCCTCGTGCTGGCGCGCCGCAGTCGTGATCGCCACCCGCCCGCTCGAGTCCTGCAGGTTGTGGACGAGCGCGCCGTCCTCGTCGAACGCGAGGACCATCCCGTGACGCAGCGGCTTCGGCTTGAGGCGGTCGGGGAGCCGGTTGACGAAGGACCGCAGCCGGGGCCGGGGACCCATCGCGTCGACGATCGCCTGACGGGGGGAGGGGGCGGCGACCCACAGGACGTCGTCGGAGAAGGAGAGGTTGTCGGGGAAGCAGGGCAGGTTGTCGACGAAGACGTCGAACTCACCGGCGCGATCACCTCGAAGCCAGAGCCTGTCGATGCGGTACGCCCCGGTCTCGGCGATGAACAGCGAGGACTCCGTCGAGTCGAGGGCGACACCGTTGGCGAACTGGAGCCCCGTCCTGAGGCATTCCAGCTCGCCGTCTGGGTGTCTGGCGAAGAGCCTGCCGGTGCCGCTGTGCTCGAGGAGGTCGGTCACGTACTCGTCGAGGCCGTATCGCATCGACGTGTCGGTGAAGTAGATCGTCCCGTCCGAGGCGATGGTGGCGTTGTTGGCGAACCGGAGCCGGCGGCCCTCGAAGGTATCGGCCAGCGTCGCGACCTCGCCGGTCACCGTGATCCGGAGCAGGCCGCGGTGGGCGTCGCACACGACGAGCTCGCCTTTGCCGGCGATCTCGATGCCGAGCGGCCTGCCCCCGGTCCGCGCGATCGTCGCCGGCTTCCCCCCGCCGCGAGGAAACCGCACGATCTCGCCCCCGACGAGGCCGGTGAAGATCGTCCCGTCGTCAGCGACGGCCACGTCCTCGGGGCCTTCGCCGGGCACCTCCCACAACGCGGCACCGGCGAGCAGGCGGTTCTCCGCGTAGCGCCCGTCGAGCTTCGGTGCCGGAGGCGGATGCCAGGGGTGTGCCTCGAACGCGGCCATCGGCTGAGTCTCGTCGCCGTGGCGGGCTCCGGCAATCGCCTTTCAATAGCTATTGCGCTCAGGAGCTAGTGAGCTATATTTCTCATCGATGTCAGATTCTGTGTTCAAGGCTCTGGCGAGCGCAGTCCGTCGCAGGATTCTGTTTCACCTCAAGGACGGGGAACTCGCCGCCGGGGAGATCGCCTCCCGGTTCGATCTCGCCGCCCCCACCGTGTCCCGGCACCTCGGCGTCCTCAAGGGAGCTCGTCTCGTGACGGAGCGGCGGGACGGCAACCGCATCCTCTACGAGTCCGAGCAGGAGCGGCTCGCCGACACGCTGGTGAGATTCGTCGAGGAGGTACGACCCTCGCGGTCGGGCGGGACACGGCGAGGACGGCCGTGAGGGTCGCCGTCACCGGAGGCACCGGCTTCATCGGCGGCCACCTCGCCGCATGCCTCGCCCGGCGCGGTCACGATCTCGTCCTGATCGCGAGGGGCGTGGACCGGAGTGACCACGGGCTGCGGCTCGTTGCGGGGTCCGCCCTCGTCCATGCCTCCGTCATCGACGGGTCCCGGCTGCGTGATGCGTTTGCCGGGTGCGATGCGGTCTTCCACCTCGCCGGCATCACCGCGCCGCGGGGCGCCCAGACCTTCGAGGCGGTCCACGTCGCGGGCACCGCCGCCGCAGTCGAGGCCGCCCGAGCGGTGGGAGTCCCCCGGTTCGCGATGGTGAGCTCCCGGTTTGCTGCGCCCGACGCACCACACCCGCTGTTCGAGACGAAGTGGCGGGCCGAGGAGATCGTTCGCGACGCCGGTATCGAGCACACGATCCTGCGTTCGGCGGCCGTCTATGGACGTGGTGACCACGTCGTCAACGCGGTTGCCCGCGCGGTGACGACTCGGACCGTCTATCCCCTCGACCTACGCCGCCGGCTGCTTCGGCCCCTGGCCGTGGCCGATCTCGTGACGGTCCTGGCCGCCTCGCTCGACGACTCCCGTCTCGTCCGCTCGACCGTGACCGTCGAGGGCCCGGACGAGGTCGCGGTCGCGGACCTCGTCCGCGTCGTCGCGATGGCGCTTCGCCGTAAACCGGTGTGCGTCAGGGTCCCTCGATGGCTCCACCCGTTCGACCGCGGCGCGATCCCGGTCATGGTCGATGGGTCGGCGCCGCCGACCGCTCTCCCCACCGCGACGGCTACGCTCCCCGCCGACCTCGCGCCCCGGATCCGGTTCACGGTGGGCGCGATCGTGGACAGCCTCCCCTCACCGGCCGCCCGGCCCGCCGCCGTGGTGTGACCGATGCCGCATCGGCGGGTGGGACGGCTGTGGTCTCCCGGGCATAGGATGCGGTGGCGAGCGAGAGGGAGACGGCATGGACTTCGAGAGCATCCTGTTCGACGTCGAGGACGGCGTGGCGACGATCACCCTCAACCGTCCGGACGCGGCAAACGCCCTGAACCTCGCGGTGATGCGGGACCTCATGCACGCGTCGATCAGATGCGACGAGGACGCCGGCATCCGGGCGGCGGTGATCACCGGCACCGGGCGGTTCTTCTCCGCCGGCGGCGACCTCCCCTCCTTCGCCGAGGCGGGTGACGACGTCGGCGCGCTCATCAAGGAGATGACGGCCTATTACCACGCCGCCGTCTCCAGGCTGTCCCGGATGAGCGCCCCGGTGATCGCGGCCGTCAACGGCATGGCGGCCGGCGCAGGATTCTCGCTGGCAGCCTCGGCCGACCTCGCCATCGCGGCCGAGTCGGCGACCTTCGTCTCGGCGTACACCAACGCGGCGCTGTCGCCGGACGGGAGCTCGACGTACTTCGTGCCCCGGCTCGTCGGGGTGCGCCGGGCGATGGAGCTCATGATCACGAACCGCCGGCTCAGCGCCGCCGAGGCTCTCGAGTGGGGCCTCGTCAACCAGGTGGTCCCCGACGACGATCTCGCCGGCGTCACCGCCGAGATCGCCAGCGGGCTTGCCTCCGGGGCGACGCTCGCCTACGGCGCCGTCAAGCAGCTGCTCCATTCGTCGCTCTCGGAGACGCTGGAGACCCAGATGGAGCTCGAGGCGAGGATCATCGCCCGCCTCGCCTCCGGAGCCGACGGCCAGGAGGGGATCAGCGCATTCCTCGAGAAGCGGCCGCCGCGCTACACGGGTGGCTGAGCCTCCATGCGGGCGACCAACCGGGCCTCGTGGCGATCGTCTGGATGCCAGCCCTCGTCGAAGACGACGATCTCGAGGGGGGCGACGAGGGTCGGGAGCTCGCCTTCGTCGAGGAGGTAGGGCCGCTCCGGGCGCTCCCGTCGTTCGAGATTGCGCACGGTCGCCAGCTCGGCGACGAGCAGCCCGCCCGGCGCCAGCTCGGCGATCATCGCCCCGAAGAGGTTGCGCTGGAGGTAGTGGAAGCACACGACGACGTCCCACGGTCCGGCCGGCAACGGATCGGCGACGAGGTCGATGGGTCTGACGTCGATCGTGACGCCGGCGGCACGTGCCGTCTCGGCGGCCATCGTCAGCGCCTCGTCGGAGACGTCGACGAGGGTCACGTCGAGACCGCGCTCGGCCAGCCACACGGCGTTGCGGCCCGCACCCCCGGCGATGTCGAGCGCCCGTCCCGAGGTCGGGATCATCTCGAGCGAGATGAGCCACGGGGACGGCTCGGCGGGGACGTCCTCGTCGCGATAGCGGGCGTTCCACCGGTTCTGATCGCTGACGGCCATGGCGCTTCCGAAGTTGGTCCCGGCCCGGCCGGCCCGGGCCCTCAGGTGGTGGACGAGGCCCGGTTCTCCTGCTCGGCTTCGGCGTGGAAGTCCTTGTCCTTGCCGAGCTCGCCGTCGGGCCAGGCCGGGTAGGTGGCGGCGAAGTCGTCGAAGATCTCGTCGAAGGGGAGATCGGCGTACCAGCCGCGGTCCCGCACGTACTCCATGTGGCGGCGCCCGGAGCGGTCGTACGGCTGGAAGATCGAGTCGTTGCGACCGTCGAAGTCGAGAGGGACGACGCCGAACTTCTCGCAGAGCGCGATGTTGAACGCCGGGGTGGCCTTGACCCACTTGCCCTCGAGGTAGAGCTCGGTGAAACCGTGCCAGATGAACAGGTCGGTCTCCATGAGGGCGAGCATGCGCTTGGTCGCGAGGTGGTTGCGCACGTCGGCGAACCCGAGCCGGCTGGGGATGCCGGCGACACGGGCGGCGGCAGCGAGCAGCACGGCCTTCTGGACGCAGAAGCCCTTCTTCACCTCGAGGGTGTAGCTCGCCGTCATCATCTCGTGCTCGGCCTGGATCCCGTATGGCGAGTAGAGGACGTCGTCGCGGATGGGGTAGAAGAGCGCCAGGGAGCGGTCGATGTCGCCTTCGACACCCCGGACGAGGTCGGATGCGTAGTCGCGGACGTCGGCGTGGTCCGAGTCGATGAACGCCGTCGGAGTCAGGAAACGGTCGAAATCCGCCGGATATCGGGATGCCGTCATGGGTGCGATCGTAGTGCGTCCGTGGGCGCTGCCCGTGCGGTGGGCTCCCACGGGCCTCGGCGCGACGGCCGATCGTTACCATCCAACCCGTGGAAGCCGGCACGACGAGCCCGGGGCGGCGGACGAAGCACCAGGTGCGCATCGTCAGCGCGACGACGCTGTTCGACGGGCACGACGCCTCGATCAACATCATGCGGCGGATCCTCCAGGCCAGCGGCGCCGAGGTCATCCACCTCGGCCACAACCGCTCGGGCCTCGAGATCGTCCAGGCGGCGGTGCAGGAGGACGCCCAGGCGATCGCGGTGACGTCCTATCAGGGCGGTCACATGGAGTTCTTCCGGTATCTGCGCGAGCTCCTCGACGAGAGGGACTGCGGTCACGTGAGGATCTTCGGCGGCGGGGGCGGGACGATCCTCCCCGCCGAGGGCGCCGAGCTGCTCGCCGCCGGCGTCGCCCGCATCTACAGCCCGGACGACGGCCGCCGCCTCGGCTTCCAGGGGATGATCGACGACATGCTCGCCGAGTCCGACTTCCCTCGCGGGGAGCTTCCGTCGGGGACGCTCGAAGAACTCGCCCCCGGCAACGACAAGCTGCTCGGCGAGATGATCTCGGCTGCGGAGAACTTCCCCGACGTCCATGCGTCGCTTCTCTCCGCGGCCGCCGAGCGGGCCGCAGACAGCGCGGCGCCGGTCGTCGGCATGACCGGCACCGGCGGATCGGGCAAGTCGTCGCTCGTCGACGAGATCGTCCTCCGGTTCCTCGGCGACTTCCCCGACCGGCACATCGCGGTGATCTCCGTCGACCCGTCGCGGCGGCGCAGCGGAGGGGCGCTCCTCGGCGACCGGATCCGGATGAACGCGATCACCCACCCCCGCGCCTACATGCGGTCGCTCGCCACCCGCGAGCCCAACCTGTCGCTGTCGCCTCACGTCCACGACGCGGTGAACCTCGTGAAGGCGGCCGGCTACGACCTCGTCATCCTCGAGACGTCCGGGATCGGTCAGTCCGACACCCAGATCGTCGACCAGTCGGATCTCGCCGTCTACGTCATGACCCCCGAGTACGGGGCGGCGTCCCAGCTCGAGAAGATCGACATGCTCGACTTCGCCGACCTCGTCGTGATCAACAAGTTCGACCGCCGCGGCGCTCTCGATGCGTTCCGGGACGTCTCGAAGCAGTACCGCCGCAATCGGGGGCTCTTCGATGCGGCCCAGGAAGACCTCCCTGTGTTCGGGACCGTTGCTTCGCAGTTCGGCGATCCGGGTACGAACCGGTATTACAAGGCGCTCATGGCCGCCGTCGACGCGAGATCGGCGCTCGAGTTCACCTCACGCATCGACCTGCCCACGGACGACAGGGATGCGACGATCATCGTGCCCCGGGACAGGGTCCGGTACCTGTCCGACATCGCGGATGCGATCCGGAGCTACAACGAGGCGACCGAGCAGCAGGTGCGCGCCGCCGAACGCGCCGAGCACCTCGACGCTGCGCTCGCCGAGCTCGGCGAAGACGGCGACGGGGCGCTCGCCGACGCCGCCCGTCTCGCCCGCGAGGCGCTCACGGTCGAGACCGCACGGGTTCTCGAGGGGTGGGAGGAAGTGGAGGAGGCGTACCGGGCCGAGAAGCTCACGTACCGCGTCCGCGACCGCGACATCACCGTCGACCAGTACTCCGAGTCGCTGGCGCACACCCGGCTGCCGAAGGTGGCATTCCCCCGCCTGCGAGGCGCGGGGGACCGGGTCCGGTGGGTCCGCCAGGAGAACGTCCCCGGCCGGTTTCCATACACCGCAGGCGTGTTCCCGTTCCGGCGAACCGGCGAGGACCCGACGAGGATGTTCGCCGGTGAGGGCGGGCCCGAACAGACGAACCGGCGTTTTCACTACCTCGCCGATGGGATGCCGGCCAAGCGACTCTCGACGGCGTTCGACTCGGTCACCCTCTACGGCCACGATCCCGCGCTGCGGCCCGACATCTACGGCAAGGTGGGGAACTCGGGGGTGTCGGTGGCGACGGTCGACGACGCCAAGAAGCTGTACTCGGGCTTCGATCTCGTCGACCCGGCGACGTCGGTGTCGATGACGATCAACGGCCCGGCCCCCATGATCCTCGCCTTCTTCATGAACGCGGCCATCGACCAGCAGTGCGAGCGCTACATCGCCGAGCACGGACTCGAGGACGAGGTGGCGACGCGCATCGAGGCCCTGTACGAGGACAAGGGCGTGCCCCGGCCCGTCTACGACGGCGACCTGCCCGCGGCGAACGACGGGCTCGGCCTGTCCCTGCTCGGTGTGTCGGGGGCCGAGGTGCTTCCTCGGGACGTCTACGACGGCATCAGGGCGAAGACGCTGGCCGCGGTGCGGGGGACGGTGCAGGCCGACATCCTCAAGGAGGACCAGGCGCAGAACACGTGCATCTTCTCGACCGAGTTCGCTCTCCGTATGCAGGGTGACATCCAGCAGTACTTCGTCGACCACGACGTCGAGAACTTCTATTCGGTGTCGATCTCGGGCTATCACATGGCCGAAGCCGGGGCCAACCCCATCAGCCAGCTCGCGTTCACGCTCGCCAACGGCTTCACCTTCGTCGAGTACTTCGCGTCGAGGGGGATGGACATCGATGCGTTCGCCCCCAACCTGTCCTTTTTCTTCTCCAACGGCCTCGACGCCGAATACGCCGTCATCGGGCGGGTGGCGCGCCGGATCTGGGCGAAGGCAATGCGAGAGGCCTACGAGGCCGGGGAGCGGTCGCAGAAGCTGAAGTACCACATCCAGACGTCGGGTCGATCTCTCCACGCCCAGGAGATCGGGTTCAACGACATCAGGACGACGCTCCAGGCGCTCTACGCCCTCTACGACAACTGCAACTCGCTCCACACCAACGCCTACGACGAGGCGATCACCACCCCAACCGAGGAGTCGGTGCGGCGGGCGCTGGCGATCCAGCTCATCATCAACAAGGAGCTGGGCCTCAACAAGATCGAGAACGCGATGCAGGGGTCGTTCATCATCGAGGAGCTGACCGATCTCGTCGAGGAGTCGGTGCTCGACGAGTTCGACCGTCTCACCGAGCGGGGCGGCGTCCTCGGCGCCATGGAGACGATGTACCAGCGGACGAAGATCCAGGAGGAGTCGCTGCACTACGAGCAGCTGAAGGAGTCGGGTGAGCTGCCGATCGTCGGCGTCAACACGTTCCTCTCGGACGAGGGTTCTCCGTTCGTCGTGCCGGACGAGATCGTGCGATCGTCGGACGAGGACAAGCAACGCCGCATCGCCGCCGTCGAAGCATTCCGCGAGCGCAACGAGAAGGACGCCACCGCCGCCCTCGCCGATCTGCAGCGTGTGGCGGTGTCGGGGGGAAACCTCTTCGCGGCGCTGATGGACGTCGCCAAGGTCTGCACGCTCGGTCAGATGACAGAGGCGCTCTTCGCCGTCGGGGGTCAATACCGCCGCAACATGTGAAGGTGCCGGGCTGGACCGACCTCGGGCCCTCACCGTCTCCATGAGCGAACAGAGGACCTCCCGCTTCGCACGCCCGGCGACCGTCTCCCTCGCACTGGCGTTGGTCCTCGTTGTTGCCGCAGCCGTGACCCTCGCGGTCGTCGCCGTGGTGGCCGAGCCGAACGCAGATCCGGCCGACGGAGGGGACGTCGTCGTTGCCGGACTCGTCGTCCTGTGTCGGGGGCGCTACCCGGCTTGGCGGAAGGCGAGCCCACGGTGTGGGTGGCCGAGCCGGGGCCCCAGCCACACTTCGACCCGGCGGTGCTCGGGCGCGATCGCTCGTTCGTTCCGCGCACGCTGGAGGTGGAGGCGGTTGAGGGCACGGGAGGAGCCGTCGTCCATCTCGGTGATCTCGATGGCGAGCCGGTGCTCGTCTTCGCCGAGGAGGCTCCGCGTCGCAACCCGTGGGACTACGTCTATGCCTTCTTCATGGGGCATGGCGACCGGCGCATCTTCTGCGCGAGCTTCGGCTGCCGGGTCGGCGTCGACACGATCGACGAGGAGGCGGGCTCGTTCGTCGTAGGAGCAGGGCTCGTGCAATGGCTCGCCGTCCCGGCCGGGACCTCCGTTGTTGCGTTCGAGTTCGACGGCGCTCCGTACGGCTACCAGCGCCCCGCCGGGCGCATCCCTGCTTCGGATCCCGGTGGGAACGGAGCGTGACTGGTCGGCTATGGCGCTGGACGCCGCGGGTCGCGTGCTCTGGTCGTACATGTGAAGGTGCCGGGGGCGAGTCGAGGCAGTCACGGAGGGGCGCGCCGTCTTGCCGCGGCGACACCCTCGGCGGCGGCGATGAGGATCGCGGCCTCGGCGTCGGGGTCGTCGGTGTGGTAACTCCGGCGCGGCTGCACCCGGTGTCCGGCGGGGGAGTACACGCGTAGCTCTCCAGCGGGGTCGCCCTCGATGCGCCACCCGTCCTCGTGGACGAGATGGTGATGGAAACGGCACAGCGTCGCGAGGTTGTCGAGCGAGGTGGCCCCGCCGTGGGCCCAGTGGTCGATGTGGTGGCCGTGGGTGTGACGGGTCCGGCCGCATCCGGGGAAGCGGCACCCGCGGTCGCGCCCTGAGAGGATCCGCCGGAGCCAGTGGGGGATTCGCCGCGTCGTCCTACCGACGCCGAGTGACGAACCGTCGCCGGCGTGAGCCACGGGTGTGAGCCGCGCGTCGCAGAGGAGCCGGTCGATGGCACGGCGACCGAGAGGGGTCCCGTCGTCGAGGCGGGCGGCGTCCCCCGAAGCGGAGGCGTCGATGTGGACGACGACCGTGGCGAGGTCGGGCCCGCGATCGGTGGTCTCGTCGGCGAGGACTCCGGATGCGAGCGAGACGAGGGCGTCCGCGAGCCGGTGCTCCGGCTCGGCGAAGAGCCCAGATGCGGGATGGCGCGGCGCCCGGGCGGCGATCCGGGTCAGGGCGAGCTCGACGGTTGCACCGTCCACCGTGGGGAGGAGCCCGTCGAGGTGCATCATCTCCTGCTCGTCCCACCACCAGCGAAGCCGGCGCTCCTCGCGCTGGCGGCGATCGCCGCCTGGTGGGGCGGGCCGGCTGTCCCGCGCGGAACGGGCCATCGCGTCGGCGGACTCGGCCCGCGCCATCTCGGCGAAGAGCTCGTCGTCGCCCGATGCGGCGTCGTCGCCGGCTGCGGCGAAGCGTGCCGCCACGGCGGCGTGGTCGAAGCTGATGCGCCCGGAGGCGAGCTCGGAGCTCACCGACGGCAGCTCTGCGAGCCGTTCGGCCGTGCGAACCCAGGCTCTCGCGGTGCGGCGGAAGGCGCCGGTCTCAAACACGACCCAGTCGACGAGCCCGGTCTGGCCCTCGAAGGTGAAGTCTTCGTCGTCGGCGATCACGGCGAGGGTTCTCAGCATCTCGGCATGGAGCCGGATCCACTCAGTGTGCAGCTCCAGGAACCGCTCGACGGCGGGCACCGTGGCCGGAGCACGGGGAAGCTGGCTGTCGATGGCCGCCTGCGTCACTGCGGTCTCCTTCACCAGACACCGGCACCGTATCGAGGGGGTGCGACAGAAACGGGCCCCAGTGCCGGTGGCCCGAGCGGTCTCCGTTCGTGCCTCCACGGGCCCGAGGAACGGGTCGCTCCGCCGGCGCTCCTCGAGCCGGGGACCGCATCGCCCGCATCGCCCGCTGCCCGCTGGCGGTCGCGATGGCGAGACCCCCGGCCCATCACCTTGACAGCGCCGCCGCCATGACATATAGTTAGGATACAAACTATAAGGAAGCTAATCATATGCCTGATACCACGTCGCTAGAGCAATCGCAGGAGACGGACTACCGGCCGGGGACCCTCCCCGAGGTGTTCCGGCTCACCGAGCGGCTCGCCAGACGGCTCCGGGCGATCCAGCGCCGGACGGTCGATGCGGTGGGGCTCACCCCGCCGCAGTACGTCGTGCTCGATGCGTTGTGGGAAAGAGACGGGCGGCCCCTCAAAGATCTGGCCGCGATTGCACATTGCACGAGGCCGACGGTCACCGGGCTCGTCGACGCGCTCGAGCGAAAGCGGCTCGTGACACGCCGGCCCAACCCGGACGACCGCCGGAGCCTTCTCGTCACCCTCACCGAAGAGGGGAGGGCGTTGCGCGGGTCGGCGCCGACCGTGGCCGACATCTACCGGGGATGCTGCTCCGGGTTGAACCCCGCCGAGACACGCCGGCTCGCCGCCTTGATGAAGAAGCTCGATTCGTCACTCGCTACGTGGGAGGTAGCGCGATGAGCATCACCCATCCCGCCGGAACGTTTCCGGCATCATCGATCACCCCCTGGCCGTTCCTCCGCCACTGGTTCGCCGGCTGGGCGGTGTGCACGTCCATCATGGCAATCGGCCCTGCCGTCATGTCGATGGATGCGACCCTCGTCGTCCACGCTGTGGCCGGGCCGGTCGTCTTCGGCGCTCTGTCGTGGCGGTACTTCAGCCGGTACGACGAGCCGGCACCCATCGCTGCTGCAGCCGGGTTCGTCGGTCTCGTCGTCGCCGTGGACTTCGTCTTCGTCGCCGTGGTCATCATGCGCAGTCTCGAGATGTTCGCCAGCCCGCTGGGCACATGGATCCCATTCGGCCTCATCTTCGTCGCGACCTACGCCGCCGGTACCGCGGCCCGAAGCCGCAAGACCGAAGCTCATGCGATCGTTCGCTGAGCTCGGGTTCGGCGCGCTGCTCGCCGTCGGGGCGCTGTTCAACGCGATCTACACGACATCGCACAGCGCCGAGTTCTTCGGGAGCTTCGCCGACGGCGCCTGGTTCCGTCCCGGGCGATGGCTCGTCGACAACCTCGTCCTGCCGAACGCCACGGCCGTGACGATCGCGGTGATCATCTTCGAGGCGGCCGCTGCGGTCGCCATCTTCACGAGGGGTGATCTCGTCCGCCCCGCGCTCTACGCCGGGGCCGCGTTCGCATTCGCCGCCGCCGTCGTCTCGAGCCCGGGGGGCACCGTGGCCAACCTCGCCCTCGGCGCCGGCATGCTGGCCCTCGCCCTGACCCGCTGACGCCCGTCTACCCGGGTTTCGTCGCGACGACCGTGTACATGAGAGGGAGGACGTCCCGCAGCTGCTCGGGCAGCCGCCACCGGCCGTCGTCACCCTCGGTCATGATCTCCAGGGCCGGCCATTCGACCTCGCGGTGCTCGGCGAAGTGGGTCAGCGTCAGGCCGAGGTCGAGCAATGCCCCGATGATCTCGGAGAGGTCCCTCGAAGTAGGGGTGACCGACCACGAGGAGCTCGTCGTCCCGCTCGTCGTCGATCGACCACAGCACCGGGTGGCCCTCCCGCATGTAGAACGTGCTCCCCGGTGCGAGGAAGTGGTCGACGACGCCGGCCCAGCCACGGATGTCCGGGAGCCAGTTGAGCGCTCCGACCCCCGTGTAGACGATGTCGAACCGCTCGTCGAGGACCGACGGCGCCGCATAGAGCTCCGACTCGACGAACCGTCCGGCCGTCCCCGAGTCCGCCGCGAGCCGCCGTGCCGCAGCGATTGCCTTCGGGGAGAAGTCGATGCCGGTGACCTCGGCGCCGAGGCGCGCCCACGACAGCGTGTCCTTGCCGAAGTGGCACTGGAGGTGGAGGAGCCGCTTCCCGGCGACGTCGCCGAGCACGTGCCGGTCGGTCTCGACCGTTGCGGAGATCCGGGAGGGGTCGGCGATGAAGCCGGGCGCGTCGTAACCATCCGGTCCCCAGTGGATGGCGACCCGGTCGTCCCAGTTCTCACGGTTCGCCCGGCGAAACTCGTCCATGGGGGCGGCACTCTATCCTCCGCGGATGAGCGACCTCCGCGACCGGCTCGCCGAGATCAACCGCTCCCACCGCTGGATCGTCGCCGCCGACGTCGCCGCGGCGGCGACCGAGACGGTCGGGACACTGCGCGGCGACGGGGCCGGGGACATCTTCGTCGTGTCGGCGACGGAGGGGGTCGGCGAGCTACCCGCCGGCGTGCCCGTCTTCTACACCCGTACGAGCGGCGAGACGATCATGGGTGCGATGCGCGCCTACCTCGCATCGATCGCGGCGCCGTCGCCCCCCCTCCTCGCCGCCGTCGATGACTTCGATCCCGAAGGCGCCGCGATCGCCATCACCCCGGCGTTCCACACCGCACCTTCGGCGGCGGGGCGCCCGGTCTACGGGGGGCGGCGCCCCGAGTGGGCGGCGCTCGAGGACAAGACCGTCGTCTCCCCCATCTGGGACGCCGCCGGTATCGCCAGGGCACCGTCGGCCGTCGTCCCTCTCGCCGACGCCCCGGCGGCGGCCGCGACACTGGGCGGCCCGCTCGGCACGGTGTGGGTGGCCGACAACACGGAGGGCTGGCACGGCGGCGGCGACTACACGCGATGGATCCGCAGCCCCGGGGACGCAGCCCCTGCGCTCACGTGGTTCGAGGGCCGGGCCGTGAGGGTGAGGGTGATGCCGTTCCTCGACGGGATCCCGTGCTCGATCCACGGCTACGTGGCCTCGGATGGGATCGCCGCCTTCCGTCCGGTCGAGATGGTCGTGCTGCGCCGGCGTGACGAGCCGGAGCTCTTCTACGGCGGGGCCAGCACCTTCTGGGATCCGCCGACGCCGGTCCGCGAAGAGATGCGCCGCGCCGCGACGGCCGTCGCCACGGTCCTCGCCGACTGCGTGGGCTACCGCGGCCCGTTCTCCATCGACGGCGTGTGCACCGGTGAGGGATTCTTCCCTACCGAGCTCAATCCGCGCCTCAGCGCAGGCCTCATCATCCTGGCGAGAGCCGCGTCCTTCCCGCTCGACTTCGTGACCCGGGCGTTGCTCGCCGGTGACGTCACCGTCGACGCCTCCTGGCTCGAGGACGCGATCGTCCCCGGCGCCGATGCGGTGCGCACCGGCGGGGCCGGGTTTTCGGTGCGGGCGAAGATCCCCGAGGACGCCGCCGACATCGCCTTCGCCGGTGACGCCGCCGCCGCGGTCGACGCTGACGCCGCCGACGGGATCATCGAGGTCGGGTCCTCACCGATGGGCACCTACATCCGGATGCGGCTCGACCCGGACCGGATCACCCCGGGGCCCTCGGTGGCGCCGCTGGCGGCGGCGGCAGCCCGGTTCGCCAACGAGCGTTGGGACGCGGGACTCCCCGAGCTCGAGCCCGCACCCGATCCGTTCAGTTGACCGGGACGCCCCCGGTCTCGTCGCCGAGCGTCTTCGGGAATGAACCGGAGCGGCCCCAACCACCGAGCAGGTGGAAGTGGAGGTGGAAGACGGTCTGGCCGGACCCGGATCCCGAGTTCACGATGACGCGGTACGTCCCCTCGAGCCCCTCGGCATCGGCGATCGACGCCGCCAACTCGAACAGCTCGCCGAGGAGCTCGCCGTGCCCGGCGCGCAGCTCCGCAGCCGACGAGACGACGTGAGCCTTGGGGATGAGGAGGACATGAACGGGTGCGGCGGGGTTGATGTCGCGGAAGGCGACGACATTCTCGGACTCTGCGATCGTCGTCGAGGGGACGTCCCCGGCCACGATCCCGCAGAAGATGCAGCCCTCTTGCATGACCTCACCAGCGTTGCTCGGGGAGACGGTAATACCACACGCCTCCCTCCATGGTGCGCTCGACCTCGTCGCGCAGCCGGAGGTACTCGAGGTGGGCGATCGTCTCCGACAGGGCGAGGCGCTGCTCGAGCGTCCCGAGGTGGGGGCGGAAGATGGCGCCCACGACCTCCCAAGCCGTCGTCGGTCCCTGCCGCAACTCCTGGAGCATCGCTCCGAGGCGTCTCTCGTGATGAAGGGCGATCTGGCGCGCCCGCAGGCTGCCGCGCTGGAGCACGGTGACGTGCGCCGGGTAGGTGAGACCGATGTCCATCCGCTCGATGCGCCGCAGCGAGTCGAGGTAGGTCCCGAGGCGATCCCCGTCCGGGTGATGCATGACGACCGGTGTGATCCGCGGCAGGATGTGATCTCCGGAGAACAGCGCCCCGGTGGTCGAGTCGACGAGGCAGATGTGCGCTCCCTCGTGACCCGGGGTGTGGATGGCGGTCACATGCCGGCCGCCGCCCACGTCGATCCGGTCCCCGTCGGCGACGAGGCCGGTCGGCTCGATTCCGGTGCCCGCCCAATCGGGGCGGGGGCTGATGGCGCCGATCCGCTCCCTCGCGTCGTCCGGCACTCCGTGCTCGGCGGCAAGCGTCGCGGTCCGACGCCGGGCGATGCTCCAGTCGTTGTACTCGGCGAGCGATCCGGGGACTGACTCGTGCATGACGAACTCGGCGCCAGAGGCGGAGACGACGCGGTGCGCCATGCCCATGTGGTCCGGGTGGAGATGGGTGCCGACGACCCTGGTGAGATCCGAGACGTGGAGGCCCAAGGCTCCGAGGCCGGTTTCGAGCGCTTCCCAGCTCTCCGCGGAGTCGACCCCGGTGTCGATGAGGGTCGTCTCACCGTCGCTGCGGATCACGTATGCGTTCGTCCACTGCAGGCCCGGGAACGGCAGCGGGAGGCGGATCCTGGCGATCCCGCGCCCGAAGTCACGGACGTCGGCGCTCACCCGGGCATGCCCTCGTGGACGCTCTCGCGAACGCCGAACGTGATGTCGAGCGTCACCTCGTAGGACGACGGCACGCCGCTCTCGGAGACGGTGCCGCCGAGTTGCTTGACCTCGAAGCGGCGGATGTCGGCGATCGTCTCCGCGGCACGGCCGAGCACAGTCGAGATCGCGTCCTCCACCGAGTGCTCGGAGCCGCCGGCGAGGCGGATCGTCTTCGTGACTCCGGTCATGCGGTTCCTCCCTCCTTGTCTTCACCCGAGGCTAGGGGTCGGTGGTGGATCAGGACATCTGGAGACGCACCGCGACGCCCTCGAAGCGGCCGTCCCTGGGGCTCTCCTCGCCGACGAGGAGGGTGATGTCGCCGGTCGGTCCGCCGGTGAAGCTGATGGTGAATTCCCCCCACGCCTCGAGCCAGTCCGTGGCGGTGGTGAACGAGACGTCGGCGATCGTTCCCTCCTGGACGAGCCGGGCGAGGACGTTGGCCTCGAACGTCCGGGCGTACCCGGTGACGGCCAGCGGGTACTCGGCGGGTCCCGGACCGGGGGTGAGGACGACGACGTCCTCGGCGATCGTGGGCGGAGTGGTGCGACCCAGCCCTGCCGGGTCGGTGGCGACGTCGACGAGGACCCTGGAGGGTTCGCCCTCTTCGAAGCTGCGGACGACGACCGGTTCGTCCGTGGCGAGGTGGATGTCGACGGCGAGCTGCCCCGGGGTGGTGCGCACGACGAAGATGCGCTCGACGAGGGCTCCTTCGATGGCGGTGTCCGACACGCCGGTGACTCGCAGCGGCAACTCGATGCGAACGATCCCCGCCCCGGCGTCGAAGCTCACCGTGGCCTCACCGAGATCACCCGCCGGTGCGCCGTCCGCGGTGAGGAGGTCGACGACGATCCGTTCGCATCCCGTCGACGGTTCCCAGCGCACCGCGCCGATGACTGCGGCGTCGCCCTCGGCTTCGCCGAGGGTGGCGACGAGGCCGTCGGCCGTGAACGCCGTTTCCCCCGCCCGGCACTGGGGGACTGGCCCCGGCTCCGGAGTCCCCGGGTCCGGCGTGGGAGCCGGCGAGGTGGCGACCGGCACCGTCGTGGTCGTCGGGGTGGCCGCGGTCGTCGGCGGGGAGGTCACCGGGGTCGCCTCCCGGCCCCCACCGCTCGAGCTGCACGCCGCGGCGGCGACGGCGATGGCGATGAGGTGGCGCGTCGCTCGCATGACCTTCGAGGCTACCGGCCGTGGCGACCGCGCCGGGTGCCGGCTCGGGCGGGTGGCTCGGGCAGCCGGTTCAGGCGGCCGGCTCGGGTGATCAGGCCGCGGGCACCGCTGCGTGGATCGACGGGGACTCGTCGGCGGCGATGGCGCGGTACCCCGCCCACAGCAGCACGAGCCCGACGAGTTCCATCACGAAGAGCACCTCGACGTACCCGAGCCGGGTGAACGAACCGCCGATGCCGGGCAGCAGGGCTCCTGCAGCGATGAGGACGTTGCCCTTCACCCGCGCTCCGGACCCTCCGCGACGCCGGTACCGCACCGCAGAGACGATGGCGCCACCGACGAGGAAGACGAGCGCATACGTATTGAGGAGGGGGGAGAAGAGCCGCACCCACGACCAGACGATGACCCGGGAGGACAACCGGTCGGGATCGACGAGGTCGAACGCGATCGGCGTGAGGAGCACGAACACCGCCGCGATCGACGCGTACGAGAGCATCGCCACGGTCAGGCGGTCGGCGCGATCGCGCGAGACCATGAGATACACGGTCCCCTGGGCGAGCGGGGCGCCGCCGAGAAGGGCTCCTGAGATGTACCAGGCGCGGAAGACCGGCTCGCTCCAGCCGGCAATGCCGACGATCGCCTCGGTGGCCGTTCCCACTCCGAAGAGGGCGACGCCGATCATCCACCACAGCAGGTGACGCTTTCCGGGTGCTTCGCGCCACCGGAGGTAGAGCACGCGGGTGAACCCGGCAGCAACGAGGGTCGACGCGATGGGAAGGAGCCGGATGACGTCGAGCATCCGAGGGAGTGTGTGCAGTCGTAGCCCCGACAGCGAGTCGGCCTGCAACGACGGGAAGGCCCGGCGCGGCGTGATACCGTTGCCGGCCATGACGTTTCCCCAACCCGACCCCGAGCTCGCCGTCGAGCTGGTGCGAGGTGAGCGAGACCCGCAGCCGCTGTTCGCCGCGGCGTCCCGGGTCCGCGGGGAGGTGTGGGGAGACACCATCACGTACTCCCGCAAGGTGTTCATCCCGCTGACGACGCTGTGTCGGGACACGTGCACGTACTGCACGTTCGCCAAGCCGCCAGGCGGCGGCGGCGAGTATCTCAGCCCGGACGAGGTCATCGCCATCGCCCGTGCCGGTGAGGTCCACCGGTGCACCGAGGCCCTCTTCACGCTCGGCGACCGGCCCGAGGACCGATGGCCGGCGGCGATCGAGTTCCTCGCCGACCAGGGCCACGAGACGACGATGGAGTACGTGGCGGCCATGAGCGAGGCGGTGGTGGCCGAGACGTCGCTTCTGCCTCACGCCAACCCGGGGGTCATGGACGACGGCGCGATCTCGCTGCTGCGCCCCGCGAGCCCGTCGATGGGGCTCATGCTGGAGAACATCTCTCCCCGGCTCATGGAGCCGGGAATGCCGCACCACGGCTGCCCCGACAAGGACCCGGCGCTGCGGGTGTCGACGATCGAGGCTGCCGGCCGGGCCCGGGTGCCGTTCACGACGGGCGTCCTCGTCGGCATCGGGGAGACGCCGGCCGAGATCGTCGAGTCGCTCTTCGTCATCGACGAGCTCCATCGCCGCTGGGGCAACGTTCAGGAGGTCATCGTCCAGAACTTCCGCGCCAAGGCGGACACCCGGATGCGGCGGGAGGCCGAGCCGACCGTGCAGTACCTCGCCCGGATCGTCGCTGCGGCACGCTGGATCCTCGACCCGGCGATCAGCGTCCAGGTGCCCCCCAACCTCACCGACGATTTCGGCGTTCTCCTCGACGCCGGTGTCAACGACTGGGGCGGCGTGTCGCCGCTGACGATCGACTGGGTCAACCCGGAGGCGCCGTGGCCGCATCTCGGCCGGCTCCGCGGCGTCACCGAGGACGCCGGGTTCCGTCTCCTGCCTCGGCTGCCGGTGTACCCGAGGTTCATCGACGCGAACTGGATCGATCCGGGTCTGCTTCCCCGGGTCGAGGCGGCTGCCGACGACGAGGGCTTCGCCCGGGTGCCCCGGCTGGAGGCAGCGCGTTGAGGACGGTGACGTTTCTCCAGGTGAGGCCGACGGACCGCGTCAACGAGCTGTGGGCGGCCACCCGCCGTCGCGAAGGGGCGACGGCCGCAGAGGTGGCATCGCTCGACCCCGCCGGGCGGCGCGAGCTGCTCGCCGGCGGGCTCGTGCCCCTCGCCACCGCAGACACCGAGGCGGAGCCGCTGGCATGGGTCGTCGACGGCACCGGTGCTCTCGCCCTCGCCGAGCGTGGCGTGCCCGGCTGGCGGCTGACTGTCGTCTTCGACGACCCCCGGGAGCCGCTGCTCGACGCGCTCGCCCGCTCCGGCGCCGCCTACCTGCGCACCCCGCGGAGCCGGATCACAGACGCGGCCTCCCTGGCCGGCCTCCCCGGGGTCGATACGGCCGTGTCGGTCTTCGTCGATACGGTCGACCAGGCCGTCGCCGCGTTCGACGCCGGTGCGACCGATCTCCTCCTCAGGGGCTGGGACACCGAGAGCGTCGGTGCGCTCCGCGACGCGCTCGCCCCGGCGCCGCTCGTCGAGCGCGGCGCGCTGCCGCTTCCCGTCGAGGTCGACGAGGCGCGGGAGCTGCTCGATGCAGACCTCTTTGCCGCATACCTCGACCAGGTCGACGGCAGCGGCGCGGTCCGGCCTCGTCACGAGTGGGCCCCCGGCAAGGATCTGCCGGCACCGGTGCCGCCACAGCGGTTCTCGGCGGCGTGGGCGGACGAGGCGTGGTCGCACAGCAACGGTCAGATCGACCCGGCGGCCGTCGAGCCCGGGCTGCGCGGGATCCTGGAGCGGTCGCTCGTGGGTGAGGCCCCGTCCCGCGACGAGGTCGAGCGCTTGTTCCGGGCGCGCGGCGACGAGGTCGACGCCGTCGCCACCGTCGCCGACGAGCTGCGACGTCGGGTCGGCGGCGACACCGTCACCTACGTCGTGAACCGAAACATCAACTACACGAACCAGTGCTACTTTCGCTGCGGGTTCTGCGCCTTCTCCAAGGGTCCGCGCTCGCTGAACCTGCGGGGTGAGCCCTACCTGATGTCGATCCCACAGGTCGTCGAGCGCTCCGTCGAGGCGTGGGAGCGGGGGGCCACCGAGGTGTGCCTCCAGGGCGGGATCCACCCCGAGTTCACGGGCGACTTCTACGTGACCGTCGTCGAGTCCATCAAGGAGTACCTCCCCGACATGCACATCCACGGGTTCACCCCGCTGGAGGTCTGGCAGGGAGCCGAGACGCTGGGTGTGACGGTGCGCGACTTCCTCGTGCGACTCCGCGACGCCGGGCTCGGCACTCTCCCGGGCACGGCTGCGGAGATCCTCGACGACGACGTGCGGCGTCACCTCTGCCCGGACAAGATCCGCACCTCGCAGTGGGCCGAGGTGATGATGACGGCTCACGAGCTCGGCCTGCGGTCGACGGCGACGATGATGTTCGGCCACATCGACTCCCCCCGATCGTGGGCGAACCACTTCGAGGCCCTCCGCACGATCCAGCGCCGCACCGGCGGTATCACCGAGTTCGTCCCGCTTCCATTCGTGCACATGGGCGCCCCGATCTACCTGAGGGGGAGGAGCCGGCCCGGTCCGACGTGGGACGAGGTCGTGCTCGTCCACGCCGTCGGGCGGATCGCGTTCGATGGGCTCATCTCCAACATCCAGGCCTCGTGGGTCAAGCTGGGTCTCGACGGCGGGGCACGGCTCCTCGACGCCGGATGCAACGATCTCGGCGGAACGCTCATGGACGAGACGATCTCGAGAGCGGCCGGGGCGTCCCACGGGACCTCCCTGGGTGCGGAGGACATGGAGGCGGCCATCCGCGCCGCCGGCCGCGTTCCCGCCCGGCGCAGCACGCTGTACGAGATCCTCGAGACGTCGTCCCGAGAGGTTTCCAACACCTGAATATCTGAGCTACCATTCAGATATATGACGTCGGGAACGATCGTGGGGAAGACCGGTGAGCCGGGGCGCATCCGCCGGCTTCGGAAGGCCCTCGACCGGTGAGCCCATCCGGAGGTCTCGTGGATCCGGCCCGGGTCGAGGCCGTACGGTCCCGCCTGCCGTCCCCGGACGACGCCGAAGTGCTCGCCCAGCACTTCCGTCTCCTCGCCGATCCCGTCCGGTTGCGGATGGTCTACTCGCTGCTCGAGGCGGGTGAGCTGTGCGTGGGCGACCTCGCCGCGGTCGTCGGCTCGTCCGAATCGGCGACGAGCCACCAGCTGCGGCAGCTGCGTCTCGCCGGGCTCGTGCGCACCCGCAAGGAAGGGCGCACGGTGCACTACAGGATCGCAGACACCCACGTCAGGCTGCTCCTCGACGTCGCCGTCGAGCACTACCTCCACGAGCACGAGGACCACGGGTGACCGGTGGCGCCCGCGGAGGCAACGGGGACCATCGCGGGCCGTTGCTCGGGGCGTTCGTCCTCGTCGTCGGCTTCATGGCCGTCGAGGTCGTCGCCGCGATCGCCACCGGCTCGCTTGCGCTCCTCTCCGACGCCGGGCACATGGCAACCGATGCTCTGGGGCTCGGCATGGCCCTCGCCGCCGTCCTCGCCGCGTCTCGAGCGAAGAGCGAGCCGGGACGGACGTTCGGTCTCTACCGGCTCGAGATCCTCGCCGCTCTCGGTAACGCCCTCCTGCTGTTCGCCGTCTCGGGCTACGTGCTCTGGGAGTCCGTGTCCCGAATCCGGGCACCCGTCGAGGTCGGCACGGGGGCCATGATCGTCGTGGGTACCGCCGGGCTCGCCGTCAATCTCGCGGCATGGTCGATCCTGCGCCGGAGGGCGGCGAGCTCGATCAACGTGGAGGGTGCCAGGCTCGAGGTGCTCGCCGACCTCCTCGGCTCAGCGGGGGTCATCGGGGCGGCGCTCCTCGACGGCTATGCCGGGTGGGATCGCGCCGATCCGGTGTTCGCCGCGGCTATCGGGCTCTTCATCTTGCCCCGGGCGTGGCGTCTCGGGCGGCGGGCGTTGCGCATCCTCGTCCAGGCGGCACCCGAGGGTCTCGACCTCGACGACGTCGCCGCCCGACTCGAGCAGATCGGAGGCGTCCTCGACGTGCACGACCTGCACGTCTGGACGCTCACCTCGCACATGGACGTCGCCTCGGCGCACCTCGTCATCGCCGACGACGCCCCCTCCCACCCCGTGCTCGACGAGGCTCGCGCCATCCTCAGCGCGGAGCACGGGATCGACCACGCGACGTTCCAGATCGAGCCTCGGTCCCACGCCGGATGCGCCGACGTCGGCTGGTAGCCGACGGGGGCGCCGGGCTAGGAGACGATGAGCACCGAGTCGGAGTGCAACGGGTGGGGGATGACCCGCACCGGGTGCCCGTACACGTCGGACAGCAGACGCGAGCTGAGCACATCGCCCGGAGCACCGTCGGCGGCGACACGACCCTCGGCGAGCACCACGACCCGGTCGGCGTGGGCCGCCGCGAGGTTGAGGTCGTGGAGCACGGCGACCACCGCCGCTCCTTCGTCCCCGGTGACCCGCAGCGTCGCCATGACGAGGGCCCCGTGGCGGATGTCGAGCGACGAGGTCGGCTCGTCGAGAAGGACGACCGGGGCGGCCTGGGCGAGGACCCTGGCGAGGGTGACCCGGGCCTGTTCGCCGGTCGAGAGCTCACGGAACGCGCGTCCCGCCAGCGTATCGACATCGGTCCGCTGCATCGCTTTCTCCACGGCGACCGTTCCGCCGGTGCCTGCGTCGCCGTGAGGGCGCCGGCCGAGTTCGACGACCTCGCGCACGGTGAACGGCACGTCGGGCTCTGTTCGGGCGGGGAGGACGGCACGGAGCAGGGCCCGCTCCGCAAGCGGCATGGCGCCGACGGGCCGCCCTGTGATCGACACCGAACCGGCGCTCGGGTGGAGATCGCCGGCGAGCAGCCCGAGCGCTGTGGTCTTGCCGGCGCCGTTGGGACCGACGATGGCCACGAGTTCGCCGGCGCCCACAGCGAGGTCGAGCCCGGCGAGGAGCGTTCTATCCCCGATCTCGAACCCAGCCCCGGATGCGTGCAACAGCGTCATGACGCCGCGTGCCGCGTCCGCTGGAGGAGCCAGACGAAGAACGGCCCGCCAACCGAAGCGGTGACGAGACCGACCGGGATCTCGATGGGCGAGGCGATCGTTCGCGCCACGAGGTCGGCCGCCGAGACGAGGATTGCCCCGATGAGCGCCGACGCGGCGAGCACGGGCCGGTTGCGGGGCCCGACGACGCGCCGTGCGATGTGGGGGGAGACGAGGCCGACGAAGCCGACGACTCCGGCGGCGCCCACCGTCACCCCGACGACGGCACCGGTTGCGATGAGCACGACGGCCGAGACCATCCTCGTGTCGACGCCGAGATGCTCGGCGTCGGATCGGCCGAGCGCCATGACGTCGAGGGAGCCGGCGGAGCCGACGAGAACGGCGATCCCGATGATCGTGATGACGGCAGTTCGCACCGCCACCGGGCCGGTGGATCCGGTGAGGCTGCCGAGGAGCCAGAACTCCACGGGGGGGACGCTCCCGCGATCGAGGGCGAAGACGGCGAAGCCGACCCACGCCGAAAGGGCGGCACCGAGCGCGATCCCGACGACAACGGTCCTGAGAGGGTCGCCGCCTCCGCGAGCATCGAGCCGCCGGACGACGAGTGCAGTGATGATGCCCCCGGCTGCACCACCGGCGAGGGACGCTTCGGATCCGCCTGCCAGCCCGGCGAGGACGAACACCGCACCGAGGGACGCACCCGGCCCGAGACCGAGGAGCTGGCCGTCTGCGAGCGGGTTACGGAACAGCCCCTGGAGCGCAGCACCGGCGGCACCGAGGCCGGCGCCAACGGCAACCCCGGTGATGGTGCGGGGCACCCTGATGTTCCACACGACGGCGCTCGCCTGAAAGGTTGGCTCGTCACCAATGGCCCAGCCGAGCTTGCGGGCAACGATGGTGACGACGTCGGCCGGGGGTACGGCTACGGCGCCCATCGCCAGGTTCAGCGCAGCGAAGCCGGCCACGCCCACGCCGAGCAGGGCGAAGGCGAGCCGAGCTCGATGCACCCGGCTCGGCCCGGTGGCGGTCCGCCCCGTCACGCGTCCGCGGCGAGCCCGGGATAGAGGTCGAGAACGAGGCGGCGCAACGCCTCGCCGGTGCGAGGTCCGAAGTTGAGGAAGAACGTGTCCTCGTACGCGAGGAACCGCCCTTCCCGTCCGGCCGGCGTCTCTGCGACGCCGGGGATCTTCACGAGCTCAGCGATGCCGCCGAGCGCGGCAAGTCCGAGCGACGGCACGACGATGACGTCCGGCGCGGCGGCGACGAGGGCCTCAGGCGTCAGTGGTGCTGCGCCGCGAACACCGGCGACGGCGCCCGAGTCCACCGCGTTGGCGCCTTCGATCATCGCCTGGGTGACCATGCCCTGCCCGAACAGGAGGAGGGTCTCCGGGCCACGTACATAGATGAATGCAACGTTCTGTTGGTCGGTGGCGCCGGCTGCGAGCAGTCTGGCGTCTTCGATCTCCTCCTCGACTCGGGCCGCGAGGGAAGCGCCTTCCTCGTCGAGACCGAGGAGGGAGGCCACCTCGCGGATCTTCGTCGCGACGCCTCCGAGGGTCGTCTGAGTCTCGAGGATGACGACGGGGATCCCGGCGGCACGGATCTGGTCGATGGACTCCTGGGGCGCCACGAGCTCATCCCCGATGACGAGGGTCGGCCCGAACGAGAGCACGGCCTCGGCGGCGAGCTGCTGCCCGAAGCCGATCTTTGGCAGCTCGTCGGCGGCCGGCGGGTACGTCGCGGTCACGTCGACCGCCGCGATTCGATCGGCGGCTCCCAGCTCGTAGATCACCTCGACCAGGTCGCCGTTGAGCACCACGACTCGGCTGGTGTCTTCGATGACCGACTCGACGCCGTCGGCTCCGGTGAACCGGAGCGCTGCAGGCGCGGCCGTCGGAGCGGGCGTCGCCGACGTGATGGGCGGCGCCGTCGGCGCGGGAGGTGCCGTCGTCGTGGGTGCCGCCGTCGTTGCCGGGCGCGACGTCGCGGTCGCGTCGCCGTCGTCACCACACGCAGTCGCGAGGATGGCGATCGCAGCGAGGATGATCGGGAATCTGCGTTGCATCGTGAAACCTCGGGTTGTCGTCGGTCGCGGCGACGGTATGGGGACGAGAATCCGACAGCGAGTCGAGATCGAAGCGCCGGGGGCCGGATACACTGCCCGAGACCCGGCCTGAGACGGACGACCCACACACATGAGCACGAGCCACAGGTCCGAGGTGCGAGGCGAACTCCTCCACGCCGCGGAGAACCTCTTCTCTTCCGTGGGCTACGTCAACGTCACCCACGCCGACATCGCCTATGCGGCCGGCATCGGGCGCACGACGTTCTACGAGTACTTCGCGTCGAAGGAGGACGTCCTCGTCCAGCTCGTCGAGGACCGGCTGCCGGCGATCGCCGCTGAGATGGTCGGGGGGATCCCCGACGGGGTGCCGCCGCCGGAGGCCCTCGGGGAGCTCGCCCAGCGGATGATCCAGTTCGTCGCCACCGATCCGCTCGGCTCGCTCCTCCACACCGAGGTCCACCGGCTCGATCCGGCATCCCAGGCCCAGATCGCCGAGACCCACGTCAGCCTCTCGTCCGCGTTCGTCAAGCTGTACCGCCGCGGTGTGAAGGACGGCGCCTTCCGGGAGATGCCGCCGGATGTGGCGGCCCGGCTCATCTTCGAGGTCATCATGGCCGCCGGTCGGGTCCTGCGGACGTCGGAGGACCCGAAGGAGCGGGTCCACGAGGTCGCCGACACCGTGACCGGGTTCCTCCTCGGCGGGCTCCGTCGCGACTGAGGGGCCGCTTCGAGCCCGGCGGCGTCCTATCGTCGTGGCGATGGACCCCTACGACTCCCCGTCCGAGGCCGAATTCCGCGCCGAGGCCCGCCGTTTCCTCGCAGCCCACGCCTCGCCCATCCCCGCCGACAGCGTCGCCCCCTCGGCCATCGTCGCCGAGTGGGGTCCCGAGGACGAGGAGGCGAAGCTCGCCGAGGCAAAGGCGTGGCAGCGGCTCAAGTTCGACAACGGATGGGCCGGCATCTCGTGGCCGGAGGAGTACGGCGGGCGCGGCGGCACGCTCATCGAGTCCATCATCTTCCGCCAGGAGGAGGGAGCCTTTGACGTTCCCCACGACGCCCTCATCGTCGGACTGGGCTGGTGCGGCCCGGCGGTGATGATGCACGGCTCGGAGGACCAGCGACGACGCTTTCTCGCCCCGCTCCTGCGCGGCGACGAGGTGTGGTGCCAGCTCTTCAGCGAGCCGGGTGCCGGCTCCGATCTCGCCGGGTTGCGGACCACGGCGAGCCGCGACGGCGACGAATGGCGCGTCACGGGTCAGAAGGTGTGGACGACGTTCGCCCACCACTCCGACTGGGGGCTCTGCATTGCCCGCCACGACCCCGCCGCCGCCAAGCACCGAGGCCTGACGGCGTTCATGGTCGACATGGGAAGTCCCGGCATCGAGGCGAGGCCGCTGCGACAGATGACCGACGCCGCCACGTTCAACGAGGTCTTTCTCGACGACGTTCGAGTCCCGGACGCGGCCCGCGTCGGGGCGGTCGGCGACGGGTGGCGGGTCGTGATCACGACGTTCATGTGGGAACGCATCGCCGCCATCGGAGGCGGGGAGCGGATCCTCAACGGACTCAAGGACCTCATCAGGCAGCAGGGCAGGTCCGCCGACCCCGACGTGCGGGCACGGTACGCCGACATCTACGCCCGGGCGGAGGCGCTGCGTTTCACGATGATGCGGCTGCTGACGGCGATCTCGCAGGGCCGGATGCCCGGCCCGGAAGGCTCGATCATGAAGCTCGCCGCGACCGACGTGCTCGGCGACGTCTACGACCTCGCCCTCGACCTGCTGGGGCCGGAGGCCATGGGGCTCGGCAAGGGGGTGCCGTGGGCGGGGGAGTGGCAGGCCGGCGCGCTGGGGACCCCCGGTCTGCGGATCGGAGGAGGCACCGATGCCGTCCAGCGCAACATCATCGGGGAGAGGGTGCTGGGCCTACCGGGTGACCTTCGCGTCGACAAGGACCTGCCGTTCGAGGAGATTCCCTCGGGTTGAGCCCGGGGTCAGCGCTTTTCCCGCAGCGTGACCGCGGTCCCGGTGATCGTCATGAGGAGACGGTCCCCGATCGGGGTGTACTGCATCCCCATCCCCACGACGGCGTGGGCCCCGCGCTCGATGGCCTCTTCGACGAGACCCTCGATCCCGATGTGCCTGCCGCGAGCCAGCGTCGAGCCGAGCTGGCGGAAGTCGGAGCCGGCGGCTTCGACCGCGACTTCGGCTGTGACCACGCCCAGGTACGTGTCGACGTCCCAGGTCGCCAGCTGATCCGTCGTCGTCACGACGGGTCTCCACACCGGATCGCCGTGGCCGGTGCTCACCCAGCCCTGGGCGGCATCCCGCCACGACGCACCCCAGCGGCGGCCGAGACCGTAGTCGCCCCCGCGAGCGGTCCCCGACGCGTATTCGGCGGTCGGCGTGCGCAGATCGACGACGGACTCAGGCCTGGCACCGGTCACCGATGCCGCGTAGGCCGATTGGGCGTCCGGCACCGGTTCCCCCTCCGCCGGCTCACCCGGCTGTCGGCCCCGGGTCCCCTCTGCCAGGCGGGGTGAGGCGGCCCTCGCCGCGCCCCAGGCGCTCAGCGACGTGCCCGCAGTGGCCGTGTCGGTGGAGAACGAGCCGGCCCCGGCGCCGGCACGGCCAGCCGTCTCGGCGTCGGGTACCGGTGATGCGACGGGCTGGGCCGGGTGGAGCTCCACCCACGGCTGGGACGGGGTGCGGGCGATCGTCAGGGCCTGATCGAGTCGGCTCCGCGGCTGGGCCCGGTCGCGCGAATCACGCGGCCAGGTGCCCGGTGCTGCCGACGCCTCACCACTCGGCTGGTGCCGCCGATGCCCCTCGTCGCGCCCCGTCACCATTCCGCTCCCGATCGTGGTCGCTGAGGATACCCTGTGCGGGTGATCGTCAACATCGTCACCATCTTCCCCGAGTTCTTCGCGTCACCGCTGGCGGTCTCCCTCGTCGGGACGGCCCGTCGCGATGGCATCCTCGACGTGCGGATCATCGATCTGCGCGAACACGGGCTCGGCGAGCACCGGCAGGTCGACGACGCCCCCTACGGAGGTGGCGCCGGCATGGTGATGATGGTGGAGCCGCTCGCCGCCGTCCTCGAGCCGCTGGCGGCGACGAGGCGGATCTTGCTGACCCCGGCAGGCCACCCCCTCGACCAGGGGGCGCTGGACCGGTGGAGCTCGCTCGATGCGATCACGATCGTCTGCGGGCGCTACGAGGGCGTCGACGAGAGGGTCGCAGCCCATTACATCGACGAGGAGGTGTCGCTGGGCGATTACGTGCTCCTGGGCGGCGAAGTCGGTGCGCTCGCCATCGTCGAGGGTGTCGCCCGGCTGCTTCCGGGCGTCGTCGGCAACCCCGACTCCGTGGCGTCGGAGAGCTTCAGGGACGGCCTCCTCGAGGAGCCGCAATACACCCGGCCCTCCGAGTTCGCCGGCCACACGGTGCCCGAGGTGCTGCTGTCCGGTGACCACGGCCGCATCGCCGCCTGGCGGCGCGAGCAGCGGCTGGAGAGGACGCGGGAGCGCCGGCCTGATCTCGCCGCGGAAATAGCGGAAAGGGCCGAGGAGGGGTAGAATCCCGCCGCTGTTCATCGACGGATCGTCGATCTCCCCGCTGGAGGACCCGTGAACACGCTCGACCAGATCGAGGCTTCGTATCTGCGCGACGACATCCCCGACTTCAGCCCCGGGGACTCCGTGCGGGTCCACGTGCGCGTCATCGAGGGGGGCCGGGAGCGCATCCAGATCTTCGAGGGCGTCGTCATCAGCCGCAGCGGCGGCGGAGTGCGTGAGACGTTCACCGTACGCAAGATCAGCTTCGGCATCGGGGTCGAGCGGATCTTCCCCGTCCACGCCCCGATCCTGCAGAAGATCGAGGTGACGCGTCGCGGCAACGTGCGGCGCGCCAAGCTGTATTACCTCCGTGACCGGATCGGGAAGGCGACCCGGATCAAGGAAAAGCGGGACTGACCGTCCCT
Organism: uncultured Acidimicrobiaceae bacterium; assembly: GCA_947259365.1. Taxonomy (GTDB): domain Bacteria; phylum Actinomycetota; class Acidimicrobiia; order Spongiisociales; family UBA5794; genus CAMYMC01. Next base: position 6,459 of record CAMYMC010000026.1, on the reverse strand, counting down.
GTCGCCTCGCCCCGGCCGGATCCGGCATCGTCCGGCGATCCCGTGTACGGCATCCCCCCGGCCCTCTACGAACGCGGGCTCGCCGAGCTCGTCGCCGCCCATCCCGTTCTGGCAGGGCTCCGGGCTCGCAACGGGGACCCACCGCTGTGGTCACGCCCGCCCACGTTCGCGGCCCTCGTGCTCTACATCCTCGAGCAGCAGGTGTCGATCGCCTCGGCGCGCGCCGCGTTCGTCAAGCTCCACGAGGCGACGGGTGGCATTTCACCTGCGGCCTTCCTCGCGCTCGATTCGGCCGAGCTGCGGGCGGTCGGGTTCTCGCGACAGAAGGCCTCGTACTGCCGCGGAATCGCCCAGGGCATCCTCACCGGCGACGTCGACCTCGCCGCGCTCGGAAACCTCGACGACGACGAGGCGCGCAAGGCGTTGGTGCGGATCCGGGGTATCGGGCCATGGACCGCGGACGTGTTCTTGCTCTTCTCGCTCGGCCGCCCCGATGCGTGGCCGAGCGGGGACCGGGCGCTCCAGGTGGCAATGGGCAGGGCGCTCGGGCTCATCGACCTTCCCGATGCCGACTCCGCAGACGCCATCGCGTCGAGGTGGCGGCCGTGGCGCGGCATCGCCGCGTTCCTCTTCTGGCACGACTATCTGGGAGGGGATGTCTACCAGGATGACGCGCGTGTTGGCGGGATCCTCGGGTAACGTCGCGAGGCCCCATGCAGCCCCCCGAGCCCCCCACCAGCGTGTCCGAGATCCCCGGTCAGGCGCCGCCGCCGGAGGATCGGGCCGCGGACCTGTTCGCCGAGTCGCACGCCGACATCGAGCAGCTCCGCACCGACGCCGAGGGGAAGGCCGAGAGCGTCGCCGCCCAGCGCTCGTTCTGGCGAGAGCTGCCGATCCTCATCCTCATCGCTCTCGTCGTCGCCGTCGTCATCAAGACGTTCTTCGTGCAGGCCTTTTTCATCCCGTCCGGTTCGATGCGCGAGACCCTCGAGGTCAACGACCGGGTCCTCGTCAACAAGCTCTCGTACACGATCGGGGACATCTCTCGCGGCGATGTCATCGTCTTCGACGACCCCCGCGGCCCGGCGAGCGACGGCGAGTCGATCATCGGTGCGCTCATCCGCAACCTCGCCGAGTCGGTGGGCCTGTCGACGCCGAAGTCCGAGTTCATCAAACGGGTCGTCGCGCTCGGCGGTGAGTCGATCGAGATCAGGGACGGAGTCGTCCTCGTCGACGGTGTTGCCATCGAGGAGGTCTACCTTGCCCCTGGCGTGCGGATGGTCGACTTCGGGCCCGAAACGGTCCCGGAGGGGTTCGTCTTCGTCATGGGCGACAACCGCAACTCCAGCCAGGACAGCCGGGTGTTCGGGCCGATCCCGACGAGCGACATCGTCGGCCGCGCCTTCACGATCATCTGGCCGCCGAGCAACTGGTCCGGGCTCTGAGTCCTGCGGGCGGGCCGTGTCGCGCGGCTCTGACAGGATGCCACCACGATCGATGAGCCCGTCGGCGCCGTAGAGGCCGTAACATGGCCCGGTCCGACCCGACCAGGAGACCGCATGGCTGAAGAGGATCTCGAGCGCTACGAGTCCGATGTCGAGCTGAAGATCTACAAGGAGTACCGCGATGTGCTCCCGATGTTCAAGTTCGTCATCGAGACCGAGCGCCGCTTCTACCTGGCCAACAAGGTCGAGGTCAACACCCGCCGCGCCGACGGCTCTGTGTACTTCGAACTGGAGCTCGACGACGCATGGGTGTGGGACATGTACCGGCCGGCCCGCTTCGTGAAGCGGGTGAAGGTGATGACGTTCCGCGACGTCAACATCGAGGAGCTGGAGGCGACGACGGGTCTCTGATCGCATCGCGGCACTCGGTGGCGCGATGGGGTGAGCGCTTTGCCGCTCGTCACCTCGAAGCTCGCGGGTTCACGATCGGCGCAACGAATGTGCGCGTCGGGCGCGCCGAGCTCGACATCGTCGCCGTCGACCCCCGGGGCACTCCCGTCGTCGTCGAGGTCAAGACGGTCGTCGCCCGTCACCCCGACGACGATCCGCTCACCAGGGCCGATGCCGTCAAGCTGGCCGTGGTGCGACGGGCCGCCGGCCGCCTCGAGCCCCCGGCGCGTCGCGTCGACGTCGTCGGGGTGACGATCGGACGGGACGGGGTGGCGGTGCGCTGGGTGCGCGATGCCGACTGGTGACGCGCTAGGACGCCTCGCCGCGGCGTCTCGTTTCCTGGTACCAGCAGCCGTGGTGCCAGTGGCGGCGGAGGTCGGGCTCGAACTCGGGCACGACGACGACGTGGTACGTGCCGGGGGCGATCGTGGTCTCACAGCCGGGGCAGACGTACGCCTTCGCCGCCTGGTAGGGCTGGACCGGGTAGACGATCTCGGGGTCGAGGGTCCCGCTCATCCGAGAAACCCCCACAGCACGAAACCGACGATGAGGAGAACGAAGGTGGCGACGATGACGAGGTCGAGTGCTCGCACGTTGGACTTGCGAAACGGGTCGAATCCCATGGCGGCGGGAATGGTAGGGCGGCAGGTGTCGACGCCCCCACGAACCGCCACGCCTCCGGACCGGGTGAGTGTCTAACGTCGGGTCATGGCCCAGACACGTCCCTTCCTTCGCATCGACGACGACGGCCCGACGCGCCGGCTCACGCTCGACCGGCCGGAGCGGAAGAACGCCGTGCCCCCCGAGACCTGGCCCGCGCTCGCTACCGCCTTCCGGGAGTTCGACGTTTCCGACGCCCGGGTCCTCGTCGTCTCCGGCGCGGGGGGTGATTTCTGCTCCGGCGCCGACCTCGCCGTCGACGCGCTCGACGGCGACCTGACGAGCGCCGCCGCCAACGCCGACGTCATGCGGGTTGCCGGCGACGCCGCGCTCGCTCTCCACCGCATCTCGAAGCCGACGATCGCCGCCGTCGACGGTGTCGCCGTCGGCGCCGGGATGAACCTCGCCATCGGCTGCGACCTCGTCGTCGCCACCGAGCGCGCCCGGTTCTGCGAGATCTTCGTCACCCGCGGGCTCACGCTGGATTTCGGCGGCACCTGGCTGTTGCCCCGACTCGTCGGGCTCGCCAAGGCCCGCGAGCTCGCCCTCACCGGCCGGGTCGTCGACGCCGCGGAGGCGCTCGCCATCGGCCTGGTCACGAGGGTGGTGGCGGTCGACGACCTCGACGACACGGTGGCGGATCTCGCCGGACGGCTCGCCGCCGGCGCCCCGGTGGCGCAGCGGTTCACGAAGGTCGGGCTCGACCGGTCGTGGACGATGAGCTTCGAACAGGCGCTGCAGTACGAGCACCAGGCCCAGGCAGTGCTCCTCGCCTCCGAGGACCTCCGCGAAGGCGTCGCCGCCTTCCGCGAGAAGCGCCCCCCGCAGTTCAGGGGTCGGTAATTCGGACCGCGCCCTTGGGGTCTTTCGTCCCTACGGAGTCTCGAGACGGCCAAGTAGCGTCGGATGCGGGAGCGAGGTGCCCGTGCGACGAAGCGAGGCCACGAGTGGGGACGGTCCGAAGCGCGCGTTCCGGCCAGGTGGTCATCGCTCGATCGACCTCGTGACTCGCTTTGGGGCATCAACCTCCCATTCATCGAGCTATGAACTTCATATATGGGCCTGTCGACCTACGGACCCCGTTGGCACAGGCTGGTAGCTTCGCCAGGAGGGAGAAGGGAGAGCGCTCCACGACCTGCCGTGACCGGTGACGTGGGCTGTCGCGGCGTCATCGGGTAGGCGGGAGTTCATCGAGGAACGAGCCATTCGACGCGCGTCGGGGCCCGACGCTGATCACACGGAGCCCCCACGCACGTCTCGCGCCACCCGTACTGGAAGGGTTTGACGACGAGAACCGCACCTCCATGGTACTGCCGATGCGCTCCGAGGCGTGACGGTCGGCCGCGATGCGCGGCTCGCTCATGAGCCGACGCGTCCTCTGGCCGTGGTCGATGCTCGGCTTCCGGCGGGCTCGGCGTCGCCGCGTCCTCGCGAACCTGGCGGCGGTGCAGGTTCCCGTGCGTCACCCCCTCCCGGGTACCCGGCTCTTGGCGACATCGCCGACTCCGACCATGGCCGGTCCCCGCACCGCGATGGTCATCGGCTATCCGTTGGCCCGCAAGGCCGTGGCGATCGCCGCGATCGTGGGTGTGATCGTCGCGTACACAGGCGGGGTCTCGTACGCCCACTGGACGGCGACGGTGCGTGTGTCGACCGAGATGAACACCGGAGTGCTCGGCGTGGGCCTCGACGATCCACCGGCTCACCTCCCCTTCTTCTGTGAAACCCGCTTCCCGGCCGATCCAATCTCGTTCGTCCGCCTCTGGGATCCGACCGTCGAACCCCCGGAGCCGCCCACATCCAGCGGGACGGGCGCCGTCAAGATCGAGGAGGACGGCATCGAAGTAGGGGATCCGAGTCTTTCGATCGTCCCCTACCCCGTGCGCATCGGCGAACCCGTCTCCGTCACCTTCGCCGGCGGCGCTCCGAGGGTCGACATCCTCGGCTGGGTCGCACACGGGGTCGAGGCCGACCGTTACGTGGGATTCACATACGAGGTCGTGCCCGGGGACGCAGAGATCGTCGTCGACGTCAAGCACGGACCGGACATCGAGCGGACGACCCTCACCGGTACGGGGCTGTGGCCGCCGGACGGTGCCTTCGACGGTCCCGACGACGACGACCCAGATGATCGAACCGACCTCATCGTCGCGTGCGAGGTCACGTCGCAGTCGGGGTCGTTCGGCCTCGCCAACGACGGCTCGATCCCTGTCACTCCGTACCTGCGCTTCACCCGGAGCCCGGACGACGGCGACGGGGACCAGTGTTCGCTCTTCGAGGTCTCGGTGACCGAAGCCGACGCCGGCGTCCTCTTCGAGGGCTCAATGTGCTCCCTGCTGGGGTCGCTCATCGAGCTCGATCCCCAGCTCGACCCCGGCGAGGTTCTCGAGCTCACACTCGACGTGTCCCTCGTGTTTCCGCTGCCGGAGGAGGACGGCGGGCTCGAGGCTGCGGAGCGGCTCGTCGGCCGGGTCACGTTCGTGCAGTGGACGAGCGGCGCACCGGGAGGCCCCGGCTTCTACGGCTGGTCCGTCTTCGAGGAGCGACCCGTCGAGATCAGGCTCACGATCCTCCCGCCACCGGAGCCGTCCCCAGAGGCTGCAGCACCCGTCGTTGCGGAGGAGGTCGCCGAACCGGCGGTCGTCGAGCCCGTTACCGAGGAGCCTGCGGCGGAGCCTCCGGTTGAGGAGCCGCCTGCTGAGCCTCCGGGTGAGGAGCCTCCGGGTGAGGAGCCTCCGGGTGAGGAGCCTCCGGCTGAGGAGCCACCTGCCGAGCCGCCTGTCGAGCCTCCGGGTGAGGAGCCTCCGGCTGAGGAGCCACCTGCCGAGCCGCCGGGTGAGGAGCTACCGCCGGCGCCACCGGAGCTGGGTGTGCTGTCGGGTCATGCCTGGCATGACCTCAACCGTGACGGCGTCAAGGTCCACGACGAGACCGCGCTGGAGCCGGAGGTCCGCAAGGTCACCGTCGTGCTCTACGAGACCTCCGACGACAAGGTCGCCCAACGCAAGACCGACAAGGCGGGGAACTACGAGTTCGTCGACCTCGAGCCAGGCGAGTACTACCTCGAGTTCGAAGCCCCGGCTGCCTACGGGTTCCGCGACCCGGCAGTCGAGATCGAGGTCGATCTCGAGGCGCTCATGGAGGAGCTCGAGATCGAGGAGACGGCGATCGTCGTCGACGATCTGTTCGAGGTCTGGTCCGAAGGCGATGGTGAGGACGAACGATGGTTCGCCCGCACCGAGGTCTTCACCGTCGTCGCCGGCGAGAACGATCCCGTCGGCGACGCGGCGCTCGTCGCCGTCCCCGACCCCGAAGCACTCGGAGCCGCAGCCGACCAGGCGGCACAAGAGCCGGCCGACCTCCCGCCCGACGGCGGCGAGGACGCCGCGGCGGCCGGGCACAACCCCAACGCCTCGGCGCCGACGCCGCCGCGGCCGCCGACCGCCCAGACGGACGGCGCGTCCACCGACCCGCCGAGCGGCGATGGAGGCGGCGAGCCACCCGACGATCCTGCGACTGGCGACGCCGGCGCCGACCCGACCACAGAACCGCCAGCCGAGCCTCTCCCGGCCGACGGCGATCCCGTCGAGGAGCCGTCGCCATGAGCGCACGCCGCCGCTGCCGCCTCGCCTCCCCACCGCGCCGATGTCCCCTGCATGTATTCGACACCGGGTTGAGCCGGGCTCCCCCGGTGCGGGAGCAATGGAGGACCGGGCGAGGGCCACCCACCCGGTTACCCCCCATGACCGTCGCTCGAAGGGAGCGAGACCGACGGTGGGGGAGTCACCACCTCCCGACAACACCACGTAGGTAAGGAAGGAAGGAAGAAGGAAATGACAACGAGAAGACGGAAGAGCTTCCTGCGGAGGCCGGCCGTGCTCGTCGTCGCGTTCGTGTCGATCAT